>JBKJIQ010000008.1:0-111758 GCA_046598395.1 Acidimicrobiia bacterium
ACCACCACATGCTCGAACACGGCTGGACCCTCACCCAACACCCCCAAAACACCTGGCAGTTCAACCCCCCCACAGACCCCAACCCCACCCGCGGCCCACCAACACAACACTGAACGCGAACCCGCGGACCATGATCAAGCAGAGGCAGCATCAGCGCGAACACCTATGATGCGCTGCGACCGGATTGCTCGCGCTCGCTACAGGTACTGACCGGTGGTGATGCGCTCGATCTGGCGGCCGCCGCCTTCGGGGTCGTCCTTGGTGAGCAGGGTACGGACGAACACGATGCGCTCGCCCTTCTTGCCGGAGATCTTCGCCCAATCGTCGGGGTTCGTGGTGTTGGGAAGGTCCTCCTGCTCGCGGTACTCCTGCTTGATGGAGTCGAGGAGGTCCTGCGTGCTGATCCCGTGGCTTCCGCCTGCGATGGTGCGCTTGATCGCGAGCTTCTTCGCGCGCCGCACGATGTTCTCGATCATCGCGCCGGACGAGAAGTCCTTGAAGAACAGGATCTCTTTGTCGCCGTTTTGGTAGGTCACTTCGAGGAAGCGGTTCAGTTCATCGGTGGCGTACATCGCGTCCACCGCGTCGTCGATCATCCGCACGATCGCGGCCGAAGCGTCACCGTCGAAGTGCTTGGTCTCGTCCTCCGCGATGGGCAGGGTCGGCACCAAGTATTGGGCGAAGATCTGCTTTGCGGAGATTTCGTTCGGTCGCTCGATCTTGATCTTCACGTCGAGGCGGCCCGGTCGCAGGATGGCGGGATCGATGAGATCTTCGCGGTTCGACGCGCCGATGACGATCACGTTCTTGAGCGCCTCGACCCCGTCGATCTCCGCCAGCAGCTGGGGAACGATCGTCGATTCCATGTCGGAACTGATCCCGGTACCGCGGGTGCGGAAGAGCGAGTCCATCTCGTCGAAGAAGATGATGACGGGCACACCCTCTTCGCTCTTTTCGCGTGCTCGTTCGAAGATGAGCCGGATCTGACGCTCGGTCTCCCCCACGTACTTGTTGAGGAGCTCGGGGCCCTTGATGTTGAGGAAGTACGACTTCGTCTGCGCGTTGCCGGTCTTCTCCGACACCCGCTTGGCGAGTGAGTTCGCCACGGCCTTGGCGATGAGCGTCTTGCCGCAACCCGGGGGGCCATAGAGGAGGATCCCCTTCGGCGGTTGGAGGTCGTGTTCGGAGAAGAGGTCAGCATGGAGGTACGGCAGCTCGACGGCATCTTGGATCTGTTCGATCTGGGCGTCGAGACCGCCGATGTCGGCGTAGGTGATATCGGGAACCTCTTCGAGCACGAGCTCTTCGACCTCAGGCCGAGGGATGCGCTCCACGAGCAGTCCCGATCGGGCGTCGATGAGTACATGCTCGCCGGACCGGATCTTCACGCCGATCAGATCCTCTGCGAGCTCCGCGACGCGCTCTTCGTCGGCCCGCCCAACGATCAGCGCGCGGTGGCCGTCTTCGAGGACTTCCTTGAAGACCACGACTTCGCCTTGGGTTTCGGCGCCGCGCGCCAACACCACGTTCATGGATTCGTTGAGCACAACCTCTTGGCCTCGCCGAAGCGTGGACGGATCAAGCTCGGGGTGGATGGCGACCCGCATCTTGCGGCCGGCACTGGAGACATCCACCGTGCCGTCGTCGTTCGTTCCGAGAAAGGTCCCGTAGCCCGATGGGGGCATCGTGAGCTTCTCCACCTCTTCGCGTAGCGCCGATATGTGCTCGCGTGCTTCGCGCAGCGTGGCCGACAATCGCTCGTTCTGGGATACGGCCTTGGCGAGTTGGCCCTTGGTCTCGAGGATTCGTTCCTCGAGGGTCCGGACGCGCTTGGGTGCGTCTTGGAGCCGTCGCCGGAGGAGGACGATTTCCTCCCCGAGGGACTTGCACTCATCTTGGAGCTCGCCAACCTGATGTTCGTACTCGGCGAGGCGTCGTTCGTGTTCACTGGCCACGAGGGAATCCTTCCGATCAAAGCCCAATGGAGCGCTCTTCGCGCACCCTAACCAGAGCTCGAGCCCTCGATCAGCTTTTTCCTCATGCTCGCGGTGTAAATTGCCGATCGGAGTGCAGAGCACCGTACGCTCCGATCGGCTGGTACGGACCGGAAGTTGAGATGCATCCCGGTCAAGTCGAGAACTCGGTTGCGAACCCCCGAACGCCAACGACGATGTGAGGATCAACGATGAAGGTCTGGATCGATCAGGACCTGTGCACGGGCGACGGCCTCTGCGAGGAGATCGCCCCCACAGTTTTCACGCTGCTTGACGATGGCCTCGCCTACGTCAAGGAAGGCGACAAAGTGTTTGCAGAGCCCGGTGGTGCCGAGGGTCTGGCCAACATTCCCGATGGGATGCTCGAGGCCACGATCGAATCTGCCGAGGAATGCCCGGGAGAATGCATCTACATCGAAGCCGAGTAAAATCTGACGCGGCGCCATGAACGGAATTTGAGCATCACGGGAAACGGAAGGAGGAGCGAGATGCCCACAAGCGAACCCCCGAGTAGTGACACTCGCGTCTCCCCTCTGTTCGTGCAGGCCTGATCATCTGATCTGACGCTGCCGCAGGGCAAGAGGCGCGACCCCGTCCTGTCCCTCCCACCCACCTGGGCGCTGAGTATCGGCGCACCGCTGGAGGTGTCCCATGGCTCGTCGCCCTCCCCTTCCTACGCCCGCAGCGTTCAAGCGCCGCCGTGAGTTCCGTACCAAGCGTCTTCTCGCGAACCGTGCCGTAGCCGACGTGCTCGTTTCCGCCGCCGCGCTCGCTGGTCGACCAGTCCTTGATCATCGTGGCGTCGAGGTCGGACGCGTCGTCGACCTCGTGGTGCGGTGGCAGGGTGAGTCCTATCCCCCGTTGACCGGGATCGTCATGCGGATCGGCCGGCGCCGCGCCTATGTCCCCATCGATCAGATCACCGAGATCGCCACGGACCGGGTGACGCTCGAGTCGACGCGCCTCGATCTGCGCGACTTCGTGCCGCGCGAAGGTGAGGTCGTCTTGAACGGCGACGTTGTCGACCACCAGCTGGTCGACGTCGACGGTGTGCGCGTCGTACGCGCGTCCGATCTCTACCTTGCGCGCGTGGCGGGCGTCTACCGGTTGGTTGGGGTCGACGTTGGATTTCAGACGTTGTTACGGCGCCTGGGGCCGACCCGGTGGCGGGTGCGACCGACTCCCGAGCGGGTCATCGACTGGGCGGCGATTCAGTCGTTTGGTTCGCCGGGCGCGGGTCGGCGCGGGCCGATGCAATCGAATACCCCGAACCAGGCGCTGCGGCGCTTGCGTCCGGCCGAGCTTGCCGATCTTTTGGAGGAGCTGGGACGCGAGGAGCGTCAAGAGCTACTTGACCAGCTGGCGCCTGATGTCGCGGCCGATGCACTCGAAGAAATGAGCCCCGAGGAGCTCGCCGCGCTGTTGCGCGAATCCGAATCGGTGCGGGCCGCGACGCTGCTCGCGGAAATGGAGTCGGACGAGGCGGCGGATGCGTTGCGTGAGCTCGACCCTGATGAGGCCGAAGCGCTGCTCGACCAGATGCCGACCGGCACTGCGTCGGGACTACGCGCGTTGTTGGCCTACCCCAAGGGTTCCGCCGGTGGCCTGATGACCACCAATCTGGTCCTCGTGCGTCCGGACCAGACCGTGGGCGAAGTGCGGCGGGTGCTGCGGACCCACGCCGAGCACCAGGGCGACGTGGATGCGGTGATCATCGTGGATGGACATGGGCGGGTCGTGCATGACCTTGGACTGTTCGAGCTGCTGGTCGCCGCCAGCGACGATCACGTCATCAATGTGGCCGCGCCGCCCGAGCCGGTAACGGTCGGTCCCGACGCGATGCTGACCGAGGTCATCGAGCAGTTCATCGACTCCCGTGGCTCGTCGCTCCTCGTGGTCGACGAGGAGGGCCGCCCCGTCGGGCGCATCCTCGCCGACGACCTGGTCGATGCGCTCGTACCCGATCGCGGCCGCGTCCGCTTCCCGCGGTTGTTCGGCTGACGCGTGACGTCATGAGCATTCTTCCCGTCTCACCACCGCCGCCTCGGCGTCGCCGCTTCGTTCGGCCGGCGATCCTGTTCGCGCTGCTCGGACCCGGGTTGATCGCGGCGAACGCCGGCAATGACGCGGGTGGGATCGCCACCTACGCCTCGGCCGGCTCCCTGTTCGGGTACCGGACACTGTTCATCTGTCTCCTGATCATTGCCGCGCTCGTCGCAGTACAGGAGATGGCGGCGCGCCTCGGTGCCTATAGCGGCGAGGGACTCATGTCGCTTGTCCGCGAAGAGTTCTCGCTGCGCATTGGTGCGTTCGCGGTCGTGTGTCTCTTGGTCGCGAACCTTGGCCTCGTCGTCTCCGAGTTCGCCGGCATCGGTGCCGCGCTCGAGATCTTCGGCGTCACGCGGTACATCTCGGTGCCGATTGCCGTCCTGCTGATTCTCAGCACTGTTCTCTTTGGCTCGTATCGGCGAGCGGAGCGCGTGTTCCTGCTGCTCTCGCTGGTCTTCTTGGTGTACCCGATTGCTATGGTCGCCTCGCAACCCGATTGGGGACAGGTTGCCCAAGACGCGTTCATCCCGCATTTCATCGCCAGTCGCGAGTTCTTACTCATGGCGGTGGCCCTCGTCGGCACGACGATCACTCCGTACATGCAGCTGTACCAAGCGGCAGCGGTTGCCGACCGCGGCATCGGACCCGACGACTATCGCCACGAGCGGATCGATGCGATCTTTGGCGCGCTGTTCGCCGGTTTCATTTTTGTGTCGATCTTGATTGCGACCGCGACCGCCATTGGCGGGACTGGATCCCTTGATTCTGCGGAACAGGCGGCCAAGGCGCTCGAACCCATTGCGGGCGCGGGTGCCGAGGTGCTGTTCGCGATGGGGTTACTCGGCGCATCGATGTTGGCCGCGGCGATCGTCCCACTGTCGACGGCCTATGGCCTCGCGGAAGCGGTAGGGGCTGAGCGTTCCGTCTCGCGGCGTTTTCGAGAGGCTCCGCTCTTCCTCGGGCTGTTCACGGCCCAAGTTCTCATCGGAGGAGCGGTCGCGCTCATTCCGGTCAACCTGATTGATTTGCTTGTCGGTA
Source organism: Acidimicrobiia bacterium (assembly GCA_046598395.1). Lineage (GTDB taxonomy): Bacteria > Actinomycetota > Acidimicrobiia > IMCC26256 > JAENVU01 > JAENVU01. The sequence continues at coordinate 5,082 of JBKJIQ010000008.1, forward strand.
TGCAGGTGCTCAACGGATTCATCACCCCGGTGATCCTGGTGTTCCTTTTCATCCTGACCAATCGGTCGAGCGTGGTCGGAGCCGCAGTGAACGGTCCGCGGTTCCGGGTGTTCGCGCTCATCTGTGTGGTGATGGTCTCGGCGTTGGCGATCGCGGCGTTTGGATTCACGGTCTATGACGCCATCGCCGGCTGACGGCGCCGGTCGACGGTCGGTCAGTCGGTCAGTCGATCAGACACGTTCCGGTGCTGGCGGCCTTACTCGTGGTGCGCGCGAGGCGGATGAAGGGCCTGAGTTCTTCGGTCCCCAATGCAAACGCTGTGGTGTCGCTGGCTGGATCGATGGCAAACACCATCGCTTGGACCCGACCGTCGGCGCCGATGACCGGGGCTCCGGAGTCGCCCACGATGAGATGGGCAGCCAGTCCCACGATCGAGGTGCGGACGGTGCCAGTGCGGTAGATGTCGCTCCGCGCGATGTCGATGCGACGCGCCACTCGGGCCGGCGTCGCGCGCAGGTCGCCACCGTTTGGATGGCCGAGAACACTCGCGATCGAGCGGAGCCTGGTGGGCCCGAGCGACAGGGGTGCGAACCTCGCGCCGGGAACACGCAAGATCGCGACGTCATGGAGTCCATCGAACATGATCACGCGAGCCTCGTGGCGCCGACCGTCGGACGTGATGACTTCGCTGCGATGCTCACCAGCGACCACGTGCGCGTTGGTGACGATGGTGTCGGGCGAGGTCGCGAACCCGGTGCCCGAGATGCGGAGCCCGCAAGCCGCTCCTTCCACGAGCACGACCGATCGCTCCGCTCGGGTGGTCACGCCGGGACCGGCGTCGCTCGTCGGCGGATCCCCGACCGCGTTCTGGTCACCGCGGCCGTCGTGGCTGAGTTCCGGATAGGGAGCTTCGCCGACGATGCGACCGAGAACGCGTGCGGCGCGCGGCTCCGTGGGCGCGTAGCGATCGATGAGGGCGACCATGCTCGAATCGCGAGCAACTCGAGCGGGCCAACCCGGGGTTGAGCGCAGGGCCGGGACGAGGAGCCAGAGCAGCACGAGCGTGCCGAGTCCACCGACGATCCCTCCCGCCACGCGATCAAACGCGGAGGCCTCGGTGGAGAGTTCGAGGCGGGCACGAAGTGAGTGGCTGGCCACCAGACCGACGGTATGACCGATCAGCGCCAACCCAAGGAGCAGTGACGAGACTGCGAGGAGTCGGATCCCGGGAGTGCTCGACGCGAGTGAGGCCGCGATTCGTGGCATCAGCCGCAGGCCAATCATGAGCCCGACGGCGAGACCGAGCCAGGACATCACCCGGATGAGGAATCCGACCCGTTGCCCCACCAGCGCGCCGACGGCCACCGCGGCCAGGACGACGAGATCGAGACGATTCACTCCGAGCTGGCGAGCTTGCGGGCAACGGTGAGGAAGCCGGTGTGGGCGACCATGCGGTGATCGGGGCGCACCGAAAGCCCGTCCACATTCCAGCCGCGCTGGAGAACCTCGAGCGTCTCGGCCATGCCGAAGCTCGACTCCGCGAGGTGTTCGCGCAGGGTCGCAACCTGCAGGATCGTCGGGAGGTACGACAGGATGATTCCGCCCGGCCGTAACGCGGCCTCCGCGTGTTTGACGACCTGCCATGGCTCGGGCAGATCGAGCACGATGCGATCGATGTCGGTGGCTTCGATGCCTTCGTAGATATCGCGCACCTCGACGGTGAGTGGTACATCGGGACCGAGGTAGCCCTCCACGTTTCGTTGGGCTCGGTCGGCGAAATCATCGCGGATTTCGTAACCGGACACGCGACCAGTGGCACCGACGGCCCGGAGCAGCGTCATCGTCAGCGCCCCCGAGCCGACCCCGGATTCGAGGACGTGGGCGCCCGGGAAGATGTCGGCGAGCATGACGATCGGGCCCAAATCCTTGGGGTAGATCACCTGTGCGCCCCGCGGCATCTGGAGGATGTACTCGGAGAGGGTGGGGCGAATGGCGATCAACGCCGCGCCCCGGGTCGTGCGCAGAGTGACCCCCTCTTCGGCGCCGATGATGCTCGCGTGGTCGAGGACGCCCGCGTGAGTGTGAAACTCGCCCCCCTCACGGAGTTCGATCATGTGGCGACGTCGCTTGCGGTCGGTGAGCAACACGCGGTCGCCGACGCGAAATGGTCCGTGCATGTCAGTTCCCCGTCCGCAGTGTTACCGGCTGTGTAACTGGCTGGGTGACGAGCGCGACGTTCGACTGCTCGACATGCTGTTTCTCGTCGTTGGGCGCGATCGCGGCCCGAGCCCGTAGCGAACAGAACGCGCAACGGTCGCCGGTCGTGGTCGGCGCGCCGCACTCCACGCAGGGTTGCAGGGTGGCGCGTTCATCGTCGGCCTCGCCGACGAACGCGTCGTGCCCGCGGCTCCAGAACCCGCTCAGGAACGCGGCCTTCGTTCCGGGCGACCTGGTTTCGAGTTGATTGAGGGTCTCCTTCAATCCGATGTGCCGGTTTCCCGCAGCCATCGGACACTCCTCGACCTGGTAGTCGATCCCGCGCAAGACGCAGTAGGCCGCCATCTCGCGTTCGGTGAGACGAACCAGCGGCTTGACCTTGCGAGCGAAGCCAACGCTCGCGGGGAGGACGGGGAACTGTCGGCCGAGATATCCCGTTTCCCAGCGGAGCACATTGCCGAGGAGCACTGCTGCTTCGTCGTCGAGGTTGTGCCCGGTGGCGACAACGTCGTAGCCCTCCTCGAGCGCGACTCGGTTGAAGAGGTGACGCTTCGAGAGTCCACAGGACCCACACGGCGCGCGATTGGTTGCCGCGGCCGCGGCGGGGATGTCGTATCCGTACATCGAGCGCAGGTCAACGTCGTGCAGCGCGAGGTCTCGGGTTCGTGCGAACTCGCGGACGAAGACGCCCGACGCGTCGGAGTAGTCCCCGATCCCCAGGCCGAGGTAGAGGCCGTCCGCCGGGATGTCGATCGCGGCCAGGATGTCCCAGAGTGCGAGAGAGTCCTTGCCGCCGGAGACGGCAACCAGTACCCGCTCGCCGGGGTTGATCATGCGGTGATCTTTGATCGCGCGACGGACCTGTTCGCGGCACTGATGGAGGAAGCACTCCGAACAAAACGCCGCGTTGTGGCGACGAATATCGATGATGGCTGGCGCCTTGCACCGGGTGCACTTCATTGCGTACCCCCCGAGATGACGGGTCGGATCTCGATGACGTCAGCGTCGGTGAGCCGAGTGTCGTGAGTCACCAGCGTGTCGCCGCAGATGACGAGGACCGACTCGGCTACCACGTCGAGGCGCGTGAGGAGCGCGTCGACGGTCAGCGGACCGGGAACTTCGATTTCGCGGCGGGGGTTACGAAGAATGACTCTCATGGAGCCATGCACGCTACCGGCCGCGGCGCAGTCCCCTGATCTCGTAGACCTCTCCGGGCTTCACCACGAATCGCGCCGCCGGCTTGTTCGAGCTACGGATGAGGCGGCGAAAGACGCGAATGCCGGTGAAGAGCGCAGTCACCGTGAAGGCAACTTTGCCTTTTTGTTTGGCCCGGGCACCGATGAAGCCGCCGACGATCGAGACGGCACTCATGAGCGACTCATACTCGGCGGATCTCCACGATGGTGGTGAGTCGCTTGCCTCGGCGCCGTCCGAAAAGGAAAACGCCGGCGATCACGACCGCGAGTACCACCGCGCCCACGGTGATGGCCAACTGCTTGGTGTTCGCGACTTGTTCGTCGACCTCGCCACCGATCTCGCGCAGCTTGGCTTCGATGTCGGCTCGAGTGATGGGCTTGTTCGGCGCGCTCACGCGGGACCTTTCTTCGTGCGGGTTCCGACTTTGAACACGAGCGCCGCGGTAACGAGCAGTGCCACGATCACGACGATGTAGGGGATGATCGACCAGTTGCCCTGGAACGTGGTGTCGGTTTCGTGCTGGAGCACCCGCAAGATACCGACGGCAACGAAGATGACGCCGGTTCCGAGGAGCAGCGACCCGAGAACGCCGAACGCGACGACCCGTCCGAGCGCCTTCAGGGGCTCGGTGGTCTCTTGTTTGAAGTAGGCCTTGACGAGCTGAATGAGCTCGGCGACGGCCTGTGGGATTGGTGCAGGTCGATCGGCCACGGGCGGATTCAACACGCGCGCCGCGCACCGGGGCAAGCCGTAGGCGAAACCGGGGCGATTGGTGCCGGTACCAAGCCACGACCTGCCGACGTTCGCGGGAAGGCGGCAGTGTCGGTTGCCATGGCTTCGCGGAGACGGAACGCAGTGGCCTCGCCGAAGGGCCCGGCGGCCAGCAGGGAGAACGTGAGCGGTCGATCGCTGCGAACGAATCCGGCCAATGCACTCACCCCGTCGAGGGTTCCGGTCTTGGCCCGGAGATTGCCCGCAAGCGATGGGCCGGTCAGCCTGGTCGCGAGCGTTCCCCGCTTTCCCGCGATCGCGAGACCGTCGTGAATCGGTGTGAACTTTGGACTCCGGGCCAGCGTGAGTACGTCGAGGAGGGTGGCACAGGTCACCGCGTCGTCGCGGGAGAGCCCCGAACCGTCGACGATCCTCGCACCATCGAGGTTGATGCCGAGTCTGGTCAACGCGGCGGTCAGTTCCACTACACCGCGCGCCGTCGTCCCCTCCCCTGCGTGGGCGCCCAGTTCGCGCACCAGGATCTCGGCAGTGAGGTTATCGCTGGCGCTGAGCATCTCGGTGAGGACGAGCGGCAACGGAGGTGAGTCGAGCGACGCGATCTTTGACTGCTTGTCCGCATCGGGCGTCGCGCCTCGACTCGGCGAACCGACCGACACGCCGCGCTCTCTGAGGAGCCGCGTGAGCTCCGTGGCCGCGTTCAGCGCGGGATCGGCTGCGGTCGAGCCCTTCCCACTCGCGCCGCTGTACCCGTCGTTCACGGTCAGCGCACCGATCGGCCCGATGGACGCTCGTTTCGACTCGTTCCACGCGGGGACGTCGCGCGCGGTGTCGTACCGATCGTCGGCCCCAACCACGCCACCCGGTACCGAGCGGATCCCGGCGACGACGATCCGGTCGGCAAGGTTCGCGAGGGGCGTCACGGCGAGACCAGCCGTTTCCGGGTCGGCCGCCTCGAGTGCGATTCGCTCGGGGGTTCCGAGGAGTGGATCACCGCCGCCGATCATGGTGAGCCGATCGACGGCACCTGCCTTCGGCACCGATGGCGCAACGACCGTGGTCGTGAAATGGAACCCGGCGCCGAGCGTGTCGAGCGCCGCGGTTGCCGTCAAGAGCTTGAGGGTGCTGGCCGGTATGTGGGGCACGTGGATGTTGAGCGCGGCGGCCGGGGCGATGTCGTCATGCACTGAGACACAACCCGCGAATGACCCGAGCCGGTCGACCAACGCGGCTTGGAGGTGTTGTGCTCCTACCGCATCCGTTATTGGTTGGGGAACCCTGCGGGGCGACCACAGGGGCGTGCCGAGGGCGGCACCGGGCTGGGTGGACCGTGCCGCTCCGGGGCGCTTGAAGGCGATCACGACTGCGATCGCCGCGGTGACGAAGAGGAGCGCTACGAGTACTCGGCGGGTCGTTGTTCCCTGGCCGCTCACCGGCGATCCGTCACGGGTGGTTCATCACGCGAGCCCGCGCCGATCGCGGAATCGGGCGTATCGGTAAAGGTGGCCGAGCGCGGTCACGGCGCGGTTCGACGATGCGTAACAGAGTCGACCGGTGGCCGCGACCGTACGCGGTCCCGCATTGTCCGGGAACGCCACTGCAAGTTCGGTGGCGGTCAGAATCGGCTTGCCGGTGGCGGCACTGATCTCGGCCGCGGCTCGGGCAAATCGCGCGTCCTGGCGTTCGTGGTAGTCGACGATCCGTTCCAGGCCGTCGCCGGGATAGAAGCGACCTTCGCGCATGAGCCGTGCTTGATTCGATTGGATGCCGAGGCCGAGATACACCACCGCGTCGATGGCGTCATGGTGTGCCACCATGGCCATGACCTCGGGAATCGTGTCGCGGGTCTCTCCGCCCGCGAGGTCGATCGGATTATTCCGGCTCCATCGGGGTGGAAGCAACGTATCGATCTCGGCGCGCAGATCATCGGGCATCGGCGCGAGTTCAAGATCGCGATGAGCGGTGATCGCATCGGCCGTGACCACTCCCCAGCCGCCTGCGGTCGTCATCACCGCGACGTTGGGTCCCTGGGGAAGCGGCTGCGTCGCGAAGGTGGCGGCCGCTTCGTAGGCCTCTTCGACCGTGGCGGCACGGGTCGCACCCGCTTGGCGACACATGCCGTCGAAGATGCGATCGTTGCTGGCGAGTGCGCCCGTGTGGCTGGCCGCCGCGAGTTGGCCACCCGAAGTGGCTCCACCCTTGAGCAGCACGAGCGGGATGCGTTCGGCGACGGTACGGATGCGGTCGAAGAACGCGCGGCCATCCGCGATGCCCTCCACGTATGCGAGCCCCACGCTGGTGGCGTCGTCATCGGCGTAGGCATCGAGATAGTCCGGGACCGTGAGCATCGCCGCGTTGCCTGCGCTCACAGCACGGCTGATGCCGATCCCCGTCTGGACCGCGTAGTTGAGAAAGCTGGAGACGAAGTTGCCGCTCTGGCTCGCGACTCCGATCTTCCCGACGGGCGGGTACGGCGCCACAATCTGCGCGCAGAGCCGTGACGGTGTGCTGACGATCCCTTGTCCGTTCGGACCCGCGAGCACAATGTTGAGTTCGCGAGCGAGATCGACGAGTTCCTGTTCGGCGACGCGACCCTCATCGCCGGCCTCGCCGTACCCCGCGCTCGTGACGAAGGCGGCTTTGATGCCGCGGCGCGCGCAGGCGCGCAAGAGTTCGGGGTTCGCGCCCGCCGGGGTGCAGACGAAGACGAGGTCGATGACGGCGTCGGCGGGGAGCTCGTCGATGCTGGTGGCGGCCTCGATGCCGAGAATCGCTGCGCCGTCACGGTTCGTGGCGTAGACCCCACCGGCGTAGCCCTGGCTCAAAATGTTGTGGAGCGTGACGAACCCGAACTTGCCGGGATGACTCGATGCCCCCGCCACCACGATCCCGCGTGGATCGAACAGTGCGTGAAACTCGTCAGTTCTCATGGGGCAACCTCGACGAGTGCGTCGACGGCGATAGGCCGACCGTCGACGATGATGAGTGGGTTGAGATCCACGCTCACCACGTCGGGCCGAGCCGTAGCGAGGGCCGCGAGTCCGGTGATCACCTGAACCAACTCGTCACGATCGACGGCGGGTTCGCCGCGGAACGGTCCCAGCAGCGCTTGGGTATGGAGATCATCGATCAACTCGTGCGCGTCGATTGCCGTCAGCGGAACGAGCCGAAATGCAACATCGGCAATGGCCTCGGCGAGGATTCCGCCGATCCCCAGCATCACCGTGGGACCGAACTGCGGGTCGAGATGGAGGCCCGCGATGAGTTCGCGGTTGCCGCGCAGCATGGGGGCAACGAGCAGGCTGACGGGCCCGTCGGCGGGGGTCGCGGCGGCGAGGAGGTCGGTCGCGGCGTCCCGTACTGCATCGATTGTTCCGAGGTTGAGCCGCACCAAACCCCGTTCGGTCTTGTGCGCAATCGCATCACCGTTGAGCTTCAGGACGACGGGCAGTCCGATTGCCGTCGCCGCCGCAACGGCTGCTTCCGCGTCGGTCACGATGCGCTCGTCGGGTACCGGGATCCCATGCGCCGCGACGAGCGTCTTTGATTCGGCTTCCGAGAGGGTCGTCACGGCCGGAGACCGTATCGCGGGTAACGACGGTGAACTCACACGGCGCGGTCGGGCCAGAACGGGTCGCGCAGGAGTCGCTTCAACAACTTGCCGGCGTCGGTGCGCGGTAGCTCATCGCGCACTTCCCAACCGCGAGGGACCTTGTATTTCGCCATGTTGGCTTCGGCGAAGACGCGCAGCTCTTCGAGATCAATGGTCTCATTGTCCTTGGCCTGAACGATGCAGTACACGCTCTCTCCCCAGTCGTCGTCGGGGATACCGAAGACCGCAACGTCGAGCACTTGGGGATGACCGTGCAGGACCGCTTCGATCTCGGCTGGGTAGATATTGACGCCGCCCGAGATGACCATGTCTTTGATGCGGTCGCAAATGTAGAGGTATCCCTCGTCGTCCGCGTAGGCGATGTCGCCGACCGACTTCCACTTGCCGCCCTCGTACTCCGTGAGCTGTTCGTCGGTTCGGTGGTAGCCGTCCATCGCAAGCCCGGTGGACATGAAGAGTTCGCCCTGGTCTCCGGGGGCAGCCTCGTTGCCTTCGGAGTTCACGATGCGGAACTCGATCCCGCCGTATGGCTTGCCGCACGAACCGGGCTTGCGGAGCTGGTCTTCGGGACGCAGCACCGTGATGATCCCCATCTCGGTTGAGCCGTAGACCTCGAAGAGGAAGCCCTCTCCGAGCTTCGCGATCACCTCCTGCTTGAGCGCGTACGGCACGGGCGCGGCATTCGCGATGAGACAGCGCATGGAGGAACAGTCGGCGGTCGCGAGGAGGTGGTCCGGCAGCGAGACGATGCGTTTCAGTTGGGTCGGCGCCGAGAAGGTGTTCGTCACCTTGTGCAGCTTCACCGCGTTGATCCACGCCTCGGCATCGAACCGTCGGAGTACCACGATCGGACAACCTGCAGAATGGTTGAGCGACACGAATGCCAGCGGTCCCGAGTGGTACATCGGGCCGGTCGTGATGTGCACTTCATTGCCCATCTGGAATCCGAGTTCACCGAGGAGTGCGAACACGATCGGCGCGTTGGTGGAAGTGCGCAGCGCTCCCTTGGGTTTGCCCGTGGTGCCCGAGGTGTAGAGCATCTGCGCGCCCACTGCCGACGCGTCGGGTGACTCGGGCTCGGTGGTGGGCTGGCCGGCAAGGGTGTCGGCCCACGATACGAATCCCTTGGGCAGGTCCTTGGCCGTGACCGTCGCGCAGAACGCAACGCACGCGCGGACGTTGGGAATCTGGTCCCGGACGGAAGCGATAAGGGGCGCGTAGTCGGCGTCGGCCACGACGAGGGTTGCGTCGGAGTTGTCGATGACGTACGCCATCTCGTCGGGCGTGAAGCGATACGACAACGGGACCGCCACGAGGCCCACTTTGCGTGCCGCGTGGATCACCGCGATGGTCTCGAGCGAGTTCGGTCCGCACCAGACGATCCGATCACCCGGTTCGCCGCCGAGCGCCCGCAAGCCGTGCGCGAGTCGATTGACGAGCTGGTTCAGCTCGGCGAAGGTCGTGGTCGAGAAGACCGCATCGTGGCTTGCGTCCACAATGACGGCGAGCCGGTCCGGCGATCCGTCGGCGTGAAGTTTCAGGACATCGGGCATGGCCGCCACTACATCTCCCCCATCTGCACCCTGGATTTGGGCGCCTCGGGCACCCTATCGGCGCTCCGGCACGCGCCCGAATGACCGACGATTGCCCTGGGTCAGGCACCGGGTTGAAGAAGCGAAGGGGAGATTGCCGATAAGGAAACATGTGGCTCGATGCCGATGGGTGGACCTTCGCGCGGGTCAAGATGTTGGCGACCTCGGAGGGCACATGATTTCAATCGTCATCCCGGCCTACAACGAAGCGGCGATGCTGGGTACCACGGTGCGCGAACTGGTCGACGGCCTGCGCGCAATCGGCGAACCGTTCGAAATCCATATCGTGGAGAACGGCTCCACCGATGGAACGCCCATGATCGCCACTCGGATCGCGCAAGCCGTCCCCGAGGTGGAATCTCACTCCATCCGAGTTGCGGACTACGGCGAGGCATTGCGCGCCGGTCTGCTAGCCGCTCGGGGTCGAGTGGCGGTGATCTTCGACGTCGACTTTTGGGACCTCCAGTTCATGAAGGAGGCGTTGGCTGTGCTCGACGCCGACCCGGAACCCACGGGTCCTGCGATCGTCGTGGGATCGAAGCGGGCACCCGGCTCCGATGACGGCCGCGTGTTGGTCCGTCGTATGGCGACGTCGATCTTTTCTCGAATCCTGCGCTCTGGGTTTGGGCTCACGGTGTCAGACACCCACGGAATGAAGGTGGTGAACATCGCCGCGCTGCGCCCGGTGGTGACGGCGTGTCGGAACGGCGCGGACCTCTTCGATACGGAACTGATCCTGCGCGCCGAACGAAGTGGTTACCTCGTCGCCGAGGTGCCGGTCACCGTGCGCGAACTCCGGCCGGCCCGAACCTCGATCGCTCGTCGTGTACCCCGGACGCTGCTGGGACTCACCAAACTCCGAATGGCCCTCGGCCCCCGTCCGTGACCGGCCCGGGTCCCTTAGGCGGCGACCGAACGAGCCATCAGGCGGGAGGCAGGGAGCCCATGAACTCCCCAGGCCCCTTAGGCGGCGACCGAACGAGCCATCAGGGAGGCTTTGTCGATCTGCAGATCAATGGCGTGGACGACATCGACTTCTCGGTGGCGCACGGCGAAGACTGGGTGCGGGCCGGACAGCGGCTGCTCGCGGCGGGCGTCACCGGATATCTCCCCACGATCTGCTCGATGCCGCTCGATCGATATTCCGGCGCGCTTGCTCGTGTGGCGGCCGCGCAGGCCGAGGGTCACGACGACCTCCCGCGCATTTTGGGCGTGCACCTCGAAGGTCCCTTCCTTGGTGGGGCGCTCGGAGCACATCCCGCGACGATGGTCCGTCCGATGGATCTGCGGTGGATCACGGAGCTCGTTGACGCGTTCCCAGGTCTGGTGCGGCTGGTCACGCTGGCCCCGGAGGCAGATCCTGCGAGCGACGGTATTCGGGCGCTGGTGGATCGAAGCATCGTGGTCTCCTTGGGCCACACGACGTGTACCTACGAGCAGGCCGTCGCGGCCGCCGACGCGGGGGCGACGCTCACCACCCACCTCTTCAACGGAATGGGTCCACTCCATCACCGTGCTCCCGGGATCATCGGCGCGGCGCTTGATCCGCGCGTCGCACTCACCCCCACGCTGATCGCAGACTTCGTCCACGTGCATCCCGCCGTGGTTGCTGCTGCGTTCGCGGCGGTGAGCCCGATCTTGGTCAGTGATGCGGTCGCCACAGGTACCCGGTACTTCGATGCGGAAGTCACCGCGGCGCGCGGGGCGGCGTATCTCCCGAACGGGATGCTCACGGGGGCAACCTCGCTGCTCGACGATGCGCTCCGCAACGTGGTCGGGCTGGGTATCTCACTCGCCGAGGCGTTCGCGGCCGCGTCGCAGCGTCCGGCGACGCTGCTGGGGCTGATCGAACCCCCCGGCGATATCGAGCTGGATTCCGATCTCAACGTGGTGGAAGTATGGCTCGACGGTCGGTGCGTTTACAGTCGGGGGCGGTGACTCCCTCCCCTCGCGTTGGATTGTTCGTGACCTGCGTGGTCGATCAGGTCGCGCCGGATGTTGGAATCGCGACGGTTCGATTGCTCGAGGCCGCGGGCGCACTGGTGGAGTTTCCCGCAGCTCAGACCTGTTGTGGTCAACCGGCGATCAGTGCGGGCGAGCCCGAAGCGGCGGCGCGATTGGCACAGCATTTCGTCGATGTGTTCGACGAATGCGACGCGATTGTGGCGCCGTCGGGCTCCTGCGTGGCGATGGTCCACCATTGGTTCTCGCGGCTCCTACCGCATGATGATCGGGTTGCTTCGCTGGTGCACCGCACGTTTGAGCTCACCACCTATCTCGTCGATGAACTGGGACAAACCGATTTCTACGCCGGCGGTCTCGGCGCCCCGCTCGACACCACGGTGACGGTGCACGACGCGTGTCACGGGTTGCGCAATCTGGGTATTCACGACGCGCCACGCGCGTTGCTGGAGGCAGCCGGTGCGACGCTCATCGAGATGGATGAAGCTGATACGTGCTGTGGCTTTGGCGGAACCTTCGCGACCAACCATGGTGAGATCGCCGGGCCACTGGCTGACGACAAGTTGGATCGTGCCGCCGCGACCCAGGCTCGATGGTTGGTCAGCGGCGACACCGCGTGTTTGCTGCATCTCGAAGGTCGGCGGCGGCGGATAGGTCGAGGTCCGGAGCCGATCCACATTGCGTCGTTGCTCGCACGTGGGCTGTCGGCATGAGCCACGGCCTCGTCACGGCGGGCACCACGGTGGCCGAACGCGCCGCGGCCGCGATTGCGGATCCGGGGTTGCAGCGGGCCCTGCGCAACCTCGATACCCGGCGCTACACGGCCCGTGCCGTCGCCGACGGGATGCCCGAACGTAAGGACCGAGCGGCCGCGATTCGTCGCGAAACCTTGGCCGACCTCGAAGGGTGGGTCCAACGTGCGTCCGCCGCGTTGACCCGCGAAGGAGCGGTGGTGCATCGGGCGGTAACGCCCGAGGATGTGCATCGCGTCGTGATTGGCATCGCACAGCGCGCGGGGCTGACGCGGGTGATCAAGTCGAAATCTATGGCGACCGAAGAAGTTGATCTCGTCGACGCGCTCGAGGCCGCGGGGATCGCCGCGGTCGAAACCGACCTGGGCGAATACATCGTGCAGGTGGCCGACGAGCGCCCGTCGCACATGATCACACCGGCGATTCACAAGACCGTCGACCAGGTCGCGGAGCTGCTCGGCCGCGTGGCGGGTGAGACCCTCCCCGCCGATCATGAAGCCATCACAGAGTGGGCACGAGCACGGCTCCGCGAGGAGTTTCTCCGCGGTGATCTCGGCATTACCGGTGCGAACTTCGTCACTGCGGATACTGGCACGATCGTGATCGTTACCAACGAAGGCAACGCAGATCTCTGCACGCTCATCCCGCGGGTGCACATTGCGGTGGTCCCGGTGGAGAAGGTGATTCCCCGCCTGAGTGATCTGGCGGATCTGCTGCCGGTCTTGACGCGCAGCGCCACCGGTCAAGACATCTCGAACTACCTCACCATGGTGACTGGACCGCGTCGCGCTGGGGAACTCGACGGACCCGAGGAACTCCATGTGGTCTTTCTCGACCACGGCCGTTTGGCGCTCGTGGGCACCGAGTACGAGGACATGCTGGCGTGCATTCGCTGTGGAGCATGTCTGAACGTGTGCCCGGTGTTTCGCCGGATCTCGGGCCATGCCTATGACGCGGTCTATACCGGTCCGATGGGCAAGATCCTGACGCCGTTGCTTTCTGCGACCGGCGAAGAGGGCCGCGAACTTCCCGGAGCATCCACCTTGTGCGGAGCATGTGCCGAGGCGTGTCCGGTCGAGATCCCATTGGTGGATCTGTTGGTGCGATTGCGCGCCGACCTGCGCACGGCCGGACCGGTGAGTCCGCGAGTGGCAGTGGGCGGTCCGATCGGAACCCGTAGGGAGGGCCTGACGCCCCATCGTGTCGGGGTGCGGCGTCCGGGTGAGGGCATGGCAACCGCGGCGAACGCGATGCCGCTGCGGTTCGCTCGTCGCAGCTCGTGGCCGTGGTCGTGGTGGGCTGCGGTGTGGTCCGTCCCGCGTGGATATCGAGTGAGCGCGCGGGTGCTCGCATGGGCGGCGTCGGTGATTGCGCCCCGGCGCACGTCTGATGCCCGGTTGGAAGTCAGGCCGGAAGCCGGTTCGGATGCAGGTGCTGGTCCTGCATCTGCAGTTCGGTGGTCGAGCCGGGCGTGGCTCGGCACGCGCGGGTGGAGCGCGTCGCGTGACCTTCCGCTGCCGGCGGCGCGAGCGTTTCGAGACCACTGGCATCATCGCGAAGCCCAAGGATGGTGACGGCCAATCCGAAGCTCGTGGCGGAATTCCGGGTTGCGGCCGCGGCGCACAGCATGACGGTCCATGGCCCGATAGCACCGGCCGCGGTTCCGGGCACCGTGGCTGAACTGACCCGCGACCGGGCGGCCGGTGGGACCATTGCCCGCCCGATTTCCGATGCGGTCCTCGAGGAGTTCGGAGTCACGATCGCACTCGATGGTCTGGGTGCGTTCAGCGCCCAGCGCTCCGATTGGTTCGATGCCCTTGCCCGGTGCGCGGTTGGGGTGACGGGCGTTGACCTGGCGATCGCAGAGACGGCCACGCTCATCATCGGAACCGATCGTGATCGACCGCGTGGAACTCACATCGTTCCCACTCGCCACATCGCGGTGCTCTCGGTGGCAGCAATCGTTGCGGACCTCGGCGAGGCCCTGACGGTGGTGGCGCGATCCGGACTGCCGAGCAATCTTTCGTGGGTCAGTGGCCCGTCGCGCACCGCGGATCTGGAGATGCGACCGACGATCGGGGTGCACGGCCCGATTTCGGTTGACGTGATCTTGGTCGACACCAATACGCGAAGATGAACGAGTGACCCGCCGATCACGCGAACCCCGGTTCGCGGCCGCGATCTCCGAACACCCCGTTGCCCCGCAAGCGGTCGGCGAACTCGCCGGCTCGGTACTGGAACAGCTCGACGGTCGCGAGATTGATCTCTTGGTCGTTTTCATCTCGCCGCATTTTGCGGGTGCGGCCGAGGACATCGGCGGAGTATTACGAGCGGTGCTGCACCCCGGAATCCTCATCGGGTCGACGAACGCGGCGGTGGTCGGTACGAGCCGGGAGGTCGAGGAGTCCCCGGCGATTTCACTCTGGGCTGCGAGCTTTGGCGCCACGACGGCCCGCGCGGTTGAGCTCGATGCGGTGGCGGGTTCGGACGGGACATCGGTGCGGGGCTGGCCGGAAGATCGGACTGATTCAGGTGATGATCGAGATCACACGCTGCTGTTGCTCGCCGACCCGTTCACGTTTCCCGTCGATGGCGTGTTGCGGTCACTGAGAGAATCTCAGCCCGATCTCCAAGTGATCGGCGGCATGGCATCGGCGGCGCGCGGTCCGGGTGGGAATCGACTGTTGGTGGATGACCACGTGCTGGACCGAGGCGCGGTGGGAGTGCTCTTACGCGGCTCGGACCCGGTGAAGGCGGTGGTGTCGCAGGGATGTCGGCCGGTCGGGTCGCCGTTCGTTGTCACCGATGTCGATGGCAACTACGTCCGTGGCTTGGGCGGGCGCCCCGCGCTCGAACGGCTCCAAGATCTCGCGGCGACGATGGAAGAAGGAGAGCGGGAACAGCTCCAGCGTGGACTCCACGTTGGGCTGGTGGTGGACGAACACCGTATCGAGTTCGGTCGCGGTGATTTCCTGGTCCGCAACGTGTTGGGCGCGCGACCCGACGATGGTGCGATCGCGATCGGCGCCATGGTGGACGTCGGCCAGACGTTGCAGTTCCACGTGCGCGATGCCGCGGCGGCCGACGCGGATCTCACGCAACTCTTGGCCGGCCAGACCGCGGCGAGCGCGTTGCTGTTCACCTGCAGCGGTCGCGGCCGGCGCCTCTTCGGTAGCCCTGACCACGACGCGTCTGTCGTGGCGGACGTGCTCGGTCCGATTCCACTTGCGGGTGGATTCTGTGCCGGCGAAATCGGCCCCATCGGCGGGACCAACCACGTCCACAGCTTCACCGCCAGCATTTTGCTATTTACGGGATGAGGACGACGCGGCCTACTGCTTGGCGGGACTCGATATAGGCGTGCGCGGCGGCGGCTTCGGCCAGAGGGAACGTGCGATCGATGACCACGGTGAGCCGGCCCGCGGCAACCTCGGCCACGAGGTCGGTGATCAGCTTCTGCACCCGATCGGATGCGATTTCTGCACCGAAGAACACGCCGGTCAGTGAGCGATTGCCCGGGGCCAAATCCGAGATGTCGAGGAGTTGCGGATCGCGTCCCGCCGAGCCCACCGAGACCGCCCGACCGCGGGGCGCGAGGCACGCAATGCTGCCCTGGAGAATCTTCCCGCCCACGGAGTCGACGACGAGGTTGACTCCCCAACCGCCGGACTGTTCTTTGACCTCGTCGACCCAACCGTCCTGGGTGTAGTCGATGCCGTGATCCATGCCGAGCTCGCGCAGGCGAACGAGTCGTTCCGGACTCGACGCAGTCGCGAGCACCGTTGCTCCGGCGCGCTTCGCCAACTGAATCGCGGCGGTCCCGACGCCACCCGCACCCGCTTGGATCAGCACGGTCTCACCGGCCTGTAACTTCCCGAACTCGAAGAGACAATCCGACGCGGTTCCGAACGCGACGGGCACGCACGCGCACGCAACGATGTCTGCACCTTCAGGGATTGGGAAGGTGAGGAGCGCCATAGTGACGAACCGTTCGGCGTGGGATCCGTAGAACGAGTTCGCGACCACCCGCTGCCCGACGTGACGATCAGTCACCCCTTCACCAACTTCGATGATGGTGCCCGCGCACTGATAACCGACGATGTGAGGAACGGTGGGCATATCGCCGCCGAGGCGGTTCAGGGTGTCTCCACCCTCGATGCTGATGGCTTCGACCTGGACCACGACGCCACCGGGAAAGCATTCCGGGTCCGGCACCTCTTCGTAGCGGAAGACGTCGGGGGTTCCGGTCTCGTAATAGACAGCAGCGCGCACGTGATTCCTTTGGTCGAGGTGCACAGCAACGTACCCGGCGCGCTGATGACCATCCTTTAGGCTCGGCGGTTATAGAACTCTTGGCGGAGGAGATCGGCTCGATGACGGACCTGGAACAGCGCGGCGTCAATGTGATTCGTGCGTTAGCGCTCGACACGGTGGAGAAGGCGAAGTCGGGGCACCAAGGCACCGCGATGGCCCTCGCTCCGCTGGCCCACGTGCTCTTCAGCCGGGTCATGAACTACGACGCGAGTGAACCAGATTGGCCAGACCGCGACCGTTTTGTCCTCTCGGCTGGTCACGCGTCGGTGTTGCTGTACTCGATGCTGTACCTCACCGGCTTCGGCCTCGAGCTCGATGACCTTCGCTCGTTCCGTCAGTGGGGTTCGCGCACGCCGGGCCACCCCGAGTGGGGTCACAGTGCGGGCGTCGAGGTCACGACGGGACCACTCGGTCAAGGGATCGCCAACGCCGTAGGGATGGCGATCGCCGAGCAGAACCTGCGCGCCCGGTTCGGCGCAGAACTCACCGATCACCACATCTTCGCGATCGCGGGCGACGGGTGTCTCTCCGAAGGGGTGAGTCACGAGGCAGCCTCGCTCGCCGGTCACCTCGGGCTCGGTCGCCTCATCGCGATCTACGATGACAATCACGTCACGATCGATGGCCCCACGGAGCTTGCGCTCTCGGACCACGCGCCGGATCGGTTCCGAAGCTATGGCTGGCACGTGCTCGAGCTGGGCGAGGTCGCGAATGACCTCGACGCGCTGGAGGCCGCGCTCCGCACTGCGATGGCGGAGCCGGATCGGCCGAGCCTCGTGGTGTTGCGGTCGCACATCGGCTACCCGTCGCCGAAGTTCACCGATTCGCCGAAGGCGCATGGCAATCCGTTCGATGAGGCCGAGATTCGCGTCGTGAAGGAACTGCTCGACCTTCCGCCAGACGAGCACTTCTTCGTGCCCGACGACGTCCTCGCGTTCTACCGGGCCGCAGGCCGTCGTGGCGAAGATGCGCGCACGAAGTGGGTGGCACGCCGCGAGACGATCAGAACCAGCGCCACCGCGATTTCGCAGAACTACGACGCGTGCATCAACGGAACCGGAATCCCCGGGTGGGAAGCATCGTTGCCGTCATGGACTTCGGGCGAGCAGATCCCTACCCGCGAGGCAGGCAAGGCCGCGCTCGACGCGATTGTCGGCGTCGTGCCCGGGCTGGTCGGCGGCGGTGCGGATCTCACCGGCAACACCGGGACCGCGATCCCCGATGGTGGATTGATCGAACGCGGCGAGCCGGGCGGCCGTCAAATCTTCTTCGGGGTTCGTGAACACGGCATGGGGGCCGTGATGAACGGCATGTCGGTGAGTGGGCTCATGCCCTTCGGCGGCACGTTCTTCGTGTTCTCCGACTACATGCGCGGCGCGGTGCGGGTGGCGGCGCTCTCGGGCTACAAGACGGCCTTCGTCTGGTCGCACGACTCGATCGGGGTCGGCGAAGACGGACCTACGCACCAACCCGTGGAGCATATTGCCGCGCTGCGAGCCATGCCGGGGCTTCCGGTGATCCGACCGGCCGACGCGAATGAAACTGCGGCCGCGTGGCGTCTGCATGTTCTCGGGAACGGTCCCACCGCGATCATCTTGTCCCGTCAGAAGTTGCCCGTCCTCGAACGCACCGCAGAGCTGGCGGCCGATGGTGTGGCCGGCGGTGCCTACGTGCTGTCGGACTCCGACGGTGCCCCCGAGTTGGTGCTTATCGGCACGGGTTCCGAGGTGACCTTGTGCGTCGACGCGGCCGCGGTATTGCGCGCCGCGGGGGTTGCCGTGCGAGTGGTGTCGATGCCCTGCTGGGAGTTCTTCGCCGCTCGTGCGATCGAAGATCAAGCCGATGTGCTCCCGCCGGGGACACCAACGCTGGCGGTCGAGGCCGGCGTGAGCTTCGGTTGGGAGCGCTATGCCGACGATGTGGTCGCAATGAGCACGTTCGGGGCCTCCGCACCCGGGGAGGTGGCGATGAAGGAATTCGGTTTCACCGTCGATCACGTGGTGGAACGGGCCGGCATGTTGCTGGCCCTCGGAACAGGAGTGACCGCATGAACAGCCAAGTTGCCCGGCTCAATGATTTCGGGCAGAGCCCGTGGTACGACAACATCACTCGCACGCTGGTGCGGGAAGGCGGTCTCGAAGCGCTCGTGCGCGACGACGGGATTCGCGGGGTGACCTCGAACCCCACGATCTTCGAAAAGGCAATCGCAGGCGGCGAGGGTTACGACGATGCCATTGCGGCGGCCAAGGCGGCCGGTCATTCGATCGAGCAGACCTTCTGGGACCTGGCCGTGGATGACATCGGCGCCGGTGCCGACATCCTGCGACCGATCTATGACCGGCTGCATGGCGCAGACGGCTACATCTCGATCGAGGTGTCGCCGCTGCTCGCGCATGACACCGAAGCGACGGTCGCGCAGGCCGCAGAGTTGTTCGCGCGGCTGAATCGACCGAACATCATGATCAAGATTCCGGCGACCCCCGAAGGCATCCCTGCCATCACGCGGACCATCGCGGCGGGGATCAACGTGAACGTCACATTGATCTTCAGCTTGGTCCGCTATGCCGAGGTGGTCGAGGCGTATCAGTGGGGTCTCGAGCAGTTGGCCGCGACCGGCGGCGACCTCAGCCGGGTGCATTCTGTGGCCTCCTTCTTCGTGAGTCGGGTCGACACCGAAGCGGATCCGCGCCTCCCCGATGATTCGCCGCTCCGTGGTAAGGCCGCGGTGGCCAACGCCAAACTCGCCTACGAGCAGTACCGCTCACGGTTCTCCGGGCCGCGCTGGGATGTGCTCGCGGCCGCGGGAGGGAACTTGCAGCGTCCGCTGTGGGCGTCGACGTCCACGAAGAACCAGGCCTACTCCCCCACGCTCTATGTGGAGACGCTGATCGGTCCAGACACGGTGAACACGCTCGCGCCCGGGTCGATCGACTCGCTACACGCACCCGGAGTGGATCTGCGCGCCGACACCGTCACCGAAGGGGTAGAGGCCGCGCATCAGTTCATGGCTGATCTCGAAGCTGCGGGTGTCTCGTTCGCCGATGTCACCGCGACGATCGAGCGGGAAGGAGTGGCATCGTTCGCCAAGTCCTACACCGACCTGCTGGCCACCTTGGAGACCCGCGCCGCCGCGTTGTAACGGGGCTGGTTGGTCGACTCCGGGAGGTTCACCGGGCAGGCGGGGGCGACCCATCGGCCAGTTCGCGCACGGTGGTGAAGTGTTCGACGAGTGCGTCGAGCGATGTGTGGGTGTTGACGCCGCTTGGGTTCGGCATCACGTAGGTCAACGCGCCCGCGAAGCGCTCCGGGGCGATGCCCACCGCGGCTTTTCGGTCCACCGCCGCGCGGTAGCCCGAGAGCCCGGCGAAGCACACGACCTGTGGCGCGAGCCACTCCACTAGTACCCGCAATCGCTCGGCGCCGTCGGCGTATTCCGCGTTGGTCAGGTCATCCGCGCGAGCGGTTGCTCGCTTGACGAGATCGGTGAAGCCAATCCGGTGGTCGGTGAACGCCAACCAGGGGTCACGATCGGTCACGACGAGTCCGGCGGCGATCGCGGCGGGCCAGAACCGATTGGTTCGACCGCCGAACGGCACCTTGGTCTCGGCGGCTACCAGACTCGGGTTGAGCCCTACGACCAGCACGCGCAGACGCGGCGCGACGAGATCGGCGAGCGTCCTCTCCCGACGCAGGGTCCATTGCGCTCTGCTCAAGCCGGTGGTCGTCGCGGTCACGGTAGTACCGGCCCCCGCGGCCACGATTTCGAACGGCACCGGTCCGTGCCAACTTCCGTGGACCGCGATCTCGTCGCCGGTGTCATGACTGCGATGCCATTCGGCGAGTGCGGCCGGAGTGGCTTCGGCGGTGAGTCGTGCGAGGTCCAGGGTGCTGTGCTCCACGTCCGTAGTATCGCCCCGAAACCGTGAGGAAGGAAGCGATGGTGCACGCCCCCAAGGTGGTCGACGATGTCCCCGCCGCGTTTGTCACACTGCTCGAGGAACAGCGGCCGCGATCAATCGCCCTGTCCGGCGGATCCACCGCGCACAATTGCTATGAAGCGTGTGCGGTGGCCCAGGCCGACTGGTCTGACACCACCTTCTGGTTCGGAGATGAACGCTGGGTCTCCGTGGATGATCCGGATTCGAACGAGGGCATGGCCCGACGCGTGTGGCTCGATCGCGTGCCGGTAGGTGGCATCGTGTCGATGGTGAACGCCGGCTCGGACCCGGGATCCGCAGCTGTGAGCTACGGGGCACGCTTGCAGGCCGCGGGCGGGATCGACCTCGTGCATTTGGGGCTCGGCCCGGATGGTCACACGGCATCGTTGTTCCCCGGGTCTCCGTCCACCGCCGAGACGGATCGCTGGGTGATCGCAACGGGTGACGACGCCCACCCCCATCCACGGCTCACGCTGACCTTCGTGGCGCTCGCAGCCGCTCGACAGATTGTGGTCACGGTGGTAGGAGCGGAGAAGCGCCAAGCGTTAGAAGGCGTAGTGGCCGGGAACCCGCATCTTCCGGCGGGCCGCCTCGTCATCGACCCGCTCCTCGCCGCCAAGACGGTGTGGCTGCTCGATGCTGATGCTGCCGGGCGCTGATGATTCTGGCGTGAACAGACGTCACTCCGGCAGGTTTTTGTGTCAAGGGCTGTGGACCCGCCGCCTAGAGTGCGCCGCGTGAGCCCCGACCCCCGCGAGCTCCTGCACGCATCAACCCACGATCTCATGCGTGAGGCGGCGCGCCGGCGCGACGAAGGCCACGGGACGCGGATGACCTTCTCACCCAAGGTCTTCATCCCGCTCACGATGTTGTGTCGGGACCGGTGCGGGTATTGCACGTTCGCGAAGCCGCCGGCTCGGCTCGACCACCCGTATCTCAGTATCGAGGCGGTCCTCGACATCGCCCGGGAGGGGGCGATGGCGCGTTGCTATGAGGCGCTCTTCACGCTCGGCGAGGGTCCGGAGGAGCGCTATCCGGCGGCAACCGAATGGCTCCACGCGCACGGGTACGCAACGACCGTCGATTACCTCGTGGCGGCCGCGGGTTCCGTGGTGCGGGAGACCGGGCTACTCCCCCACGCGAACGCCGGCGCGCTCTCGGAACCGGATCTCCTCCGGCTGCGGGCCGTCAGCCCGTCGCAGGGGATGATGCTCGAGTCGCTCGCGGACCGACTCCACGATCCCGGTGGTCCCCATCACCGTGCCCCCGATAAGACCGCAGCCCGTCGCCTCGACACACTCGACGCCGCCGGACGGGCTCGAGTGCCGTTCACCACGGGCATCCTCGTGGGGTTTGGTGAGACCGACGAAGAACGCATCGATGCGCTCGTCGCCATTCGTGATTCACACGCCCGGCACGGCCACGTGCAAGAAGTGATCGTGCAGAACTTTCTTCCGAAGCCGGGCACCGCGATGCATGCAGCCGCGCCGTGTGACCCCGAGGAGTTTCTGCGCACGATTGCGATGGCGCGGGTGATCCTTGGTCCGAAGATGCACGTGCAGGCGCCACCGAATTTGAGTGACCTGGCCGCGCTTTCCGATCTGATCGGCGCGGGCATCGACGACTGGGGCGGCGTCTCCCCCGTTACGCCCGACCACGTGAACCCCGAGCGGCCGTGGCCCGAGCTCGATACGCTGCGCTCAGCCACCGAAGCCGCCGGGCACACGCTCGCCCCTCGGCTCACCGTGTACCCCGAATACGTGCGGGACGAGATGGAGTGGCTGCATCCCGACGTGCGTACCGCAGTGCGCCATGCGTCGGACCTCGAAGGGCTGGCCCGCGACGACTATTGGTATAGCGGAGGTGACGAACTCCCACCGACGATCCGCATCACCACCACCCGGGGGCTTACTTCTGCGCCACGCGGGCCGGTCGCCGAGGTGCTCGACGGTGTCCTCCTCGGACAGGAGCTGGGTGAATCCGAGCTCGTGACGCTGCTCGAGGCCCGCGGCCCCGAGGTGCAGGCTGTCGCCGACGTGGCCGATCAGCTCCGCCGCGACATCGTGGGTGATGTGGTGACGTTCGTCCGGAACCGGAACATCAACTACACCAACATCTGCACGTTCAAGTGCAAGTTCTGCGCGTTCTCGAAGGGTCCGCTGTCGCTGAACCTGCGCGGTGATCCGTACCTGCTCGACATCGAGGAGATGCAGCGCCGCGTGGTCGAAGCGGTGGACTGCGGCGCGACCGAGGTCTGCCTCCAGGGCGGGATCCATCCCGACTTCGACGGCAACTACTACCTCGATGTCATTCGATTGGTGAAGGAAGCTGCGCCGTCGATTCATGTCCACGGCTTCACCGCGCTCGAGGTCACCGAAGGTGCCAAGCGGCTCGGGATGGACCTTTCCGAGTACCTCACCCTCGCCAAAGACGCGGGCTTGGCCACGCTGCCGGGTACCGCGGCGGAAATCCTCGACGACGAAGTGCGCGCGATTATTTGCCCGGACAAGATCAATACCGAGGAATGGCTCCACGCCCACCGCACCGCGCACGAAGTGGGGTTGCAGTCGAACGTGACCATCATGTTCGGCACGGTGGAACGACCCGAACACGTCGCTCGTCATATGTTGCGGACCCGGGCGCTCCAGCTCGAGACGGGTGGATTCACCGAGTTTGTTCCGCTGCCGTTCGTGCACATGGCGACGCCGATCTATCTCACCGGACGGGCTCGGCAAGGTCCCACGTTCCGCGAGGTGTTACTCATGCACGCGGTCGGGCGCATTGCGTACGCCGGGGCGATCGACAACATCCAAATCTCGTGGGTGAAGACCGGCATCAGTGGTGCGCAGCAAGCGCTGACGTCCGGCTGTAACGACCTGGGCGGAACGCTGATGGACGAGAACATTTCGCGGGCCGCGGGCGCAAGCCACGGCCAAGAAGCCGACGACGTGATGTTTGCCGCGATGACCGAACCGCTCGGCCGGCCGTTGGAGCAGCGGAGCACGCTCTACGGTCGGGTCAATACCGTCGGCAAGCGACTCCGGCCGCCGCCGGAAACGGTCGAGCCTGCTACCCCGGTGGAGCTCCGCCTGCGAACGAAAGCGACGACATGAGTTCTGACGTGGATGTGGTGGCGATTGGGAACGCGCTGGTCGATGTGTTGGTGAACGCGAGCGACGAGTTCGTGGCATCGCACGACATGGTCAAGGGTTCGATGGCGCTGATCGACACCCAACGGGCCGAGACGCTCTATGCCGCGATGGGCCCGGCGATCGAGGCTTCGGGAGGCAGCGCCGCCAACACCGTCGCGGGCGTTGCCTCGCTTGGAAGCCGCGCGGCATACGTGGGTCGGGTGCGTGACGATCAGCTCGGCGCGGTCTACCTGCACGACCTGCGCGCTGCGGGTGTGGAGTTCGACACCGCCGCGGCAACCGAAGGCTCGCCCACGGGACGGTGTCTGATCCTCGTCACGCCCGACGCGGAGCGCACGATGAACACGTACCTCGGCGCGTCGTCGGAACTGCATGCCGATGACGTCGATCCCGACCTCATCCGTTCCGCTGCGTATACCTACCTCGAGGGTTACCTCTGGGATTCCCCGGGGGCGCAGGACGCGTATCGGCTCGCGGCCCAGGTTGCCCATGAGGCCGGGCGCAAGGTCGCGCTCACACTCTCGGACGGATTTGTGGTCGACCGCCATCGGGACACGTTCCTGGAGTTGATCGAGGGCTCGGTCGACGTCCTGTTCGCCAACGACACCGAAATCACGATGCTGTACGAGGTGGACTCCTTCGACGTGGCGGTGGCGCGGGTCCGCCATCACTGTGAGATCGCCGCACTCACCCGTGGCGCGGCGGGCTCGGTCATCCTTTCGGGTGACGACCTCATCGAGATCCCGGCCGAACCGATTCCCGGCGGTGAGATTCTGGATACCACGGGAGCCGGTGACCTGTACGCGGCCGGTGTCCTTCACGGGCTGGTGCGCGGCCGTGATCTGTTCACGTGTGGCCGCCTTGGCGGACTCGCGGCCTCGGAGTGCATCTCGCATCTCGGAGCGCGTCCCCAAGCGTCGCTCGCCGCGATGACAAACGCGGCCGGGATCGGCTGAGCGGACGCGCGTGGATCTTCCTCGCTACCGCACCGGCGACGACGCCCTCGACGCAGAGGTTGCGGCACTCGTTGAGCTCGTTGATCCCGGTCATAGCGCTGATCTCGTCTTCGAGATGGTCGTGACCGCGCTCCGCTTTGCTCGAGACGGCGCGAACCGCGGGGACCTGAAGATCGCGAACAGCGCGCTCAAGGAGATGCGCTACGCCTTCTCGGTCTTCGCTCCCTACCGAGCGGCACGCAAGGCGTCGATCTACGGATCGGCCCGAACCCAGCCCGACGATCCGCTCTACGTTCAGACCAAACGCCTCGCCGCGGTGCTGGCGGAGCGCGGTTGGATGGTCGTGACCGGTGCCGGCCCAGGGATCATGACCGCGGGCATCGAGGGCGCGGGGCCAGACAATGCATTCGGCGTGAGTATTCGACTCCCCTTTGAAGCCTCCACCAACCAGTTCCTCGCGGATGATCCGAAGCTCGTGAACTTTCGGTATTTCTTTACCCGCAAACTCACATTCGTGAAGGAATCCGATGCATTCATCTTGCTCCCCGGAGGATTTGGCACGCTCGACGAGCTCTTCGAGACGCTGACGCTGATTCAGACCGGCAAGGCGCAACCGGCCCCGATCGTGCTGCTCGACGTCCCAGGGGGGACCTACTGGACGCGGTGGCGCGAGTTCGTGGCCGCCGAGCTCCTTGATCGTGATTATCTCTCCCCCACGGATCTCGATCTCGTGCTCATCACCGATGATGTCGATACCGCCGTCGCCGAGGTGCAGCGGTTCTATGCCAACTACCACTCGATGCGCTTCGTGGGCCGCGACCTCGTGTTACGGGTCCAGCGTGCCCCGGATGCGGCGGGTCTCACTCGTCTCAATCGCGACTTTGGCGACATCATCGAAAGTGGCGAGATGCGCACCTCGGGTCCAACGCCGCGCGAAGAGCGCGACGGCGACGAACTGCACCTGGATCGGGTGGTGTTCCGGTTCGACCGCTACCACTGGGCCCGGCTTCGGCGTCTGATCGACGCCCTCAACGGGATCTGAGGAGATCTGACGGGGCCCCTACGGGTTTCGGGCGCGCTGGTAAGCGTCGATGGCTCGGTCCCGCGCCATCGCGTGGTCCACGAGTGGATACGGATAGTCGATGCCGAGGGTCACGCCGGCGGCTGCGAGGTCGAGTGGTCCGGCGCTCTGCGGATCATGGATCGAGCGTTGGTCGAGCGCCGCGAGTTCGGGAACCCACCGACGGATGTAGTCACCGCCCGGGTCGAAACGACGACTCTGGGTCGTGGGGTTGAAGACCCGGAAATATGGCGCGGCATCGGGCCCCGTCCCCGCCACCCACTGCCAGTTCCCCACATTCTGGGCGACATCGCCGTCGGCGAGGAGATGGCGGAAGTACCGCTCTCCCTTTCGCCAGTCGATCAGGAGATCCTTCACCAGGAACGACGCGGCGACCATCCGTACTCGATTGTGCATCAGACCCGTTGCCCCAAGTTGGCGCATTCCCGCGTCAACCAGAGGGAAGCCGGTGTGTCCGCTCTTCCATCGCTCGAACCCCTCGGGATCGTCGCGCCATTGGGGTGCTCGATCCAGGCGTTGGGGGGAGACGACCAGGCGGGGATCATCGTGGAGCAGATGGGCGAACCAGTCGCGCCACGCGAGTTGGCGGAGGAATGACTCCCCATCCGGTGAGGTCAAGGCGGCCCGTGCCGCGCTCGCCGGGCTCAACGTTCCGAGCTTGAGGGCGACGCTGAGCTGAGAAGTGCCATTGATCGCCGGCAGGTCGCGTTCCGAGGGGTAGCCGGCCAGACCGTGCTCGATGAAGTCGCTCAAGCGGTCGTCGGCGGCGATCTCCTCGGCGCTGGCGTTGACCGAAGGATCGAACGGGATGTCGCGCTCGGGGGTGGCGATCATGGTGGGAACTGCGACGGACTCCGCCGGGAGTGGAACCTGGCGCCAACGCTTCCAGAACGCGCCGAAGACCTTGGAGACGGAGCCTTGCGCGGTGAGGATCGATCCCGGAGGGTGGATCAACGAACCCCAGGCAGTGTTGAGCGCGCACCCAGTGGGATCCGTGCCGGTGAAGGCGTCGACGGCCGCGCGGTCGCGCGCGGTGGCGAACGGGGTCGTATCGGAGTTCCAGAAGATGGTCTGGGCCCCGCTGGAACGAATGAGCCGGTCCAGCTGCTCGACCGGGTCGCCGTGCAGGATCTGGAGTCCGCCATCCATGGCCGCATGCAAACCGGTGACCGCGGACTCGACCGCGGCGCGGCGAAACGGTCCGGCACGCTCCGTCAACCTCGGGTCGATGATGTATACAGCGAGCACCCGGTCGTGCTCGCGCGTTGCTTGCGCCCAGGCCGGGTTGTCGCGCAGGCGTAGGTCGCGTCGGAACCAGACCAGGCCCGTGGAACCTTGCGGCCCGGAGGTTAGGTGTCGTCGGACCATGGGTCACGGGGTTCGAGGGCCTTGATCGCCCGCTCGATCGCGCGCCGCGCCTGGAGGATCTTCTTCTCGGCGGCGGCCGATGCATCGTCGCCGTTCGCCGCCGCGCGCAACGCGTCGAGCGCGCGGTCGCGGAGGTCTTCCTCAATGGCGCGGAGCCGATCGGCGACGTCGGCGAGGTCAGTGAGTTCCAAGGCGAGCCTCCAGAAGTTCGGCGGGATGGCGGACATCGAGTCCGGCCGCGGCGAGATGCATTGCGCAGCCCGGATTCGCCGATGCGACCACAAAGTGCAGAGCACCGCCGGCGGCGGCGCGGATCGCCGCGATCTTACGGGCTCGGACTGCGAGTGAGAGCTCCGGTTCGAACGCTGAATACGCGCCGCCCGCGCCACAGCACAGGCCGTCGTCGGCGGTGACGCGAACGTCGTAGCCGTGGCGGAGCAGTGCCGCGACCGGTTCGTGGGCTCGTTGGACGTGACGGAGGTGGCACGGATCTTGTACGACCACCACCGTGCTCGTGGGCGCAAGCACCAGCTCCCGTCCGGTGAACCACGTGGAAAAGTCGATGACCCGCGCCGCGAATGTCGCCGCTTCGGGGGTTCCGAGCAGGCGGCCGTAGTCCATCAATGCCGCTCCACAGCCCGCGCTGTCCACCACGATCGCCGAGTCGCCGGGGAACGCGGTCATGACCCGACGGGCCAGGCGGACAGCATCGGTACGCCGACCCGCGTGGACCTGCAGTGCGCCACAGCAGTCGGCGCCGGCACCGGGCAGTCCTACGCGCGCCCCGGTGGCGCGCATGACGCGAAGCGCGCTGCGATGGATGTCGCGCTGCCACGCGTCCATGACGCAGCCGGTGAAGAGATAGGCGTCCACGGGCGAAGCCGGGTCCCGCGACGCGTCGTCGAGGAGCGGCGGCGGGGTACGCAACGGCAGGGCAGGGAGACCGAACCGGCCCGGGACCAAGTGGAGTCGCTGCCCGACCGCCGCGACGCGAGTGGCGGCACCGAGCACTCGCCGCCGCGGGAGCAGGCCGCGATACGCGATGGTTTCGACGGCGCGGCGCAGGAGCGAGCGGCGGGGCGCCAGGGCCACGCGGGTGTCTTCCATCAGGTGACCGAACTGCACGCCCGAAGGACACGCTGCCTCGCACGCTCGACACTGGATGCACGCGTCCATCGCGGCGATGAACGCACCATCGATGGGCGCGCGTTCCTCACTGACCGCGACCATGGCGGCAATACGACCTCGGGGTGAAGCGATCTCTTGGCCGGTGACCCGGTAGGTGGGGCAATGCGGCAAACAGAGACCGCAACCAACGCAGGCGTTCAGCTCGGTCGCATCGAGACGGAGGGTGGCCGGTCCGACGGGTTTCATCGTGGCTCCGTGGCCGGAACGCGACCGGGGCTGAACTTCGCCGTCGGGTCGAGCGCGCCGCGGATCCGGCGTTGGAGTTCCGGTGCGGGGAACGCGGCCCCGAACGGATCCAGTGCCGGCGCGCCGGCCTCGCGCAGCATCCAACCGTCGTGTGATTGTGCGATCCTGCGGGCGTGGAACAACGCGGTGACGTCATCAGTTGCGACGTGGACGGTCCCCACTCCCCATTCCGCGAGCCAGTGCAAACCGACAACGGATTCGAGCGTGCGTTCCAGTTCGGCCAACCGGCGCGGGCTGATGGAGATTCGGCCGCGGTGCGCGCCGGTGGGGGGTACGGCGGCAACGCTCGGTTCGAGTTGGGCGGCGCGGGCCTGCGTTTCGATGTCGGCCGGGTTGCCTTCGAGGCACACGCTGGTGGTAGTGCCATCCGACGCGACCGTCGTCGGACTGAACAGGCGGCCGAAGATCTCCGGGGCGCTGGTCGAGGAATGGAACCACCGTGACGCGGCGGGCCGCGGCTGGGTGCGCAGGGTGACCTGGACCAGTACGCCCAGCGTCCCGAGCGATCCCACGAACAAGCGCGGGATGTCGTAGCCGGTCACGTTCTTGACCGTCGGTCCCCCGCCGCGCACCACGCGACCGTCGGCACGGACGAAGACGACTTCGAGCACGGTGTTGCGCACGGGGCCGAGTCCGAGACGGCGTAGTCCGGAAAGACCCGTGGCGAGGACGCCGCCCACCGTCGCATTCGGGTCCACCGGATCGAGTGGACATTCCTGGCCGTGTGCGCCCAGGGCATCGTCGAGTTCGGAGCACGTGGTGCCGGCGCGCAGCGTGACGGTCATGTCGGATGGCTGCACATCGAGGATCCCGGCGGGGGCCGATACCTCGACGGCATCTACGACCGCGCCACCGATGCCGGCGTGCGTGCGTGCTCCGACCGCCACCACCGCGGTGGCAGCCGCCACTGTGGCGCCAAGGTCCTGAATGACGGGATCGGTCAATGTGGCGAACGGGTCTCGCATTACACCCATGCACCCGCGGGAATCGCGCCGATCTCGCCACACCGGCTCCCGCGGGGAAGCACTTTGTCGGGATTGGCCAGTCCATCGGGGTCGAACGCGTCACGCAGGCGGGCTTGCAGATCGAGGTCATCGGGGCCGAAGAACAAGGGCATCGCGTCACGCTTCTCGAGCCCGATGCCGTGCTCGCCGGACAGCACTCCCCCCGCTTCGATGCACGCGCGCAGAATCGCATCACCGGCCGCGTGGACCCGATCCCAAATACCGGGCTCGCGACCGTCGAACACGAGCAAGGGGTGGAGGTTGCCGTCGCCGGCGTGAAAGACGTTCATCGTGATGAGGTTGTATTCGGCCGCGATCTCGTACACCCGTCGGATGACCTCGACCAGGCGAGTCCGCGGCACCACCGCGTCGTGGAGGTAGTAGTCCGGCGCGATCCGGGCCACGGCTCCGAAGGCGGACTTGCGGGCCTTCCACAGCAGGGCGCGTTCGGCGGAATCGCGTGCGATCCGAACATCGCGCGCGCCGTGAGCGCGACAGATGGTTTCGATGGCGCCGGCATCGTGGGCGACGCCATCGGCCAACCCCACCACTTCCACGAGGAGTACCGCGTCCGCATCGCGTGGGAGGCCGGCGTGAACGAAATCCTCGACCGCTCGAGTTGCCTGCGCATCCATCATCTCGAGCGCGGCCGGAACAATCCCCGCCGCGATCACCGCGCTGACCGCGGCAGCGGCACTCTCGATCTCGGTGAAGTCGGCGAGCAGCGTGGCGATCACCGGCGGGTCGGGCATGAGGCGTACCGCGATGCGGGTGGCGATCCCCATGGTCCCTTCGCTCCCCACAAAGGTCCCCCGCAGATCAAGGCCAGGCGTGTCGGGCGCTAAACCTCCGAACTCCTCCACGGTGCCGTCGGGCAGCACGACCTCCACGGCGAGGACATGGGCGGAGGTGACTCCGGCCGCCAGACAGTGAGGGCCACCCGCGTTCGTCCCAACATTGCCGCCGATGCTGCACGCCTGCTGGGAGGAAGGGTCGGGCGCGTAGTGCAGACCCAAGTGTTCGACGGCGCGCGTGAGATCCAGGTTGAGCACGCCGGGTTCGACCCACGCGATCCGGGCCGGGGCATCGATTTCGAGGATCCGGTTCATGCGAGTCGTCACGATCACCAGTGCGCCCTCGGGCGGTGTTGCTCCCCCCGCGAGGCCGGTACCACTCCCTCGGGCCACGAACGGAACGCGGAATCGGTTCGCGGTCCGCACTGCGAATGCGACGTCTTCGGTGGATTCGGGGAAGCACACCGCGGCCGCCCGACCGGTCGCGTTTCCCGCATCGCGCCGATACAGCGTGAGTTCCAGCGGCTCGGCTCGGGCGCGATCGGGCCCGAGCCGCGCGACGAGCGCGTGGAGGAGTTCCGCGTGACGTTGGTCGTTGATCCGCTGATGCTACCGATGGGTCCCACTACCCTCGGCTCCGTGGCGGAACTGGAGTTGGCGCAGACAATCGCGCGGTCGGGCTCCGAGATCCTGGCCACGCTGGTCGAGTGGCTGAGGATTCCGGGGATCTCGGCAGACCCCTCCCACTTCGAGGATGTCGTCGATTCCGCGCAGTGGTGCGCCGCACATATGGAATCGGTCGGCCTCGAGCATGTGAGTGTGTTGGAGACCGACGGTCATCCGTCGGTCTACGGCGACTGGCTGCACGCGCCGGGCGCACCCACCGTATTGGTGTACGGCCACCACGATGTCCAGCCGGTGGATCCGCTCGCAGCGTGGATTTCACCGCCGTTCGAACCGACCATTCGGGACGGGCAGCTGTTCGCAAGGGGCGCGGTGGACGACAAGGGTCAGGTGCTCTACCACCTCGAGGTGGTGCGGGCGCTGCTGGCCCGGGATGGCCGGCTCCCGATCAACCTCAAGTTCCTCATCGAGGGCGAAGAAGAGGTGGGGAGCCCGCACTTCGAGGCGCTGTTGCGACGGGAACGGGAGCGGCTGAGCGCGGAGGTGATTGTGGTCTCGGATACCGCCATGTGGTCGGCAACCGTGCCGTCGATGTGTACCGGGATGCGGGGGCTCGTGGCGTTCGATGTATCGTTGCGTACCGCGACCGCCGATCTGCACTCGGGAAGTTTTGGCGGTGCGGTGCGCAACGCGGCGCGCGTCGCGGCGGAGTTGGTGATGGCGCTCCACGATTCCGAAGGCCGCGTCACCCTCCCTGGTTTCTATGACGCCGTGCTCCCCGCGACCGACGCGGTGCGTGCGTCCATCGCGCAGATTCCCTTCGACGACGATGCCTTCTCCGCGACGGCCGCGGGCTCGGCCTTGACCGGTGAAGGCGGATATTCGACGCTCGAACGCATCTGGGTGCGACCCACCGCCGAGGTGACGGGGATCGGCTCGGGCTACACCGGCCACGGCATGAAGACGATCGTTCCCGGTACCGCATCACTCAAGGTCACGTTTCGGCTGGTGCCGAACCAAGATCCGGCGCTCGTCGCGGTGGCGTTTCAGACCTGGATGGATATGCACCTGCCGGAGGGAGTCCACGTGGTGATCACTCCGATGGGCGCGGTGGCGCCCGCGCTCACTCCGCTGGACCATCCGGCCGTGCAGGCTGCGGCGCGGGCGATCGAGCGCGTGTGGGGCACCCCGCCGGTGTACACCCGGGAAGGGGGCTCGGGTCCGGAAGAGAGCCTCGGCCGCGTGCTGCGCGCTCCGGTCGTGTTCCTCGGCGTGGGGCTGCCCGACGATCAGATTCACGCGCCCAACGAACGCATCGTGTTGGACCAGTTCTGGAAAGGTCTCTTGGCCGTCGGCGAGTTGTGGTTCGAACTCGCGGCGCTGGACCGTTCGGTTTTTTCGACGACTACGAGTGGAGTACCGACATGAGTCCCCCCGTCCGCGAATGGGTCACGTTCTCCGATCCCAAGCGCAAGAAACACATCTGGCATGTGGATGTGACCTTTCTTTCC
The DNA here is from genome assembly GCA_046598395.1 of Acidimicrobiia bacterium. Lineage (GTDB taxonomy): Bacteria > Actinomycetota > Acidimicrobiia > IMCC26256 > JAENVU01 > JAENVU01. The sequence goes on from JBKJIQ010000008.1 coordinate 37,320, forward strand.
TCGAACTACCTCTGCATCTTCGGTCAGGGTTGCCAAGGCGTCTTGACCGAAAAGTCGCCGGAGCAGTCACAGGGTTGCTGTTCCTACGGCGCGCACTCTTCGGGCGCGAAGGATCGCAAGCTCGTCGACAAGGTCGCCGCCAAGCTCACGCTCGAAGACTGGCAGTTCATGAAGAAGGCGCAGAAGAAGGGCGTGTGGGCCAAGATCGGGAAAGCCGATTACCGCACCCGACTCGTGGACGACGCCTGCATCTTCTTGAACCGTCCCGGGTTCGAAGCGGGCGCGGGGTGCGCGCTGCACACCTACGCCATGCGTACCGGTGTGCATCACAGCGACGTGAAACCCGAGGTGTGCTGGCAGGTACCACTGCGCAACATCGAAGAGTTCGACGAAGACGCCAACGATGGCATTGTCCATCACCGTCTCACGGAGTTCGCCCGCCATGGTTGGGGTGAAGGCGGCGATGAGTTCGCGTGGTGGTGTACCGAAGAGCCCGCGGCGTTCATCGGCACTGAGCCCGTGTATCGCAGCCTGGAACCGGAACTCCGCAAGATGATCGGCGACGAGTTGTTCGAGAGTGTTGCCGCCTATCTCGATGTTCGGCGCAAGGATCGGACCGCGCCGTTGCTTCATCCCGCGGCCACGAACGTGGTGCTGAAACCGACGCGGAAACGCGCGTGACAGGGGGAAGCGAATATGCCGCTGTTTGACTTCGAAGGATTGCGCCCCCAGGTTCACGAACGGGCCTTCATCGCGCTAACGGCCACCCTGGTCGGTGACGTCCACGTGGAGGACGGGGCCTCGGTTTGGTATGGCGCAGTGATCCGAGCCGACTACGCGCCAGTGGTGATTCGGGCCGGGGCCAACATCCAAGACGGTGCGGTCTTGCACGGTCCGCCCGGTCTCATGACCGAGGTGGGCGAGGGCGCAACGGTGGCGCATAACTGTGTGGTTCACGGTGCGATCCTCGGCCGAGAGTGCCTGGTGGCCAACGGGTCGATCGTGCTCGATGGGGCAACCATTGGCGACGGCGCGCTCATTGCGGCGGGGTCGGTGGTGGCTGCGGGGATGACGATCCCGGCGCACATGCTCGCGGCCGGGGCACCGGCTGTCATCAAGCGAGGCGTGGAGGGCTCACCGGCGGAGTTCTGGGTGAAGGCGAATCCGCCGGCATATGCCGAACTCGCGCAACGTCATCGCCTGGGTGTCACCTGGCTCCGCGACTGACGCAAACGCGCGGGCGACAAGGAGCGCGTTTCTACGCGTGCAGGAGCGCGCCGCCGTCGACGACGAGGTTCGTGCCGGTGATCCAACTGGCAGCGTCGGAACAGAGGAAGACCGCCGCGTGCGCAATGTCTTCGGGTTCACCGAGGCGATGCATCGGCAGGGTCTTGGCGATGGCCTCCTCGCCGCGCTCCCACAGTGCCCGGGCCATATCGGTCTTCACGAGACCGGGAGCGATGGAGTTGACGCGCACGCCCGGCGCGAGTTCTGCGGCGAGCGTGCGCGTCAGGTGCAGCAGCGCCGCTTTCGTTGCGTTATAGGCGCCGATCGATGTCTCCACCGATAGTCCGCCGATCGACGCAATGTTCAACACCGCGCCGCCGTGTTCCTGCATCCACCGCTTCCACGCCAGCTGCGTCCAGGTGAGCGGTCCCGCGAAATTGACCGAGACGGTTTTGTCGAGCCGGGGGCGGTCGATGTCGATCGTCTTGCCCATGTAGGGATTCGTGGCCGCATTGTTCACGAGGATGTCGACGCGGCCGAACCGTTCGATGGTGGCCTCGATGCACGCGGCCGCTTCGGCCGGCGCTCCGGCATTGGCCGCACACCACGCGCCGTTTCCGCCCAAGGTGTCGACCGCGGCTTCCAGGGTCTCGGCCTTGCGCGAAGAGATCATGACCCGGGCGCCACTCGCGGCCATGGCCTGGGCGATCGCGAGGCCGATGCCGCGCGAGCCGCCGGTGATGAGCGCGACCTTGCCGTCGAGTCGGAGGTCCATGGAAACTCCCTCAGGATCTGGGGACTACAAGTACAGGCCGGTCTGGCCATCCTCACGTTCCGAGGCGACGGCATGGACGTCGCGCTCTCGCAAGATCAGATATTCCTCGCCGTTGATCTCGACCTCGAACCCCGCATCGGGAGCGGAGAGCACCTGGTTCCCGGCCTCCAGATTGCGCACCGTTGGCCCCACCTGGATGACTTCGGCCCACAGGAGTCGGCGATCCACGTTGGCGGTGGCGGGAATCAAGATGCCGGAGCGGGACTTGCGTTCTCCCGCCTCGAGCGAAGGGCGGCACAGCAACCGATCGGCGGTCATGCGAATCGCCTGCTTGGAATCGACGCTGGATGGGGCGCTACGAAGGGGTGCTGGGTCGGCCACCGCGCGCAGGTTAGTGGTGGTCGGGCTTCGTTCATTTCACCGGGTCGCTGCTACCGTCCTCCATCGTGGCGGCGCTTCCAGACGATCTCGTGACGAACGTCGACTCCCCGAAGGTGCCGGCTGCCGGTTTCGTTGCCGTGCTGCGGGCCTACTTCATGCTCACGAAGCCGCGGGTCATCGAGCTGCTCTTGGTCACCACGGTGCCCGCGATGGTGCTCGCCGCCGGGAAACTCCCCTCGCTCGGATTGATCGGTGCCGTCCTACTCGGTGGCACCCTCTCCGCAGGCGGCGCGAACACAATCAACTGTTGGATCGAGCGTGATCGTGATCAGGTCATGCGCCGCACCCATACCCGTCCGCTTCCTCAGGGTGCTATCTCACCGAACGCCGCGCTGGTCTTTGGTCTCGTGCTCGAAGCAGTGGCCTTCGTGTGGCTCAGCCTCACAGTCAACGTGCTGTCGGCGGCACTGTCGGTCACCGCGATGCTCTTCTACATCTTCGTGTACACGATCTGGCTCAAGCCGCGCAGCGCGCAGAACATCGTGATCGGGGGCGCGGCGGGCGCGGTGCCCGTCCTCGTCGGTTGGTCGTCGGTCACGAACTCGCTCTCGGTCTCCGCCTGGGTGATGTTCGCGATCGTATTCTGTTGGACGCCGCCACATTTCTGGGCCCTGTCGGTTCGCTACCGCGACGACTACGCGAAGGCGGGCATCCCGATGCTTCCAGTGGTGATCGGGATCGCGGCGGCATCGCGCCAGATCCTCGTGTACGCGATCGTGACGGTGGTGGTGTCGTTTGCCTTGGTCCCGGTAGCCGACCTCGGCTGGATCTACGGCGGCTCGGCGTTGGTGCTCGGAGCCGTCTTTGTGGCCGCGGCCGTCGCGTTGCTGAAGGATTCCACGCCCGAGCGCGCAATGAAGCTCTTCCACTACTCCAACACGTATCTCGCGCTGTTGTTCGTGGCGATTGCTGCGGACGTCATCGTTCGTGCCAACTAGACGCCGTCGCGGCGGAACGCTCCTCGGTGCGTTGGCGCTGGGGATCGCGGTCGCAGCTGGAATCGGTGCAGTTCGTGATGGTTCCGAACCCGATACCACGATCGACGCGGGCCCGGCCAAGACGCGTGTGGCCGGGGTGGCCGTCCGGGGAACGCCCGCTCCCAGCTTTGATCTGGCGGCGCTCTCCGGTGGCGGTCGGGTCAACCTCGCCAAGTACCGCGGCCGTCCAGTTGTCGTGAACTTCTGGGCGTCGTGGTGCAAGGAGTGTCGTGATGAGTTCCCGGTGCTCCACGATCTCGTCACCGCGCATCGAGACGATGGCCTCGCCGTCATCGGGATCACGTTCAGGGACATCCCGTCGGACTCCCGTGCGTTCGCTCGTGACCACGAGGCCAACTGGATTTTGGCTCAGGGCGGAGACCACGACACCGCGGCGCGTGACTACGGCATCCGCGCGGTTCCACAGACCTTCTTCATCGACCGCGGTGGCGTGATCCGGGCGCGGGCCTTTGGGCTTCCCTCCACCGCCGCGCTGACCGCAGCCGTCGACGGGATCGTCCACTCCAAGCCGTGACGTTCGCTACGCCTCTTCCCACTTGAACCAGCGTGCGGCGGCCCATGGGGCGGCGATGGCCCAGACCACGAGTGCCACGAACGCGCCGACGGGGAACGGGTGTTGGCCGAGGACAGCACGGACACACTCCGACAGCGCCGCGGCCGGGAGCAACCGCGCCACCGCTTCGACCGAAGCGGGGAGCTTCGTGAGGGGATAGGCCATGCCGCCGAGGAACATCAAGACGAGGAAGAGTGCATTCGCGACTGCCAGATTGGCTTCGGCGCGCAGCGTGCCCGCCAGAAACATGCCCACACCGGCGAATGCGATGGTGCCGATGAGCAAGATTCCGATCGCGGGGACAATCGCCGAGCTGAGCTCCCAGCCGAGGGCGACGCCTGTCGCGATGATGGCACTGGCCTGAATGACCTCGATCACGAGCACGTTGATGGTTTTCGCGGCGAGCAGGCCCCCTCGCGAGAGCGGCGTGGATCCCAACCGCTTGAGGACGCCGTAGCGCCGCTCGAATCCGGTGGCGATGCCGAGGCTCACCATCGCGCTCGCCATAACCGCGAGCGAGAGCACGCCCGGTACCAAAAACGTGACGGGATCGCCCTTCACCGCGGTGAGGGCATTGACCTTCCCGAAGAACACGAGGATGCCGATCGGGATCGCGAGCGTGACGAGCAGACTCTCGCCGCGGCGCAGCGTCATCGCGAGTTCGAGTTTGGTTTGGGCGGCAATGGCCTTCGGGTTCATCGGGCGGTTCTCCGGCTGCGCCGGGCCGGGTTCGCGGTCGATGGATCAGGCCCGTCGGAATCCTCGGTGAGCCGGAGAAACACTTCTTCCAGGCTTGCTTGGCCGGTGCGCAACTCGGTCAGCTGCGTGTCGTGGTCACGCAGCCATGTTGTGAGTGACGCGATCACGGCGGGCGACGGTGCGCCCTCCACGACGAACTCTGCTCCAGCCGTGCTGATCGAGCGGTCGAGCACGGCCGCGAGCGCGATGGCGTCGAAGGCGGTTGCCGTGGCGAACCGCAGCGTGGGTTCGGTGACCGTGTTCGTGACCTCGGTGGGCGTCCCATGGGCCACGATGGCGCCCCGGTCCAGGATGACGATCCGGTCGCAGAGCTGTTCGGCTTCGTCCATGTAGTGGGTCGTGAGTAACACCGTGGTTCCGTGATCGCAGAGATCGCGCACCAAGGCCCAGGTGTCCGCACGCGCCCGCGGGTCCATCCCTGCGGTCGGTTCATCGAGGAACACCAGCTCGGGCCGGCCGATCAGTGCCAATGCGAACGACAACCGCTGGGCTTGTCCGCCCGAGAGGCGCCGCACCATGGTGGAGGTCGCGTCGCGGAGTCCCACGAGATCGAGCAGGCGGTCGGGATCATCCGCGTTCTCGTAGAACGCGGCGAACAGTCGCAGCAACTCGAGCGGTCGTACGCCAGGGTAGAGACCACCCTCTTGAAGCATCACGCCGACGCGAGCCCGCAACGCGGTGGCATCCTTCACCGGATCAAGACCGAAGATCCGGACCGTGCCGGCATCGGCAGTGCGGTAGCCCTCGAGGATCTCGACGGTGGTCGTCTTGCCCGCGCCGTTGGGCCCGAGAATCCCGAAGATCTCCCCCGCCTCGATGGAGAGGTCGAGTCCGTCGACCGCATTTCGGTTGCCGTAGTGCTTGACGAGCCCGATGACCTCGATGGCGGGCGCGCTGGAGCCGCCGTTCAACGATCCCGCCAGGCCACGAACGCACCGAGCTCAGCCAGGGCCTCGCGCGCATCGGCGGTGATCGGAGCGCGACCGAGCGCATCGAGACTCTCGGCCACGAGTGCTTCGATACCGTGCTCAACCTGGGCGACTGCACCGCAGTCGATCATCGTCTGCTGGATAGCGGCGATTTCCTCGCTCGTGATGTCGGGGGCACCGATGCGTTCGAGGAGCGCGCGGCCGGTGATGTCGGCCCGATCCGCGGTGGCCGCGACGAGCGGTGTGAGCTTGCCCTCGCGGAGGTCGTCGCCCACCGGCTTGCCGGTGATCTCGGGATCGCCGAATACCGACAAGAGGTCATCGCGCATTTGGAACGCCTCGCCGAGCGGCAGGCCGAACGCGGAAAGTGGCGCCGTGAGTTCATCGGCGCGACCCGCGAGTGCGGCACCAAGGTGGAGGGGGCGTTCCACGGTGTACTTGCCACTCTTGTACCACTCGATGCGTCGGGCCTGCGCCGCGTCGCGAGCGCCCGACGCCGTGGCGGCGAGATCGAGATACTGGCCGACGCAGAGTTCGACCCGGAGCTCGTCGTAGATGGCGCGCGCCGCGGGTTCCAGCGCGCCGACGAGCATGTCGGCGTACACGAAGGCAAAATCTCCCACGAGGATTGCGACACCCTCGCCGAAACGCCGCCCCTCGCCGCGCCATCCGGATTCCCGATGTTGGGTCATGGCCTCGGCATGGATCGAGGCTTGTCCGCGTCGGCGATCGGCGTTGTCCATGACGTCGTCGTGAACGAGCGCAAAGGTGTGCAGCAGTTCGAGGGCCGCGCCCACGTCGACCACCCGCCCATCGGCTGGGTTACCACCTGCACCAATGAAGGCCCAGTGGCAGAAGGCCGGGCGGAGTCGCTTCCCACCTGCAGTGACGAGCGACCGGAGAGCAACGAGTGGGGCCTCGAGGCCCGGATCGACGAGGGACCAGCGGACGATTTCGGCGTCGAGGAGGTCGCGCACACGGTTCTCAGTGGCGGCGCCGACCGAAGCGAGGCTGGGCGGCGGCGTCGGTACGACGTCGATGCGATCAGGCATTCGGGCACCTTAGAGGGCGAGCCGCGGCGATCGAGTTTCGATACGCCGCGATGATTCGGCGAGGCTGGGGTCGGGGGTATCGAGTGACCGGCTCAAAGTCGATACGATCCCGCGTCCGCATCGAGGAGGCCCCATGCCCGACATTTCCGTCGATCAGTTCACTGCCAGCGCGACCGAGTTCTTGGACGCGAATGCCGAGCGCCGCAGCGAATCACGGTTCGTGTGGGGTGAGGGAACCGACCGAGTCGGCATGCTCGACGAGAAGACGCCGGAGCAAGAGCAGGTCGAGATCGTTGAAGCCAAGGAGTGGAAGGCCAAGGAGTTCGACGCCGGGTTCGGTTGGATCACTGGTCCCGCCGAGTACGGCGGCGGCGGGCTGCACAAGGATCTCGACCGGGCGTACCGCGAGCTGGTTGCTCAGTATGCGATTCCTTCGCAGAGCCCGTTCGGCATCGGACTCGGGATGGTGGCGCCCACGATTCTGGCCCACGCGATTCCCGAAGTCCGCGAGAAGTACCTGCGCTCCATGTGGCGCGGTGACCTCATCGGATGTCAGCTGTTCTCGGAGCCGGTCGCCGGTTCGGATCTTGCGGGGATCCAAACCAAGGCCGAACGCGATGGTGACGAATGGATCGTGACGGGTCAGAAGGTATGGACGTCCGGCGCGCAGTATTCCGACATCGGCGAAATCATCACGCGCACGTCGCCGGACAAGCCGAAACACAAGGGCATGACGATGCTCCTCGTGGATATGCATGCCCCCGGAATCGAGGTACGCCCGCTGCGCCAGATGACCGGCGGTGCGTCGTTCAACGAAGTCTTCTTCGACGAGGTGCGCGTGCATGACTCGCACCGGCTCGGCGATGTGGACGAGGGCTGGACGGTGGCGCTCACCACGCTGATGAACGAGCGAGCAAGCATCGGTGGCGGTGGTGCCGGCGTGGGCTCGATGAGTATGACGCGGTTCTTCGAGATGGCGAGGCACTTCGGGCTCAACCACGACCCGTTGGTGCGCCAAGGCCTGGCCGACGTCTTCATCCGAATGGCAGTGGCGCGTTACACGAACCTGCGGGCCATGGAGAAGCTGCGCGCGGGTCAACTTCCTGGGCCGGAGATGTCGATCGCCAAGCTGGTGTTGACCCAGAACATGCAACGGGTCAATCAGCTCGTGGGCGAGATGCTCGGACCCCGTCTTGCGGCCGACACCGGTGAGTGGGGAACGTTCGCGTTCTCGGAAATGGTGCTCGGTACACCCGGGATGCGGGTGGCGGGCGGCACCGACGAAGTGATGCGCAACATCATCGGCGAGCGGGTCCTGGGGTTGCCGAAGGACCCGAAGCCGTAGTGCAGCCGTTCGAGCGCCTGCGGTATCTCGCACGTTGGTCGGATGCCGACGACGATGCCGCGCTCCTCGAGGAAGCCGCTGATTGCCTGGCGGGGTTCGCGGATGACCCGTTCGGGATCGTCATCGCGTGTCGTCGGCTGCTCGCGTATCACCCGAGCATCGCCCCGCTGTGGTGGTTGTGTGCACACGTGCTCGGCGCGGTTGATGCGCGCGAGGGTGCGTGGGCGGCGTGGCGCGCGTATCGCTCCGACTCCACCCCGCTTCGACTCGCGGGCGCGCTCCCATTTCCCCACGAGTCGCCGGTCGCGGTCGTCGGGTGGCCCGACGTTGTCCGCGACGGGCTCGCCGAGCGGATCGACCTCGAACTCCTCGCGGTGCGGTCCGGTCGGGCCGACACGCGGCTCTCGCGCCGGCTGCGTACCTCGGTGCAACAAGTCCGGGTCGTCGATGAAACCGAGTTGATGGTCCTCGCCCCCACGCATCTGTTGGTGGCGCCGGTGGCGTCCGGTGGTGGACGCGTTCTGGTGGCCCCCGGCACCACGGCATTGGTGGCGGCAGGGCGGAGCGCGGGCGCCGCGATCTGGATCGTGGTGCCGCAAGGTTTTGCGCTCCCGGCCCGCATGCTCGAGGCGCTCGAGCGATCCACCGTCGAGTCACTCAGAGGCGTTGATCCGTATCCCAGCTCGGACGCGGCCGCCATCGGCCGCCGCGAGGATGGTCTCGACGAGCTGCCCTACGAGGAGCTCGGTCTCGATCAGATCGACCAAGTGGTTGGGCCCAACGGTGCCGATGTTCCGTCCACGTTGCGCCACCGAGCCGACTGTGCGCCGGCACCAGAGTTGTTGCGAATCACCTGACCGGCGCGGCTCTACAAAAACGGACCGGTCTCAGCCGGCCGTGTTCCATCATGGGGCATGACATCAATGGTACGAGCGACCGATGATCCCGCAGTGGTGCTGCGTGAGGCCAGTGCATTCCTTGCATCGGATCCGGTTCGCCACAATGCGATCCTTTCGTTGCTCCACGAGCGCATTGCCCACCCGGTACCGGGCCGGTATTGGATGATCGACGTTGATGGCGAGATAGTGCGCGTCGTCTTCCAGTCGCCCCTGGACCATTTCGCCGCCGTCACACCGATGGCCGCGAAGGCGATCGGTCAAGTGGTCGTTGCCATCTCCGAGGATGGCGTGCAACTGCCCGGCGTCGATGGTGAAGCCGCGACTGCCGCGGGGTTCGCGGGCGCGTGGACCGAACGGACACGCTCGGCCGCGGTGCCCGTCCTCGGTGAACGCATCTACGAGGTGGGGACTGTCGTTCCGGCGCGACGGGCTGCGGGTGCGGCGCGGCTCGCAACCGCGGGCGACATTGACCGAGTCGCGCCGCTCCTCCGGGAGTTCGCGGCGGAGATCGACGAGGTCTCGGGCGATGAGGACGAGGTCACCCGCCGGCGGCTCGATGCCGGTCAGCTCTGGGTCTGGGAGGATCAGGAGATCGTGTCCGTGCTCGGGCTCTCCCGGCCGGTCGCGGGAGCAGTGCGTATCGGGCCGGTGTACACGCCGATCGATTTCCGCGCTCGGGGCTACGCCAGCGCATTGGTCGGATCGATCTCCGCCGGAGCACGCGCCGATGGGCTGGCGTGCTTGCTTTACACCGATCTCGGCAACGCCGGCTCGAACGCGATCTATCGGGCGCTTGGATACGTGGCGGTGGCCGAGGGGATCCGCTACCGATTCGAACCGTCGAGCTGAACCGCGGACCGACCCCGTCTACGGGAGCGGCGGCGAGTCCGGCGGCTCGATGGCCGGGGGCGGGTTGCGGGGCCGGCCGCCGGTGCCGCGGACGTCGATGACGCGGCCGTAGACCGCACCGGAGGCGCGGGTGAACTTGTGCCGCTGTGCCCATCGGCGCGGGAGGTAGCGGACCGCGGGAATCAAGAGCAGGAATCCGATCGCGTCGGTGATAAAGCCGGGGACGAGCAGCAGCATTCCCGCGGCCAGGAGTACGGCGCCGTCGACTGCTTCCGCGGCCGGGACCTCTCCCGCCCGCAACTGCGCCTGGGCCCGGCGCCAGGTGCTGACCCCGACCCGCTTCACGAGGTACAGGCCAAGGAGCGAACACGCGATCAGCACCGCGAGCATCGGCAGATACCCGATGGCGTTGGCCACCTGAATGATCACGTACAGCTCGGTCAGTGGCAGCACCACCAGCAAAATGAGGAGGGCGAAGACGAGCACGCGACCAGCGTAGGGCGCGCCACGCCGAGTCCTTACGCGTTCAGCGCGATCACGCCCGGTGCGTCGTCGAGGTCGATCAAGGCGCGGGTGCGGCGGAGATCGTCGATTCGGTCCATCTGGCGAGTGAGTGCACGGTTCCGCGTGCTGGACAGATCATCGAATGCCTTGGTGACCGTATTGAGACCGCGGCCCAACGCGTCCATCTTGTCGGTAAAGGCCCCCCACTGCTTGGTGAAATCTCCGAGGACCTCGAGGATGTCCGACGCAGTCCGTTCCAACCGGAAGTTCTCGACGGACTGGCGCACGACGGCGAGCACGGCGAAGAGCGTCATCGGCGAGCACATCACGATCTGCTGGCGCATCGCGTCGTCCAGCAGTGACGCGGCGTGCTCCTGGACGAACGCGTAGAGCTGCTCGTTCGGGATGAACAAAAGAACGCAGTCGACGCTCGACGGTGATCCGTCGGTGTAGTTGCGCGCTGCGAGTTCCTTGACCTTGGCTCGCACATCCTTCAGGAAATCATCCTTGTGGCGGGCCTGTTCGAGCTCGGACTCCGAGTTCACGTACCGCAGGTAGTTGTCGAGTGGGAACTTCACGTCCATGTAGAGGATCGCGTCCTGCGGGAGCAGGAAGGTGAAGTCGGGAATACCGGTCCCCGTCTCGACCGACTTCTGCTTGCGGTACTGCACGCCCTCCACGAACCCGGCGAGCCGCAACACATCCTCGGCCATTCGCTCGCCCCACTGGCCTCGAGTCTTCGAGCTGGCGAGCGCTTCGCGCAGACCCTGCGCAGTCTGGGCCAGCTCTGCGATCCCGGCGCGTTGTTGTGCGAGTGCCCCGGAGAGCTGATCGATCTTGGTGCCGCGCTGGGATTCGAAATCGCGCACGAGTTCGGTGACCTTGCCGAGCTGTTCCTGCATGCTCGCGAACTGTTGCTCCATCTGGCTGCGATCGTGGGCGACCGACTCCCCCGCCCTCGTGCGTTCCGCGTCGAGGAGGGCGCGGTTGGTCTCGATGAGGTTGCCGAGCGCAGCCTGCTGCTGCTGTGCGGCGCTGCGCGCGATGCGATCGGCAATCTCGTCAGGGTCCGGTCCCACCGGCGCGTCGACCCGACCGCGTTGGACGACGACCGCGGCGGTACCGGCGGCAACGCCGATCACGATGACCATCAGGAGGGTGATGACTGCGAGGTTGACCATGTGATCAGCGTCGCACGGAGGTGAGACCATCGATTCGCCGGTCGTTTCTTCAGACCTTCGTACGGTTTGCCCCCCTCTGGGGGGTGGATTCGAACGAAGGTGTGGTGAAGCGGCGCGCCGCGGGCGACGACGGTCGGGGTGGGCGTAGCGTCGCACTCGTGGAATGGGATCCCGACGCGGAGTTGCCGATCAAGCTCGGACCGTGTTCGAACGGCGAGGAGCGTCCGGTACCGCTTGGTCCGGTGGAACTCGAGGCGATCCGGCGCACTCGTGAGGAAGCCGGCACCATCGCTCGCCGCCTCGGGATGGACCGGAGGAGCTTTCTCCGCAGCTTGAGCGGAGCGGCACTGATGCTCGGCACGCTCGCGGCGTGTCAGGACGATGCCAACAAGGCACGCGGCAAGCGCACCGGTGGGACCTACCGGCTCCCGAAGGACGCGGCCACGGATGCCGACGCCGCCAACGCCGTGCTCGCAGGCAACGAGGTAATTTTCGACGTCCAGACCCACTATCTCGACTACGACCTCACCGGTCCCGGCACCGGCATTGCGGGCATCGATGGGTTGGTCAACTCCTTCCCGCAAGGTCGGTGCGGTGAGTCCGACGCGCGGGCGTGCTTCTCCGTTGAGCAGTATCTCGAACTCCTGTTCAACCAGTCCGACACGTCGCTGATGATCCTCACCGCGATCCCGATCCCGGAACAGGTGAACCCGCTCGACTGGGAAGCGATGCGTACGGCGCGCACGCTGGCCGAGCAGGTGTGCGGCGATGGCCGGGTCCTCTTGCACGGTGGCGTGCAGCCCACGTACGGAGTTCCGGGCGCTCAGATCGACGGTATGGCTGCGCTGCGCCGCGACCACGGCATCGTCGGCTGGAAGGTCTACACGCACGCGCCCGGGGATGGCTGGTGGCTCGACGACCACGCCGCCGACGCGCCGCGAGTCGGCGAGTCGTTCCTCACTCGCGTCGAGGAAGTCGGGCCGAACATCGTGTGCGTGCATAAGGGCTTCTCGGGGGGCAGTGCGTTCGCGTCGCCCGTCGACATCGGCCCCGCGGCCAAGGCGCACCCGGATGTTCGCTTCGTCGTGTACCACTCCGGCTTCGAGGCCAGTGTTCCCGAGGGCGCGTACGACGAAGCGGGTCGAGGAGTCGACCGGCTCATCACGAGCCTCACCCGTGCGGGGATCGGTCCGGGGGCGAACGTGTATGCCGAACTCGGCTCCACGTGGTGGAACCTGATGCGCGACCCCACCCAAGCGGCCCACGTGCTCGGCAAGCTGCTCGTGGCAGTCGGTCCCGAGAACGTGCTGTGGGGTACCGATTCGCTCTGGTACGGCTCACCCCAGGATCAGATCCAGGCGTTCCGGGCCATCGAGATCTCGACCGAGCTCCAGGAGCGGTACGGCTATCCGGCGTTGACCAAGGAACTCAAGCGCAAGATCCTCGGCACGAACGGACTCGCGCTCTACGGCTTGGACGCGCCCACCAAGACCTGCGAGTTCTCCCGCGACGAGTTAGCGAAAGCGCGCGAGACGAGCGGGGTGTCCTGGCGCACCTACGGTCCGTCGACTGATCGCGGGTTGCGCGCCTTGCTCGCCTCCCACGCGGTGATCTGAGCGGACCCGCTCGTTTCGCGGCGCGTTCGCGTCGCCCCAGCGACCGAATCGCGACACGAAACGGATGCACGCGTCAGAAGGTGCCGCCGTCGACGGTGATCTTGACGCCGGTGAGGTAGGTGCCCACGTCGGTGACGAGCGCGTGGACGACCGACGCAACCTCTTCCGGGGTACATACGTGGCCGAACGGCGAACCCGCATCAAGAGTGTGAATGTCTTCCACGCCCATTGCGCCCTTCACGAGGCGACGGCCCATCTCGGTCTCCACCAACCCCGGGGCGACGACGTTCACGTGGATGCCGTTGCGCCGCTCCTCTTTGGCGAGGGTCATCGCGAGGGCCTCCAACCCGGCCTTGGCCATGGTGTACGGAGCACCGCCCGCCTGCATGTGTGAGGTGGCGACCGACGAGATCATGATGACGTCGCCGCGCCCGCCCTCGCGAGATGCCGCGTCTCGCATTCCCGGCACGAACTGCTGGGCGAGGATGAAACCGGCGAGCGTGTGCGTGCGCCAGTTGCGCTCGACCTCGGCAATCTCGGTCTTCACCACGCTCTGCCCGCGCGACGCGATGCCCGCGTTGTGCACGAGCAGGTCGATCGGCCCGAACTCATCGAGCACGGTTGCGCACATGGCCTCACATGCTTCGGCATTGTCGACCGACGCCGCGAACGCGGCCGAGCGAACACCGAGCGCCTCGATGTCGGCCACCGTGGCCGCGGCCGCGTCGGAGTCGCGCCGATAGTTGATGGCGACGTCCGCGCCGTCGGCCGCCAGCGCAAGTGCGATGGCGCGGCCGATCCCCCGCGATCCCCCGCTGATGAACGCGCGTCGTCCGGCTAGAGCGCCCATGGGCTGATTCTCCTCATTTGGTGAAGTTGGGGGGCCGCTTCTCCAGGAACGCGGCCATGGCCTCTTCCATATCGCCGGCGAAGCTCGAAAGGACCTGCGTGCGGTTCTCCAGGTCGATGCCGGCTCGCATGCTGCCCACTTCGAGTTGGCTCCACATGACCTCCTTGGTCATGCGCACGCCGAACGGTCCGTTGGCGAGGATCAGTTCCGCCTCGGCGTACGCGGCGTCGAGGAGGGCGGCATCGTCGACGACCTGGGTGACGAGTCCGATGCGCAACGCCTCCTCGGCATCGGCGAAGCGGCCGGTCAGCATCAGTTCATACGCGCGCGACGCGCCGATGAGTCGGGGCAAGATCCAACTGGTGCCGATGTCGCACGCGGACAGCCCGACCTTGATGAATGCCACATTGAACCGGGCCGAGCGTGCGGCAATCCGGATGTCGGATCCCAACGTGAGCGCCAGTCCCCCGCCGGACGCGGCGCCGTTCACTGCGGCGATGATCGGTTGCGGTTGCGAGCGCATGACCGGGATCAGGTCCGCGATGTAGGACTGCACGCGCATGCCCGCGGTGGCTCGGCTCTTGCCGGCATTGTCGGGAATCGCCACGCCTTCGGCGAGGTCGAGCCCCGCGCAGAACCCCGTCCCGGCTCCGGTGAGCACGATGACCCGACACGTGGGGTCGTACCGCAACTCATCGAGCGCGGTCGCGAAACCTTCGAGGAGTGCGAAGTTCATCGCGTTGCGACGCTCCGGTCGGTTGAGCGTGACCAGCGCGATCTGATCGCGTGGGCGTTCGACGATCACCGCGGGAGATGTCATCTCTCGATCCTGACCGTCAGGCGCGCTCGGATGCCAGCCGATCGGCTCGTGTCACCATGCCCGGGGATCCGAGCCGTTGCGTCCACTGCGCGAACTCCGGGTTCGGGCCGCTCCAGCACCACTCGTCGACCTGGCCCACCGGATGATCGGTACGCAGGGTCGCGACCAATCGGAACAGTTCGGCGGCCTCTCGTTGCTCGCTCAACGTGGTGGCCAACTTCACCGCGCCCCGAACGTCGACCGCCCAATCCTTGGCCAGGTTCGGGATCTGCTCGAGGTGCAAGTAGTGACCGAGCACCGCGCCCGCCGACTTTGCACCCCAGCCGGGGAGACCGGGAAACCCGTCGGCGGTGTCGCCGACGAGTCCGAGGTAATCGGGGATCGACTCCGGGGGCACGCCGAACTTGGCTCGTACCCCTTCGGCGTCGCGCACCTCGTTCTTGCGCCGGTCGAACTGCACGATGCGATCGCCCACCACCATCTGACCCAGGTCTTTGTCGGGGGTGCAGATGAACACCCGCTCGACCCGCTCGTCGGCGCCGGCCACTATTGCCCCCGCCGCCATGCCATCGTCGGCTTCCTGTTCCACCATCGCCCACACGGTTACTCCGAGGGCACCGAGCGCGTCCTCCAACATCGGGAACTGCGCGAGCAGGAGTGGCTCCATACCTTCGCCGGTCTTGTATCCGTCGTAGAGGTCGTTGCGAAACGACTCGACCACGTGATCGGTCGCAACGGCAACGTGGGTGGCACCGTCCTCCAACAGCATGAGCATCGACCCAACGACGCCCCGGGTCGCGGCCACTTCCATCCCGGTTGGGTCGAGGTGGGAGGGCACGGCAAAGTGATGACGAAACAGTTCGTAGGTGCCGTCGACCAGGTGGACCTTCATGCCCGAGCGGCCTTCACTGCGCCGTACCCGTGCCGAGGAGGGCGGTGGTGGGAATCCGATCGCCACCGGCTTCCTCGACGGCGACGGCAAACGCTCGGGCCGCGGCGTCTTCGGCACCCTCGGGAATGCGCGCCAGGATCGCGCGGGCCGGGGTGGACCACTCGGGCATTTCGTGGAAGAACGTGATCGGATCCGGTATCACCAGCGGATGCTCGAGTGCGTGCACGGTCACGTTCGCCCACCCCGCGTGGATGAGCGCCGCGGCGAGCGTATGGGGCGCACCGAGCCGAGCCCACGGTGGAGTGCCGCCCGGCAGCGGAACATCGGGTGCGGCGGCGCGTACCGCCCGCGTGACGAGCTCGATGAGCCGAAACCCTTCGAGATCCCAACACGAGATGGCCATGCGGCCGCCCGTGCGAACGACCCGCGCCATCTCACGCAGTCCCAGATCGAGGTTGGGAAAGAAGATGAGTCCGAACATCGAACACGCGACGTCGAAGGTGTTGGTGGCAACCGAGAGGGCCTGACCGTCCATCACCTCGGTGCTGAGGGAGGCGAGTCCGTCGCGTTGCGCGGCCGTGGCGAGAACGTCCAGCATTCCCGGTGCGAAGTCAGTGGCGAGCACCGTCGCGCCCGTGGCGGCGGCCCGCCGCGCGAACGCCCCCGAACCCGCCGCGACGTCGATGACGTGGTCGGTGTTGTGTACCGACAGGAGCCGCACCGCATCATCGGCGAATGCGCCGGTGAAGGGGGCAAACACGGTGTCGTAGCTGGCGGCGCCGGTGCTCCACCCGTCGGGTCGTTGATCTGCGCTGGGTGTCTCCATGGCGTGGATGGTGCCACGCGGGTGGTCAGTGGGGACGAACGGCGAACATGAACGTGTCGCGCCACGCCGGCGCGATTTTCACGACGTCGCCGGTCTGAGGAGCATGAATCATCTGGCCGCCACCGATATACAGCCCCACATGGTGCAGGTCGCTATAGAAGAGCACGAGGTCGCCGGGCTTGAGTTGGTCCCAGGTCACTTTGGGGAAACTCGACGCTTGGGAACCGGAGTAGTGCGCCATCCGCACACCCGCGGCGGCCCACGCCGCCATGGTGAGGCCCGAACAATCAAACGTATTGGGTCCCGAGGTCGCGAAGACGTATGGCTTCCCGAGTTGCGCGCGGGCGAACGCCACCGCGGTGCCGGCTCCTGGGCTCACGGGTGGTTCCGACCCGGGGGGCGGTGGCGGTGGTGGTGGCGGCGGTGGTGTCGTTCCGGTGGTGGGTGGACGCGTGGTCGTCGGCGTGGGTGACGGGACCCCGGAACCACCTGGCGTGGATCCGCGGGCGCCGGTTGGCGGCGCAGTGGTCGAGATCGGTCCTGCGCCATCGCCGGTGGCGGGGCCCGCAGACCGCGGCGCGGCGGCCATCGTCTGGAGCCGTTGGCGGGCGCGCACCGCGGCGTTCAGGTTCGACTCCAGCATGAGCCGTTGCTCGCGCTGGCTCGTCCGTTCGCCATCGAGGCGGGCGATCTCGGCAGTGAGCGCTCGGAGCAGATCCCGGTCGGGTTGCTCGGCCGCGTTGAGGTAGGTACCGCGGCGCGCCACATCGGCGACGTCACTACTCGGCCCGATTGGGAGACCGTTCCCGGAACCGGTTCCCCGGTAGAGCGCGGCGGCTCGGTCACGGGCGCGTGCGCGCACGAGGGCGAGCCGACTCTGGGAAGCCTGAATCCTTTGCTCGGTTGCATCGACGAGCGCATTGGCCCGATCGACCTTCAGCCGGGCGAAGTTGTACTGCTCGGCCAGGACTTCAAGCTGCTCCGGGTTCGACGCCGCGGCGTTGGCAACGGGCGGCGCCGGCGCGGCCATGGCGGGGTCGAGGGGCACCACCAGACTGATCAGGGCGGCCGCGGCCAGACCAAGCGCGACGAGACGACGAGAAGGAAGCGCAGGTACTGACGGCACCGTTACTTGGTCGACATCCGAGCCCGCATTATTGAGCACGCAGGGTGAGATTTCTTTGGGATGCAGCGGGACAGACCAAACGGGAATCGGATGAAACTGGTTGATCAACCGCAGATCGGACGCTCAGCCGCGTCGAATCCGACCACGAAGTGCGAGAAACGCGAGGCTCATGCTGAGGAGGCCGACCGCGGCCACCGCGGCGATGCCCTTGAGGAGGACGTCGCCCTCCCAACCGACGGTGATGAGTGATCGGAGCGCCTCGAGGAGGTACGTGACCGGGTTGTAGGTGGCCACGGTCGCCAGCCATCCCGTGAGCGCCTCCTTGGGCAAGAAGCTCGTGGTCAAGAACGCGAACGGGAAGAACAGGATGAAGCTGGAGTTCACCGCCGCAGGATTGCCGGTCTTGAGGGCGATCGCGTAGGGGAATCCCGTGAACACCAAACCCCAGGAGCCCGCGAGGAGCAGGAAGGCGAGGACCCCGAGTGGTCCGGTCTCGAACCCGATGCCGAGGATGAACCCGAGGATCAGTACCGGGATGGAGAGTGCCACCACGAGCGCAAAGTCGGCGACCATGAGGCCCAGGAGCAGCGCGAGCCGACGCACCGGGGTCATCAGTAATCGGTCGAAGTAGCCACCCTGAATGTCGGTGACCAGTGCCGACGCCCGCGATACACCCGTGACCGCGAAGATGATCGCGACGGGAAGCTGGAACGCCTTGAAGTCGATCACATTCGCGGAGCGCTGCGCGATGTTCTGCAGTGATCCGACGTTGACGATGAAGAAGAACACCGGGACCGCGATAGCTGGAATCACGGCCTCGGGTTCGCGCGGGATCGAACGCAGGGCGCGGCCTGCGACCGTTGCGAGGTCCCGCAGGAACCCGGCCCGGCGCGCGTGGGCTACGGGACCTGCCGCCACTTCTTGGTCGACCGTCATGGTGAGCTCTCGCCGTCTTCGTCGGTGCCGATGTGGGAACCAGTCCGTTCGAGGAAAACATCATCGAGCGTTGGCGTGCGTAGGGTGAGGCTGCGCACCGAGATCCCCGCGCCGTTGAGCGCGACCGCGACCGGGCTCAGCGCGCCCGCGCCATCGCCGGTGCGTACCCAAATCTCCGAACCGTCTCGGTCCACGCGGTGCACGCCGGGAATCGCACCGAGGGTCGCGATCGCCTGATCGACGCTCCCCGCGACGGACACCGAGATCACGTCGTCGCCGAGGGCCCGCTTGAGGTCCGTGGGGGTTCCCTCGGCCACTAATCGGCCCCGACTGATGATGCCCACACGGTCGGCGAGTTCATCGGCTTCCTCCAGATACTGGGTCGTGAGGAAGATGGTCATGCCTTGCTCACGATTCAGCCGGCGGACTTCGTCCCAGACCTTGGCCCGGCTCACGGGGTCGAGCCCCGTGGTCGGTTCGTCGAGGAACAAGACCTGCGGACTGTGTACCAGCGCGGCGGCGAGGTCGAGGCGACGCTTCATCCCGCCGGAGTAGGTGCCGATGCGCTGGCCGAGCGCCTCGCCGATGTCGATCATGGGAATGAGTTCGTCAATCCGACGATCGATTTCGGATCCGCGCAAGCCGTACAAGCGAGCCTGCAGGCGCAGGAGCTCGATACCGTTCTGGCGGTCGTCGAGTGCCGCGTCCTGGAGGGCGACGCCGATTCGCAAGCGGACGGCGTCGGGATCTTCCGCAACGTCGATGCCGGCAACGAGTGCCCGCCCGGCGGTGGGACGCAGCAGCGTGCAGAGCATGCGAACCACGGTGGTCTTGCCCGCTCCGTTCGGACCGAGGAAGCCATAGATCTCCCCCGGCGCGACTGCGAGGTCGACCCCGGCGACGGCCACCTTTTCCCCGAAGTGCCGCTGAATGTTCTCGGTGAGGATCGCGGCAGTCATGAGAGCGTCGCTCCGACATTGGTCGGTAGTGGTTGCGATGAGAACGCCGTGTCGCCGGCCGCGTGTCGACCGCCGAGGAGTACGCCCATCGCGGCGGCGAAGACGGCGGTCGCGCCGGCCACGTGTAGTCCAACGAGCAGCGGCGGAACGTCGTTGAAGTACTGCACGTACCCGATTGCACCCTGCACAAGGAGCACGCCGAGCAGGATCGTCACTCGTCGGTACAATCGGGCATCGGCGCGTGTGCGCCCGAGGATCACGAGCAGCGCGAGGACGCTGGCGAGGAACACCATCACGGTGATGCCGTGCACTCGGGCGGCGTCGGGAATCGCGATGTCGAGCCGGGTCGCGCGCAGCGAGACCTTGGCCGAGTTCCCCGCGTCACCGGAATGAGGTCCCGCTCCGGTCACGACGGTACCGGTCACGAGCACCGCGCTCGCGAGGACCACTACGACAATCGCCAGGCGATGTACCACGGGCGGCACTGAGATCGGCGTGAGCGCACCGTCGGCGACTCCGGCTCGCCAGACCAGCACCAGTGCATTGGCAAGCAGCACCGCCGACAGGAGAAAGTGGCCCATCACAAAGGGCGGGTCGAGCAGCTTCTTCACCACGAGCGCACCAAGGAGAGCCTGCGCGATCACGCCCAGTACGAGACCGAGGGAGAGCCAGGTGAGGTCGCGTCGGCGGGGGCGGCGGACGAGGGCTCCGAGCACGGCCACGATCACCGCGACCGACACGAGGCCCGTCACCATGCGGTTGACGAACTCGATCCAACCGTGCACTCCCACGGCCTTGGTGGGGGCCAAGCTCGTTGCGGTGCAGTTGGGCCAATCGGGACACCCGAGCCCCGACCCGGTGAGCCGAACCGCGGCGCCGGTCACGATGATGAGCGCGAGCAGAACGCAGGCCACCACCGTGACGCGCCGGTACTGCTCGGAAGAGATGGTCAGACGGGACATGTCGTGGTCATGGTACGGGCGAGTGCAGCGAGTGGGCTGATCGACCGAAGCGTTGTGGTCACGCGCAGGCTGCTATTCCGCGGGCCGGGGGAACGGAAGGGTGGAGTCGTCCACTCCGTCGTCGCGTACGACTTTGCACGCATTGAGTGCGAACGAAACGAGGTGGTATTGCCCGACGAGGAACACCAGGTCGAGAATCTGCTCGTTCGTAAAGTGGGCGTCGAGTTCCCGCCACGTGTCGTCGGAGATTGTCGAACGGTCGTGCAGTTCGTCGGTGGCACGAAGTGCAGCCGCCTCGGCTGCGTCCCAGCCGTGGGCGTCCGGGCCGTCGGCCACGCGCTGCACGTCGGCGTCGGACAGGCCCACGGTGCGTCCCACCACAATGTGCTGGCCCCATTCGTACGGTGCGCAACATTGCCACCCAACCCGCAACACCACGAGTTCGCGCACGCGCGGCTCGAGTGTGGTCTTGGTCAGCGCATAGGTGGCGAACACCAGCCACTTGCGCAGCAGTGTTGGATGGTTCGCAAGCGTGCCGAAGACGTTGAGCACGGTGGCATCGTCACCCCGCACGCGCGACAGGCGGCCGAGCAGTTCGGCGGTCTCGGGATCGGCGTCGGCCAACGAAACAGGAAGGATGCGGGGTTCCATCTGGGCAGCGTACGGTGACGGGATGTCGATAGTGAGCTATGACGAGTTCTCGTTCTTCGCGGACAACGCCGCCGAAGTTGGTCTCCCCTATCTGAACCCTCCCACCGTGGAGCGCGTGACGGTCGAGGTTGCGCCCGGGCAGCGGCTCAGCGCGCTGCGGTGGGGGGCGGGCGAACCGGAGTTGGTCCTGCTGCACGGCGGCGCCCAAAACGCGCACACCTGGGACACCGTCGCCCTGGCACTTGGCCGTCCGCTCGTTGCGATCGACCTTCCCGGCCATGGTCATTCGGACTGGCGCGACGACAAGGCGTACTGGCCGCAGGAGAATGCGCGAGCGGTTGCGGGAGCGGTGCGAACCTTGGCCCCGCACGCGAGCGGCGTGGTGGGGATGTCACTCGGTGGGCTCACCGCACTCGCGCTGAGTCTTCACGCGCCAGACCTGGTGCGAAAGCTGGTGCTGGTGGATGTGACGCCCGGGGTGAATCGAGAGAAGGCGTCCGCAATTACTGCGTTCATTTCCGGCCCGGAGTCGTTCGCGAGTTTCGACGAGATTCTCGAGCGCACGGTGCTGTTCAATCCGACCCGCAGTGAGTCGTCGTTACGCCGCGGGATCTTGCACAACGCCACCGAACGGCCCGACAGAACGTGGTCCTGGCGCTACGATCGGTTCACGCTTCCTGACGGCGCAACCGTGCCGGACTTCGGCAACTTCTGGGATGCCGTGAGTGCCGTGAAGGTCCCATTCATGCTCGTGCGCGGTGCTGATTCGCCGGTGGTCGACGACGACGATGTGGCCGAACTCGTTCGCCGGAATCCGGCGGCGCGGGTAGAGGTGGTGGCCGCTGCGGGCCACAGCATTCAGGGCGACCAGCCGCTGGTGCTGGCGAAACTGCTCGAGGATTTTACGGCGGGTTCCCCGGCTTGATGTCGATGCATCCGGCCGAGGACCGGTATCGCAGCCGCAGCCTCTGGCTCGACTCAGTACCGGACTCGTTGGCGCCGCGCCCGGCTCTGGCGGATTCGATCACGGCTGATGTGGTGATCGTCGGTGCCGGTTTCACCGGCCTGTGGACGGCGTATGAACTCTTGGGTCGCGACCCGAGCCTGAAGGTTGTGATCATCGAGGCGGAGATCGCGGGCTTCGGCGCGTCGGGTCGCAACGGTGGATGGTGTTCCGCGTTGTTCGCCGGAAGCCGTGCCGCAACGGCAAGCCGCCACGGGCTTGATGCGGTGATCGCGCTCCAACGCGCGATGAACGACACGGTCGACGAGGTGGGCCGAGTGATCGAAGCCGAAGGCATCGATGCCCATTTCGTCAAGGGTGGGAACCTCGAACTCGCCAGTTTGGCAACGCACGCCGACCGGCTGCGGGCGCAGGTTGCATCGGAACGGCGTTGGGGATTCGGCGAGGACGACGTGCGGTGGCTCGAACCCGATGAGGCCTCGGCGCGCATCGCGGCCCACTCGGTCTTCGGAGGAGTCTTCACTCCCCACTGCGCCCGGCTGCATCCGGCACGCCTCGTGCGCGGACTTGCCCACGCGGTGGAACGGCGCGGCGGTGTGATCTATGAGCGCAGCCGCGTCACCGAGCTGGCGCCGCACCGAGTCGGAACGATCACCGGCACGGTGCGGGCCGAGTCGGTGATCCTCGCGACCGAGGGCTACACCCCGGGCGTCCCGGGCCATCGGCGCGATCTGGTACCTGTGTATTCGTTGATGATCGCTACCGAGCCGCTCCCCGACCGCGTATGGGACACGATCGGATGGGAGGGCAGGGAGACACTGAATGACGGTCGACATCTGATCATCTACGGACAACGCACCGACGACGACCGTATTGCCTTCGGCGGTCGGGGTGCGCCGTATCACTTCGGGAGTCGAGTCCGAGATGACTTCGACCGCAACCGAGCCGTCTTCGCCGAACTTCGCCGCGTCCTCCACGGCCTGTTCCCCAGTGTGGCGAGCGCGCGGATCACCCACGAGTGGGGCGGGCCACTGGGAGTCCCACGGGACTGGTACTCCTCCGTTGGATACGACCGCGCCTCAGGATTCGGCTGGGCGGGTGGTTACGTGGGTGATGGAGTCAGCACTACCAACCTGGCGGGCCGAACGCTGGCCGATCTTGTCCTCGGATTGGAGACCGAGATCACCACACTCCCCTGGGTCAACCATCGCTCACCGGATTGGGAGCGTGAGCCCCTGCGATGGTTGGGCATCAACGCCGGGTTGGCGCTCCCCGCGGGTGCCGATCGGGTGGAGGCCAAGACCGGCCGGCGTTCCCGCTGGCGAGAGAAGGCACTCGCAAAGCTTGTCGGCTGATCGCCGTCCGCTATTCCACGATGACGGGGCGACCCGACGCGAAATCGAGTTTCGCGATGTGCAGCAGACGTGATTCGGGATACTTGACCTTCGGTTCTTGATACGCGTGGAACGCGACCCTGCGTTGGCCGCTGGCATCCACGAACACCGACGCTCCACCGGGTCCGGCGAGCGCGTCATGGGAGCCCAAGAGCGCCACGCTGCTCCCCTTGGCGCACGGGCCGAGTGGGCCGTCGCAATGGGTAACACCGGTCGCGTAGCGGCGTCCGTTCCAATCGTTGCCGGAATAGAACAGCCACGCGCCTGCGCCGTCGACCACCATCGAAGGGGCCTCGACCACTCCATCCTCCCACCGGTGATTCACGCCGAGGAGATGGTGCGCGTCTCCCGTCAAGGAGAGGCCGTCCGGCGTGAGCGGTCGGGCGATGATCGCGGCGGGGCGTTCGTGCTTCCAGAGCAGAACCGGGAGGCCGAACGCACCGATCACCGCCTCGGGGTCGATGGCCCCGGACTCGCCACACTCCATGGGTCCCGTGGTCGTGTCCACGTAGGGCCCGGTCGCCACGGCGGACACCGCGCGGGAAATGCACTGTCTGCCGGTGAATGCCTCCAGCGCGGTGTAGTACATGACGAACCCGCCTGGACGTGCGAGCACCGACGGTGCCCAGGTGCGGCCCTTGGCGGCCCACGGTGGCAACGGTCCGAGCGCATCGCCGGCAGTAGCCCACGATCCGTCGCCCTGCTGTTTGATGACTTGGATGTTTCCCGCGCTCGCGTTCGTGCCGAAGGCGAGCAAGTTCCCGCGGTCATTGAGCACGAACGGGTCGGGAAAGTCGAACGCGTAGACCGGGGCCGAACCGCCCTGGGCTGTGTTGGCACGGCGACACGCGTCATCGACGCTCTTCAACGCGGCGGTGGTGGCGGCGTTGTCATTGTTCTGCAGCGCGTCGAGCGCAGTCTTGGCACCGTCGAGACACTGTCGTACGACCGCGACGGTCGCGTTGAGCGTGGCGCGGGCGTTGCGCGCCTGGTCCCGGTCGGTTTGGGTGGCCACGAGTTGGGCGCCGCGATCGTCGACCGACACCTTCGCTCCATCGCGCTCGGCTCGGGCGCGATTCGCTCCGATCCGATCTTGGCGGACGCGTTCGCGAGCGGATCGCAGTGCGTCGCGTTCGCTGGTGAGATTGGCACGAGCGACGCCCAGGGCCCGAACCGCGCGGGTGCGACTGTCCCACGCTCCGTTGAGGTGCCACGCGGTGGTGCCCAGAACGATCGCAATGCCGATGGCAATCACGGGGACGAGCCGCTGGCGGATCATTGCGTGACCGCCTGACAGACCTGGCGGACCCCACCCAGCGTGGAAGTTGCGTGCGGGTCGGCCACACTCACTTCATTGAGCGCCCGCGTGATGCCCGCCAGACACTCACGCAGCTGGGAGACGTGGCCACCCGCGATCCATGCGTTGAGCGCGTCGTCGTCGCGCTCGTGCTGCACCGCCACGATTTGGTCCGAGATGGAGTTCGCGATTCCCACGAGTTCCCGTGCGGATCGCTGGGTCTCGGCGGTGTCCGCTTCGAGTGAGCCCGCCGCGACGGTGGTCTGTTGGAGGGTGCGGCGCGTCGTTGCGAGCGTCGCGAGTGTCTGCGTGCGGGTTGCCCGGGCGGCGTCTCGTTCATCGAGCAACTGCGACCGGCGCCAGAGTCCGAGGCCCACGAGCGTGAGCACGAGAACGCCTGCGACGAGCAGCCACAGTCTGCCCCGGGTCATCCCCCAGTCTGGCCTGCCGGGGAGAGCGATTCCTGGCACGGAATCGACGCGGCGGGTTCAGTCTTGGGTTCCGAGCTGCCGATACTCAGCGCAGTGGTCACGACCAAGCTCAATCCGTATGGAGTGGCGTCCGTCGGCGCCGACGATGCGGCTCCGATCTGGACTGACCGGACCTTCCGGGTCATGGGAACCGACGCGCGCGTCATGGTCCTCGGTGGATCCGGTGATCTCGCGGAACGCGCGGAAACCGCGCTCCATGGCTTGGAGGCGCGGTGGTCCCGGTTCCGCGAGGACTCGGAACTCACGGTGCTGAATCGAACCGACCGGGGACTGCCCGTGCGGGTCTCGGAGCCCACCTTTTCGTTGATCGCTCGCGCCGTGGACGCGTGGCAGCGCACCGGCGGACGATTTGATCCCACGGGTCTCGATGCGATGGTGGCGTTGGGCTACGACCGAGATTTCGCGTCGGTGCGCGACGACGAACCATCGACGGCGGCCCGGCCGGTCACACACGATGGGGCGGAGACCACGCGGTCCGCACTTCCCGGTTGTTCCGCCATCATCTTGGATGCAATGGTGCACGCAGTGACGCTCCCTGTCGGCGTGTCGCTTGACCTTGGTGGGATTGGCAAGGGCTATGCCGCAGATCTCACTGCCGCCGAACTCATGGCGGCGGGAGCCGAAGCGGTGTGTGTCGACCTTGGCGGCGATGTACGAGTAATGGGGCAGGGGCCGTACCACGATGCTTGGGAAGTCGGGTTCGACGATCCCGTGCTGGCCGCCGAGTTCGGTCGAGTGCGATTCGCATCCGGTGCGGTGGCTACGAGCACTCGGTTGCGTCGTCAGTGGCAACGAGTTGATCTGAGGCGTGGAGCAGAATCAGTGCATCACCTATTGGACCCCAGCACCGGTGTTTCCGCGGCGACCGGTCTCGCAACGGTGACCGTCGTGGCCGGGGTTGCGTGGAGGGCCGAGGTGCTGGCCAAGGCAGCGTTCGTCGCCGGTCCAACGGCGGGAGCCTCGCTGCTGCGTTCGATGGGCGTGGAGGGCGTCCTCGTGGCCGATGACGGGACCGTGTACCCGACCTCGGGGTTCCCCGCTATGTGCGGAACAGATACTCACTCGTCGTGAAGCTCCGCAGCGTGTCGAGTTCGAGGAATCCCATCACGCTTTCGAGCATCGCGCTCAGGTTGCGTCTCATGAGTTCGGCGTCGTCGCCGGCGCAGTAGAAGAGCATCGGGTCGGTGATGTGCTCGGGACTGGGCCAGGCCTCTTCCACGATGCCTTCGATCGGTGGCGCGTCCGGAGTGATCGCCCGCACCACCGCATTGCGCACGTAGCGCATACGCGGTTGCATGGCTTCTGAGACCGGGGACTGCACGGTGTGCCAGTGCGTGGTCCACTCGTCGACACTCATGTGGGCGGGTCGCCGCAACAGCGTGGTCATCACCACCCCCGGCGAACGCTCGCCATCGGGCCAGTCCCGAGCGCGACCGTGTTGGTTGCCGCCGTAATCGGTGTACATCGACTCGGTGACGAGGTAGCCGGCGATGTGGTCGCTGTGCTCTCGCAGCACCGCCTCGAACGGCGCCCGGTCGTCGTAGCGGTCGAGCCATATCGACACGAGCGCGAACGGTTGAAGTTCGTCTGCAGGCGGCGGCATGGGCACCGGCACCTGAGCGTCGGCGTCGTCGACCTGTACCGACAATCCGCGCGGCGCCAACGCGAGGAGCGCGGGCGCGATCTCCTCGCGCACGATGTGGCCATGGTCGGTCGGGCTGAGTCCGGCACGAGGCCAGCACAGATATTGCAGCTTCTCCATGTCGATTACGCGTCTTCGGCCGGCACGAGTGCTCGCCACACCAGCGCGCCGATCACGCCACCGATGATCGGGAACACGATGAAGAGCCAGAGCTGCTTCAGTGCCCAGCCCCCTTGGAAAACTGCGGTGGCGATACTGCGGGCCGGGTTCACCGACGTGTTGTCCACGGGGATCGTGACCAGGTGAATGATCGTGAGCATGAGTCCGACCGCAACGCCGGTGAATCCCGCCGGCATCGACTTCCGGCTCGCGATCACGAAGATGAAGAGCGCGGTAAAGACGAGCTCCACGATGATCGCGGCGCCCATGCCGAAATGACCGGGCGAGTGGGCGCCGTAGCCATTGGATGCAAACCCGGTCGCTTTGGCACTGAAGCCGGTGATGCTGTTGGCGATCACGTAGATCACGCCTGCGCCAACCAGGCCGCCCACGATCTGGCCGCCGAGATAAAACGGCACGTCCTTGGTCTCGGTCTTTTTGATGGCCCAGAGACCGAGCGTGACTGCCGGGTTGATATGACAGCCCGAGATCGAGCCGATGGCGTAGGCGGCGCAGAGCAGTGCGAGGCCGAACGCGAGCGCGACGCCGAGGACGCCGACCGATCCGGCATCGAAAAATCCGCCGGTCGCAAGGACGGCGGTTCCGGGACCACCGACCAAAGGATCATGGTCCCGATACCTTCGGCGAGCGCAATGCGTGCAGGTTGTTTCATGCGGGTTCCGACTCCTGGTTCCGGCTCCGCCCGCGTTCACGAGTGTAGATACCCGTCCGGGCGTCACCGAGGATTTCCTGGCGCTACTCGGCGACGGCGTGGTCTCCCAGATGTTCGCGGATCCACTGGCGGAGCGGCACGTCGTCTGGAGTGGGGTCGAAATGGCCGTTGGCGCCGGTGGCCGCACCCAGGAGCTGGCGCCGGATCGGCCCCGACTCTGCCAGCAGATCCGGAAAGTTCATGGCCGACTTCGGTCGCAGCCAGCGGTAGCTGTATCCGACGAAGAGTACGACGCGGGTGATGTCGGAGTGGTTGGAACTCGCCGAGTGCCACAGGCGTCGGTCGAACAACATCGCATCACCCGCGTGCGCAGTGACCTCGACAGCACGGGTCGCGTCCGGCGCCGCATCCCGATGGCTTCCGGGAATGACACAGAAATTCCCCATGCCGTCGGACCCGAGTTCGGTGAGGAAGTACGCGAGCTTCACGGACACGCGCGGATGGGGCATCGGCGTCTCGAAATCGAGATTCATACGGTTGTTGTCTTGATGCCAGGCGTATCCACCTCGGGGGGCATCGGGGTGGCCCGGCGGGTTGACGACCAGTTGCGTGTGGAACAGCTGGATGTTCCAGCCGAGGACGCCGAACACTTTGGGGAAGGTGGTCGGCCAGTCGATGAGGTCGAGGTACGCGCGATCGCGTCCGATCAGGTCATGCAGATTGAGGAAGGCGTACGGGTGCACCTTCGGCCCGGTATGAAAGGCTTCCGCCTCGCCGTGGGCTAGTGCGAGGAACCGACCGACCGTCGGTGCGTCGAGTGCATCCGGGAGCGCGATGAATCCGTCGCGGTTGAAACGGTCTCGTTCGTCGTCGGTGAGCATGTGATCGACGCTCGTCGCGGGCAGGGTGGGTTCGGTCGTCATGTCGCGAGCCGACGGGCGAGATCCTCGGCGTCGCGGGTGATGCCGGCGAAGCCGCGAGCTTCCACGGCATCGCCGACGACGTAGGTCGTGATGCCGGCTGCGGTGAGGTCGCTGGCGAGTCCGGGTGCGCCGCCGACTCTCGCGCTCGTGATCACCGCGGCCGCGGGGATCGATCGGGGCTCGCCATCCGTGACAACCTCGACGGAATCACGAGTGATCGAGATGACTTCCGTATCGCCGAGCAGCGTGATTCCGGCGGCTTCGGTGTCGGCCACCATGCGAAACCGGCCGGGGAGCCCGAGCTCGGTCGCGAACACTCGGGTCGGTTCGACGACCGTCACGTCCGCACCGCGCGACCGGAACGCGTTCGCCAGCGTCAGGCCGGGTTTCCCGCCACCAATGACGACGATCGGACTGGGCGGCGCGTCCTTGGCCAACCATGTGGTGATCGCCGTCGATCCGGGACGGACGACGTGCGGGAGGTCCCGACCGGGAACGTCAGGCGCGCACCACTGCGGACCGGTCGCGATCACCACCGCGTTGAGCGCAGCGGAACCCAGGCTCGCGACGTCGGCCGTTCGGCCGAGTTCCACGCTGACGTCGGCGTCGCCGATTTCGGCGCGCAACCACGCGCAGTAGCGGTCGAGGACCGGGTCGGCGCCGCGCACGCCGCGGAGCACCCCGCCGAGCTCGGTGCCCGACTCCCAGATGGTGACGCGGTGGCCCTGACCAGCCAGCACGCGAGCGGCTTCCAGTCCGGCCGGCCCGCCGCCCACCACGATCACCGACTGCGACGTCCGGGCTGCGGGTAGCTGGGCCTCGTCCTCTCGGCCGGCCGCCGCGTTCACCACGCACGCCAATGGCTCATTGACGAAGATATTGCCGATGCAGCGGTACTGATACAGACACGGGCGCACGCGGTCGATCTCGCCCGCGGCGAGTCGGTTCGGGAGTTCGGGATCCGCAAGCAGCTTGCGGCCCATCGCGATGAAGTCGGCGTGACCGTCTGCGAGGACCCGCTCGGCTTCGTCGGGCTCCAATCGGCCGAACGTGATGACGGGGACATCAACGCGGCGCCTGACCTCGGCGGCATAGGCCGGAAGATCGCCGACCCGATGGGGGGCGTACGAATCGGTGGGTCCCGTCGCGACGTCGAGATTGGCGTAAGCGGTCACATGAACGGCGTCGAGACCGGCCGCGACCGCGAGCTCGATCACCGCGAGCTGATCGTCAAACGTCTCGCCGTCTTCCTTGTGGTGTTCGAGTGCGTTGATCCGCATCCAGAGCGGGTAGTCGTCGCCGACCCTGGTACGGATCGCGTCGATGATCTCGATGAGCAACCGGGCACGGTTCTCGATCGGTCCACCCCACTGGTCGTCGCGCCGGTTGATGGACGGGCTGAGGAACTCGTCGATGAGATACCCGTGTCCGGCGTGCAACTCAACACCGTCGATGCCGGCGCGCCGACACCGCTCGGTGGCGGACGCGAACTGTTCGATCACTCGGGCCAGGTCGTGGTCGGTTGCTACCTGGTACTCGACCTTCGCGCTCGGCGATGCGTGCGGCGCCATAAATCCCGCGATCTCCGCATCGGTCACCATCATCGAGAGGCGGTCCGGACGCGACCGCTTCGGCACCGCGGGGACGAGCATCGGATGGCCGCGCGCGATGTCGTATCGCGCGAGCGCGCCGTTGTACGTCAGCTGCGCGGCGACACCGGCACCGTGAGCGTGCACGCGATCGGCCAGCGCACGCAGCCCGTCGAGGTAACGGTCATCCGAGGCGGCGACCTGGCGGGCATCGACGCAACCATCCGGGTACGCCACCGCGACGGATCCGACCAGGAGCAGCGCGGCGCCGCCCTCGGCGCGGGCCTCGAAGTACGCGAGTTGCGCATCGGATATCGAGCCGTCGGGGTTGGCGAGTGAGTCGCCCATCGGTGCCATCAGGATCCGATTGCGCAGTTGCAGCGACCCGATCCGGCCGGGGCTCAGGAGGTGGGGAAAGCGATCCACCGCGGGACGTTAGGACGAATCACTGGTTGACAGTGTCTACAAGATGGTTGACACTGTCTACGTGACCGCAATTGCCGCTGAGCTGGGGACCCGGGAGCGGCTCATCGCGACCGCGAGGGCCTATCTCGATACCGAAGGACTCGATGGCATCGGGCTCCGGGAAATTGCCCGGCGGGCGGGGGTTTCGCACGGCGCACCGCTTCGCCACTACCCCACCCTTGCCGCGCTGCTCGCCGCAGTTGCCGCCGAGGGCTTTCGTGATCTGTACGCGTCGGTGGAACACGCACTGGCTCCCAGCGACCCGAGCGCCGCGCTCGAGCGACTCGCCGCAGCCGCCTACGGCTACGTGCACTTCGCCGCAAGCAACCCCGGCGTGTTCGGTCTGATGTTCCGCTCCGACCTGTGCGATACCGACGACGCGGAGTACGCCACCGAAGGGTCAGCGTCGTTCGGGCAACTCGTGGAACTCGTCGTCGACGCGCAGGCGTGCGGATTCCATGCGACCGTCGCGCCGGCGGAGTTGGCCGGCGTGTTGTGGTCGACCATGCACGGCCTGGCGTCGCTCCATTTGCACGGCGCGCTGGCTCCCACCACTGGCCAGTCCGATCTCGACGCACTCGTGCGTCTCGCCAACCTGCTCGCGTTCGGCGTGAGCACCTCAGCACCGGAGGAAACCCCATGACCATGACCGATTCCAAAGTCACGACGAGCCCGTACCTCAGCGGGAACTTCGCACCGGTGCGGGAAGAGGTCAGCGTGGACAACCTCCCCGTGACCGGCTCCATCCCCGAGGAGTTGGAGGGGCGGTTGCTGCGTATCGGGCCGAACCCGGTCGTCGACCCGGATCCCGCCACCTACCACTGGTTCACAGGTACGGGCATGGTGCACGGTCTGTGGCTACGCGGTGGCGAAGCCGTTACCTATCGCAATCGGTACGTCCGCTCGGACAGCGCGGTCGAAGCGCTGGGTGGGGCCGAGACGCCCGGTCCGCGCCACGGCATGGGCGACAACACCGCGAACACGAACGTGATCTCGCATGCAGGTTCCACCTTCGCGGTCGTCGAGGCCGGTGGCCTGCCGATGCAACTGACCGACGAACTCGAGACGGTCGCCCGCTCCGACTTCGGCGGCACGCTTCCCGGTTCCTTCACCGCGCATCCCAAGCGTGATCCACTGACGGGCGAGCTGCACGCGGTCGTCTACTACTGGGAATGGGACTACATCCAGTACGTGGTGGTCGGGGTCGACGGCAAGGTGCGGCGCTCGGTGAACGTGCCGGTTCCCGGAGGACCAATGGTGCACGACTGCGCGATCACCGAGTCGCGCGTGGTGCTCTTCGACCTGCCGGTCACGTTTGACCTGGAACTTGCGATGCGGGGCGGCACGCTCCCCTACCGATGGGACCCCGAGTACGGCGCACGGGTCGGGCTGCTGACGCGTGAGGCCGATGCCGACTCCACGGTGTGGTGCGAACTCGACGACCTCTGTTACGTGTACCACCCCTTGAACGCATACGACGATGGCGATCGAGTGATCATGGACGTCGCCGTGCACCCGAAGATGTTCGACCGGGATCGCAACGGACCGAATGAGGGCGATCCGGTCTTCGAGCGCTGGACCATCGATCCGTCGACTCGGAGTGTGAAGCGCGACGTGATCTCCAGCCGTCCGCAGGAGTTCCCGCGCCACGACGAGCGGATTGTCGGCCGGAAGCACCGCTACGGGTACACCGCGACGTTCGCGCCTGCGACCAACGGTCTCGCGCTCGGCAACCTCCTCAAGCACGATCTCGTCGCCGGCACCGAGACGGAACACGATCTCGGTGGTGGCCGCGCATCCCAAGAGCCGGTGTTCGTCCCCAAGCACGCCGACGCAGCGGAGGACGAAGGTTGGGTCATGGCCTACGTGCACGACCCCAATCGCAACGCGGCCGACGTGGTCATCATCGATGCCCAGGACTTCAGCGCGCCGCCCGTCGCCACGATCCACCTCCCGGTCCGCGTGCCCTTCGGCTTCCACGGCAACTGGGTAGCGTCCTGATTGCTCGTTCGCTCGGAGGAACCAGCCGTGTATGGGTCGCGACGCTGCCTCGCGTCTCGCTCTGCAGGCTCTGCTCGGCGTTGCTCAGGGACTGGATGGGACTCCCGGCTGTTCCCTGGCAGACTCCGGCCTCTTGACGGGTGGAGGTCCGTGATGCGGCGGTTGGGTGTTCTGCTTCTGAGTGTGTGCCTGCTGGTCGGTGTCGCCGCAGTTCCGGCGACGGCGAGTCATCAGTCGAGCCGGGCGCCGAGTGCGCCCGGGCCCTACGCCGTCGGTCGCACCACGTTCGACGTCGTGGATCCGAGCCGCAACAACAGAACGTTCAAAGTCGACGTCTGGTATCCCAGCCGTCCGCGCGACGTGGTCGGCCTCGCGAAGTCCAAGATCGACCTGCTCGTGGCCCAAACGGACTCGCCGCTGGCGTATGACAACCCGCCCGTGGCCAACGGTCGGATGCCGTTGGTCGTCTTCTCGCATGGGAGCGGCGGCATCCGTTACCAGAGCTGGTTCCTGATGGAGCATCTTGCGAGCTACGGCTTCATCGTTGCGGCTCCGGACCACGCGGGGAATACCGCGATCGACAGCATCTTCGGCACCTCGACTCCGTTCGCGGTGAGCGCGCGCAATCGTCCCCTCGACGTGTCGCTCGTGATCACCCGGATGCTCGAACGCGGCGAGACCGAAGGCGACCCGTTCGACCATCACGTGCTCCGCCGCAAGATCGCGGTGATGGGTCATTCCTTCGGCGGCTTCACCGCCGCGGCCGTGGTCGCGGGCTGGGCTGACGTGCCGGCCGACCCGCGGGTGAAGGCGATCATCCCGATTGCCGCGGCTACGAACTCGTTCTCCGATGACCAACTGCGATCGGTCTCGGTTCCCAGCTTGTGGTTACACGGTACGAACGACATCACCGTGCCGATCGGCCAGACCGCTCGGGCGTGGTCACTCCTCGACGCGTCGCCAAGGTATCGAGTGGATATCCGCCGAGGTGGGCACTCCTCCTTCACGAACGCCTGCGACATCCTCGCGGTGCTCCAGAACTCGGGTGCGCCGGAAAGCATCGTGAGCTTCCTGCGCCAGCAGGCGGCCGAAGCCTGTGGCCCGGACCTGATCCCGATCGGTCAGGCCCAGGACATCACCAAGGCCACCAGCCTCGCGTTCCTGGAAGTGCGGTTGTTGCACGTCGATGCGTACCGCAAGTACCTACGAAAGGGCTATCTCTCCGGATATCCCGTCGACTTCTTCCGGGGGTAGTACCGGAGTTCACAGTCGTCGCTGGCGCGAGCCACTCCGCCGATCTGTGCGGCGCGGGGCGTGGCGTTGGCGAACTGCGGTGTGAGTTCGTAGCGTTTGAGGATCACTTCGATGACGGCGGTCATCACCGACAACGAGAACGGTTGGGCGGGGCACGTGTGGGCGCCGTGGCCGAACGCGGTCACGAGTTCACGGTCGGCTCCCCCGCCGCGGCCGTCACGGATGCGCCGTCGGTTCCACCGTTGCGGGTCGTAGGTGCGCAAGTCCTCGGTCGCGAGGTTGGTGAGTGGCAGCAGCGTCGCGAGCGTGACGCCGGGATCGACCTGCCACCGCTGCACGCCGTCGTCGATCTCCACGGGCGCCAGCACGGCACGCAACATGATCGAACGCTGGGCCATTCGGGTCGATTCGAGCGCGCACCGCTCCGCGAGTGCGTGGTCACCGTCGCGAATCGCGGCCGCAACATCTGGTCGGGTGGTTACGTCGACCAGGAGCCAACCGAGCGCGGAGAACAGGTTGGACATCGATCCGAGGTGTACCAGTATCACATCGCGAGCGATTCCTTCGCGCCGGGTCTCTGGCGACGTGTCGGACCACGTGTCGACGATGCGTTGGAAATGGTCGGCCGGTGGGTCAGGATCAGCATCCCGATCGTCGATCGCCTGACCGATGATCATTTCGGCGGTCGCGAGTGCGGCGCGTTCGGTCGCGTAACCGGACGCCGCGACTGCAGTCATCGCGCCAGGGTCCACGAACGCGGCTGCGCCATCGAGGTTGTCGAGAGCCCCAATCAACGCGTCGAACTCCGTTGAGGTCCCGCAGGGTCCAGCCCACGTGCTGAGACCGATGCGGTGTCCGAGTCGGCGGGTGAAGTCGAACACCTCGAACGTTCCCGACCCGCCGAGTTCGGCGCACGCGATGTCAATCGCCGATCGGACGACGTCGAGGTACCGCACCACGTCGTCGCGGGCGAAGAGGCCGTGCGGGAACGTGCGCCGATCGCGGAAGAGTTCCGGCGGGAGCTTTCGGCGCAACATCTGCCAGTCGGCCACGCCCTTGCTCGCGTCGGCTTCGGCCACTGCATAGAAGCTCTGCACGCCCACGGGTGAGAACAGAAACAGGAATGGCGATCGCGCCCCCTCGATGACGAACGTATCGCCGTGCCGCGCCCGGGCCGCGGCGATCGCCGCGATCGGATCGGCCACCTCCTCGTCCCACGGCAATTGCGCGTCGGCGACGGCTGGGAGCGGCGAGATCAACTCGGTCATCGCGGCGTCTCGCCCCCAGGTCGCATGGCGCCATCATGACCAATCTCACCGGTCCGTTGTCCGTTTGCCCCTTCCGTCCGTGAAATACGCACAATGAACGGGGAGAAGTCAGACGCTCCGGCATGATCCAGGGTGTGAAGGTGGCGGCGAAGAGGATTCAGTCACGTTGTGGGCGTCAGGTGCCAAACTCCCGTCATGAACTCCGGACCGATCCTTCATTCGCCCCGTATGTCGCTTGCTCCGTATCCGGTGCAACCGGTGACCGACGATCTCGTCGCCTCCGCCGCCCGCCACCCTCACAAGGTCGCCTTCATCGACGGGGTGAGCGGCGCGGAGTACACCTTCACCGAGATCCTCACCGCCGCCCGTCGGCTCGGTCGCCATCTTCAGGACGCGGGGGTGGGCGTGGGCGATCGGGTCGGCATCGTTGCGACCAACTCGCCCGAGTGGGCGGTGGTCTTCCTCGGCACGCTGTTCGCCGGCGGAACCGTCACCACGTTGAACCCGCTCTACACCGAGCGCGAGATTGCCGAACAGTTCAGGGACTCGACCCCGAAGGCGGTCTTCGTCGTGGAGGCGACGGCACCGACCGTCAAAGCAGTCTGGGGCGGTGCGCCGAACTTCCACCTCACCAACGAGGTCTGGGTGCTGGCCTCGGAGGCTGCGGGCGATGCGCACCCGGTCGAGTTCGATCCGAACACCCATCTCGCGGTGTTGCCCTACTCGTCCGGCACCACCGGCGCGCCGAAAGGCGTGATGCTCTCCCACTACAACCTCACGAGCAACGTCCGTCAGACGCTTGGGTCCGGCCTGATCGACGGCTACTCGGTCATGGTGAACTTCCTGCCCTTCTTCCACATCTACGGCATGGCGGTGCTGATGCTTCCGGGCATTGCCTCCGGAGCCACCCAGATCACGATGCCGGGCTTCGACCCGAAGCGGTTCCTCGAGATCGTCACCGAGTATCAAGCGACCAACCTGTTCATGGTGCCGCCCGCGCTGCTCGCACTCGCGAACTCGGACGAGAGCACCACGATGACGAGCGTCCGCTACATCATGTCGGGCGCGGCGCCGCTCCCACTCGACGTCGCCCGCCGCGTCGCCGAGCGCTTCGATGTCACCGTGGTACAGGGATACGGCATGACCGAAGCGAGCCCGGTCACCCACATCTCCCTGCTCGGGCGAGACAAGGAAGGCACGGTCGGTCCCCCGGTCGCCGACACGCGCCAGAAGGTCGTCGATCTCGATACCAACGAGACGCTTCCGATCGGTGAGATCGGCGAACTGTTGGTGTCCGGTCCTCAGGTCATGCAGGGCTACTACGGCCGGCCCGACGCCACCGCGGAGTCCATTCACGAGGACGACGACGGGCGGTGGCTGCGAACCGGCGACATCGTCACGATGGATGTGGACGGCTACGTCACCATCCACGACCGTGCCAAGGAAATGATCAAGTACAAGGGCTACCAGATCGCGCCCGCCGAGCTGGAGGCGCTGATCATGGAACACCCCGACGTCGCCGACGTGGCGGTGATCCCGAAGGACAGTGGCACCGCCGATGGCGAGTATCCCAAGGCCTTCGTCGTGCGTCGCGCCGATACCGAGCTCGACGCGGCGGCGGTGATGGCGCACGTGACTGCGGTCGTCGCTCCCTACAAGAAGGTGCGCGAGGTCGAGTTCGTGGACGCGATACCGAAGAATCCCAGCGGCAAGATCTTGCGGCGCGAGCTCAAGGCGCAGGAGCGCGCCCGGAAGGACGGCGCCTGATCTTCGGGCGGGCCGGTCCAGCACGGAGCCGTGCACGCGCGTAGATTCAGCCTCTACCGTCCGTCACAACCCTTCTTGGGAGTTCAACAATGCCCGCACCGACCCCCGCCCAACTTGGACCTCTCGCCGCACTCGTTGGCAGCTGGGAAGGCACCAAGGGTCTCGACGTCTCGTTCCACAACGAGGACGGCGCCATCGCCGACACCGTCTACCGCGAGAAGATCACGTTCAACCCATTCGGTCCGGTGGACAACGGCGACCAACATCTCTACGGCCTCGACTATCGGATGGCCGCGTGGCGCAACGACGAGCCCGACCCGTTCCACACCGAGGTCGGCTACTGGCTGTGGTGCTCGGACTCCAAGCAGGTCATGCGCTGTTTCATGGTCCCGCGCGGCACAGTGGCGATCGCCGGTGGAACTGCCGAGGCCGATGCGAAGACCTTCACGATGACCGCTGAGCTCGGCTCCCTGAACTACGGCGTGCTCGAGAACAAGTACCTCGCGGAGAACGCAAGCACCACCAAGTACGAGGCCACGATCACCGTGACGGACGCCGACTCGTGGTCCTACGACACGACGACGACCTTGAAGATGGCGAAGCTCGGCGGTAAAGAAATGGCACACACCGACCGCAATGAAATGCAGCGCGTCTCGGAGTGACGAATCGGTTCCATTCGGTGCCGCGTTTTCCTCAGGAGTGCCGCGTAGGGTTCGTGGCATGGATCAGCTCAATGCCCTCGATGTTGCGCGACTCGAATTTGAACGCCGACTTCGCCAGATCGAGACGGGCGATTGGGATCGGACCACGCCCTGCGGTGACTGGAACGTGCGTGAGTTGGTCGTCCACGTGATCGGCGGTACGCGAATGGCGACCGCGCTCATCGGCGGTTGCTCACGCGACGAAGCGATTGGGATTCTGGCCGCCGAAGATTTCCCCGAGGACGTCGCGCGTACGTTCAGCGAAGTTGCCGATGCACAGGCCACGGCATTTGCCGAGGATGGAGCGCTCGAGCGGATCTGTGCCCATCCGGCCGGCGATTTTCCCGGAACCGTGCTGCTCGGATTTCGCGTCGCCGACGCCGCGCTCCATGCCTGGGATCTGGCCCGGGCGATCGGTGCGGACGAGACACTGCCCGCCGAGCTGGTGGAGCATGTTTGGGACGGTATACAGCCGATGCTGCCGATCATCGGTTCAGTGGGAGTCTTCGGCGATGGGCCGAGCGGCACGGTGCCCGAAGCTGCGCCGATGCAGATCCTCCTCCTTGACGCCACCGGTCGTCGTCCCTGATTGGTGAGAACCACGCTGGCCGAGTCCGCGAACGACCTGCCGAAAGACCCTTGGCGCGATCGCCGATCACGACGATGATCAGACCATGGACGAGCTGGTTGGTGTCGGCGGGGATGATCCTCCGTCTGTCGCGGAGTCGGTGCTGGAGCTGACGTACGGCGAGTGCATCGCGCTCTTGCAGGTTGGCGAGGTCGGGCGTATCGCCGTCTTTGCCGATCCATTTCCCGTGGTGTTGCCGGTCAACTATCGCCTGGTCCAACCGGCCGACGCTCCGAGCTCAGAACCCGGGCACGCTTGGATCGCGATCAGGACCCGACCGGGCAACGTGATCGACCGGGCACCGCGATACGTCGCATTCGAGATCGACGGGATCGATGCGCTCCACCGGGTCGGCTGGTCCGTGCTCGTGTCGGGCACCCTCGAACGCTTGGACCCGGATGCCGCCGGGGTGCGCGAGCGGTTCGACCCCGAACCCTGGATCGACGATGAGCGCCACGCCTGGCTCGCCGTCCACCCGGTCCATGTCACCGGTCGGCGAATCCCCGTTTCCCCCGGGGAATGGGCATTCAACTCCGACAGCTACCTCTGAATGCGAGTCACGGGTTCGGGTTGAACGGCGGGCGCGGCGTCACTCGTTCTCGGCGAACGAGACATCGATGCTATCGACATAACGGTCGAAGGCTCTGAGCGCGCCGGTCACGCGGACGGCCGCCACATTTCGAGTCCGTTTCGACATCGAGGGATCGACGTGGAGCACCACGTCTAACCGTCCGGAGATTCTCCGGACGGAGGCTTGTGCCGACGCCGTGCCTTCTCCGCCATGTTCGAGCACCGATCGCAGGGTCTCGTTCGCCCGCGCCTCGTAGGCCGGTTGCGTTCCCGTCGCGGCCTGCTCGCATGCCGCGACGATGCCGATCCCTCCACCATCAACGGCGCCGAGTTCCTCATAGGGATTCAGCGCCGTACGGCCGGTCACCACCACCGGAAGGTGACGGCGTAACGCGCACGCCAGACCGTCTTCGAGTGGCGTCGGGCCGGTACGTACATGCGCCCGGACCGTGACCACCACGTCAACGGGTGTGGTCTCGAGTGGGCAACGGTCCGATGCCAGGCCGACGCACGGAAACGCCGCGATGCCGGCCTCATGGCATCGATGCACGCGATGCCCCGCGGCCTCGAGATCGTCGATCGACAATCGGGCGACACCGGGGTCTGACTCCAACACCAAGACGTCCATCTCAGAAAACACCTCCTCGACCATCGTGGCTGAGGTCGGGACCTCGACCTAGTGCCATTCCGCTGGGTCATTCGGGTCCTTCGGCCCTGAGCGGACACCGTCGGACCGTCGAACATGGGTGTGCAGATCCATCGAATCGACTCCAGGAGGACACGTGCCAAAACTGCGGCTGCGACGAGATGACCGGGAAGCCATTGGCGCTGGCGCCGCCATCTTTGCCTTTCTTGCCGTCGTGCTGGCGTTCGCGGCCATCGCGGTGGCGGGAAATGCACTCAGCACGAGCAAGGACGCGAAGGCAGTGGCCGCCGTGGGCGGTGCCGGTACCAAGGTGACCCTCTCGGAGTTCACCATCGAGCCAGCAATGGTGCTGGCATCCAAGGACGGCACGATTGCCGTTACCAATGCGGGCACCGTGGAGCACAACCTCACCATCAAGGGCACCGACGTCAAGACGCCGGCCCTCAAGCCCGGGGAGAGCGTGACCCTGTCGCTCAAGGGTCTTCCCGAAGGGGCACACGCGATCGTCTGTTCAATACCCGGTCATGAGTCATCGGGGATGAAAGGCATACTGCACATCGGAGCGGGCGGCGGGTCCGGAGCGGGCGCGACCGAATCGGCCTTGCGCGCCGTTGACCCGGCGAACAACAAAGAGATGAAGCAGCAAATCGTCGACTACACAGCCCAGCTCAAGCGCGGCCCGAACACCAAAGGAGTCGGGAACCAGATCCTCGCGCCGACGGTCCTCGCCGACGGCACCAAGGTCTTCGCGTTGACTGCGAAGATCGTGGACTGGGAGGTCGAGCCCGGCCGCACCGTCCGCGCCTGGACGTATAACGGTCAGGTCCCGGGACCGGTGATCAAGGTTGCCGACGGTGACCATGTCCAGATCGTGGTGAAGAACGACCTCCCACAATCGACCGCGGTGCACTGGCACGGCATCGAGGTGCCGAACGCGATGGATGGTGTGCCCTTCATCACGCAGGACCCGATCACGCCGGGCAAGACGTTCACGTACGACTTTGTGGCCCATGGTCCCGCGGTCGGCATGTACCACTCCCATGACTATGCGCTGGGCCAGGTGTCCAACGGCATGGCCGGGGCGTTCCTCATCGGCGACCAACCGCTCCCGGACACCTACGGCCCGGTGAGCCAAGAGATCCCCATGATGCTGAACGACGCGGGCGTGATCGGCTTCTCGCTCAACGGAAAGTCGTTCCCGGCAACCGCACCGATCATCGCGGCACCGGGCGAGACCGTGGAAATCCATTACCTGAACGAGGGTCAGGCGATCCACCCGATGCACCTGCACGGGATCCCGCAACTGGTCATCTCCAAAGACGGGTTTCCGCTCCCCCAGCCCTATATGGCCGACACCGTCCTCGTGGCGCCGGGTGAGCGGTACACCGTCTTGGTGAAGCCGACCGCGGCCCAACTCGGCGTGTGGGCGTTCCACTGCCACATCCTGAGCCACGCCGAGAAGGACGACGGCATGATGTTCGGCATGGTGACCGCCTTCATCGTGGCGGAACCAACCGCGAAATAGGTCTGCGCCGGATTAGTGGCCGGGGTCGAACGGACCCCGGCCCATCTGGTCCCGCACGCTCACCACCGGCGGGTTCGTGAGTGACCGTCGCTGCCAGTTCGCGCCGTCGACCACCAGCGTGTGGCCGGAGATGAACCGTGCGTAGGGCGAGGCCAGGAACGTGGCGGCCCAGCCGAGCTCCTGTACCTGACCCACGCGCAATGCGGGTTGGCAGGGGTCTTTGTCGTGCGTGCGCTCCAGATTCGACTGGATGTCGGCGGTCATGTCGGCGTGCGGGAAGAGACCAGGCACGAGCCCGTTCACCTGGATCCCGTAGGGCCCCCATTCCACCGCGAGGGTCTCGGTCAGGTTCTTCACTCCGGCTTTGGCGGCGGCCGAGTGCGCGAACCCCGGACCGCCGGTCCACGCGTAGGACGCGCCGACATTGATGATGGACCCTGGCGTCTGTACCTCCAGATGACGACGGGCGAACTCGCGGCTACAGAGGTAGGTGCCGGTCAGGGTGATGTCGACCACCGTGCGCCACGCGTTGGGCGACATATCTTCGGCCGGGACCGGGAAGTTCGCGGCCGCGTTGTTCACGAGCACGCTCGGGAGTTCGAACTGCTGGGTGGCCGCGTCGAACATCGCAGCAATGGACTCCGCGTCGCGGATGTCGCATTCCACGGTGAGCACCGGCGCTCCGATGGCTTCCATCGCGGAACGGCCGGCATCGAGGTGTTCAGGCTTGCGCGAGGCGATCACAATGCTGGCGCCGAGACGGGCGAACTCGCTCGCGATCGCCTTGCCGAGTCCGGTCCCGGCGCCGGTGACGATGACCGCGGCACCGTCGTAGGTCCCGTCCGGGAGCGCGCGAGCCCCCGGGGCGGGCGGCGCGGGAAGGCCTGGATTCTCAATACTCATGACTGGTGTCAGCTCCCGGTGTAGTGGGGTGGACGCTCCGCGGCGCGGGCGGCGCGGAGCTCGGCCATGTCGTCGCTCCGGCTGATGAAGGTCTGGGCGATCATCTCCTCGTCCATCGAGCTGCGCAGTTCCGGCTGGGCAAGGTTGCGGATGATCGAGCGCGCCATTTTCACCGACACTGCCGGCATTGCCGCGATCTGTTCGGCGATGTCGCGGGCGGTCGCGTCGAGCGTGTCGGGTGCGACGATGCGAGAGATGATGCCGTGCGTCAGCGCTTCTTCGGCTTGGAGGACTCGGCCCGTGAGTACGAGGTCGCTCGCCAGTCCGTGCCCCGCGATTTGAAACAGCGCACCCATTCCGCCGGTATCGGGGATCACTCCATAGGTGAGTTCGGGCAGTCGGAACCGCGAGCCCTCCGCGGCGATGCGCAGGTCACAGAGCAGCGTCCGTTGGAACGACCCACCGATGGTCCAACCCTTGTGCGCCACGATGATCGGCGCGTCGATCTCCCAGACCTGCTGGATACCGCGGTGACCGCGACGCATCAACTCGTGGTGGCTGAGGTCGCCTTGGTGGTTGCCGATCGACGAAACATCGCGGCCCGACGAGAACGACTTTCCTTCGCCGCGCCAGATGATGGCGCGCACATCCTTACGCTCGCGGAGTTCTCGCAGCGCGGCGAACAGTTGGAGGTCCATCTCATCGTCGAACGCATTGTGGGCGTCCGGGTTGTTGTTCGTGATGGTCGCAATCGGACCGTCGTAGCTGAGTTCGATTCGGGGTGCCATCGCGTCGAGTCTGTCAGGCCGAGCCGGCGTCGGCGGGGAGATCGCCGAGGAGGAAGCGAGGGCCCGAACCGAGCCGCGCCGCCCGATCTTCGGGGTTATAGAGCGCGCACGACCGGAGGGAAAGGCACCCGCAACCAATGCACTCACTCAACTGGTCTCGGAGTCGAACCAACGCGTCGATCTGATCGTCGAGTCGAGGGCGCCAGGCCCGAGCAATGCGATCCCAGTCCGCCTTGTTCGGCGTGCGCTCACTGGGCAAGGTGGCGAGTGCCCCACGGATCTCGGGAAGTCCGAGGCCCACGGTCTGCGCGACGCGGATAAATGCCAGTCTCCGCAGGACGTCCCGTTCGTAGCGCCGTTGCCCGCCGTCGGTACGTACCGACCAAATCAGACCTTCGCGTTCGTAGTACCGCAATGCGGAGGAGGCGATCCCGGTGCGCTGCGCGACGATCCCGATCGTCAGAAAGTCATCGTCCATCGACCGCTCCGTCTCGCAACGAATAATTGCCCCTTCATGATACTGGACCTAAAGCTGACTTCAACTTCTAGAGTACTCGCCATGACCGACGACAACGTTGACCCGGAAACGATTCAGCGCATCTACACCGACATGGGAGGCCGGGAAACATCGGATGCCGACCTCATCCGAACCGTGTCGTATCGCGTACAAGTTCCGCGAGAGGAACCGGCCGACTCGTTCATTCTGCACGCGCCGCTGGAACTCCTCGCCCGCGCGGCGCTGCTCCCCCGGGTTCCCGCGCGTGGCAAGGAGTTGGCCCGGCTTCGGTTGGTGGCCCTCCTCGCACAGTTCGAGTCGGCCGTGCCCGCGTCGATCGGCCTCATCCCCGAACCCACCGAGCCGATCGCGGCCGCGGATGCCTTGTGTGCGGCGCTGGCCGACGCTGATCTCGAAGCGACGGACCAGGCCGCGTGGAGGTTGGCGGTCAGCGCTCCCGCCACTTCCTTCGCGGAACTGCTGGGCGCCGCGGTGCTGCCGGCGTTGGCGGCGGCCGGACATGCACCAATCTTCCTTTTTCAGTACCCGCGCATCGCACCCCGTGCGGAGGCCACCGCCGGGCTGCTGCGACCGCTCGCTCGCGAGCTCGCGCGGTACCCCCAGCTTCGAGTCGATTGGGTCGATGATCGGCCAGGCGGCAACGGCTCGATCGAGGCGCTGGCCGACGCGCTGCGCAGCGTTCCCCAGATGGGAATTCCGGGAAGTACCTTCATCTTCCCGCTGATGCATCAGGTGGACTCCGCAGGAGTCGCGGCCGAGCTGCTCGGCCCCTCGCTCGCAGGACTGACGCCCGCCGCGGCGGCCCAGGGACTCCTGCGTTGTTCCGCGCGCGCCATGCTGCTCGCCGACCCGGATCACATGCCGTATGGGTGGACGCACTGCCTGACGATGACCCAGGCCGCGCTCGGTATCGCGTCGTCGATCCCGAACCCGCAGCTCGCGGTCGATATTGCGGGTACCTATGTGGTGGGTTTCCTGGCCGCACTTGCAGGCGCACCGGTGCCCGACCGGGTAGAACTCCCTGATCCCGGCGGGACGTTCGCGGAGGCGATTGGGGCGGGCCGGGAGACAGCGGCGGGTCGGGTGTTGCACGCGTCAGACCAGGAGTTCGCGGCGATGCGAACCGAGATCGTCATGCACGCCACCGGAGCCCACGACGCGCACATCGTGAAGTACGTACTGGCGTGTCTCGATGCGGCCGCGGCGGATCCGGGTGCCGAGCGGTTGTACCTCGCCGGTGCCGCGGCTCTGCTCGCCCATTGGCACGCAACCGGAGACCCCACCGATCCACTGACCCACGATCCGATGCTCGCGGAGCGGTAGCGTCGCCCGATTCAGGGGGACGCATGAGCGATACGGAACGCAAGGGTCCAACGGCGTCGACGGCTGCCCGCAACGCGACCATCGGTGCATTGCTGCCGACAAACGATGCCGATTTCA
This sequence comes from Acidimicrobiia bacterium, assembly GCA_046598395.1. Taxonomy (GTDB): domain Bacteria; phylum Actinomycetota; class Acidimicrobiia; order IMCC26256; family JAENVU01; genus JAENVU01. The sequence goes on from JBKJIQ010000008.1 coordinate 82,075, forward strand.
TCGACGCGTCCCGGGGTCGGATTGCGCCGCTGCCGGGACCAGTGGTCCATCCGACTTGGGGCCATGCGGTCTGGGATCCCGCCGAGTGGGAGTTCATTGACGGCGATGCGCCCGAATCGGTCAACCCGAGCCTGTGGCGTCAGGCGCGGCTGAACGCGATCCACGGTCTGTTCGAGGTCGCCGACGGTCTGTACCAGGTTCGGGGTGTCGACCTGTCCAACATCACGTTCATCGCAGGTGAGACGGGTTGGATCGTCATCGATCCACTCACGGCGACCGAAACCGCGGCGTTCGCACTCGATCTGCTGCATCAACATTTCGCACCGCGGCCGGTAATCACGGTGATCTACACCCATAGCCACGTCGATCACTTTGGTGGTGTGCGCGGGGTGATCAGCGACGACGACGTTGCCGCGGGTCGAGTGCAGGTGATTGCGCCCGTCGGGTTTCTCGAGGCGGCGATCAGCGAAAACGTGGCGGCCGGGCCTGCGATGTTGCGGCGGGCCAGCTACATGTACGGACGGTTGCTTCCCGGCGACGTGCTCGGCCATGTGGACTGCGGGCTCGGCAAAGCGATTCCACTTCTGGGAACCAGTGGCCTCATCGCACCGACGCGAGAGATCACCTATACCGGTGAAGAGATGACGGTCGATGGTGTCCTCCTGCGCTTTCAGTACACGCCCGATACCGAGGCGCCGGCGGAAATGAACATCTTCTTGCCCGAACGGCGACTGCTCTGTATGGCGGAGAACTGCAGCTCCACGTTGCACAACGTGTACACGCCACGCGGCGCGCAGATCCGTGACTCGCTCGCGTGGAGCAAGTACATCAACGAATCCATCGAACTCTTCGCGGCCGAGACCGACATCGTGTTCATGAGTCACCACTGGCCCCGGTTCGGGACCGACGCGGTGCGAACGTTCATGGCCGAGCAGCGCGACGTGTACCGCTGGATCCATGATCAAACCATGCGGCGCGCCAACCACGGGGAGACGGCACTCGAGATCGCGGAAGACCTCACCGGGCCGCCCGGGCTGGAGGATCGTTTTCATCTGCGCGGCTACTACGGAACGCTGAGCCACAACGCGAAGGCGGTGTATCAGCGCTACCTCGGCTGGTTCGATGCCAATCCTGCGCATCTCCATCCGCTCCCGCCGACCGAAGCGGCCGCTCGCTACGTGGAGTTCATGGGCGGGGCCGACGCGGTGATGGAGAAAGTGCGCGCGTGTATCGCAGCCGACGACTATCGGTTCGCGGCGGAGGCCCTCAATCATTTGGTGTTCGCCGAGCCGGAACATCGGGAGGCCGAGCTTCTCCAAGCTGATGTCTTCGAACAGCTCGGCTATCGATCCGAGTCCGGGCCGTGGCGCGACTTCTACCTGACGGGGGCCCACGAGCTGCGTCACGGTGCAACGCGGATCGGCGGTTCGATGGCCACCAGCATCGACGTCTTGCGCGCCATGACCACCGAAATGTTGGTGGACCTCATCGGCGTCCGGCTGAACGGCGACCGGGTCGGCGGGCGAGTGATCGTGATCAATCTGACGATCAGTGATCGCGACGAGATCGGCGTGGTGGGTATCGAACACGGCGCGCTGCACTTCACCGCCGGTCGTCACGACGCGAACTCGCACGTCGCGATTACCGCGACCCATCTCGCATGGGCTCGCATCGCGAGCGGGCTGGTCACCCCCGACGCACTCGATGCGACCGAGCTGACGATCGCTGGTGACCGCCCGTTGTTCGACGATGTCCTCACGATGCTCGATACGTTCGACGCGAGCTTCGCAATCGTGACCCCTGAGCGATGACTCCACACTCCGGTGGGCCGTCGGTGTCGGTCTGAGCGCCATGCCCTACGAGACGCTCGATGTGCGAAGGAACGGGCCGGTGGGCTGGTTGATCTTTGATCGCCCGGACCAGGCCAACGCGATGGATGCCACGATGCTGGAAGAGCTCGAACGGGCGTGGGCTGAACTCGATCACGATCCGACGGTGCAGGTCATCGTCAACACGGGGAATGGGCGCGCGTTCCAAACCGGCCTCGACGTCCGCCAACTCGCGCGGGACCCCGGAGCGCTTCGAGAGCAATCGCGCCGCACCCGCGACGCAGCGTTGCGCCTCACCGCGTGGCACAACCAGGTGTGGAAGCCGGTCATCGCCGCGGTGAACGGGGTGTGTGCGGGCGGCGGGCTGCACTTCGTGGCCGATGCCGACATCGTGATCGCCGCGCCCGAAGCCACGTTTCTCGACCCCCACGTCTCGATCGGTCAGGTCAGTGCCTATGAGACGATCGCGCTGGTGAAGAAGTCACCAATGGAAGCCATCACTCGGCTCGCGCTGGTGGGTCGTCACGAACGGATCAGCGCCGACCGCGCCCGTGCGCTCGGTATCTTGTCCGAAGTGGTGGACTCCGCGGATGCGCTGCGTCCGCGCGCGCAGGAGATCGCCGAGACGATTGCGCAGTACCCGCCTGAAGCACTGGCGGCCACGAAACGCGCGCTCTGGGGCGCGCTCGAAACCGCGGAGGCTCCATGAAGTACTCACAGTTGGATCACCTCGTCGTCGAACGCCGCGGTCCCGTCGGTTGGTTGATCAACAATCGGCCCGATCAACTGAACGCGATGAACGCCGCGATGCGCGACGAGTTCGCAGTCGCGTGGAAGGAGTTGGACGCGGATCCCGCAGTTCGCGTCATCGTGCACACCGGCGAAGGCCGTGCGTTTCAGACCGGTGTGGATATGGCGGAAGTCGCCGGTGATGGCATGGGGATGGAGCGCTACCGCGACTCCGTGGCCGATTTCGATCTGCATTTCACGAGTTGGCATCAGCAGGTTTGGAAGCCCGTAATCACCGCGGTCAACGGCATCTGCTGCGGTGGTGGATTCCATTGGGTCGCGGATGCCGACATCGTGATCGCAGCCGCCGACGCACAGTTTTTCGACCCCCATGTGTCGGTGGGTCAGGTAGTGGCGATCGAAGCAATTGGTCTGATGAAGAAGATGCCGGTGGAAGCGGTCATGCGAATGGCCTTCATGGGTCGGTACGAGCGGGTCAATGCCGAGCGCGCCTATGAACTCGGCATGATCAGCGAGATCGTCGATCCGCCGGACAGGCTGCGGGACCGGGCCCAGGAGTTGGCCGAGACGATCGCTCGAAACTCCCCCGCGGCCATGGCCGCCACCAAGCGCGCATTGTGGGGTGCGCTGGAACTGGGTCTCACCGACGCGTGCAAGGCCGGAGCGCAGGAACTCGTGGGCATGTGGGGACATCCCGACCAGGAAGAGGGACCGCGCGCATTTGCGGAGAAGCGCGACGCGAACTGGTCGCCTCCCGTCCCGTCGATCCCGTAATCGGCCAGACTCCAGCACCACACCTTTCGAAAGGAGACATCGTGACGGAAGCGGTTCCCCGTACCCGTGCCCCTGAGGGCTCACTGGCCACCTACGAGAAGCTGGTGTTCGCGGACGACGGAATGACACACGACGTCTACCGCAAGGGCACCGGACCGGTTGTGGTGGTCATCACCGAGATGCCGGGTATTTCGCCCTACGTCCTGGGCTTTGGCGACCGCATCGCGGCGATGGGGTGCACGGCGGTGTTGCCGGACCTGTTCGGCGAGGCCGGCCGGGACCCGTTCGAGGGGTCGAAGCTCCACCAAGCGGGCTATGTCGCGAGCACCTTCGCCCGGATCTGCATCAGCCGCGAGTTCACCGCGTTTGCTATTGGCAGCTCATCGCCAGTGATCGGATGGCTCCGCGCGCTCGCTCATCAGGAGCACGCGCGCGCCGGAGGCCCGGGTGTTGGTGTGGTGGGCATGTGCTTCACCGGTGGTTTCGCACTCGCGATGGCCGTGGATGATTTGGTCCTCGCGCCGGTGATGTCGCAACCGTCACAGCCGATCGGAATCACGAAGTCGCGCAAGCGCTCCATCGACTGCAGCGACGCCGACCTCGCGATCGTGCGCGGGCGATGCGAGTCCGAGGGCCTGCGCGTCGTCGGCATGCGCTTCGAGGGTGACCCGTTCGTCCCACCCGAACGATTCGACTTCCTGCGGGAACGGCTCGGTGATGGGTTCGTGGGAATCGAGTTGGACCAAGCGGATGGCCATCCCGACAGCATGCAACCCAAGCACCACTCAGTCCTGACCGGTGACCTGATCGACGAACCGGGCGAACCCACCCGTGATGCGTTGGATCAAGTGCTGGAATTGTTCCGCAGCAAATTGCTCGCGCCGCCTTCGAGCTAGTCGCTCTCGGCCGAGGTGTCGCGCAGGGAGTCGGCGAGGTTGGGGCGTTGCCGCAGCGATCGCTTTACTTCGGCGAACCCGGGGTACGTCACCACCTCCCACAGCGCGTCCCAGAGTCTCAGGGCATCCGCTCCCCGTGGCACCGTGCTGATCACCGGCCCGAAGAAGGACTGCATCGTTGCGTCACGCGTGAAGCTGATGATGGGTGTACCCAGATCGGGTCCGGTCCGGCTCAACGCAACGTCGGTGTCGGCCTGGAGTACGGCATCCCACTGGTCGTCGTTGGCGGCGGCGACGTACTTCTCGTCGAGGCCCAGGGAACGGAGGTAGTCGGGGAAGCCATTCTCGAAGTCCTCGACAATTTCCTTGCGGCGGCCCCGTACGTGAATGTCCCCGCCGAACTGGGTGTACAGCGCGCCGATCTCGTCGCGCTTGGCATCGGCGCGCATTGCCGCGGCAACGCGCAGCAGTTTCAAGCCGGAGCCGTGGCCCGCGATGTACCCCGCCGGGAAGTCCGTTTCGTAGGTCTTGCTTGCGTTCACCAGGCGGAGGCTGATGAACCGCCAATCGACGCTGAGGTGCCGTTGGGTCGCCACCTCCTCGAGCCATCGAGAGGTGAGCCAGGCCCACGGACACATCGGATCCCAGAAGAACTCAACGTCGTACTGCGAGCTCATTCGAAGACCCTCTCACCGACTCGCGATTTCTGCGAACATGAACCTATGACCTCGGTGCAATATTCCGGAACTTCAGTGCTCCCCCGGCTCGCGGCCGGAGCGGCAACGAACGCCGACATCATGGCCGCGCTGCTCGAACACGGTGCGGTCATCGTCGAAGACCTGATTGATGCGAAGACAGTCGCGGCGATCAACGGCGAGCTGGATCCCTACGTAGCGGCGGCCGATCCCGCGGCGTCTCATCTGAACCCGGCGCTCGAGTTCTTCTTCGGAAAGTGGACGCGCCACGTCACATCGATCACGGGCAAGTCACCTACGTTCGCCACCGACGTGTTGTGTCATCCCACCATCCTCGCCGTCTGCGACGAGGTCCTGTTGCCGTCGTGCGCTCGGTATCAGCTCAACATCGCGTCGATCCTCGATCGTGGCCCCGGTGCCGAGCCCCAGATGCTCCATCATGACGAAGCCGTCTGGATCCATGTCCCGCGCCCGCATCCGGAACTCCAAGTCGCATCGATCTGAGCGCTCGTCGATATCACTCGTGAGATGGGCGCGACCCAGGTGGTGCCCGGGAGTCATCGCTGGGATCGCGATCGCACACCGCTCGACGCGGAGATCGCCTACGCCGACCTGCGTGCCGGCAGCGCGGTCATCTATCTGGGCTCCACGTTGCACGGCGGTGGCGCGAATGTCACCGAGCAGTGGCGTCGAGCCGTGCATCTGTCGTACACGCTGGGGTGGTTGCGCACGGATCTCGGTGGCTATCTCGGGATGCTTGATCTCCGTGATCCGGTTGATTGCATCGCGGATGGCACCCTGGCTTGAACGCGAGCGGGAGCGGTAGGGTCCGCGCTATGAGCGGACACTGGACTGAAGGCGATATCCCCGACCAGACCGGTCGGATCATTCTGATCACCGGTGCCAACAGCGGCATCGGTCTCGAAGCCGCCCGCGCCGCCGCGGAGCACGGCGCGAGTGTGGTGCTCGGGTGTCGCAACCATGCGAAGGCCGAAGCCGCGGTGGCCACGATCCGCACGACCGCGCCTGATGCACAGCTCGAGATCTTGGACCTCGATCTCGCGGACCTGGGGTCGGTGGAAACCGCGGCCGAGAAGTTTCTCGCCAACCACGACCGGCTCGAGGTCTTGGTGAACAACGCCGGTCTGATGGCGTTGCCGAAGCAGAACACGGTGCAGGGGTTCGAGATGCAGTTCGGCGTGAATCACTTGGCGCACTTCGCGCTCACGGGGCGGCTCATGGAGCGTCTGTTGGCTACGCCCGGGTCACGGGTGGTGTCGATCAGCAGCATGGGCCATCGGCCGGGTTCTATCCACTTCGACGATCTCCAGTCGGAACCCAAGTACGGACCGTGGACGGCGTACTTCCAGAGCAAGCTCGCCAACCTGCTCTTCACCTACGAACTGCAGCGCAAGCTCACCGCGGCGGGTGCGAAAACGATCGCCGTCGCCGCGCATCCGGGTGGATCGAACACCAACCTCGGCAACGAGAACCCGGGTGGCATCGTCAACACCATCGCGATGAAGGCGAAGCCGTTGGTGGATATGGCGATGCAGAGTGCGGCCATGGGCGCGCTGCCCACGTTGCGCGCCGCCACGGATCCGGGGGTGATGGGCGGCGAATACTACGGGCCCGGTGGATTCATGGAACAGCGCGGCTACCCGAAGCGAGTCCAGTCATCACGTCGGTCTCATGACGTCGAGGTGGCGCAACGGCTGTGGCGCGTGTCCACGGAACTCACCGGCGTGACCTACGCCGGGTTGGTGTGACGCAGCTGCCACCCGGATTGAACGCGATGGAGTTGCCGGTTGATCTCGATCTGCTCGCGGCGTGGATGGATACCCACAGCCTGGAGTCGGGCCGGATTCAGCAGGTCGAGACCATCACCGGCGGGACCCAGAACATCCTGTTGCGATTCCGGCGTGGTGACCGCACCTTCGTGTTTCGCCGCCCGCCGGTGCACAAACGGAAGAACAGCGATGAGACCATGCGGCGCGAGGCGCGCATCCTGGCGGCGCTGGCCGGTTCGAGTGTCCCTCATCCCGGGTTGATCGCGGCGTGTGGCGACGTCGACGTCCTCGGCACCGCGTTCTATCTCATGGAACCCGTCTCCGGGTTCAATGCCACCGTGGAGATGCCGGAGCCGCACCGCAGTGATCTCGCGATGCAAGCGCGGATGGGGTTCACCATGGCCGACGCGTTGCTGGAGTTGTCACGCGTTGATCCCGAGGCGCGTGGCATCGCAGATTTGGGCCGGTTCGACGGTTGGACGGAGCGCCAAGTTGGACGATGGCGGTCACAACTCGAGAGCTACTCCGAACTCGACGGCTATCCCGGACCCGACATCCCGGGCGTCGACGCCGTCGGACGGTGGCTCGATGCCAACCGACCCGATCGGTCTCGTCCCGAGGCGGTGCGGGCGGGGTTGATCCACGGGGATTTCCATTATGCGAACGTGATCATTGCGCCCGATTCCGGCGAACTCGCGGCTGTGGTGGATTGGGAGCTGGCCACCATCGGCGATCCGCTCCTCGATCTTGGCCATCTGCTCTCGACCTGGCCGGTGCGCGATGGCGTTGCCACCCCGATGGGCCTTGATGCGCCCGGACTCCCGAGCACCGCAGAGTTGATCGAGTACTACTCGTTCCGGACCGATCGCGACTTGTCGGACCTCACGTGGTTCCGCGTACTCGCGTGCTATCGACTCGGTCTGATTTTGGAAGGGACCCACGCTCGGGCCTGTGCCGGACTCGCCCCGGTCGAGGTGGGCAACCGGCTGCATCTCATGACGGTGTACTTGTTCAACCAGGCGCTGGAGCTGATCGCATGACTCAGACACGGGCGTGGCGCCACGGAACGTTGCTTGCCCAGGACTTCCCGGTCTCCGATGTCTCGGAGTACCTCAAGGACGCGGAGGTGGTGGTGTGGGTCGATCTCTGTGCGCCCGACAAGGCGCAGCTCGTCGAGCTCGCCGAAGAACTCGATCTTCACGAACTCGCGGTGGAAGACGCACTGAGCGAACATCAGCGTCCGAAGCTCGACTACTACGAGAGCCACATGTTCCTCTCGTGTCACTCGGTGCGCGTCGACGTCGATGCCGAGGCCGACGCGAACCGGCTGAACGCCACCGAGATCGATGCGTTCATCGGCAAGCAGTGGATGATCACGGTGCGCAAGAGCGAGTCGTTCTCAATGGCGCCGGTGGTGGACCGCTGGGATCGCTCGGCTGACCTGCTCGCTCACGGCGTGGGCTTCCTGCTCTACGGACTTCTCGACATCGTGATCGACGGATACTTCGAAGCGGTCCGCGCGTTCGACGATTACTACGACACGGTCAGCGAAGGGCTCTTCGCCGATGTTCCGCTGGACCCCAACCAGCAGCGGAACTGGTTCGAAATGCGTCGGGCACTGGTTGCGTTTCACCGGTTGGTGGTGCCGATGCGCGAAGCCGTGAGCGGACTCATGCGCCGCGAGCACGAGGCGGTGGGAGCCACGATGTACCCGTACTTCCAAGACGTCTACGACCATGTATTGCGGGCTACGGAATCAACCGAGGCGCTTCGCGATCTCGTCGGCACCATTGTCGAGACCAACCTGAGCTTGCGGGACTATCGCCAGAACCAGATCATGAAGAAGGTCACGAGCTGGGCCGCGATCATCGCGGTCCCCACCTTGGTCACGGGCTTCTACGGCATGAACGTTCCCTATCCCGGGTTCGCGCGGCATTGGGGTTTCGTGCTCTCCGCTGCGCTGATGATCGTGATGGTGCTCGCGTTGTATGTGACCTTCAAACGGCGCGACTGGCTCTGAGCTCACGGGTCGAACGTGACCAGTGTTGCGAGCGCGGCGTCGAGAAACTCGGCATGGGTGGCGCGCATGCTCGACGCGCTGATGTCGGGCCGTCCGTAGCCGGCCCAGTCGGCCGCCCACGCGGAGATTTCGCCGGCAGGGCGGAGCGCGGCGACGAGGTCCCAGACCGGAAGGTGCGTGACGTCGACTGCGGTGAGCGTCAGGTAGTGGTCGGTGAACTCCCGCATCGCGTGGCGCCCGAACGCAAACCACAGATCGAGGCGTGTGGTGGCCACGTCGGCGAGCGGATCACCGACAGCCGCGTCCTCCCAGTCGATGACCGCGACGATGTGGTCATCGCGCCAGAGCACGTTGCCGGGCCAGAAGTCTCCGTGGAGGAGCGCGCAACGGGTTGGGCGCGGCGGCGGCCAATACCTCCGCACCGTTTCGCGAACCAGACCTTCGCGCACCGACTCGTCCAATACTTCAGGTGCGTTGAGGACCAACTCGTCGAGCACATGGTCGCGGCGCGGGAGTTGCGCGAACTCAGGCCGCTCCGCGTCCAGGCCGTGGATGGTGGCCAGCACCGACGCGAAGACGCGCGCCGCGCCAGTCGGATCGGTCGTGGAGACGAGTGGAGCACCTTCCACGAACTCGAGGACGGCGCAGCGGTGTTCCGAGTCCAGCGCTCGTGGTTCCGGGACCGCGAGGCCGATGCGGTGCAGCGATTCGAGCAGCCGAAACTCGCGGGCGAGCCCGGACGAGGCGAAGGGGCCATCGGCTGCTCGTTCTCGACGCAGCACCAGACGCTCGCGTCCGCCGCTGGGTGTTTCCACCTCGACGCCGGTCATCTCGGACGAGAGTCCCCCTTCGAAGCTCCACGTGCGGATGAGCCGGGATGCCGGGTCAAGCCGCTCGGTGATCTTGGCAATCTCGCTCGATGGTTCGGTCACATCGTGACCCTCTCACGTCGCCGTCCCACGTTGCCCGCTCGCGGCGGAGCAACTTGACGAGCCCCCGGTTGATCGGCGATGGTCAGATCGGACAAAAGGGCGAATCGAGGGGATCGGGATGCTGCGAACGGTTCGACGTTGGGTGGGGCTGGGTTGCGCGCTGGCGATTGGCGGCGGCCTGTTGGTCGGGCCAGCTGCTGGCGCAGTTGCACCGATCGAGAGTTCGAGCCATCTCCCGGTGACCGGCCGTCCGCTCGTAACGGGGCCCGCCACCGGTGGATTGGGTGTGCTTGCGTTGCAAGCCGACCTCACGGGGATGCCGCAGTACGGCTACGTGCAAGACGAGTACTTCTTCGAAGGCACCGCCCAGGCGTTCGACGCCGTGGGGGCCTACTCGTCGAACGGTGTGTGGCCGATCACTCCGTCCACGACCGCGCCGTACAAGACCCGCATGATCGTTCGGCGACCCGCCGATCGTCACCAGTTCAACGGCACCGTCGTGGTCGAGTGGCTCAACGTGACCGCTGGATTCGATACCTCGCCCGACTGGCAATACGCCCGCACCGAACTCATGCGCAAAGGGTATGTCTGGATCGGTATTTCGGCGCAGTTCGTCGGGGTGGAGAGTCCGGGTGCCGGGCTCAAGACACTTGACCCGGCCCGCTACTCGTCGCTGTCTCACCCCGGTGACATCTACTCCTACGACATCTACTCGCAGGCGGCGTCCGCGCTGCGTCGACCACGTGGGGTAAACCCGCTCGCAGGATTCGATGTCGACTACCTGATCGCGGACGGTGAATCACAGTCCGCATCGCGTATGACGACCTACGTCAACGCATTCTCTCCCGTTGCGCGCGCGTATGACGCCTATCTGATTCACAGCCGCTCGAGCGGTGCATCGTCGTTCTCGCCTACGGGTCAAGGCGCCGCCTTGCCGAACCCGACGTTCATTCGGACGGATATCTCAACGCCCGTGTTCGTGGTCGAGGCCGAAACCGACGTCCCCCGCCACGCGTCGGCGCGCCAGGCCGACTCCGCGAACTTCCGACTCTGGGAGATCGCCGGAACTGCTCACGCCGATGAATACATGCTCGGTCCGGCATCAGCTCCGTTCCTCGGTTGCGTGCTCCCTGTCAACCGTGGCCCACAGCACTGGGTGTTTCACACCGCATTGCGCGATCTGCGCCGCTGGATGCGCCGACCGTCGCGTGTGCCACCGACCTCGCCGTTGATCACATTGGACGGGCTCGGGAACGTGGCGCGGGACTCCGGTGGCAATGCGCTGGGCGGGATCCGCACTCCGCAGCTCGACGTTCCGATCGCCACGTTCTCCGGCTTCGGCAACAGCCCGGGCTTCTGTGGGCTCTTCGGCACCACGACCCTCTTCAGTCCCGAGGAACTCGGCGCCCGTTACGGAAACCAAGACAACTATCGGCTTCAGTTCCTGTTGGCCGAGGATCGGGCGTTGCGCAGCAAGTTCTTGCTGCTGGACGACGGTTGGCCGATCCTGGCCGAAGCGGCCAACTTCACGTTCGGTTTCTAGGCGGGTATTTCGACAGCTGCTCCCCGCGCGGTCCCATCGCGATACCTCGCGCGTCCGGCGCTACCGTTGCCGATCCCCGGCGGGCGGGTTGCCCGACGTGACCATCGCAAGGAGACCGGAGTTCCATGACCACGGCCGTACGTACTGACTGGACGATCGCCGAGATCACGAAACTGTACGAGCGGCCGCTGATGGAGCTGGTGCGCAGCGCGAGCGCAGTGCACGGGGAGTTCCACGACCCCACCGAGATCCACGTGAACCAGTTGTTATCGATCAAGACGGGTGCATGTCCCGAAGACTGCGGTTACTGCTCGCAATCGGTGCATCACAACACCGGGGTCAGGCCCGAACCGCTGATGGCAGTGGACGATGTGGTGAAGACCGCGAAACGGGCGAAGGCTCAGGGCGTCACCCGGTTCTGCATGGGCGCGGCATGGCGTGACGTCAAGGACAACGCGCAGTTCGAGCGGGTGCTCGACATGGTGCGCCAAGTCAACGATCTCGGCCTCGAGGTCTGCACGACCTTGGGCATGCTCACGGCCGAACAAGCGCAGCGGCTCGACGAAGCCGGCCTGTATGCCTACAACCACAATCTCGATACCTCGCCCGAGTACTACGACTCGGTGATCACGACCCGGACCTATCAGGAACGGCTCGACACGATCGCGGCGGTGCGCACCACCAACATCACCGTGTGCTGCGGTGGGATCATCGGGATGGGCGAGACCGACGCCGACCGCATCTCCTTTCTGCACCAAGTCGCGACCCAGTCACCGCATCCCGAGTCGGTTCCGATCAACGTGTTGTCACGCGTGCCGGGCACGCCGCTCGAAGATGCACCGGACGTCGAGATCGCGGAGACGGTTCGCATGATTGCGGTCGCTCGATTGTTGATGCCGAGTTCGGTGGTGCGGATTGCCGCGGGCCGTCATCTCATGAGCTTCTCGGATCAAGCGCTGTGCATGCTGGCCGGGGCGAACTCGTTCTTCACGAGTGAGCGCAACATGATGTTGACCGCCACCACGCCGTGCGCGGATCACGCGAGCGATCGTGCCATGCTCGCCCAGATGGGGCTACGCGCGCGTGTCCTGGAAGAACTCGACGCCTAGTTCCGCATGCCACGGGTGAGCGTCGGTGGTCAGGTTCTGGCTCCGTGGAACCGGTTCGTCACGAACGGTGAGGTCATGGCCCGCACCAGTGCGCTGTAGTTGACCTGGAAGCTCATCTTGGACCCTACGGAACACCGGGTGTCACCGGTGTCGACGACCAGGTGGTCACTGCTTGCGCCGAGGATGGTGAAGCCCGCCACCGACGTGAGCCCGTGGGGATCGATGTCTTGGTGGCCGAGGGCAAGCAGCGATTGACGGGTCATGGCCTTCCCTGAGCGAATGGGAGGGCTACCGAATGCCGTTTGTCCGATCGTGCCCCAGGGCTGGGTGGGCTTGTCGTTGGCTTCAATCACCTCGGCGACGAGCGTGATTGCGTCGGTATGCAATCCCGGCACCGGCTCACGGTGGAGAGGCTCCCGGCCGAGGAGGACCGACTCGCCGAGGCGCAACTCGTTGACCCGCCCGGTGTCTTGGCAGCCGAGCGCCCAGTTGAGGTTTGCAGAGTTTCCGCCGGATACCACGGGCAGTACAACGTCGAAGGTGGTTTCCACCAGCTCGACGAGACGCGAGAGTTCGGCCATGTTGGTTGCGTCGGGTACCACGCCGCTTTGACATGCGAGATTGGTGCCGATTCCCTGCAGCGTCAGTTCGGGAAGGTTGAGGGTGAGACGGGCGAGGTCGAGAAGGTCCGCGGCGAGGACGCCTTCGCGCAGGTCACCCAGCTCCACCATCAGCACGATTCCGTGGGTCCGTCGCTGAGCAACGGCGGCCGCGGAAAGGGCTTCGATCACGACCGCCTCGGAGTTGAGGCTGGCCTCGGCGGCCGTCACCACCCGATCGACCTGACTCAGCATCGGTGACCGGATCAGCGTGATCGGCGCCGTGACCCCACCCGCGCGCAGCGCCTCGATGTTCTCGACGCGTGCATCGCCGAGTGCGTTGATGCCGCCGCGTTCCATTGCAGTCGCGAGCTCGGGCGAACCCAACATCGCCTTCGTGACCCCAGTGACGGAGATGCCTTTCCGTCCGAGGCGGTCGACGAGCAGGCGGGCGTTCTCCGTGATCTTGTGAAGGTCGACCTCGAGCCGCGGCGCGGTCATCCCCGGTTGGCGGTCGCCAACCTCGCGAGCTCGGGAAAGGCGCCGAGCACCATCTCGACCAGACGATCCGGCGACCGTGTCAGTGCGTCGGTGACCGGCATCTCGAGCTCGCGCTCGTAATCGAGGATCGCGGTTTCAACCTCGTCGTCGGTCATGTGTTCATGGTTGATCGTGAGGCCAATCACGGTGGTGTCGGCGAAGGTCTGGATCAGATTGATTTCGCTCGCGGGAGTGGGCATCGGCATGGTCGGGAAGTCGCTCAACATTGGGCGGGCCGGCGCGTGTTGAAGAATGACTCCGGCCGGTTGACTCCCCCGCAGGATGTAGCCGGACGTGAGGTAGGCGGGGTGGCTGAGCGCGCCTTGACCTTCGACGATGATCACGTCGGGGTGTTCGACTTCGAAGGCCTCAACGACCGCGGCTTCCATCTCTCCGGAACAGAACTGCGGCGCGATCGCATCGAGGGCCACGCCGTATTTTGCGCCCTGGATCAAGCTGGTTTGTCCGGTCCCCACGAGGACAGCCTTGATTCCGGCCGCGTTGAGGGCCTGGGTGAGGATGGTCGCGGTCGTCCGTTTGCCGATAGCGCCGTCGGTGCCGAGCACCGCAATTCGCGGACACGTGACTTCGAAGATGCGGCCGGAGAAGAAGCGCAGGTCCTTCTTCGCCCGAGGCCGCCGGACGTCGAGCATCGTGACGTTGCTGGCCACGCTCGCAGCCACGAACTCGGGATCGTCGTTCAGGAACTCATGCAAACCGTTGACCACGTGCATTCCCGCCGCGATGGCGTCGAGCACGACGGTCCGCTCCATCGGCGACAGCAGCCCGCTCGCCGGGGCCATCCCGAAGATGAAGTAGTCCGGGATACGACCGAGGACGCGAACGGCACTCGCCACGTCGTGCAGGATCGGAATCCCATTCGGGATGTCGTCCAAGACTTCGCCCGCGTCACGGCCCGCCTGGCGGCTGTCGATGACGGCGACGACGTCGTACTTCTCCGAAGACCGAACCAGGCCGTTCGCGGTCTTACCGTCGAGTTCGCCGAAGTTGCCTTCGCAGTACACGAACGCCGTATTGCCCACCGGTGGAGGGCTCGTATGGACCTGCGGGGCGAAATCGCCCATAGCGGAACCGGGATGTACCGAAACTGGTGACATTGCGCTCCTCTGATGGGCTCAGAGGAGGCGACAGGATCGTTTCGGGCGAGCGCCCAAGCATCAACGAGCCGTCTTCCCTAAGAAGGGATGAAGTCGGACCGTACCAGGTCAGCGCAATGTCGGCCCGGCGGCCGAGGGATTCCCGACCGAATCGGTCACCGCGACCTCGACCGACAACACTGACGTGGTGACCGAGACGTGGCAGCCGTGTCCACCGGTTGGGCCATGACATTCCTCGCGGCGCATCCTTGCGGCGGGCGGCCATGACCCCGCACTCGCGAGAGATCACCGTCGAAGCGGCGCGTCGGCGCACGTTCGCGATCATCAGCCACCCCGACGCGGGCAAGACCACGCTCACCGAGAAGTTCCTGCTCTACTCCGGCGCGGTGCTCGTGGCCGGTTCGGTGAAGGCCCGCGCCGGTCGGCGTTCCGCCACATCCGACTGGATGGCGATGGAGCAGGAACGCGGCATCTCGATCACGTCCACGGTGTTGCAGTTCAACTATCGAGACCATGTCCTGAATCTGCTCGACACTCCGGGCCACCGTGACTTTTCCGAAGACACGTATCGCGTGCTCGCGGCGGCCGATGCCGCGATCATGGTCCTCGATGCAGCCAAGGGCATCGAGGAACAGACGCTCAAGCTCTTCGAGGTCTGCCGGTCCCGGTCCATCCCCATCATCACGTTCATCAACAAGTACGACCGACCGGGTCTCGATCCGCTCGCGCTCATCGACGAGATCGAGGATCGTATCCATCTCGCGCCCACGCCGGTCACATGGCCGGTGGGTCTGCCCGGTGAGTTCGCCGGAGTGGTAGAACGCGCCACGGGCGCCTTCGTGGAATACAGCCGCACCGCCCACGGCTCGCGCATCGCCTCCGAGACGCGGATTGATCCCGCCGTTGCGGCGCAGACACACGGGGATACGTGGACACGCGCAGTCGAGGAAGTCGCGCTCTTGGATGCGGTCGGTGCCGAGGTCAACGTCGAGTCCTTCCTCGCGGGCCGCACCACACCGGTGTTCTTCGGATCCGCGCTCACCAATTTCGGCGTTCGCCACATACTGGATGCCGTGGTGGATCTTGCACCCGGGCCCTCACCCCGCAGGAGCATCGACGGTGATGACCGCCCGCTCGATGCCGGCTTCTCGGCGTTTGCCTTCAAAGTCCAGGCCAACATGGATCCCGCGCACCGAGACCGGGTTGCATTCGTGCGGATCTGCTCCGGTCATTTCGAGCGCGGGATGACCGTTACCCATGAACCTACGGGCCGACCCTTCGCAACGAAGTACGCCGCGTCGGTCTTCGGCGCGGAGCGTGACACCATCAACGACGCCTTTCCCGGCGACGTCATCGCGTTGGTGAACGCCAACGATGTACGGATCGGTGACTCACTCTTTCACGGCGATCCGGTGCGGTTCCCTCCCATCGAGTCCTTTGCGCCCGAGCTGTTCGCCGATGCTCGGCCCCGTGACATCTCACGGTCGAAGCAGTTTCGCCGTGGGCTGGAGCAGTTGGGCGAGGAAGGCGTGGTCCAGGTCCTGTATCGGCGGGGTGGGGATCGGAATCCAGTGCTCGCCGCGGTGGGGCAGATGCAGTTCGAGGTCTTCGCGCACCGATTGGAGCACGAGTTCGGCGCCCCCATCGACGTCAGCGCGGTGCGGAAGCGGATCGCGCGCCGTACCGATGCCGCCAGCGTGGCGGAGATCGGTTCCCTGACCGGGGTCGAGATTCTGGAGCGTCCGGATGGCACGCTGCTCGCGCTCTTCGAGAGTCCTTACTGGCTCGAGCGGGTCGTCCATGACCATCCCGACTGGCTGCTCGACCCGATCCTGACCGGCTCATTGCCGGTGCGCGCGCGGTGACCCGCGACCCAATGTGGGGAACGACACTGCCGAAGGCCGAGTTACATCTCCACATCGAGGGCACCCTCGAGCCCGAGTTGATGTTCGAACTCGCGGCCCGCAATGGAGTGGGGGTGCCCTACGCCGACGTGGACGCAGTGCGCGCCGCCTACGTCTTCGACGATCTCCAGTCGTTCCTCGACGTCTACTACGCGGGATGTTCGGTCCTGGTGGAGGCGCAGGACTTCTATGACCTCACGCACGCCTACCTCGAGCGGGCCGCGGCCGACGGTGTGCGCCATGCCGAAATCTTCTTCGATCCGCAGACCCATACCGATCGGGGCATTTCGTTCGCTACGGTGATCGAGGGAATCGCCGGCGCACTCGCCGATGCGACGCGGGACTCGGGAATCTCCTCGCGTCTCATCATGTGCTTCCTGCGTCACCTCAGCGCGGAGGCCGCGATGGCCACACTCGAGACGGCACTCCCCCACGCTGAACACATCACCGCCGTGGGCCTCGACTCCGGTGAGGCGGGCAATCCACCCGCCAAGTTTCGGGCGGTGTTCGAACGCGCCCGCTCCGAAGGATTCCTCGCCGTGGCCCACGCGGGTGAGGAAGGTGGGCCCGACTCCATCCGGGACGCGCTCGACGTGCTCAACGCGGTTCGCATCGATCATGGCGTTCGGTGCCTCGAAGATGCCGATCTGGTCGATCGGCTGGTGGCGGAACAGATTCCTCTCACCGTGTGTCCGCTCTCGAACGTGAAACTCCGGGTATTTCCCACGCTCGTCGATCACCCGCTCAAGCGCATGCTCGAGCTCGGACTCAACGTGTCGATCCACTCCGACGATCCCGCGTATTTCGG
Organism: Acidimicrobiia bacterium; assembly: GCA_046598395.1. Lineage (GTDB taxonomy): Bacteria > Actinomycetota > Acidimicrobiia > IMCC26256 > JAENVU01 > JAENVU01. The sequence goes on from JBKJIQ010000008.1 coordinate 99,382, forward strand.
TGGATACATCGCGATGAACTACACCGAGACCGCGGCGGCGCTGGGACTCTCCAAAGCGCAGGTGGTCGTGGTCGCGCGCAACTCGATCCGGTCGTCGTTTCTCGGTGTGGACGACCAGCGCGTGCACCTCCGGGCGATCGATGAGTTCGAAATGGGCCGGTAGGGCGCGCGGCGGCCGCTATGGTGGGGGTTCTATGACCCCCCCTACCCTCCTTCTGCTCATGTAGGCGAGCGCCCGCATCGGCGTTCGTCTCAAGCTCCTGTGCCTTCGGGCCGGGAGCTTTCTGCTTTCCTGGTACCCGAAAACATCGACAAGTGAGTCACACCATGCCACCAGAACCCGCGCAGCCCAAGAAGATGCCGTTCGAGAAATACCAGGCTTTCGTACCGCTCGAACTGCCGGACCGAACGTGGCCGGACCAGAAGCTCACGAAGGCGCCGCGCTGGTGTGCAGTCGACTTGCGCGATGGAAATCAGGCGCTGATCGACCCGATGGACCCGGTCCGGAAGCGCCGCATGTTCGACACGCTGGTCAAGATGGGCTTCAAGGAAATCGAAGTCGGGTTCCCTTCTGCGAGCCAGACCGATTTCGATTTCGTCCGCCAGTTGGTCGAGGAAGACCTGATCCCCGACGACGTGACGATTCAGGTCCTCACGCAATGCCGCAACGAACTCATCGAACGGACCTATGAGTCCATCGTCGGCGCGCCGCGAGCCATCGTGCACTTCTATAACTCAACGTCGATCTTGCAGCGACGGGTGGTGTTCGGATTGGATCGCGATGGGATCACCGACATCGCAGTGAACGCGGCGCGGATGTGTCGCAAGCTCGAAGCCTCGGTGCCCGGCACCGACGTGCGCTACGAATACTCGCCGGAGAGCTACACGGGCACCGAGATCGAATACGCCGTCGAGATTTGCGATGCCGTGGCCGATGTGATCGAACCCACCGCCCGCCGGCCGCTCATTATGAATCTGCCGGCGACGGTCGAGATGTACTCCCCGAACATCTATGCCGACACCATCGAGTGGTTTCTCCGCAACGTCCGCAACCGCGATTCGGTGGTGCTGTCGTTACATCCCCACAACGACCGCGGCTGCGCGGTGGCCGCGGCGGAGCTGGGCGTGCTCGCGGGCGCGGATCGCGTGGAGGGCTGTCTGTTCGGCAACGGCGAGCGCACGGGGAACGTCGACCTGGTGACGCTCGCCATGAACTTGTTCAGTCAAGGTATCGACCCTGAACTCGATGTCACCGACATCGATGGGTTGCGCCGCACCGCGGAATATTGCAATCGCCTGCCGGTCCACGAGCGCCATCCCTATGTTGGCGACCTCGTGTACACCGCCTTTTCCGGGTCGCACCAAGACGCGATCAAGAAGGGTTTCGCCGCGCTGTATTCCGAGGCCGAAGCCGCGGGCCGAGATCATGACTACGAGACGTGGGGGGTGCCGTATCTGCCGATCGACCCGGCGCACGTCGGCCGATCGTATGAAGCCGTCATTCGCGTCAACAGTCAGTCGGGCAAGGGCGGGATCGCCTACATCATGGAAATGGAGCACGGCTTCGCACTCCCCCGTCGGCTTCAGATCGAGTTCTCCAAGACCATTCAGGCGGTGGCCGAAGACACCGGCACCGAGATCACGCCCGTGGCGCTCTGGGACGAGTTCCAGACGATGTACCTCCCCGCCGAACCGCGTCTCGCGTTGCGAACGCATGAGCTGACCACGGGCAGCGACGACCGCGCCACGATCACGGCACAACTCACGCGTGACGGCGAGCCGGTCACGGTGCATGGCGAAGGCAACGGTCCGATTGCCGCCTTCGTGACCGCCATTGCCGGCGGGCTCGGTATCGAACTCGATGTCGTCGACTATCACGAGCATTCATTGGGGCGGGGTGCTGATGCGACCGCCGTCGCCTACGTGGAGACCGTCGACGACGACGCCACCACCCGCTGGGGCATCGGTACCGATCCCAACATCATCACCGCGTCGCTGCGGGCCGTCCTCTCGGCTGCGGCGCGGATGCTCGACGATTCCGTTCCCACCTGACGACGTTGACGCCGGGGCGCGGTTACGGAGCGCGTAGGACCAGGAGGAACTGACCGCCGCCGGATTCGACGGCAGTCGTGACCTCGAGGTCCGGGGTCAAGCGCGACACGCGATCGAGCAACCATGTGCAGGCCTGATCAGCATCTGCGGCGGTCGGGCACCGAGCCATGATCTCGCGGCCGCCCTTGCGGGAGAGCCGTTCCACTGTGGCCAAGATCGGCGCGGGGTCGACGACGAACAGTTCGTCGGACCACGGGATTACCGGCGCATTTGCACCCTTCTTGGTGTTGCACGCACGATGGGCGAGCCGTTCGGCTCCCACCGCCGAGGTGCCACCCTTGGCCTTGGACCGAGCCTTCGTGATGATGGCGTCGATGCTGGGTCCACGGGGATCGTTGACCGACATTTCCGGGTCCACCGGCTCGTCGCAGCGCCAACAGCGCCAGCCGTCGGCCGCGCCGATGTCTTCGAGGCGACTCGCAGGGCTGGCCATGGGCGGAACCTACCTGAGTTCACCGTTGCCCTCGTCCGCTCGATGGCGGAACCCGGCCGTAGCGCGCACGAGGGGTAGATCGGCCATGGAGGCGATACCGGGGGGTGCCGCACACACGGCGCTGATCGCGTTGACCGCCGCCATCACCGTGGCGATGCTCGCGGCGCGTACGTGTTCGCTGATCGGCTCGGGCCGTTCGAAACTCGCGAGGGCCATGGTGTGGGTACGGAACGACGGATCGCCCTCGATTGTGAGCGTCCACCCGTCGAGCGGTCGGGGCCAATGGGCGGGATACTCGCCCCCCACGGTCCACAGCGTTTCGATCTCCACGACCACCTCGCCGCCGCGATGGCCTTGCCATCGCCACCGCTGTCCGGCCACAGTCCCCGCCGCGAGCATGATGCCGAGCACATCGTGATCCTCGTTCGCATCGACGAGCTCCACGCTCGTGGTGATGTCGTCGAGTTCGGCACCGAGCGCCTCGGCGACCAACGCGATCATCTCCTGGAAGATCCCACTGTTGAACCGGAGGAAGTCGCTCGCGGCTTCGTTGACCTCGGCCGCGGGGTGACCAAAGCGCATGTTGTCGAACGTGATGTGGGTGCTCTCGTAGAAGGACCAGTCGGCGCGTTCCTGCAGGGTCACCTTGTCGACGCGTCGACTCATCGAGCTGAGCGCCAAGGGAAGTACGCCGCTGAGGATCCCTGGGTTCAGTCCGGTGCCGTGCACCGACGAGTTCCCCGCCTCACACGCGTCAACGAGTCGGGCCAGATCGGCGGCGGGCAGGGACCGCGGATGAAAGAGAAACGCGGTGGTGACCACGTTGGCGCCCGACGCCAAGATGCGACACACGTGATCGAGTGAACCGATGCGCGGCGTGTAGATCACGCAATCGGCGCCGAGCTCCAGGAGCGCGCCGATGTCTTCGGTTGCGGTCACGCCGATCGGTGCGATGCCCGCGATCTCGCCGAGGTCACGGCCCTCCTTCGCGGTCGACGACACCCAACCTCCCACCAGTTCGAGATCCGACCGTTGCGCGCAGGCACGAATGGCCTCCACACCCTGGTTGCCGGTGGCCCACTGGATGACTCGATGCGACATGGTGCGAACGATAGATGGCCGCCGCTCGTGGCCGGATCGCGTTCAGTCAGCGAGTGACGACCAAGCGGCCGACGGTCTCAGGGCGCTCCATCGATTCGAGGGCCTCGGGGATCTCGTCGAAGGTGAGCGTCGGGAATCGCCAGCGCGCCTCCGGCGTCGATGATCGCGTGGGTTGTTCACGACGCCGGGGGGTCGTTCCTGCAGGACGCGACGGTACTCGCCACCTGTTGCGAAACGCGATCGACGCGGCTGGCGGGTATGCCGCGCTCGTGGAACGGGTTGCGGCTGAGGAACCTGAACTCGCGTAACCGCCGGCGATATTGAGATCGACGACCATCTGCTACTGCGGGTCCTCATCAATTCGGCTGAACCTCATGTGCCTGGAAGCGATGGCGGCGGCACAGCATCTCGACGCTGAGATCTCCCTCGACGCTGCGGATCTCAATCACCCGCTCCCGCAGCCGAGGCTCGCCACATCGAGCACGACGCCGCGAAGGTGACGCACGCTCGAGCCGCCTGAGTCAACCGTCGTCGGTGCGCCGAAGTTCGTGACCCGCTGACGGTGGTCTTCCGGCCACCTCGGTCGCGCGTGCCCGCCCTACAGGAACAGTCAGCGTCAGTCGAAGTAACAGTGTCGCCAGCCGGGTGACTCCAGTTCTGGAGGTTGCCAAATGCTCGCTGAAGTCACCCACATCGGTCTTACGGCCGCGGACAACAGAATCAACAACGACGCGCTCATGGTGTTGGTCGGTTGGCTAGTTGCACTCATCGTCATCGGTGGCGGAGTCGGTTTTCTGATCGGCCGGAGTCGTGGAAAGCCGGTCCTCGGCTTCTTCCTCGGATTGTTCGGCCTCTTCGGCTGGATCCTCATCGCAGTCCTCCCGCGTTCGCCGGAGGCGGAAGCGCGCCGCAATCTCGAGGTGGCACAGCAGATGTCGTCGATCGCCGCTCCCACCAGCTGAAGAACTACTTCGAACCCGATGCGCGTCGTACTACGGGTTCCGTCCCCCGGTTGGGATCGTCGTCGAGGGTTATGGTCCCGGGCGCCGCTGAGGATCAATGCTGGCCGGGGACAATCAGAGGACCTCGATGAGACTGTGGCCATGTGCGCGGCGGATGGACCGCGCGGCGAGGTCTTCGCGATGGTGGCCGACGTGACGGATGAAGCACAGGTGTTGGCCTTCGGCGCGGCCGTCGGGGCGTGGCGTCCCCATGTGAACCTGTTGTTCAACAATGCGGGCGTGGGAGGGGGTGGCAGTTTCGTGACGGACGACCGGGCCCAGTGGGACAAGACGTTCGCGGTGTGTTGGAACGGTGTGTACTTCACCACGAGAGCGTTTCTGCCGCTGCTCATGAACGCCGAGATCGGCCAGGTGGTGAATACGAGTTCGGTCAACGGCTTCTGGGCCACGCTCGGCCCCGGGGTTCCTCACACCGCATACTGCAGCGCCAAGTTTGCCGTGAAGGGCTTTACCGAAGCCCTGATCACCGACTTTGCCGTGAATGCGCCGCACCTCCGAGCGTCGGTGGTCATGCCCGGTTGGGTCGGGACCTCCATCGTGTTGAACTCGGAACGGTTCCATGGTGGCGAGGTGGGGACGATGACAGGATTCGGAGAGATGTTCCGTGACCGGGCACCGGTGACCGCAGCTCAGGCGTCGACGATCATCCTTGATGCCGTCAAGGCCGACGAGTGGCGCATCCTGATCGGCGACGATGCTTCGGCACTCGACCACGCAGTGCGCGCCGATCCAGCCGCCACTTTCCGGTTCGCGCTCCCGTCGCCATGACGGCGAACCCGAAGGTTGATGCGTACATCGAACGGTCCGAGATGTGGCCCGCGGAGATGACCCGCCTGCGCCAGGTCCTGTTGCGCTGTGAACTCACCGAGGACATCAAGTGGGGCAAGCCCTGCTACAGCCATGACGGCAAGAACATCGTCATCGTCCAGGAGATGAAGGAATTCCTTGCGCTGATGTTCTTCAAGGGGGCCTTGCTCAACGACCCCCAGGGTGTGCTTCAGGAGCAAGGACCGAACTCACGGTCGGCCCTCCGCGTTCAGTTCACGTCGGTCGAGGACGTGGCGCGACTGGCCACGACCGTCAAGGCCTTCGTCGCCGAGGCCGTCGATGTCGAGGAGGCAGGTCTGAATGTTGGACCCGCGCCCGAGGTCGTCTTCGTGGCTGAACTCCAGCATCGCTTGGACAACGACAAGGGGTTCCGATCGGCCTTCGAGGCGCTGACGCCCGGTCGCCAACGCGAATACAACCTGCATTTCTCTGACGCCAAGCAAGCGAAGACGCGTGAGGCACGAGTCGAGAAGTACGCCCAGAAGATCCTGGACGGCAAGGGCATGCGCGACCGCTGAGTCCGCCCACTCGGCGGTGTGAATCGGAACCTGCGCCGAACTCGAGCGAAGCAATCGGGGACTCGATCTCGTGCAGGAACTTTGACTCGGATTCGGTCGTGTTGCTGTCGAGGCGATGATGACCGTCGCTCCAGGTGAGCTGTCGGACACCGAGTTGGCGTCGACGATCCTGGGGTTCCGTCGGGAACTTGATCGTCAAGAAGCAGTGTTCGCGGAACTGGTGTTGGCGGGACATCGCCGTGGGGTGGGTGCCGAAGACGGGTACGAGTCGACCCCGTCATGGTTGCGGGCCCGCGCCGGGATGCGCACCGGTGAGGTCCACGCCGCGATCGGTGCTGGTGAACTCGGTGAAGTGTTGCCCGAGACTCGCGGCGCGTGGCGCGGCGGTCAGTTCTCGTCGGGTGCTGTCCGGGTGATCGCCGGCGCGCGCGTTCCTGGTTTCGATGAGGAACTCGCGGCGGTCGAGGGTGAGTTGTTGGGCGCGGCGCGGCGCAATGACATGTGGACCCTCGGTCGGATGGCATCACATTTCAAGCAGTGTGCCCGCCGCGATGGTGAACTCGGCCCGGAGCGCAACGGCCTGCGGGCCTCGATTGTCGGCGGCCGATTGATGCTCGATGGTGATATCGGTGGTCTGAACGCGGAGACAATCTTCGTCCCGTTGGGTGCGTTCACCGACGCGCCGACCGAAGGCGACGACCGCAGCTACGCGCAACGTCGAGCGGATGGTCTGGCCCGGTTGTGCAGAGTCGCGATGGGTGCCCCCGCGGAGTCGCCGATGGCGTCGCCCTCCGCGGTGGTGGTCGTTGATTGGGCGACGTTCCTTGCTCATCTGAACCGTGAGGCGTTTGTCCGGATCGGGCAGATGGATGGGGGTTTCATCGGCGCGCTTGCACCATCCAGGGGTGTTGGATTCTTTGTGTGACTGCACGATCAGCCGGGTCTGACGAACTCTTGACGCGGACCGAGGCGTAGCGCAGTGGAGCCGAGCAGCGAGGGAGCGAGATCCACTCGACGAGGCCAGTCGGAGCACGAGCGGACGAGCCGAGACGGCGCCGGTGGCCGGGATGTGAAATCCCGCCCGGATGGTGCGAAACCCATCACGGAAGACATTGGCAACACGGCGGCGAGACCAGCATCGCGAACGGTGTCCTCTTGTGCAGTCGACACCATCACTTCCTGCACGCCCATCCCACATGGCAGGTCGTCTGGGACCAAACCACGTTCCGGGTGTTCCGACCCGACAGCACCGAAGTCTGTCCCACCCTCGGACACCAGCAACCCGACCTCGAACCCACCGACCTCGGCCTCGCCGGCCCATAACCGAACTGGCCACCGGTATTGGCCGAGGCGCGCGACGCGTTCCATTCCCGCCCATGGCACAATCCGGGATTGGCCCCACCGATTTCGCACGATGCCGGAGAAGTCCGCGAGCTCGTGGTGCACCTCGGTACGGCAATGTTGGCCGCGGGGGATTCGGTGGACGCAGTCTCGTCGAAGCACCGCGGCATCTTGGGGGCCTACGGACTCCGCGACTGTGGCGTGATCGTGCTCCCGACCATGCTGTTGGTCGAGACCGGAAGCGGGCCGGTTGCAAGCTTTGGGCTATGAGGTCACGACCGGCGTAGGCGGGACTGGGGTGGTCGCGACGCTCTCCAACGGGGAGGGCCCCACGGTGCTCATTCGAGCCGACATCGACGCGCTCCCCCGTGAAAGAGGCCACCGGACTGGCCTACGCGATCACCGCAACAGCCATCAACGACGATGGCGAGTCGGCGGCCGGTCGAGGGCCATGCGCATTGGAACCGGCATCGGCACCTGGAGCGCGCCATGGTGAGTCCGGGCGTTCGTTGCCGGGTCGCACCGGTGCGGACGGCATAATCCCGGTTCACGTCAGACGTTCGATCCCGTACGGTCGACGCTCGTCCTCCCCCGGAGCCACCATGACCCGCCGTGATCCTTCGACCCTTGCTGCGGTGAAGGCCCGGTACGAGGCCGAGCGGGCGAAGCGACTGCGGGAGGAAGGGCTCGGGCAGTACCACTCACTCAGCGAGTACCACCTCGATCGGGACCCGTGGGCGGACCCCGAGTTCACCCGGGATCCGGTGACCGAGAAGGTCGACGTCGTCATCCTCGGTGGCGGGTTCGCAGGAATGCTCGCCGCCATCAACCTCGGTCGGCGAGGGATCACAAAGTACCGAATCGTGGAGAAGGCCGCCGACTTCGGGGGCACCTGGTACTGGAACCGCTACCCCGGGTGCATGTGTGACGTCGATGCGACGATCTATCTCCCGCTCCTGGAGGAGACCGGCTACATGCCGACGGAGAAGTACGCGAGCGCCGCGGAGATCTTCGGGTACTGCCAGCTCCTCGGCCGCCACTTCGGGCTCTACGAGCACGCGCTCTTCCAGACCGAAGTCGAATCGTTGACGTGGGACGACGCCGCCCATCGCTGGGACCTCGTGACCCAGCGCGGTGACCACATCCGCACGCAGTTCTTCATCTCTGCGGGCGGGCTCATGCACAAGGCCAAGTTGCCGGGGATCGACGGGATTGACCGCTTCGCCGGGAAGGCGTTCCATACCACGCGTTGGGACTACGAGTTCACCGGCGGTAGTCCCGCCGAGCCGATGGACCGGCTCGCCGACAAGGCGGTCGGCATCATCGGCACCGGCGCAACGGCGGTACAGCTGGTCCCGCAGCTGGCCCGCGCCGCCAAGGAGGTCTACGTCTTCCAGCGCACGCCCTCCGCGATCGGGGTCCGCGGCCAGCAACCGATTGACGAAGCGTGGTTTCGTTCGCTCGCACCCGGCTGGCAACAGGAGCGGACCCGCAACTTCACGGAAGTCGTGACCGGCAGGCGCCCCGACCGCGACATGGTGAACGACGGATGGACGGCGGCGATGCGCGTCGACACGCAGCAGGTCCCGACGTCCGAGGACCAGCGCGCCGAGTTCGAAGCGATCGACTTCGAGGTGATGGAGGCCTTCCGCCGGCGCGTCGACGAGATCATCGAGGATCCCGAGACCGCGGAGAAGCTGAAGCCCTGGTACGGCAAGCACTGCAAACGGCTGTGCTTCCACGACGAGTACCTGCAGTCCTTCAACCTGCCCAACGTGCACCTGGTCGACTCCGACGGCCGCGGTGTGCGCGAGATGGCCGCCGCGGGTCCGGTCGTGGACGGCACGGAGTACCCGCTCGACCTGTTGATTTTCGCGTCCGGGTTCGAGATCACGACCGGGCTCGTCGGCCGGCTCGGCTTCGACCCGGTCGGTCGGGGTGGCCAGCGCCTGAGCGAGCGCTGGCACGACGGCACGCATTCCCTGCACGGTGTCCTCACCGCCGAGTTCCCGAACCTCTTCGTCGTGAGCTTCATCCAGGCGGGTTTCGGGCTGAACTTCGTCCACTTCCTGTCGGAGTCGACGGCGCACATCACGTGGCTGATCGACCATTGCCGGTCCGAGGGCATCGAATCGATCGAGGCGACGGTCGAGGCCGAAGACGCTTGGCTGCAGACGCTGTGGGACCGATCAGGTGCGATCGCCGGGTACAACAAGACGTGCACACCGAGCTACGGCAACAGCGAGGGCGCGCGCACGATGCTCGCGGCGCGGGGTGCGGTCTTCCCCGGTTCGCTCATGGACTACGCCGAGCACCTCCGGCAATGGCGCGCCGAGGGCAGCCTCGCGGGCACGCGGGTCGTACGCGCCGACTGACCGTCCGCCGGTCAGCTGGCGGCGTAACGGTCGACGACGGTCAGCGCGTCGTCGATGGCGGCGAGGCCGGTCTCGAGATCGGCGAGCGACGTCGTGAGCGGTGGCGTGACGTGCAGCCGGTTGAAGTGCGTGAACGGCCAGACTCCCCGCTCCTTGCAGGCTGCGAGCAGCTCCTGCATCGGTTTGGCGTCGGGACCGCTTGCGTTGTAGGGCACGAGCATCTCCCGCGTCTCGCGGTTACGCACGAGCTCGACGGCCCAGAACGCGCCGAGGCCGCGCACCTCTCCTACCACCGGGTGGTTCGCCGCGATTTTCTGCAACGCCGGACCGATCGCGTCGCCGAGAGTGCGGGCCTGTCCGAGCACGTCCTCCTCATGGAAGATATTGATCGACGCGACCGCGGACGCGCAGGCGAGTGGGTGGCCCGAGTACGTGAGGCCGCCCGGGTAGACGCGGTGATCGAAGGTCGCGGCGATCTCGTTCGAGAGGATCACTCCGCCGAGCGGGACGTAGCCCGAGTTCACACCCTTGGCGAAGCAGATGAGGTCCGGGGTCACACCCCATCGCTGGATCGAGAACCACTCGCCGCAGCGGCCAAAGCCGGCCATCACCTCATCCGCGATGAGCATGATGCCGTGGCGGTCGCAGAGGTCGCGCACCCCCTGCAGGTAGCCGGGTGGCGGCACGAGGATGCCGTTGGTGCCGACGACCGGTTCGAGGATCACCGCCGCGATGGCGTGCGCCCCCTCGAACATCACGACTTCGTCCAGGTGCGCCAGCGCCCGCTCGCACTCCTCGGCCTCGGTGGTTGCATGGAACGACGAGCGGTACAGGTAGGGGCCAATGAAATGCACGACACCGGGCACCGATGGCTCCGACGGCCACCGGCGCGGGTCGCCCGTGGCCGCGATCGAGCCCGAGGTCGAGCCGTGGTAGCTGCGGTACATCGCGAGGACCTTGTGCCGGCCGGTGTGCAGCCGGGCCATGCGCATCGCGTTCTCGGTGGCCTCGGCCCCGCCGTTGGTGAAGAACACCTTCTCCATCCCGTCGGGCGCGACCTCGGCGATCAGGCGCGCGGCCTCGCTGCGCTCTGCATCGGCGTGAATCGGCGCCACGGTGCAGAGTCGGCCCGCCGCCTCCTGGATCGCGGCGACGAGCTTCGGGTGCTGATGGCCGAGGTTGACGTTGATCAGCTGTGAGCTGAAGTCCAGGTACCGGTTGCCGCCGAAGTCCCACATCCACGAACCTTCGGCGCCGGCAATCGCCACCGGGCTGATCTCGGCCTGCGCTGACCATGAGTGGAACACGTGCACCCGGTCGTTCGTCAGGGTGGCCTCGGCGGTGTGATGGTCGTGGCTCATGGCCCGACTGTGTCACGTTTCGGCATCACGGGGCCGCTTCCCGACCACGGTTCCATCACTCGATCGTGGTGGTGCGCCGGGCATCACACCGCACGGGTGGGAGGACTACAGCTTCTGGCAGGGCATGAACCGGGCGACACTCGAGCGCATCAATCGTCTCCTCGACGAGATAGCCCGTGATCCCTTCGCGGGGATCGGCAAGCCTGAGCAACTTCGTCACGCGCTCGCCGGCGCTTGGTCACGTCGTATCGACGAGGAGCACCGGCTGGTCTATCAACCACTATCGCTGTCCCGTATTCGGCGGTCGTACCATCGGTGTCGGGCCGAACGCGGAGCCCGGTGCTCAGGAGGTCGGTGCGTGGAGCGCGGCGCCGACGATCCCCGCGTCGTTGTGCAGCGACGCCGGTACGAGCTCGGTGCGTAACTCGATGTGGGGCAGAAACTTGTCGGACTTCTTACTCACTCCCCCGCCGATGATGATGAGGTCGGGCCAGAGCAACCGCTCGACGAGTTCGAAGTAGTGCTGGAGGCGGCGCGCCCATTGCTTCCATGAGAGGTCGTCGCGTTCCCGCACCGACTCCGCGGCCCAGCGTTCCGCCGCGTCTCCATTCAGCGGCAGGTGTCCGAGTTCCGTGTTGGCGACGAGCACGCCGTCGGCGAACACGGCGCTGCCGATGCCGGTCCCGAGTGTGATCACCACCACGACGCCCGCGCGGTCCCGCCCGGCACCGAAGCGCATCTCGGCAAGGCCCGCGGCATCCGCGTCGTTCACGACGGCGACCGACCGTCCGAGCGCGTCGCTGAACCGATCGGTGGCCTCGACCCCGATCCACGCGTCGTCGATGTTCGCCGCGGTCTGCACCACGCCTCCGCGTACGACCGCGGGCAGGGTGAGGCCGACCGGACCCGGCGTGTCGATCTGGGCGAGCAGGTCCGCGACCGCGCCGAAAATCCGGTCTGGAGTCGGGGGTGTGGGCGTCAGCACCCGGATTCTCGGGGCCGCGAACGCTCCCGCGCCAAGATCCACCGGCGCGCCTTTGATGCCGGTCCCACCGATGTCGATCCCGACGACCGGAGCCGTTCTTGGATTCATCTCGTCCACTTCGTCTTCACAGCAGGAGGCTAGAGCGACGCGGAACGAACGCGGGTGATCTCAAGCATCGTTCCGCGCGTCACTCGGGCTTGGCAGCGAGGCGTGGTGTACAGGTCCGGTGGTATGGCGTGGTCGAGCCGACGAGTTCGTTCCATTCCTCACGCGTCAGGTCACGTCCGGCCACCGTGCAGGC
>JBKJIQ010000034.1:0-53991 GCA_046598395.1 Acidimicrobiia bacterium
GGTGATCCTCGTGATCCTGTTCGTCTCGCTGAGCTTCGTCGCCTCGATTTTCCTCGGCGTGAAGCGCCCCACCAAGGCCAAGACGGCACCGTATGAGTGCGGCATCGTCCCCGAGCAGGAGCCCGTCGAGCGCTTCCCGGTCAAGTTCTACCTGGTCGCTCTCGCGTTCATCGTCCTCGACGTCGAGATCATTTTTCTCTACCCCTTCGCCACCATCTTCCGCTCCCTCGGTGGCTACGGCCTCGCGATGATGGGCACCTTCCTCCTCGTGCTGATCGTCCCTTTCGCCTATCTCCTCAGCGTGGGCGCGCTCTCCTGGGGCCCGGTGAGCCAGGTCGCCAGCCGCATCGTGCGCCCGGTGCTGCGAGCCGCGGGCATGCCCGACGGTGTGGCGCAGCAACCCGTGGTACCGAGCCCCGAACAAGAAGCGGCGTAGCGCGATGGGTCTCGACGCGATTCCGTACAACTTTCTCACTGGTCGGCTCGAAGACCTCGTCCGCTGGGCGCGTCGCAACTCGGTGATGCCCGCCACGTTCGGTCTCGCGTGTTGCGCGATCGAGATGATGGCCACCGGCGCCGCGCACTACGACCTCGCCCGCTTCGGCATGGAGACCTTCCGCGCCAGCCCGCGCCAAGCCGACCTCATGATCGTCGCCGGCCGAGTGAGCCAGAAGATGGCCCCCGTCCTGCGCCAGGTCTATGACCAGATGGTGGAGCCCAAGTGGGTCATCTCCATGGGCGTCTGCGCGAGCAGCGGCGGCATGTTCAACAACTACGCCATCGTCCAAGGTGTGGACCAGATCGTGCCCGTGGATGTCTACGTTCCCGGTTGCCCGCCCGGCCCCGAGACCCTCCTTCACGGCATCATCACGCTGCACGAACAGATCCGCACCGGCGAGCTCCTCAAGCGCCGCGACGCCTCGCCCACGGGCGGTGCCGGTATCGAAATCGCCCAGCAGGACGGGGTGTTGGTCGATCTGCCCACCCTCAAGCCGGCGAGCGTTTGACCCTGATGACGGAGTCCGCCGCGCCCGAAACCGACGTCGCTCGTGAAGAAGAGCACAAGCTCCCCGCGACCGAAAAGCCCGTGCCATCGGATGAGGTCGCCGCGGCCCTCTGCGCTCGCTTCGACGGCGCGGTGTTTCACAACTCGCACGGCCAAGCCGTCGTGTACCTCGACCGCGCCCACTGGGCCGACGCCGCCACCTACTTGCGCGACGACGAACAGTTCACCTCCTGTCTCGACGTCACCGCCGTGGATCATCTCGGCGACGTCGACCGGCTCTCCATCCCCGGCGTGAACCCCGAGCGCTTCGAGATCGTTGCGAGTTTCTTGTCGCACGCGCGCAACCGCCGTGTCCGGTTGATCACCGAAGTGCCGGTATCGGATCCGTCGATCGCGAGCATCACGGCGATCTATCCCGGCATGAACTTCGCGGAGCGCGAAGTGTTCGACCTCTACGGCATCACCTTCCACGGCCACCCCGAACTCACCCGCATCCTCATGCCCGACGATTGGGTGGGCCATCCCCTGCGCAAGGACGACGCCCCCGCGCGCGTCCCGGTCACATTCAAAGGCGACCCGGGCCCGCGATGAACGAGATAGAAACCGGCGACCTCGAAGTGATCGAAGAAGTGATCGATGACGACGAGATGTTCGATGACGACGAGTCCATCGACACGAACGTGGTGACCGACGAGGCACTGGCCGCCGAGCAGACGCGCCTCGAACGTCAGACCGACGAAGGCGAGCAGCTCCTCACCCAGCAATCCGAGATCGTCGTGACCGGGGGGCCGTGGCCCGAGGTCGAAGGCGAAAGCCAGACGATGATCATCAACATGGGGCCCCAGCACCCGTCCACGCACGGTGTGCTGCGCATCATGATGGAGCTCGACGGCGAGACCGTGGTGCGGGCCAAGCCGATCGTCGGTTACCTGCATACGGGCATGGAAAAGACCGGCGAGCAGCTCACCTACGTGCAGGGCTGCACCAACGTGACCCGCATGGATTACGCCTCGCCGATCGCGAACGAACTCGTCTTTTCCATGGCCGTGGAACAGCTCCTCGACGTGGAAGTCCCCGACCGCGCGATCTGGATCCGCATGCTCCTCGCCGAGCTGAGCCGCATGGCCAGCCACCTGCTCTTCCAAGCGAGCAACGGCATGGACCTCGGCGCGATCTCGATGATGCTCTACGGCTGGCGCGAGCGCGAAGAAACGCTGCGGGTGCTCGAGCTCATCACCGGCCTGCGCATGAACCACAACTTCGTGCGCCCCGGTGGCGTGGCCGCCGATCTGCCCGAGGGTTGGCAGGGCGCGTGCCTCGAACTCTGCGAGACGGTGGAGCGCGGCATCGCCGAGTACGACGCGCTCCTCACCGGCAACCCGATCTGGCTCGAGCGCATGGTGGGCGTGGGCGTGATCACCAAGGAAGAGGCGCTCGGATTCGCGGCGAGTGGCCCGATCCTGCGCTCCACCGGATTCGCCTGGGACCTGCGCAAGACCCAGCCGTACCTGGCCTATGACCAGGTGGAGTTCGACGTCATCTACACCGAGAACGGCGACTGCTTCGACCGCTACCGCATCCGGCTGTACGAGATCGCGGAGTCCATCAAGATCGTGCGCCAGTGCGTGGACATGATGCCGAGCGGCGACTACCGCGTGCAGGACAAGAAGGTCACCCCGCCACCGCGTGCGCGCATCGACGAGTCGATGGAAGCGCTCATCCACCATTTCAAACTCTTCACCGAAGGCTTCCGCGTACCCGCGGGCGAGACCTACGCGTACGCCGAGTCACCCCGCGGCGAGGTGGGTTGCTACATGGTGAGCGACGGCACCGGGAAGCCCATCCGCATGCATGTGCGCGGCCCGTCCTTCTACAACCTGCAAACGATGCAACCGATGATCAAGAACCGCATGGTCGCCGACGGTGTGGCCATCATCTCCAGCGTCGACCCCATCATGGGCGAGGTGGACCGATGACGTTCAACGCCGCCAACCCCCGTTCACTGTGCGCGTGCCCTCTCCACCCGTGGAATACGCACAATGAACAGGCCGAGGAGCGGGAACGATGACTGCCGCGGGACACTTCAACGCGACGAACCGCGCGCGGGCCCACGAGATCGTGGCGCAGTACCCGCGGGCCAAGAGTGCGATCCTGCCGCTCGCGCACCTCGCCCAGGATCAAGACGGATGGCTGAGCCCCGAAGCGATGCGCGAGATCGCGAGCCTCACCGGCGTCACCCCCGCCGAGGTGCTCGGCACGTGCAGCTTCTACACCATGTTCAAGCGCAAGCCCTGCGGGAAATACCTCGTGAGCGTGTGCACGAACGTCACCTGTCTCGTACTCGGTGGACCGGAAATTCTCGAACACCTCGAAGGCCGCTACGCGAACGACGCGGAGGTGACCGTGGAAGAAGTCGAGTGTCTCGCCGCGTGTGGCAACGCGCCCTCGATGCAGGTGAACTACGAGTTCCACGAACACCTCAACCCGGAACTCGCCGCCGCGGTGGTCGACGACTACAAGTCTGGCGCCCTGGCCGCTCGCACCATCTCCGGAAGCAAGACCTCATGACGGCCACTGAGACTCGCCTCGTCACCGCGCGCTTGCGCGACCGTCCGCAGGATTCGTGGACGATGGAAGGCTTCCTTGCGTCCGGCGGCTACACCGCGCTGCGCCAGGCGCTCGGCATGGACGCCGCCGCCATCGGTCCTGAGGTCCTTGCCCCATCCGGCCTGCGTGGCCGAGGTGGGGCCGGGTTCCCTGCCGCCACCAAGTGGTCGTTCCTGCCCAAGGACTCGTTCCCGCGCTACCTGGTGGTGAACGGCGACGAAGGCGAACCGTCCACCTTCAAAGACCGCATGCTGGTGGAACTCGACCCGCACCAGCTCATCGAAGGCATCGCGATTGCGTCCTACGCGATCGGTTGCAACCAGGCGTTCGTGTACCTGCGCGGCGAGTTCGCACTCGGCTACGAACGGTTGACCCAGGCCATCAAGGACGCGCACGAGAAGGGCTTCCTGGGCACGAACATTCAAGGATCGGGCTACGACCTCGAGATCGTCGTGCACCGCGGCGCGGGTGCCTACATCTGTGGTGAAGAGACCGCGCTGCTCGAGAGCCTCGAAGGTGAGCGCGGCATGCCGCGTATCCGCCCGCCGTTCCCCGCCATCGCGGGCCTCTACGCCAAGCCCACCGTCGTCAACAACGTGGAGACGCTCTCCACCTTGCCGCACATTCTGCAAATGGGTGGTGCCAAGTACGCGGAGCTCGGTGTGAACAAGTCCACCGGTACGCGCATCTTCTCGCTCTCCGGTCACGTGAAGCGACCCGGAAACTACGAGGTCGAGCTCGGCATCACGTTCCGCGATCTCATCGAATCACCCGAGCTCGGCGGCGGCGTGCCCAACGGCCGCAAGGTCAAGTTCTTCGTGCCCGGCGGCGCATCGAGTCAGTGGCTCACCGGATCCGACGAGCACCTCGACGCGCCGCTCGACATGGACTTCGTGCAGCAGACCTACAGCGTGATGCTCGGATCCGGCGCGGTGATGGTCTTTGACGACACCACGAACCCCGCGCTCATCGCGTGGCGGCTCGCCAAATTCTTCGCCCACGAGAGCTGCGGCAAATGCACGCCGTGTCGTGAAGGCGCGGGTTGGATCGAAAAAGTCCTCTACCGGATCTCGCACGGCCAAGGTCGCCCGAATGATCTCGACCTCCTGTTCGACGTTGGTAACTCCATCTCCCCGGGCGTCCTCAACGCTCCCTTCACTCAGACCACGATCTGTCCGCTCGGACCGTCCGCGGTCTCGGGCGTCGCGAGCCTGCACAAGTACTTCAAGGAAGAGGTCGAGGCGATGTGCACCAACGGCCACGCGTCGATCCCGGTGAGCGCGTCATGAGTGAGGCGTCGACTCCGGTGAACTCCCCAACCACCTCGCCGAGCGTGGCCCGAGCGGCCCGCCCCGCAGGGGCAAGAGCGGGAGTGTCATGACCGAACTCGTCAGCATCACGATCGACGGCACGACGGTGCAGGTCCCCAAGGGCGAAGTGCTGATCAAGGCCGCGCAGGAGCACGGCACCTATATTCCGCGGTTCTGCTGGCACGAGCGCATGAAGCCCGTGGGCATGTGCCGCATGTGTCTCGTGGAGATCGAAGGGGTGCGGGGGTTTCCGCCTGCCTGCACCACGCCGGTGGCCGAGGGCATGGTGGTCACCACGGTGTCCGACACCGTGAAAGATGTGCAGGACGGCGTGCTCGAACTCCTGCTCGTGAATCACCCCCTCGATTGCCCGGTGTGTGACCGCGGCGGCGAGTGTCCGCTCCAGGACACCACCCTCGCGTTCGGCCCTGGTGAGTCGCGCTTCACCGAAGAGAAGCGGCACTGGGTCAAGCCGATTCCGATCTCCGATCTCGTGCTGCTCGACCGCGAACGCTGCATCCAGTGTGCGCGTTGCACGCGGTTCGCCGATGAGATTGCCGGCGACCCGCTCATCACGTTCGGCGAGCGCGGCGGCTACACCGAGATCACCACGTTTCCCGACGAGCCGTTCGCGTCGTACTTCTCCGGCAACGTTGTGCAGATCTGTCCGGTGGGCGCGCTCACCGCCAAGCCGTATCGGTTCAAGGCGCGGCCGTGGGACTTGAGCGCAACCGAAACCAGTTGCACCACGTGCGCGGTGCACTGCCGCGGCGCGCTGGAGTCGAGTTCGAACCGCCTGGTGCGGCTCCTCGGTGTGGACAGCGAACCGATCAACCACGGTTGGCTGTGCGACAAAGGCCGCTACGGATACGACGCCGTGCACAGTGAGGCGCGGATCACGCGTCCGATGATTCGCCGCGGCGGCGAACTCGTGGCGTGCTCGTGGCCCGAGGCGCTCGACGCCGCGGCCGACGCGCTGCGTGCTGCACTCGCGAAGAACGGCGCGTCGAGTATCGCGGTGCTCGGTGGTGCGCGCGGCACCAACGAAGACGCCTACGTGTGGGCCCGGTTCGCCAAGGGTGTGCTGCGCACCGACAACGTGGATGCGCAGATGGGCGACGGACTCCCCGCCGAGGTCGCGCTCGGCCTTCCGCACGCAACCATCGCGGATCTCGATACCGCACGGGCGATCGTGCTGCTCGGTGTGGACATCAAAGAAGAACTTCCGGTCCTCTTCCTGCGCGCGCGGCGCGCCGCGGTAGAGCTTGGGGTTCCGTTGATCGAGATCACTCCCACTGCCACCGGTCTCGCCCGGTACGCCACCGCCAGTCTGCAGTATGCGCCCGGCGAACAGGCCGATGTGGCCACCTCGTTCGTGGCCGCCCTTGGTGGCAACGCCGGGAGCGACGAGGGGCTGCAAGCCGCCGTGGCTGCAATCGCCGGCCGCGAGGGTCATGTGGTGGTGATCGCCGGGCGCGGCAACCTGGCCGAGCACAGCGACGCGACCGTCGCTGCGATCGGTGAACTCACCGGGTTGGACGACGCCCGCTTCATCGTGGCGTTGCGCCGCAGCAACGTGCGCGGCGCGCTCGACCTCGGTCTCGCGCCCGGGTTCCTTCCGGGCCGGATCAGCCTGGAGGCCGGCCGCGACTGGTTCGAAGACGCATGGGGCGCCGTGCCCACCGAGCGCGGGCTCGACGCACTCGGGATCCTCGATGCTGCCGCGAACGCCACGATCGATGCGCTCGTCCTGTTGGGCGCCGATCCCCACAACGATTGTCCCGACCGCTCGCTGGCCGTCAAGGGCGTGGCCGGCGCGAAGTTCGTGATCGCGGTCGACATGTTCCTGAACGACAGCAACCGTGACGCGGATGTGTTCCTCCCCGTCACCACCTGGGGCGAGCAGGACGGCAGCGTCACCAACGTTGAGGGCCGAGTCCAGCGGGTGGCGCGCAAGGTGTCGGCCGATGGCACGGCGATGCCCGACTGGCGCATCGCCGGCGAGTTGGCCTTGCGGCTGCGCGAAGACTTCGACCTCGCCACCGCCGAAGAAGTCCAAGACGAGATCGCGCGGGTGGCACCGGCCTACGCCGGGGTCGACGCCACGTTGTTGAGCCGGGCCCGCGATGGCGCGGTGCTGCCGATCTCCGAACACCCGAGCGAGTTGGTGCTCGGTCGCCTGTCGATGACCTTGACCGACGCATCGTGGGAACCCATCGCGCCCGGACAGGCCGATGGCGCGGTGATCGAGGTCGATATCGAGGTCGACGTTGAAGTCGACATCGAGGTTGCCGTGGCCGTCGACCCGGCTGATGAATCCGTTGAGGTATCTCTGGTCGAGACCGTCCTCGAGACCGTCACGGTGGTCGAGCGCGAGGCGCCGGCACTCCACCGCTGGGATGGGGTCACCGCGACCCCGAGTCGGCCGGGCCGCGACGCCTACGCTCTCCGCCTCGTGAGCAGCCGAGTCCTCTACGACGGTGGTGTGATGGCCGGCGCGACCCCATCGTTCGGTGCGCTCGTGCGTGACGGCGAGTTGTTGGTCAATCCCCAGGACCGCGACCGGATCGGCGTTGCCGATGGCGACACCGTGCGCGTGACCTCGGCTCATGGCCAGCTCGACCTACCGATGCGAGCCGATGCCGGAGTGCCACTCGGCAACGCGGTGTTGCCGTGGAACCTGCCGAAGCATCTCGCGGCCGATCTCGTGGATGCCGGGAGCGCCGTGACCGATCTGCGCGTGGAGTCGAAACGATGACCCCGAGCGCAGCAGTGGTGGCGGCGGATCCGCTCCTCAGTCACGGGATCGACCTCGAGGTCGTCCTGATCGTGATCGCGAAAACCGTGGTGATTTTCGCGCTGCTGCTCGTACTGGTGATGTTCTACATCTGGTTCATGCGCAAGGTCATCGCCGACATGCAGAACCGGATCGGCCCGGCGAAGGCGGGACCGTGGGGGATTCTCCAAACCCTGGCCGACGGCATCAAGTTCTTCTTCAAGGAACAGTCGATCCCCGACACTGCCGATCGCACCGTCTTTCGCCTTGCCCCCTACCTCTCGGTGATCCCCGCGTTCCTCGCGTTCTCGATCATCCCGATCGGCGGCCGGGTTTCCATCGCCGGCCATCAGACCTACATCCAGCTCGTAGATCCGCCCATCGGCGTGCTGTTCCTGCTCATGATGTCGGGCATCGGCCTCTATGGCGTGATGCTCGCCGGGTGGGCCAGTGGCTCGAAGTATCCGCTCCTCGGTTCGGTGCGGGCCTCCGCCCAGTTGCTCTCGTACGAGGCCGCGTTCGGACTGTCGATCGTGGCGGTCTTGTTGCACTCGGGCACGTTGAGTACGCGCAGCATCGTGAACGCGCAGGCGTGGACGAACTGGCACTCCTTCGTGACCGATTGGTACTGGAGCGTGGCCATCGTCTCGTTCGTGATCTTCGTGATCGCGGCGGTGGCGGAAACGAATCACCCTCCCTTCGACCTCGTGGAGGCCGAGCAGGAACTCGTCGGCGGATTCCACACCGAATACACGGGTATCCGGTTCGCGATCTTTTTCCTCGCCGAGTTCATGAACGTGATCACGATGTCGGCCATCGCGGTCACGCTGTTCCTCGGCGGTCCTTCGGGCCCCGCGCTCGGGTTCCTGCCCGTGCACGGTGTGGTCAACGTCTGGTTCATGCCGATCTTCTGGTTCTTCACCAAACTCATGGTCTTGTTGTTCGGCACCGTGTGGTTGCGGGCATCGCTGCCCCGGTTGCGCTATGACCAGTTGATGGATCTCGGCTGGAAGTGGCTCATCGAGCTCGCGTTCCTTGCCGTGATGGTGACCGCGGTGGTCGTCATCGCGCGTGAACAGCGATGGGACCGTTGGATCGCCGTGCCCGCAGCCTTCGGGGGCGCGATCGCGATTCTCGGACTGCTGCGCCTGTGTATGCCCGCGCGCGACGAGACCGTCAGCGAGACCATCTAATGGGTATGGCCAAGGGTTTTGCCGTCACGTTCCGTCAGATGTTCAGGCCGCGGGTCACGTCGGAGTACCCGGACGAGAAGCGCCCCAAGCCCGAGCGGTTCCATGGTCGTCACGTACTCAATCGTTACGAGGACGGGATGGAGAAGTGCATCGGCTGCGAGCTCTGCGCCGGCGTATGCCCTGCGCAATGCATCTACGTGCGCGGCGCGGATAACCCGCCCGACGCGCCGGTCTCTCCCGGCGAGCGCTACGGCTTCGTCTACGAGATCAACTATCTCCGGTGTATCCATTGCGATATGTGCGTGGAGGCGTGTCCCACGGAGGCCATCACCGAGACGAAGCTCTTCGAGTTTTCGTTCACCAACCGGGAAGACGCGATCTACACGAAGGCCGAGCTCCTCGTGGATGACGACGGCCGGGCGCGCCGCCAACCGTCGGAACTCTGGCTCGGCGGCGAAGACGATCAGACGAGCGGGTGGATGCGTGCGACTGCGTCCAGTGGCGATGCCGACTACGAAGGCCGCGTGGCGTGGAGCGGCGAGCTCGGCTTCGGCGAACGCCCCGCCGAGCCCGCGCAATACGACGCGGATCAAGATGGCGCGGACCACCCTGACGTCGTTCGGGAAGTGAAGTAATGCCTGAGGTCGTGCTGTTCGGGATCTTCGCGACGCTCGCGCTGGCGGGCGCGCTGGGCGTGGTGTTGATGCGGAACCCGGTGCACTCCGCGTTGTGTCTGGTGAGCGTGCTCATCTGCATCGCGGTGTTGTTCATCATCCAAGACGCCCAGCTGCTCGCCGCGGTCCAAGTGATCGTCTACGCCGGCGCGATCGTGGTGCTGTTCCTGTTCGTGATCATGCTCTTGGGCGTGGACCGCGAGGAGTCCCTCACCGATTCGTTGCGCGTCCAACGACCGCTTGCGATTGGTCTCGGCCTCATCTCCGCCGGTGCGCTGATTGTGCTCAACACGGGCCACTGGGCCACCGGAGCATCGTCAGCCCGCGGCGTCGCCACCCCGAAGGTCGGCAACGTGAAGGCGGTGTCCGAAAGCCTGTTCACCACTTTCCTCTGGCCGTTCGAGCTGACCGCGGTGCTGCTCGTGATCGCGGTCGTCGGTGGCGTCGTGCTCGCGCGCCGCTCGAACCTGCCGGCCAACGAGGAACTCGCCGATCTCAAGGACCAAGACCAGGAGCAGGGGTCGTGATCGCGGCGGCACATGTGAGCGAGGGCTGGTATCTCGGCTTCGCCGCGATTCTGTTCAGCATCGGCGCGGTGGGCCTGTTGGTGCGGCGCAATGTGCTCGTCATGTTCATGTGCGTGGAGCTCATGTTGAACGCGGTGAACGTCACGTTCGTAGCGTTCTCCCGTGCGCTCGATGACATCAGCGGCCAGGCGATTGTGTTCTTCGTGCTGGTCGTGGCGGCCGCGGAAGTTGCCGTGGGCCTCGCGATCATCGTGGCCATCTTCCGGCGCCGCCGCAACGGTGCAACGGCCGACGACCTCGATCTGTTGCAGGGATAGGGCATACACAACATGAACGCCGAAGACCTTCTCGATCTGGTGTGGTTGGTGCCACTGCTGCCGTTGACCGGCGCCGTGGTCCTGTTGTTCGCGGGCAAACGCATTGGCGACCCCAAGGCCGGTTGGCTCGCCACCGCGATGATGGCGCTCGCGTTCGTCTGGTCCGTGGTGATGCTCATCGCGCTGCTGTCGTTGCCTGCCGACGCGCGCATCCACGTCACCAATGTGTTCACCTGGATCTCGGCCGGCACGCTCAACGTCGACCTCGGGTTCCTGGTCGACCCGCTCTCGGTCACGTGGATCCTCCTGGTCACGGGCGTGGGTTCGCTCATCCATCTCTATGCGATCGGGTATATGCGCGGCGACGAGCGCTACTCCCGCTTCTTCGCGTACTTCAACCTGTTCGCCACCGCGATGTTGGTGCTCGTGCTCGCGAGCAGTTTCCTCCTCACGTTCTTGGGCTGGGAGGGGGTCGGCCTCTGCTCCTACCTGTTGATCGGGTTCTGGTACGAGCGGGAACGGGCGTCGAGTGCGTCGGTGAAGGCGTTCGTCACGAACCGCGTGGGCGACTTCGGCTTCATGATCGCGATGTTCTTCATCGTGGGTGCGCTCGGCAGCCTCGACTACTCGGCGATGTCGGCAGGAGCCGGTGGCATCTCGAAGTCGACCGCCACCGCGATCGCACTGTTGCTCTTCGTCGGTTGCATCGGCAAGAGCGCGCAGATTGGTTTGCACGTATGGCTGCCCGACGCGATGGAGGGCCCCACTCCGGTCTCCGCGCTCATCCACGCGGCCACCATGGTCACCGCCGGCGTGTTTCTCGTGTGCCGGGCGCATCCTTTCTTCGAGCGCAGTGGTGTCGCGATGGAGGTCGTCGCGATCGTGGGTGCGCTCACCGCATTGCTCGCGGGGACCGTCGCGCTGGTCCAGCCCGACATCAAGCGGGTCCTGGCGTACAGCACCATCAGCCAACTCGGGTACATGTTCCTCGCAGTCGGGGTTGGCGCGTATGCCGTTGCCGTGTTCTTTGTGGTGGTCCACGCGTTCTACAAAGCCGCGTTGTTCCTCGGCTCGGGCACGGTGATTCACGGTACCGAGGAGACCCAGGACATTCGCCGGATGGGTGGGCTGCGCAAGTACATGCCGTTCACGGCGGGCGCGTTCGCGATCGCGTGGCTCACGATCGCCGGCCTCCCACCCTTCTCGGGGTTCTGGGCCAAGGATGGTGTCTTGGCCGCGGCCTTCTCTCACCATGACTACGCCCTCTGGGCGATCGGGCTCCTCGCGGCGGTGCTCACGGGCTTCTACATGACCCGCGAAACCATCCTGGTCTTCGCCGGCCCGGAGCGATTCCGAACTGCCGTCGCGGGAGATGGCGTGAGAGATGGCGCGGCAGTCTCGGAGCACGCGCACACCGAGCACGACATCACGGCTTCGCCCACGGTGGATTACGGCATGCCGGTGGCACCGGCGCACCTCGAACACGATCCGCACGAGGGCACGGCCACGATGATCCTCCCCGTGGTGATCCTCGCGGGCCTCGCCGTGGTGGCCGGGGTGCTCGAACTTCCGTTCAACGGACTCGAGTTCCTGTCCAAGTGGCTCGAACCCACGTTCCAGGGCATCGAGGCCCCGCACCCGTCGTCCTTCGCGACCGGGTTCGAACTGTCGATGCTGGCGGTGGTGATGGGCGTCACCGGGATCGTGATTGCACTCAAGCTCTACCGGCGCGGTCTCGACGACGACGTTGATCCCATCGACGCCAAGCTCGGCGCCGTGGGTCGGCTCTTCGGCCACGCGTGGTACTACGACGAAGGGATCGCGGCCGCAGTCGGGGGCCCGATTCGCAACGGCGCGGTGTGGCTGGCCGAAGTGGTCGACCAGAAGGTCATCGACGGTGGGGTCAACGGTGTGGCCAAGCTCTTCGGTGCTGCCGGGACGGGGATGCGCAAGCTCCAAACCGGCCTCGTTCGCCAATACGCACTCGGCATCGTGGCCGGCATGGTCGCACTCCTCATCTGGACGCTGTATCGGGTAGGGATCTGATGGGCGGCTACCCGATCCTCACCGCAATCATCGTCACGCCGATTCTTGGCGCGCTCTTCGTACTGCTCACGCCCACGCGGCGCCCCGAACTCGCCCGCGCGTTCGGGTTCATGTTCTCCGCCGCCACCCTGGGCTTCGCGTTGATGATGCTCTGGGATTTCCAGACCGGCTTTGGCGGGTTCCAGTTCGTCGAACACAATCGATGGTTCGATTCCCTCGGTGTCGGCTACATCGTGGGCGTCGACGGCTTCAGCCTCTTCATGGTCGTCGTGACCGCGGTGCTCTTCCCGATCGGGTTGCTCTCCTCCGCGAAGGTCGAGCATCGGGCGAAGGCCTACACCTTCTGGTTCCTCATGCTCGAGGGCGCCATCATGGGAATCTTCCTCTCGATCGACCTCATCGGGTTCTTCGTGTTCTGGGAAGCGATGCTCGTCCCGATGTATTTCCTCATTGCGGGATGGGGGAGCAAGAACCGCAAGTACGCGGCCACCAAGTTCTTCATCTATACCGCCGCGGGTTCGGCGTTCCTCCTCGCGGCCGCGATCGTGCTGGCGTTTCTGCACCAGGCCGACACCGGCGTGCTCACCTTCGACTACCGGGTGCTCGCCAGTTGGACCGGGCTTTCCGAGTCCACCGAGCGCTGGTTGTTCCTCGGCTTCATGGCAGCGTTTGCGATCAAAGCGCCGCTCGTGCCGTTCCACACCTGGCTGCCCGACGTCCACACCGAAGCGCCCACCGCCGGTTCGGTGGTGCTGGCCGGCGTGATCCTCAAGATGGGCGCCTACGGCGTGTTGCGATTCGGATTCGAACTCTTCCCCCGCGCGGCGGTGACCTTCGTGCCGCTGTTCCTCACACTGGCAGTGATCGGCATCGTGTACGGATCGATTGTGGCGACGATGCAGAAGGACGCGAAACGGCTGATCGCGTATTCATCGGTCGCGCACATGGGGTTCATTCTCCTGGGCATCTTCTCGATCACCGTCTTCGGACTCGACGGCGCGGTGTTCACGATGGTGAGCCATCCGCTCACGACGGGTTCGTTGTTCCTCGTGATCGGCATGCTCTACGAACGCCGCCACACGCGCGATATCGACGCGTTCGGCGGCATCTGGAAGTCGGCGCCGAAGCTGACCGCAATGTTCCTCGTCGCCACGTTTGCGGGTATCGGACTTCCGGCGTTCTCGGGCTTCGTGGGCGAGTTCCTCTCACTGCTTGGTACGTTCACCACTCATCGCTGGTGGGCGGTGGTGGCAACCGCGGGGGTGATCCTCGGCGCGGTTTACATGCTGTGGATGTTCAAACGCATGTTTACCGGCGTGCCCGAAGGCGAGAACGCGGAGATGGCCGACGCCAACTGGCGCGAAATGGCCGTGGTCGTTCCGCTACTGGCGATGTCGTTGTTCATCGGTCTGTACCCGCAGCCGGTGCTCGACCGGGTTGAGCCCACGGTGAAGTGTGTGATGCGCACGTTCGAACTCGAGACCGACCTGAAGCGACCCACCGTGGACCGCTTCGATAGCAACGCAGTCAGGGGATGCCGATGATTGCCATCGCCGCGCCCCGGATCGACTGGTACGCGATCGCGCCGATCGTGATGCTGGTAGGGGCGGGGCTCCTCATCATCCTCATGCGTTCCATCGCGCGCGAGCGGATCCGTACCCATGAGCCTGCGCTGGTGATCGGCGTGTTCGGTCTCGCCGCCTCGGCGTTCTTCCTGGCCAAACAGTGGAGCGTCATCGTCGACGACGCGCCCTACGACGCGCTCGCAAAGATGACCGCAGTCGATGGCTTCTCGGTCTTCGTCGGTGTCATCGTCGTGATCTCGGCCACGCTGATGCTCTTCCTCTCGAGCGACTACCTCGTTCGGCGCGGCATTGAGTCCCGTCCCGAGTACGTGGCGTTGGTGTTGTTCTCCGCGGCCGGGATGTTGGTGATGGCCGGCGCCAACGACCTCGTCGTGGTGTTCGTGGCGCTCGAGATCCTGTCGATCCCGCTCTACGTGCTCGCGGCGTATGACCGCCACCGCACGCGGTCGCTCGAAGCCGGCATCAAGTACTTCGTCCTCGGTGCCTTTGCCTCGGCGATCCTGCTCTACGGCATCGCGCTCATCTATGGCGCCACGGGCACCACGTCACTTGAAGGCATCCAGTCGTTCCTCGCCACGAACGTGTTGGTTGAAGAAGGCACGTTGCTCGCGGGCCTGGCGCTGCTGTTGGTCGGGCTCGGTTTCAAAATCGCGGCCGTGCCGTTTCATATGTGGACCCCCGACGTGTACGAAGGCGCGCCGAGTCCGGTCACCGCGTTCATGGCATCGGCCACCAAGGTCGCCGGGTTCGCGGCGCTGCTGCGCATTCTCTATTCCGCGTTCACGCAGTACCAGACCGACTGGCGGGAGCTGCTCTTCGTCCTGGCCGTGCTCACCATGGTGGGCGGAAGCATCGGCGCACTTCGCCAGACCGACCTCAAGCGGATGCTCGCGTACTCGTCGATCGCGCACGCGGGTTACGTCTTGATCGGCGTGCAAGCCGGAACCGCGCAGGGGTTGCAGGCGGCGCTGGTGTACCTGTTCATCTACGCGTTCATGACGATCGGCGCGTTCGGGCTCGTCACCGTGCTCGACGATCGCGACGATCTCCACGCGATCTCCGACCTCGAGGCATACGGCCGTCGTAAGCCCGTGATCGCGGCGATGCTCGCCTTCTTCTTGCTGGCCCAGGCCGGTATCCCGCCGACGGCCGGGTTCATCGCGAAGTTCGGGGTCTTCGAGGCGGCGGCCGCGGCCCATTCGTATGCGTTGCTGATCGTGGGGGTCGTCACCTCGGTGATCGCCGCGTTCTTCTACCTGAAGGTCATTCTCGCGATGTATGCCTCGGAGGACGAGCAGGACGTTCCCGATGCGGTGGAGACCGGCCCGTCCCGTCTCAACATTGGGCTCCCCGCCGGCGTGGTACTCGTGGTGTGCGTTGCCGCGACCCTCTGGATGGGCATCCTGCCCACGGTCATCGTCGACTTCGCCAGGGACGCCACCCTCCTCCTCTGACTGGGTTACGTTCGCTGCCACCGAGTCTTGTACCGGTCATAGACGTCGAAGGGGACAGCATCCGGCAGGTCCGACCAGACGCCGGGAAGGATCGTTCGCTGTTCAATATTCTCGACCGTCTCCGAATCCGAGATGTCCAGCTTGATGCGGCGCGGCTTGCCTGCTGCCAGGGGCCCTTTTGATCACGGTGAAGTCGAGATCAGCCGAGTATCGGTAGGCGCCGATGTGAGCGAGGACGTAGTCCCGCTCCACGACGGCAGAATCAACCCCGTCGTCATCTGCTCGACGTGTGATGGCGTGCCGGGTGAGCACGGTTCGTTCCCGACGATCGCTTGCAGATCGACGATCGTCGTGTTCCACGCGACCCGGTACCTGCTGTCGGTCCACTGAACACGGTTGTCTCTCGGGTCGAGCCGGATCACCGGTGCCGCTTGCTGACAGGTGAGTCCAA
This sequence comes from Acidimicrobiia bacterium, assembly GCA_046598395.1. Lineage (GTDB taxonomy): Bacteria > Actinomycetota > Acidimicrobiia > IMCC26256 > JAENVU01 > JAENVU01. Next base: position 15,948 of record JBKJIQ010000034.1, read on the forward strand.
CCGGAGCGGGAGGTTGAGGGCTATCGCCAGCGAGGCGAGGCGCCGCTCTGCTGCTCGGCCGCGCGGGCCGAACGCCTTGGCCAAGCGCGTGATCCCCTCCGCATCCGCGTTGCTCGATCCCGCGGCGAGCGCCTCGGCGAGGCGTTCGACGCCCCCGGTGAGGTCGACGCGGAGTGCGCTTTCGAAGAGAGCCCTCTCCAAGTTTGAGCACCACGATCGCCCGACGGCGTCGGTCTCCAGGTGGATCGTCTCGGGCTTCTCGACGATGGAGTGGACCGACCGCTTGCTGACGGAAGTGAACCGGACCTGCTGGGTGCATGCGACAAATACCGTCCGGACCGGGTGGCTCAGCAGCCCGAGTTCACTGAGAGCGCTCAGGTAGGCGATCCGATGTTCCCGGCCCTCGAATGCTGCACCAACTGCGAAGCCGAGGTCGTCCGTCGCGGCAGAGGTTCCCAACGACCCCAGAGGCCGGATGGCGTAGTGGCCCCGTGTCAGCCGGTCCACCAGGCCTTTCGCGGCCGGCTGGCGAAGGGCGTTGGCCGTGGCAAGCCGGTGACTTACCGCGCATCGTCACTATCGCGTTCCACCGCCTCGACCCCCCGTCCAGGTTGTCGGGTCTTGTCATCCGCCCGGTTGCGCAGCTCCGAAGTACCGGTGAGATCGGGAGGAGCCGGGATGCACCCGTCGAGACGCGTACGACCATTGGGGCTTCGTCGGGTCGCGCGACGCGCCACGATCGTCGGCGCGCTCATGGTGGGTGTGGTCGTGGCCGTCCCTGGTGGTGCGAGTGCTCATCCACTCGGCAACTTCACGATCAACCAGGCCAGCGCGATCCAGGTTGCACCCGATCACGTGCGCGTCGATCAGGTCGTGGACATGGCCGAAATTCCCACGTTCCAAGCTCGTTCCGATATCGACCGGAACCATGACGGAAACCGATCGAGATCGGAACAACGCCGCTGGGCCGCGCACGAGTGTTCCAACGTTGCTTCCAATGTGGACCTCACCGCCGACGGCTCGCGCCCCACTCTCGCCGTGCGCACCGCCGCGGTCTCGTTCCCCGATGGCGGGGCCGGCCTCCCGACGCTGCGCCTCGTATGTGTGCTCAACGCCGCGGTCCCCGCGACCGCCGGTACGCAACGGATCCGTTTCGAGAACCACAACTATTCGTCCCGGATCGGCTGGCGCGAGATCACGGCGGTGGGGGATGGCGCCCGGCTCGTGGGGAGTGCGGTCCCGCGGGTCAGCCCGAGCGCGTCGCTGACGAAATACCCCGGTGACCAGTTGTCGTCGCCGCTGGACCAGCGATCCGTCACCCTGCGCGCCGCCGCGGGCGGACGAGCCACGCCGGCGGGGGCCAAGCCCTTGCTCACCAGCCCTACCGGTTCAGTGATCCATGGCTTCGACGGTCTCACCGCATCGCTCACGTCGAGCGTGTCGGCGCGGCGGCTGACCCTCGGACTCGCGCTCGTGGCGATCGCGTTCGCGCTCGGTCTTGGCGCGCTGCACGCGTTTGCTCCGGGTCATGGCAAGACCGTGATGGCGGCGTACTTGGTGGGTGAGCGCGGCAGCGTGAAGGATGGGCTCCTCATCGGGGTCACGGTGGCCACCACTCACACGATGGGCGTGCTGCTCCTGGGCGCGGTCCTCACCGCCTCGCAAACCTTCGCGCCGGAGTCGGTCTATCCGTACTTGTCGCTGGCAAGCGGCGTGTGTTTCGCGGGTCTTGGCGTAGCGCTGCTGGTGGGCGCGATCCGGCGGCGTCGACTCGGCCTCTTCGGACTCGGCCATCATCACCATGGACCCGGCGGCCACACGCACGACCACGAAGCCCACACTCACGAGCATCCTCATCCGCATGCCCATGATCACGAGGCTCCGGACCGGCAACTGTCCCGCAAGAATCTACTGACCCTCGGTTTTGCCGGAGGTCTGGTCCCCACACCGAGCGCGGTAGTGGTGCTCCTGGGCGCAACCGCGATTGGTCGTGCGTGGTTCGGCGCGCTGCTCGTGGTGGCATACGGAGTGGGGATGGGCGCCACGTTGGTTCTCGCCGGCCTCGTACTCGCGCGCGCTCGGCACCGGTTCGACTTCACCGGTCGCAGCGATCGTGCGATGCGGATCGCGGCGTTCTTCCCCGTCGCGACCGCCGTCGTGATCACCACGAGCGGCCTGTGGCTTGTCGCCCGAGCCGCCACCACTTTCTAGCTGCGAACGACTTGCAGATGTGAATGCACCACATCATCGCGATTCGTCATCCGCCGGCATGTGGCGCGGCGAAGTAGTTGCGAAGGCTGGGGCACACGGAAAGGAAGCACTACCGATGTACACGTCGTGGCGATGGTTCCCCGATTGCACAAACGACGATCAGTTTCCGTTCTACGAAGGAGAATCTCTTGCAAGTACGTAGAAGGGGCCTGCTCGGCGCGGCAATCGTCGCGTCCGCGGTGACCATGGTGGTGGCGACAGCTCCAAATCTGTCGTTCGGTGCGGACCATGCAGACGCACCTGGCACCCTGCAGTCACCGTCGAATAGGCCCGACGCAGATATCAACGACGTCTACGCATTCCAGGCCCGTGAGGGTCGGACGGTGCTCGCCATGACCACGCATCCCGCGGTCGGGGTCTTGTCGCCGTCCACCTACGCAACCGACGTGCAGTACGCGATCAACGTCGATCGGAAGGGCACCAACCACGCCAACCTGGCGTACGCGGTGCGCTTCAACCGGCTCAAGCACGGCAAGCAGTGGCTCCGGGTCTACAAGTACACGGGTCGCCACGCGGAGTCGCTGACCGACGGCGAGAAGGTTGCAACCGGTTACACCGGCGAGACCATCAAGGTCGATGGCATGAAGGTGTTCGCCGGTCTGCGGTCCGATCCGTTCTTCTTCGACCTCGACGCGTTCAAGCACGCAGTTCTCGGCGCGGCCAATGGCCGTACCGGATTCTGTGACGCAGGAACCGTCGACTTCTTTCAGAACTTCAACACGAACGCAATCGTGTTGGAGGTCAAGTCGAAGCGCCTCGGCGAGAACATCGGCGTGTGGGGCTCCACCGTCACGGAGGGATCGCACGAACTCATCGACCAGATGGGCCGCCCGGCGATCAACACCGTGTTCAACCACGCCAATGAGAAGAATGACTTCAACCACACCATCCCGGCGGAGCAGTACAAGGCACCGTTCAGCACCAACGTGATCGGCGCGTTCCAGGCGCTTGGCGGGTATTCCCTCGCGGATGCCACCAACTTCGCGCACGTTCTGCTCCCGGACATCCTCACGTATGACACGCGTGGGCAAGCGGTGGGTCCGCTCAACGGTCGCAAGCTGACCGATGACGTGATCGACGGCGAGCTCGGCTTGATCACGAACGGTGGGATCCCGGGCGACTGTGTTGCTCAGCACAACGACTACCTCAGCAGCTTCCCGTTCTTGGGGAACCCGCACTCGTAGTCAATACCTCGATGGCGGCTCGCGGACACTCGGTCCGCGAGCCGCCACCGTTTTCGTCGTCGAGCAGCTGGTTCGGAGGAACCGTGAAGTCTCGTTACATCGCATTGGTAGTCGCGACGGCATCGGTCGTTGCGTTGAGCTACATCGGCTTCAGCCCGGATGCGAACGCCCGAAACCAGCAGACGCCCGTACGCGCCCGGGTGCCCGGCTTGGAGGGGAGTCCCGGGCCGACGACCACGCACGAACTCGCCCGGCTCATCGCCGCGTTCGAGCACGACGTACACCGCGCCCCGAATACCACGAGCCTCAGCTTTCTCGGCGGGCTGTATCTGCAACGAGCGCGTCTGACCGGCGACCTCGGCAGTTACGACCAGGCCGGTGCCGCCCTCGATGCCGCGCTCGCCCGGGCCCCCGACGACCCCGAGTCACTTGCCCGCAAGGCCACACTGCTGTACCGCACCCACAACTTCGCCGCCGCGCTCGATCTCGCGACCACGATCGTCACCCGGGATCCCGAACAGCTCACCGCCATGGCAGTGCAGGGCGACGCTCAGGTGGAAGTCGGTCGCGACGCGGATGCGTTCGCGACCTACGAATCGCTCGCGGCGAAGGCGCCGGGAACCCCCTCGATCGACGTGCGCCGTTCCCATCTCGCCTTCCTCGAAGGGCGGGTGCGCGACGCGACCCGCCTCGCGGCGCGAGCTGAGCGCGAAGCCATCGCGAGCGGCGAGTTCGGTTCGGGGTTGGCGTATTACCGTGAGGCCCGCGCCCAGATACTGTTTGACCAGGGCCATTACGACGATGCCGCCGCGCTGTACGAACGCGCGTCGGCGGACTCGCCGGGCTACTACGCCACCGCCGCGCTGCTTGCGAAAACCCGGGCCGCGCAAGGACGCAACTCCGATGCCATTCGCTTGTATCGCCGTGCGATTGCTCAGGTGCCTCAACCCGACTACCTCGCCGCGCTCGGTGATCTGCTCGCGGTCACGGGCCACCGGCGCGCGGCGGCCGAGCAGTACCGGACCGTGGAGTTCACGGGCACGCTCGCCGCGATCAATCGCCAGGTCTACAACCGTCAGCTTGCGGTGTTCCTCGCCGACCACGGGCGGAAGCCGGCCATGGCCGTTGACCTCGCGGAAGGCGAACTGCAGACTCGCCGGGATGGGTTGGGCTTTGACACTTACGCCTGGACGCTGTTGGCCGCGGGGCGCGCCGATGAAGCCAGAACGGCATCCGATCAGGCGCTCGCGTTCCACATCCCTGATGCGCGCATCAGCTACCACGCCGGGATGATTGCCCGCGCCCAGGGCCAGACCGTCCGGGCCCGCAGTTTCTTGCGCACCGCACTCGAGATCAGTCCGCACTTCGATCCGCTCCAGGCGCGCCGAGCGCGCGCCGCTCTGGCGGAACTGGCGGGCTGATGACGTGCAACGGTCAGTGGGTCGCGGGCGCTGATCCATGGGCGTCGTGGTGCGCGCACCGGCCGAGCAGCGCGAAGTGGCCCACGTGCAGGATGAAACCGTGATCGCGCTCGAGGGTGGCGCGGAGGTCGTCGAGCAGCGTGACCGGAACGTCGGTGAGGGCGCCGCAGACATCGCACGCGAGGTGTTGGTGTAACTCGCCGAGGTGGTACACCGCCGCACCGTGACCCACGTGGGTGTGGGCAACGATCCCCATCTCCGTGAGCGACTCGAGCGTTCGGTACACCGTGGTGAGATGCACCTCGGGGTGGTCCTCGCGGATGGTTGCCGCGATGTCCTCGGCGCCCAGGTGCCCGTGCGCGTGGAGCAGCGCGCCGATCACGAGCCGGCGCGCAGTGGTGATGCGGCCGCCATGCGCGCGGATCTGGTCGAGCACGGCGTCGACCTCGCGAGAACTCACCCGTTCAGTGTAGGAATGAATCACGCGTGCGCTGTTCGCCGCTGGCCCCGCATCCGAAATAGCGCGCGGGTGCGGGTCGGGGTGATGCAGAATCACAGCATGGAGCATCTGGAACTGGAGCATCTCGTTGCGGGCATCCCCCATGTTCGCCAATCGCCATCCAACAACGGAACGCTGGAGCTCATCGTGGCGCGCCCCGCCGAGGGCGAGCGTGACATCCTCGAAACGGGTGAGTTGAACTTCGCCGAAGGGTTGGCCGGCGATACCTGGAACCAACGACTGTCGAAACGCAGCGCCCATGGCGGCCCCCACCTGGACATGCAACTGAACATCATGAACGCCCGGGCGATCGCGCTCATCGCCCAGAGCCCGGAGCGTTGGCAACTCGCGGGGGACCAGCTCTACGTGGATCTGGATCTGAGCGAGGCAAACCTCCCGCCGGGGACGCGCCTCGCGATCGGGTCAGCGGTGATCGAGATCACCGACCAGCCGCACACCGGATGCTCGCAGTTCAGCGCGCGCTTCGGCGCGGGCGCGCGGCAGTTCGTGAACTCCGAGGTCGGCCGCGAACTTCGAATCCGGGGGATCAATGCCAAGGTCATCTGCCCGGGCACGATCACGCGTCAGGATCGCATCACCAAGACCTGATCCGACCCGTGAGGGCCGCGGCGCGTCCGGCTCCGGGGGCCCGACGATCTGGTGCGAAAGAAACCGCTGCGCACAGTTTGAGGCTGGCGAAAAGGCCAGACCTATACTCGCCCGGTTCCGTGTCTGGAGGGGCTCTCGTGACGGAGTACTACCGGCAATACCTAGCCGTCGCCGTGCTCATCGGCGCGGGGATCGCCATGGTTGGCGGCATGCTCGGTCTGGGCAAGCTGGTCCGTCCGACGCGCCCGCAGCCCCAGAAGTACGTCACGTATGAGTCGGGCTCGGATCCGGTGGGCGGTTGGGGGCAATCCAACGTCCGGTATTACGTCTACGCCCTGCTCTTCGTGATGTTCGACGTAGAGGCTGTGTTCATTTTCCCGTGGGCCACCCGCGTGGAGCAGCTCGGCGTCCAAGCGCTGGTCTCCATGATCGTATTTATCGTGATCCTCACGTTGGGCCTCGTCTATGCCTGGCGCAAGGGAGTCTTGCGATGGGCCTAGTCGAAAGCGGTCTTCTCGGGAAGAAACCCCTCAAGCCGGTCACCTGGCTGCTGAACTACAGCCGCAAGTACAGCCTCTGGATGTTCCAATGGGGCCTGGCCTGCTGCGCGATCGAGATGGGCGCGGCGCTCGCCAGCCCCCGTTACGACATGATGCGCCTCGGCGTGATTCCGTTCCCCGCCAGCCCGCGCCAAGCGGACCTTGTGGTCATTTCGGGCACGGTGACCGACAAGATGGCCCCGGCGATCAAACGGCTGTACGAGCAGATGCCGGACCCCAAGTACGTGATCTCCATGGGATCGTGCGCCAACTGCGGCGGGCCCTACTGGGATTCGTACTCGGTGACCAAGGGCATCGACCAGGTCATCCCGGTTGATATCTACGTCCCCGGTTGTCCGCCTCGCCCCGAGGCCCTCATGCAAGCCATCGTGATGCTGCAAGAGCGGATTCAGAACGAAGGCATCGGCAACAACGAGCTGGCGCAGCGCTGGCGTGGCGAGCATGTTCCGGTTGAGCGCGTCCCCGTCGAGCGTGTCCCGCTGGGCACCCGGGAGTAGGGCTGATCCATGGCTGACGAGACCCCCGACGAGACCGCAGCCGCGGTGCCGGCTGACGAGCAGGCCGCAGAAGCGCCGTCAGCCGAAGCGACACCGGCCGAAGCGGCCGCGCCCGAGACTGCGGTCGCCGTCGAGTCGGAGGTGGAGCTCGATCCCGCGATCGAGGCCCTCTTCGCCCGATTCGAAGCCGCGCTCGGCGAGGGCGTTCTCGACCATGCCGACATGCACGGCACGCTCGTGGTGCGGGTCCGACCCGACGCGTGGAAGCGTGCCGCCGAGGTGGCCCGCGCCGATCTCGATTGCGACTACCTCTCGTTCATCGCCGGCATCGACTGGTTGCCTGCACCCAAGCCCGATGGCGACGAGGGGTCAGACCTCTCGGCGCCGGTGCAGCCCGACACCATGACGTTCGGGGTCACCGGTTCGGACGGCCGATTCCAGGTGTTCGCCCACGTGCAATCCACCTCGCGCCATTGGGGTGTCACGATCAAGACCGATGTGGTGGAGAGCAGCCCGATCGTCGACAGTTGGGTGCCGGTCTACCCGGGCGCCGACTGGCACGAACGCGAATGTTGGGAGATGTACGGCATTGGTTTCGAGGGTCATCCGAAGCTCCGCCGCCTCTACCTTCCGGCCGAGTTCGAGGGCCACCCGTTGCGCAAGGATTTCGCGCTCCTCGCTCGCGAAGTGAAACCGTGGCCCGGCCTGGTGGATGTTGAGCCGATGCCCGGTGACGACACCGAAGACGAAACCGCGGATGCCACGGCCGAGGCCGGCGCGTGACCTCCACCGAGACCCCGAACTTCGAAGTCGACCCGTCGCTCTACCGCCACCTCGCCGACTCCGCGGTGAACGTGGAACTCGACACCGGCGACATGATCCTGAACCTCGGCCCGCAACACCCGGCCACCCACGGAACGCTGCGGCTCGTGGTGCGCCTGGACGGCGAACGAGTGGTGGCCGCGGATCCGGTGATCGGTTACATGCACCGCGGGTACGAGAAGCTCAGCGAGTTTCGGACCTATCCGCAGGTCACCACGCTGATCAACCGGATCGACTGGCTCTCCAGCTTCGCGAACGAGGTTCCGTTCGTGCACGGTGCCGAAATGATCATGGGGATCGAGGCACCGCCGCGCGCGCAGTGGATTCGCACGATCCTCACCGAGCTCAGCCGCATCGCCACCATCTATCTCTTCCTCGGAGAGATGGGCCTGCAAGTGGGAGCGCTGACCCCTGCGTTCTGGGGATTCCGCGATCGGGAGCACGTCCTCAACCTCATCGAAGCGGCCACCGGTGGACGGTTCCACCCGAACTTCAACCGCATCGGCGGGGTGAAGGAAGACCTCCCATGGGGTTGGATCGCCGATTGTCGTGACGCGATGAAGCGCGTGCTCGACGGGTGCGACGACTTCGAAGATGTGCTTGTCGGCAACGAGATCTTCGTGGCCCGCACCCGCGGGATTGGCATCATCCCCGGCGAGCTCGGCGCGGCCTACGGCGTCTCCGGCGCAAACTTGCGCGCCTCGGGAATCGACTGGGACCTGCGCCGCGACGGCAAGCCGTATCTTGCGTACCCGGAACTCGATTTCAAGGTGTGGACCCACTCCGACGGTGACTCATTCGCTCGTTACTGGGTGCGCCTCCAGGAGACTCGCGAATCCGCACGCATGGTGTTGCAACTTCTCGACGGCCTGCCCGCCGGTCCGATCATGGCCAAAGTGCCGCGCATCATCAAGGTGCCCGCGGGTGAGGTGTGGGCCGAGGTCGAGAACCCGCTCGGCCAGATGGGGTACCACATCATCTCGAAGGGTGCCACGGGACCGTTCCGGGTAAAGATCCGGTCCGCTTCGTTTTCGAACGTCTCGATTCTGCCGTGGCTCCTGCGCGGGACCTACGTTCCCGATGTCATCACGATCTTGGGCAGCCTTTACTTCATCCTCGGGGACATCGACCGCTAATGCACCTGCTCGCGCTCGACATCGGTTGGGGGACCACCCTGGCCATCAAGACGATCATCGTGCTGATGATCATTCCGGCGGGCGCGCTCATCCTCGGGTACACGTTTCTGCTCAAGATGATGAGCCACATGCAGAGCCGGCTCGGTCCGATGGACCCCGGCGGCTTCCACGGCTGGTTCCAGCTCGTGGGCGATGGCCTGAAGTTCCTCCAAAAGGAGGACATCATGCCGGCGGATTCGGATCGTCGCGTGTTCGCGATGGCACCCGCGATCGTGGTGATCTCCACGTTCCTGATCTTCTTGGTGGTCCCCACCGGCCCCCGACTCGTGGTGAAGGATCTCGACGTTGGCGTGTTCTACGCGCTCGCGGTCTCGAGTCTCTCGGTCATCGGCGTGCTCATGGCCGGTTGGGCGAGCGCCAACAAGTTCGCACTCATCGGCGCGTTGCGCGCCGCCGCACAGCTCATCGCGTATGAGCTCCCGCTGCTGCTCGCGGTAGTGGGCGTGGTGATCCAAGCGGGCACGATGAGTTTGCAGGGCATCGTCGGGGCGCAGGCCAACGGCTCGATCTTCGGACTCGACTTCTTTGGCAATCCCTACATCCTCACGCAGTTCGTTGGCTTCTTCTTGTTCCTCGTTGCCGCGCAGGCTGAGCTCACCCAGACCCCGTTCGACATGCCGGTGGCCGAGTCCGAACTCGTCGCCGGGTACATGGTCGAGTACACCGGTTTCCGGTTCCTGTTCTTCTTCATCGGCGAGTTCGGCACCGCCTTTGCCTTCGCGGCTCTCGCCGCCACGCTGTTCCTCGGCGGCTGGGCGATTCCCGGTGTCACCGGCGGTCTGGCTGATCTCCTCGGACCCGTGGTGCTCTTCGTCAAGCTCATGGGCGTGGCCTTCCTGATGTTCTGGGTGCGGTTCACCTACCCGCGGCTTCGAGAAGATCAGCTCCAGGCCCTCGCGTGGAAGTACCTCATCCCTATCGGCCTGCTCAACATCATTGCGACCGCGATCATCAAGGTGGCGGTCTAGATGGCGGCCTTCAAGAAGCCCAAGCTGCCCGGAGTTCTCACCGGTCTGGGCGTGACCTTCCGCACGATGATGGAAGGTGCGGTGACCGTCCAGTATCCCCACGAACGCGAAGAGCCACCGACGCGCGCTCGTGGTGTGATTGCGCTCAAGGAAGAGAACTGCACCGCGTGCATGTTGTGCGGGCGGAGTTGCCCGGACTGGTGCATTTACATCGAGGGTCACAAGGAGCTGCGTCCGCCGCGTCGCGAAGGTGGCCGGCCGCGCAGCGTCAATATCCTCGACCGGTTCGACATCGACTACGGCCTCTGCATGTACTGCGGGATCTGCGTGGAGGTCTGCCCGTTCGACGCGCTGTTCTGGAGTCCCGAGTACGAGTACTCCGAGCCCCGTATCGCGGACCTCCTTCACGACAAAGCCAAGCTCGGCGAGTGGATGGATTCGGTCCCCGAGCCCGAACAACTCGAGCTCGGCGCCGAACCGGTCAAGGTCAAGAAATGATGCCGTCGTGATCGTTCAGAACATCTTCTTCTGGATCTTGGCTGCCGCGATGGTGGGCGCCGCGATCGGAGTGGTGCGGTCACAGAACGTGGTGCACGCGGCGCTGTATTTGGTGGTGGTGATGGCGGGCGCGGCCGCGCAGTACATCCTGCTGGCGGCCGAGTTCGTGGCATGGGTGCAGGTGATCATCTACATCGGCGCCGTGATCATCCTCTTCCTCTTCGGGATCATGCTCACACGCGCGCCGATGCGCGGCGACACCAACCTCGACAACGACCAACGGTGGCCCGCCGCGATCGTGGGAACGTTCCTTGCCGGTGTGCTCGGCACGCTCCTCGTGCAAGCCTTTGGCGACAAGAAGATTGTGATCAGCGGCGCGAAGAGCGAAGCGCTCCTAAAGGTGGGACGGGCCGGCAATCTCGCCGACACGATTTTCGCGAGCTATGTGGTCCCGTTCGAGATCGTGTCGTTGCTCCTGCTCGCGGCGCTCGTGGGCGCGGTCGTGATTGCGCGGAGGGACTGACGTGATTCTCAATCAGTTCCTGATCCTCGCCGCGGTGCTGTTTTGCATCGGCGTCTACGGCGTACTGGCCCGACGCAACGGAGTGCTCGTGCTCATGAGTGTGGAACTCATGCTCAACGCGGTGAACATCAACTTCATTGCGTTCTCGGCCTACTTGCGCTCGGCCGCAGGTGACGTCTTCGCGCTGTTCGTCATCACCATTGCAGCGGCCGAAGTGGGTGTCGGTCTGGCGATCGTGCTGCTTATCTACCGCAACCTCCACAGCCCCGACCTCGACCGCGTCGAACAGTTGAAGGGGTAGGCGACCGTGCTCGAATACGCGTGGATCATTCCCGTCATCCCGGTCGTGTCGTTTCTGCTGATCCTGTTCTTCGGCAAGAAGATGCCGAAGGGCGGATCCGAGATCGGCATCCTCGCCGTCGGTTCCTCGTTCGTGCTCGCGTGCGTCACTGCGGTGCAATGGTTCACGCGGGTGGAAGACGCGTCCGGAACCTCGGGCACGGAGGCGATCAAGGCGTTCGGGAAGGGCCTCTTCGCCAACGCCGGGAGTGGCGAGGCAATCGTGACCCCGGTGGTCTCCACCGTCCGGTGGTTCCAGATCAGCAATGTGACCGTGACGGTCGGAACCCGGATCGACGGCCTCGCGGTGATGATGCTGTTCGTCGTCACCCTGATCTCGTTGCTGGTGCACATCTATTCCACGGCCTACATGCACGACGACCGGCGGTACACCTACTTCTACGCCGCGCTGTCGCTCTTCACGGCATCGATGCTCACGTTGGTCGTTGCGTCGAACACGCTCGAACTGCTCATCGGGTGGGAGCTCGTCGGTCTGTGTTCGTTCATGCTCATCGGGCATTGGTGGGAGGAGCAGGAGAACACGAACGCGGCGTTGAAGGCGTTCCTCACGACCCGTACTGGCGACATCGGTCTGATGATCGGTGTGATCGTCACGTTCTTCGCGGCCGGTCAGAGTTTCGACATCGGTGTGGTGAATACCGCGGCGATCGAGGGTGTGGGCGGTCACACCGTCTGGGTGGTTGGCGCCGCGTGCCTACTCATCGGCATCATCGGCAAGAGCGGCCAGTTCCCACTGCATACCTGGCTCCCCGACGCGATGGCGGGTCCCACACCGGTCTCGGCGCTGATTCACGCGGCCACGATGGTGGTGGCGGGGGTCTACCTCGGGGCGCGGGTCTACGGCGTGTTCTGGCAGGGCTTCTCGATTCACAGTGGTGGCGTCAACGCCATGGCCATCGTGGGTGGCGTCACGATCCTGATCGGCGCCGCGTTGGCGTTCGTGCAGGACGACATCAAGAAGGTCCTCGCGTATTCGACCATCAGCCAGCTCGGCTACATGGTGATGGCCCTCGGCGTGGGTTCGTGGGTCGGCGCAGTGTTCCACCTCTTCACGCACGCGTTCTTCAAAGCGTTGCTCTTCCTCGGCGCCGGATCGATCAGCCACTCGGGTTCGCATCACTCCTTCGACATGAAGAAGGAGATGGGCGGTCTGCGCAAATACATGCCCATCACGTTCTGGACGTTCATGATCGGCTCGGTGGCGCTCGCCGGGATTTTCCCGCTCGCCGGTTTCTGGTCCAAGGACGAGATCCTCGCCACTGCGGGCCAGAACGGTTTCGAGATCTTTGTGATCGTCGGCCTGATCGGCGCGCTCATGACCGCGGCGTACATGACGCGCTGTGTGTACCTCACGTTCTTCGGTGAGTACCGCGGTCATCACCACCCGCACGAGTCACCGAAGGCGATCACGATTCCGTTGATCGTCCTCGCGGTGTTCAGCGTCATCGCCGGGTTCGCCAACGCGTCGTTGTTCGAGATCGAGAAGTTCAAGGAGTACATCGAGCCGCGGGTCGCGTTCCCGGAGAACATCTTCGGCGTGTCCTTCGATGTCGGTCTCGCGGCACTTTCGGTGGGCATTGTGTTCGTCGCCATTGGCGTCGCCGCGGCGTTCTGGCTGGGCCGCAAGGAGCTCAAGGGCTTGAAGGGTCTCACCGAACGCAACGCCGCGCTCAAGGCCGGCCACACCTTCTTGCTCAACAAGTACTACCTGGATCACCTGTACACCGACGTCATAGTCGGTGGCCTCAAAGGCCCGATCGCACGGGCTTCGTATTGGGTGAACATGAATGTGATCGACGGTGTGATCAACGCCGCCGGCCGCGGCTCGACCGGACTCGGTCGGGTTGTCTACAAGTACGTCGACCAAGGTGCGGTCGACGGCACAGTCAATGCCATCGCACGGGAAACGGATCAGGCCGGTGGCCTGTTGCGTCCTTTGCAGTCGGGTCGCGTGCAGCGTTATGCGCTCATGCTCTTTGCCGCCGTAGGGCTCATCGCCCTCGCGCTCGCCATCTTCGGTTAGGGGAAGACGAGAATGAAATGGTTCCATGAATGGGCGTTGACACTGGCGATCTTCTTGCCTGCGGTCGGGCTGATCATCGTGATGATGCTGCCCAAGGCCGAGGAAGGCATGGCCAAGGTCGTCGCATTAGGGACGAGCCTGGTCACGCTCGCGGTTGGGATCGGCATCCTCGCCGAGTTCAACTACGACCAGGCCGGCAAGCTGCAGTTCGGCGTGAACGAATCGTGGATCAAGGTGATCAGTGCCCGATACCACCTCGGGCTCGACGGCATCTCGCTGCCGATGTTGATCCTCTCGATGTTCATCACCGTGCTGTGCATCATCTACTCCTGGAACCATTTCCCGGAGCCGCACAACGTGAAGGGCTTCCTCGCGCTGATCCTCCTGCTCGAGGTCGGCATGAACGGCACGTTCCTCGCCGAAGACTTGATTCTCTTCTTCATCTTCTTCGAGATCGTCCTGCTCCCGATGTTCTTCATGATCGGAGTGTGGGGCGGACCGAACCGCGAGTACGCGTCGATCAAGTTCTTCCTGTTCACGTTGTTCGGCTCCGCGCTGATGCTCTTGGGGTTCCTGGCACTGTTCTTTTTGCAGCACTCGTTCCAGATCCCGGCGCTCGCGAAGATGGGCGACGGCAACCTGGCCGAGACCACGCGGTTCCTGATCTTCGGTGGCTTGTTCCTCGGCTTCGCGATCAAGGTGCCGATGTTCCCGTTCCACACGTGGCTGCCGGATGCGCACACCGAAGCGCCGACGGTGGGTTCGGTGCTGCTTGCCGCGATCTTGTTGAAGCTCGGAACCTACGGGTTCATCCGCATCGCGATTCCGATCCTTCCCCACGCCGCGAAAGTGTGGGCGCCATGGATCGGGTTGCTCGCGGTGATCGGCATCATCTACGGCGCGTTGTGTTGTCTGGCCCAGACCGACATGAAGCGCCTCATCGCGTTCTCATCGGTTGCCCACATGGGGTTTGTGATGCTGGGCATCGCCACGCTCACGAGCTTTGGTATCAACGCCGCGATCTTCGGGATGGTGGCGCACGGTCTCATCACCGGCATGTTGTTCTTCATCGGCGGTTCGGTACAGCACACGTTCCACACCCGTGAGATGAGCCGCCTCGGTGGTCTGTTGAAGCAGGCACCGAAGATGGGGTGGATCCTCGGCTTCTGCGCGATGGCCTCGCTCGGACTCCCGGGTCTCGCCGGGTTCTGGGGCGAGTTCCCTGCGGTGCTTTCCGCGTACCAGCCCGCGGTTGGGCTCTCGGCCGCGCTGTTCCGGGGCTACATGGTGGTGGCCGCGATCGGCACCGTCCTGGCCGCGGGCTACCTGCTGTGGATGTACCAGCGGGTGGCGTTTGGCGAGCCGAAGGCGGAGTTTGCCGACAAGCAGGTCGACGATGTCTCCACGTACGAATGGATCGCGTGGACTCCGATCCTGCTCATGATCGTCGTCCTTGGTGTGTACCCGGACATCATCTTCTCGCTCACCAACGACGGTGCCACGCACATTGGGAACCTCGTGAAGGCCGCCGTCGGGTGAGCGTGAACCGTGCTGCGCCAAGAGGGATTGTGACGTGAACCCCGGCTGGGACTTCCACGCGATCGCGCCGGTCATCATCCTGGCGGCGACGATTGTCGTCGTGCTGATCGCCGACTTCTTCTTCGAGTATCGCGGTCGGTTCAAGACCCAGCAGATCGCCAGCCTCGGCGTGCTCGCGGCGATGATCCCGATCATCACGCTCGCGGTGGACGGCGGTACCCGCTCGATGTTCGGCGGCGGGTTCGTCGTGGACCCGTACTCGCTCGTGTTCCAAGGGTTCTTCCTGGCCACGGCGTACGTGAGCATGTTGCTGTCGGTCGACTACATCGGCGATGGCGACTACTACCAAGGCGAGTTCTACGTCCTGTTGCTCACCTCGGTGCTCGGCATGTTGGTGATGGCGAGTTCGCGCGATCTGATCTCGATCTTCGTGGCGCTCGAGACCATCTCGATTCCCACCTTCGTGCTGGCCGGGTGGCGAAAGCATGACCCGAAGTCCAACGAAGCGGCGATCAAGTACTACCTGATCGGGGTGATGTCGTCCGCGGTGATGCTGTACGGAATGTCGCTCGTGTTCGGGTTTACCGGGTCCACCTTGCTCAGCGAGATCGCGGCCCAAGTGGGCCATCTCGACGAGCCGTTGCTGCTCGTTGCCGGCTTCCTCACCATCGTCGGGTTTGCGTTCAAGGTGAGCGCGGTGCCGTTCCATTTCTGGGCACCGGACACCTACGAGGGCGCACCCACTCCGGTCACCGCGTTCCTCTCGGTGGCGTCGAAGGCGGGCGGCTTCGTTGCGCTCCTGTCTGTCGTGTACTTCGGGTTCTTCCCCAACGCCGATATGTGGCAGCCGGTCCTCTGGGGACTCGCGGCGGCGTCGATGATCCTGGGAAACCTGGTGGCGCTACGCCAGACCAACATCGTGCGGATGCTGGCGTACTCGTCGATCGCCCAGGGTGGCTTCATCCTCGTTCCGTTCGCGGTGGCGGCCGATGGCGGCGCCGCGAAGTCGTCGCTGGAATCCGTGGTCGTCTACATCCTCATCTACGGGGCGATGAACCTGGGCGCGTTCGCGATGGTGATCCTGATGGCTCGACGCACGCGTAGCGCCGAGATCGGATCGTTCGCCGGCCTCGGTCAGTACGCGCCGACGTTGGCGTTGTTGATGTCCGGGTTCCTGTTCTCTCTCGCAGGGATTCCTCCGTTCGCCGGTTGGTTCGCGAAGTTCACGATGTTCCGGGCCGCGCTGGACGCGAACACCCCCGCGGCCACGGTGCTCGCGGCGATCGCCGCGGTCAGCTCGGTGATCGCGTTCTTCTACTACGCGAGGGTCGTGCGCGAAATGTGGTTCCACCCGGTGCTTGACGATGCGGACGTCAGTCCGAGGCCCACGCCGGTTGCCCTCAACGCGGCCGTGATGATCTGCGCGGTGATCGTCATCGTCGTGGGCGTCTACCCGCAGCTGTTCGCTCGTCTCGGCGAGCTCGCCTCCGGCGGCTAACCCCATTCTTTCGGCGATCGTCGAGCGCATACATCGCGGCGGTCCGATTCGGTTCAGCGCGTATATGGACCTCGCGCTTTACGGGACGCAGGGTTTCTTTGCCGGCGGTGGTGGCGCGGGCCGTTCCGGCCAGGACTTCATCACCAGTCCGGAGGTCGGGCCACTCTTCGGCGTGTGTGTGGCGCGAGCGTTGGACGCCGAGTGGGTCCGCCAACACCAACCCGACCCGTTCATCGTGGTGGAAGCCGGAGCCGGAAACGGCCGCCTGGCGCGCGAGGTCTTGCGCGCCGAGCCGGCGTGTGCACCCGCACTGCACTACGTGATGGTGGAGCGCAGCGCTGCGTTGCGTGAGGAACAGGCGCAGCGACTCCCGCTCGAACCCGCCGCCGACGCACTGGGGCCCGCCACGACTCATGATCTTGATGAGCCACCGGTTCCCCTGGGGGGAACCGGGCCCACCGTGAGCGCGCTCGACGAGATGCCGGCGCTCACCGTCGACGGCGTGGTGTTGGCCAACGAGTTGCTCGACAACCTGGCGTTCGACATCGTGGAGCGCACGGTCGTGGGTTGGGCCGAGGTGCGGGTTGGACTCGATGACGAAGGTCAACTCGTGGAGATACTCGTGCCGGCGGCACCGGACCTCTCCGGGTGGGTGGGTTCGATGGAGGTCCCCCTCGGTACCCGACTCCCGATTTCGATCGAAGCGGTCGAGTGGATTGTGAACGCGGCGTCGATGCTTCATCGCGGTGCGCTGGTGCTGATCGACTACACCGCAAGCTGGTCCGAACTTGCGCAACGCGATGGCGGCTGGCTGCGCACCTACGCGGGCCAGACGCGAGGAGCGAACCCGCTCTCGGCGCCCGGGACCCAGGACATCACCACCGACCTCCCCCGAGAGATGGTGCTCGCCGCGGCCCGTCGCGCCGGTCTCACCATCGCGGTCGATTCCACCCAAGCCGAATGGCTCGGGGCGCTCGGTATCGGGGATTTGGTGGCGGAGGGTCAGGCCATTTGGGAGTGCAGTGCCGCAGCGCCTGATCTCGCTGCGATTGCCGGTCGCAGCCGCGGCCCCGAAGCCGCTGCACTGACGGACGCCAACGGCCTCGGCGCCCACTCCGTCCTCGTGCTCACGAAGCCCTAGGAGAGACCGCGGTCCGTTTCGGACGGATCGGCGACCAAACTACGGACGGATCGGCGACCGAAGTACGGACGGATCGGCAGTAGTCTTTAGCTATGCCCGCTGAATCACCTCGGAAACGTTGGATATCTTCGGCGTTGGAAGCCTCCCTCCGAGACACGCCGGTGGTGGTACTCAACGGCGCGCGGCAGGTTGGCAAAACCACGCTCACTCGGCTCCTGGCTTATCCGGGAACCACCGAGTTTGTGACGCTCGATGACCCGTTCACCCGTGCCGCGGCCCGCGACGATCCCCGCGCGTTTGTCCGGCGGCCGGTCGACACCTTGGTGATCGATGAAGCGCAGCTCGAGCCCGCGATCTTTCGCACCATCAAGGCGGAGGTCGATCTGGATCGCCGGCCGGGCCGATTCCTCCTCACGGGGTCGTCGCGATTGCTCTCCGCTCCGGACATGGCCGATTCTCTCGTGGGGCGAACAGAAGCCATTGAGCTGTGGCCATTTAGTCAAGGTGAGATCGCGGGTCAGCGAGACGAGTTCGTCGATCGGTGCTTCGGGGATCGGGCGTCGTTATTTCGGAGCGGTACTCAATCCCGATCGGACGTGATTGACCGCCTCTGCCGGGGATCGTTTCCCGAAGTGCTGGCGCGTCAACCGGCGCGCCGAGCGCCGTGGTTCGACTCCTACGTCAAGACGACGGTGGCCAAGGTGATCCGTGAGCTGGCAGACCTCGAGCGCAGCGCGGAGATCCCCCAGCTGCTCCGACTCTGCGCGGCGCGGACCGGAACGGAGCTCAATGCGACCGAGATATCGAACCAGCTGGGGTTTCCAGCGCGGACGGGTGCGGCATATCTCGCGCGGCTGAACCGCGCGTTCTTGGTACAGACCGTCCCCGCGTGGTCGAACAATCTGAGCGCGAAGGTGGTGCGTCGACCGAAGCTGAATCTGCTCGACACCGGACTGGCGGCTTACCTCATCGGCGCCACGCCGGCATCGTTGTCTGGGATCGGAGCAACCCGCCTCGGTCCACTGCTCGAGACGTTCGTCGCCAACGAGCTGCGGAGCCAACTGACGTGGTCGGATGCACGCGCCGCGCTGTGGCATTTCCGCGACCGCGGCGGCGCGGAGGTTGATCTCATCCTCGAGCACGCCGACGGACGCGTCGTTGGTGTCGAGGTAAAAGCAACTTCCACCCCTACGACGTCGGACTTCCGGGGACTCAAATTTTTGGAGTCGCGACTCGGTGAGCGCTTTGAGTTCGGCGTGGTCCTGTGTCTGGCTCCGGAGGCGACGCCGTTCGGGCCCCGCATGGCCGCGCTTCCCGTCGAGCGCCTCTGGTCGTGAACCGCCATGAAGTTTGAATCGGCTTCGACGCGGGTCCAGGTAACGTCGGGGTCCAGCGCAGAGAGCCGGCGCATAGAGGGGGATCGATGGCGGACGTGACACTTGAGGCACTCTCGGACGAAGATCGGACGTTCCCGCCGTCGGCGTCGTTCGTGGCGAGCGCGTTGGTGACCGACTCCTCCCTGCGCGACCGAGCCGACGCGGACCCCGAGGCCTTCTGGGCCGACCAAGCCCGCACGCTCCTGCACTGGGATCAGGACTTCACGACCACGTGCGAGTGGGACCTTCCGTTCACAAAATGGTTCGTGGAAGGCAAGCTGAATGTCTCGTACAACTGCCTCGACCGTCACGTCATTGCCGGACACGGCGACCAGGTGGCGATTCGATGGGAAGGCGAGCCCGGTGACGCGCGGGAGATCACCTATGCCGAACTCCTCGATGACGTCTCGCGTTGCGCGAACACCCTGAGAGCGTTCGGAGTCGAGAAGGGCGACCGGGTCGCCATCTATATGGGCATGGTGCCGGAGCTCGCGGTCGCGATGCTCGCATGTGCCCGTATCGGGGCCGCGCACTCGGTGGTATTCGGCGGCTTCACCGCCGACTCCTTGCGGGACCGCATCAACGATGCGGAGGCCAAAGTTCTGATTACCGGTGACGGCGCTTGGCGGCGGGGTGGCATCGTCGCACTCAAGCAAATCGCGGATGAGGCGATGGCGGAGACCCCGTCGATCGAGAAGTGTCTCGTGTTGCGTCGGACCGAGCACGAGGTTGCGATGCTCGACGGCCGCGACGTGTGGTGGCACGACATCGTTCCCACCGCATCCACCGAGTGCACGCCGGAGTCGATGGGCGCAGAAGACCTGCTCTTCATCCTCTACACGAGCGGTACCACCGGTAAGCCCAAGGGCATCATGCACACAACGGGTGGCTACCTCACCCAGGTCGCGTTCACGTTCAAATACGTCTTCGACATCCACCCCGATACCGACGTCTTCTGGTGCACGGCCGATTGTGGTTGGGTCACCGGCCACTCCTACATCGTTTACGGACCGCTGGCGAACCGCGCCACGAGCGTGATGTTCGAAGGCACCCCGGACTATCCCGACAAGGATCGGTTCTGGTCGATCGTCGAGCAGTACGGCGTCACCATTCTGTACACGGCGCCCACCGCGATCCGGACGTTCATGAAGTGGGGAACCGCTTTTCCTGACCGCCACGATCTCTCATCGTTGCGACTCCTTGGGTCCGTGGGTGAACCCATCAATCCGGAGGCCTGGGTCTGGTATCACGAACACATCGGTGGCAGTCGGTGCCCCGTGGTCGACACGTGGTGGCAGACCGAGACCGGTGCGATCATGATCAGTCCGCTTCCCGGCGCGACGGTGGCGAAGCCGGGAAGTGCGACCTTTCCCCTTCCCGGGATTGGTGCCGAGATCGTGAATGACGACGGTGACCCGGTGGGGATTCCGGGCGGCGGGTATCTCACCCTGACCCGGCCGTGGCCGTCGATGTTGCGCGGTATCTGGGGGGATCCGGACCGCTACCTCAAGACGTACTGGTCACGCTTCGACGGTCGGTACTTCGCCGGCGATGGCGCCAAGCGCGATGCCGAGGGCTACTTCTGGCTGTTGGGCCGCGTCGACGACATCATGCTGGTGGCCGGCCACAACATCTCCACGACCGAGGTGGAGTCGGCCCTGGTGTCGCATCACGCGGTCGCCGAAGCCGCGGTCGTCGGCAAGACCGATGACACGACCGGCCAAGCCATTGCCGCGTTTGTGATCTTGCGCGCGGGCAACAACCCGACCGACGCGCTGGTTGGCGAACTGCGCGAACACGTGAGTCAGGCGATCGGTCCGATCGCGAAGCCCAAGTCGATCTTGTTCACCGAGGATCTCCCCAAGACCCGGTCGGGAAAGATCATGCGCCGGTTGTTACGTGACGTTGCCGAGGACCATGCTCTGGGCGATACCACCACGCTGGCGGACCCGAGCGTGGTGGACGGCATCAAGCGCCGGTATCTCTCAACCGCCACCGATGAGGACTGAGCCTGTTGGCCCGAAGAGGAATTGCACCCGAACACTGGACCTGGCGCGACGGGCCGATCGAGCCGGGGCGCTCGGTGGTCATCGACATCGACGGTGTGCTCTCCGACGCCGCAACTCGTCAGCACTACATCGAGGCACCGAGACGCGACTGGCGGGGGTTCTTCGACGCGTGCGGTGACGATCCGGTGATCGAGGAGGTTCGGGTCATGCTCGACCTGCTCGATCGTGACATCAAGGTGATCTTGCTCACTGCCCGTCCGGCCCGGGTGCACGAACTCACCGAGGCCTGGTTGCGCCGATACCAGATCCGGTGGGACGTCCTGCTCATGCGCCCGTGGGGCGACTATGAGCTCTCGCGCGATTTCAAGCAGTCGTCACTCTGGGACCTGCGGGACTTCGGTTTTCAAGTCCTGCTCGGGATCGAAGACGACCGGCGCAACGTGGAGATGCTGCGAGCGGAAGGTGTGCCCACGCTGTACCGCCACTCGGGCTACTACGACTCGTGACCCGCGTCAGAGGTTGCGCTTTCCCGCGCAACAGCCCGCTCGGTGCGGCGCGGTGCGGCGCACTCTGATCGTTGACCCCGGCGGGCTCGGACCGAGGCGGAAGCGTGGAGTCGCTCGGTAGGGTGCGGTTCGTGACCTTCACGTTGCTGCCCGCCGTCGATGTGGCCGACGGTCAGGCCGTCCGGCTCGTCCAGGGCGAGGCCGGAACCGAGACCACCTACGGCGCCGCGCGCGACGCGGCGCTCGCGTGGCAGGCCGGTGGCGCAGAGTGGATCCACCTCGTCGATCTCGACGCCGCGTTCGGCCATGGCTCCAACGCCGAGCTGCTCGCGGCCGTGATCGGGGAGCTGGACGTCAGGGTGGAGTTGTCGGGCGGAATCCGCGACGACGCTTCGCTGGCGCGGGCGCTGTCCACCGGCTGCGCGCGAGTCAGCCTCGGCACGGCTGCGCTGGAGGACCCGGCATGGTGCGCCCGGGCGATTGCCGCGCACGGCGAGCGGATCGCGGTCGGCCTGGATGTACGCGTCGTCGAGGACCCAGACGGTTCTTTGCAGCACCGGCTCGCCGCCCGAGGCTGGACCCGTGAAGGCGGCGACCTTTGGGAGACCATCGCGCGGCTGGACCAGGACGGCTGCACCCGCTACATCGTTACCGACGTGAGTAAGGACGGCACGCTGCGCGGCCCCAACGTGGAGCTCTATCGGGCCGTCACTCTGGCCACCGCGGCCCCGGTCATCGCCTCCGGCGGCGTCTCCGCGATCGGTGACCTGGTCCTCTTGGCAGAGGCTGCGGCGGCGGGTGCGAACCTGGAGGGCTCGATCGTCGGCAAGGCGCTCTACGCCGGCCGATTCACCCTGCCCGACGCGCTGGAAGCCATGCGTCGGGTCCGACCGGTCCTCGGGTGGTAGAAGACTCGGCGCCGTGACGGACCGGACGTGGCCGAGCCGACGGACGCTGGGTCGATGGCCGGTGCGGGTGCTGGCGGTTGTCGGGGGTACGACCGCGTCCGGAACATCACGCCCGCAGAGACCAAGACGCTGACCATCTCCGACCTGGTGACGCCCAAGCAGGGGATGAACGAGCGCCGCCGACGGTTGATCACCGTGAGCGAGAAGCACGGCGACGTCTACAAGGCGCTGCCGCCGACGTATTCGATCTTCCAGGAGACTCCGTGCACGTTCCCGAAGATCAGCGCGTTCAATTTGCCGGCCCAAGCGAGGTGGGCCGGACAACCCGATGTTCCTGATCAATCATTGGCTCCGACCCGACGGTCCGCCGGACCCGATTGAGGCCGCGACCGTCAACTCCGACAGTTCCGCCATCGCTCGCGCCACCGGGGTGACTCGCTCGGTCGATCGGGCGCTGAAGCGAGCCTTCGCCAGCGGCGAACTCACTGCCGCGCAGGTTGCCGAGTTCCGTGGGCTCCGCCGACCCCCGAAGCTGTCCGACCGGCGCGCCCAAGCGATCCTCGGCCCGGTCGCGCCGTTCATCGTTCGGCCGCCTGCCCCGACATCTTCGACCGTGAGAACCAACTCGGTCCGGAAATCGACTCGTCGACGTCCCCGTCGACCAGCTCGCCATCTACACGTACTCAGCCCGCTGCAGGTACGTGAGGCTGATCCATCCGGGCAGGATCGGGATCCAGAACGTTCCGAGGCGGAAGAGAAAGACCGCTGGTACTGCGGTCGCGTTGGGCAGGCCCGCTGCGACCAAGCCGGCGATGAGGGCCGCTTCGAGGGCGCCCAGTCCACCCGGGGTCGGGGCGAGTGTG
The DNA here is from genome assembly GCA_046598395.1 of Acidimicrobiia bacterium. Lineage (GTDB taxonomy): Bacteria > Actinomycetota > Acidimicrobiia > IMCC26256 > JAENVU01 > JAENVU01. The sequence continues at coordinate 39,219 of JBKJIQ010000034.1, forward strand.
GCGACAGCTGCCGCCACGAGATAGATCGCGCCCACCTGCGCAAAGCTCAGGCCGGAACCGCCGAATGCCTCGATCGAAAAGACGAGGGCGATGAGAAAACTCAGGGTGACGAGCGCGGAGCCGCCGAACAACAGCGCCACCTTGGTGGGGTGTGCCATGGTGCGCCCGATTCCGCCGAACGCCCGACCCAGCACGGGAAGAACGCGGCCGATGATCTGGTGGCGTACCGCGGGGATGGCGAAGCTGATCGCGGCGAAGAGGGCCACGGCCGCGAGGCCGTAGAGCGCGATCGCCGGATCCGGAAGCGAGATTGCCCCGAACGCGTCGCGCCCGGCCCAGACCGCGAAGGTCACGAGCAAAATCACGTGCATGATGACGCCGGCGACAAAGTTGAGCCCGACGCTGGACACGGCCACGGGCGGGTCGACACCGGCCTTCTGGACGAACCGAGTGTTCAACGCCATCCCACCGATTCCGGCAGGCGCCAGTTTGCCGGCGAAGCCCGCCGCGACCTGGGCCAGGAAGGTGGGAACCGATGGAAGCCGGCGCGTCACCGAACCCATCACGGCCAGCGCGGCCCCCACGAAGCTGAGCGTCGCCATGATCAGCACGGGCACAAACCAGAACCAGTTGGCATCGCGGACTTGGGCGATGATGCCGCTGACGTTAGCGAACTGCGGGATGAGGAAGTACGTCGCGAGTGCGAGGGTGGCAAGGGTGAACAGGCGCCGCCGGTTGAACCGCTCGAGCTGCGCGAGTTCGGGCTCGGCGACTGCGCAGCGTGCTTGGACCAGGTGGCGGAGATCGACGAGCAGATCGCCGTGATCCTTGAGCGCAGCCTTGGTCGCACCGGCGAGCGCGCCCGGCTGGAGGAGAGGAAGCGCGACACTGAGTGCTTCCACGCTCAGGACCTGGAGCGCGGTGTCGACTGCACGTTGGGCGCCGATCGTGAGGGCGACGGACACCAACATCTGTGCGATATCAGCGGCGAGAGCCTGATCGTCGGCGGCGACCTCGCTGAACCCGAAGTTCACGATCCAGGGTCCACCGTCGGGATCCGCGTACAGGTTGCCGCGGCGCAGGTCGCGATGCGCGATGCCGTTCTGCTGCAACGTCGCCACCTGTCGCCAGAACTCCACGAGGAAATCGTCCGTGAGCGCGGTGGCGGGGAGTTGGTCGAGGGACGTGCCGTCGATCACGGCGTAGGCCAGGAGCATCGACTCGTCGCCCACGGCCGCGACGGCCTGGATTTGCGGCGTCCGCACGCCCGCGTTGGCGGCGAGGAGCCCCACCAGCGCTTCGTGTTCGACACTGCGGCGCAGACTCGAGAAGGGCCGGTCGTCGCCGACGTTCTTCAACCGAACGAAGCGGTAGGCGCGGAAGAGCAGATCTGCGGACCGTTCCTCGGGGCTGCGGACTTTGACGAACGCACGGGAGCCGTCGGACAGCGTGGCGAAATACCCCGTTGCTCGGCGGTCTTCATCCGGCGCGCGGGTGAGCGCGTTGGCCGCGAGTCCGCTGGCGTGCAGCGCGCCGAGGACAGTGCTGACCATCGGCCGCTGGTCGGGCCGGCCGAAGAGCAAGAGGATGATGCAGCCCGAGGTGGCGCCTACCGCCAAACCGATGAACAGTTCCGACGGCAGATCGGAGGTCGCCACGAGCTGTACCAGCGTGAGGGACGTGATGAGCACGATGCCGGCGCGACGCCAGCGGAGCCCGACGAAGGGGCCGAGGATCACGAACGAGCCGGCGAGCTGAGCGAGGACGGTGGGGGTGACTGCACTCACATGGAGTCCGGCGCGGTCGATGACCTCGCTCATGATCGTCGGCAGCTTGCCGCGGTCGAGAACCGTCAGCGCACCCGTGAGCAGCAACCCGGTGACGATGTTGCCGGCGAGCACGTAGCCGAGCAGGCGATACCGGCGGGTGATGAAGGCCGGGATAAAGACTGCGAGCGTTACGACCGCGACGACGACCCGGGCCGCACTGGCGACGACGCGCTCCGCGGCCGGCGATACGAAGCTGAAGAGCGCCAGGATGTCGCGCTCGACGCCGAAGAACGTCTCCTGGGCGCCACGTGCGATCGCGAGTAGCAGGAGCGTGACCGCCGCGAATGCGGTCAGCCGGATGAGGTCGCTCGCGGAGCGGACGTAACCGACGATCTCCTCGGCGGGCTCGGCGCCCAGCATCCCCGCGCTTTCGCCCGCGGGTCCGTGACGTGTCGCCATGGTGGATGGGGGCGGCGTCGCGTCAGTCTCGGAAGTTGGTGAACTGCAGCGGGAGATCGAAGTCCTTCTCCTTGAGCGCGGCGATCACGCCCTGAAGGTCATCACGTTTCTTGCCGTTGACGCGGAGCTGGTCGCCCTGGATCTGGTGCTGGATGCCCTTGAGGCCCAATCCCTTGATGAACTTGCCGACTTCTCGGGCTTTGTCGTCGGTGATGCCCACGCGCAGGGTGACGGTCTGGCGCACGGTGCCCTTGGTCGCTTCCTCGATCGCCCCGAAATCGAGGGCCTTGAGGGAGACCTGGCGCTTGACCATTTTCTCTTCGAGCACTTGGGTGAGCGCGCTCAGCCGCGGCTCGGATTCGGTGTGGATCTCGATCGTCTTCTCCTTGAGCTCCACCGAACTGTCGGTGCCCTTGAAGTCGAAGCGCTGCGAGATTTCCCGAGCCGTCTGGTCGACCGCGTTGCGAACCTCCTGCATGTCGAGCTCGGAGACAACATCGAAGCTGGGCATAGCGCGAAAACTCCCTGGGGGGCTGCGGGATGACGGCTTGCTACTGTACGCCCGGGTCCGTACCCGAGAGGCCAAAGGGATCTGGCTGTAATCCAGATGCGCAAGCTACGGGGGTTCGAATCCCTCCGGGCCCACCATATAAACATCGAGAGCAACGCCTCGCGCGAGTCGGCGCGGCTGAACCCATGGGCACGAAGAGTGGTAATTCCGCGCGCGGATTGTGAGATTCTCGCCGTGCACCCATTCGCAACATCAGAAACTTAAGCCACTCTGGCGCTCAAGAGCCTCAACTGTTACCTTCGAATCGGATCGGAATCACGCAGGCACGCGTCGCTCACTCCGTGGGACCTCGTTCTCCGATCGGGAAGGTGCTCCCATGGGGCTTCGACGGAATCTCGAAATGCTCAGGCGGAAAACGTGGACGGTCATCGCGTTCTGCGTAGTGGTCGGTGCACTCGTGGGTGCGATGGTCGGTGGCTTCTCTGGCGTCCGTGCGTCCACTTATTCGGCGAACGCTCGCGTGATGCTTCGCCTCGATGATCCGGCCGAGCTGCTCAACCCGCTTGCAGCGGGGGCGACTGATACGAGCGCCGCACGCGATGTCACGGCCCAACTCGACGTCGTGAAGGGCGCGGAGGTGACGCGCCAAGCTGCGGCGCACGTCCCAGGCATCACGGTTGTTGCGCTGCGCGACGCGGTGTCGGTTCACCGCGTTGGTACCGATGCTCTGATCGAAATTACCGGAACGAGCCCGAGCCGGATTCGCTCGGCTCGAATCGCGAATGCAATTGCGCGCGCCTACGTGGATATGCGCCTCGCTGCCACCGTCGCCTCGTTGCAACAGGTCAAGCAGGGCGTCGATACGCAGCTGGCCAGTCTCGACGCCCGCATAGGCGAACTCGACGCCCAGGCGCGCGCGAAGCCGTCCTCGGAAGCTGCGCCCGCGCAACTCGCCGCGGCCGCGAATCAATATCAAGATCTCCAGGGCCGTCAGCAGGACCTCGAGACCATGATCGGCCTTCGGCGCAGTCCCGCGGTGCTGGTGTCGCCGGCGTCCGCACCGGACGCGACCGCGAACTCGCGTCCGGTCCGAAGCGGTCTCCTCGGCGCGCTCATTGGTTTGGTCGTTGGGATCGTCGTCGCAGCCATCCGGATGTCCCTCGATGATCGAATCCGGACCTCGGAGGAGATCGGGCGCGTGACCGGGCTTCCGGTCCTCGCCGAACTGCCGCGCGATCAACGGGCGAAGAAGGAACCGACCCGCCTCGCGGTCCTCTCCAGTCCGAGATCGGCGCTCAGTGAGGCGAGCCGCCTTCTGCGGGCGAGTATCGAACTGAGAGAAGCCGAACACCGCCGGCCGGTGCTCTTGGTCACGAGCGCAGCCACCGGCGAGGGGAAGTCGCTGGTCAGCGCCAACCTGGCCGCCGCATACGCCCTGGCTGGATATCGGACGGTGTTGGTCGAGGGCGACATGCGGAGCCCGCGGTTGTCGACCATATTCGGCACCTATCGAGCGCCACTTGTCGCCTCCGGTGAGGCAATCAACGGCTTGTCGAGCCTCGTACGTGAGTTGATGGTTCCGGGTGCGCATCGACCGGCGTTGGAACAGGCTGCGCTATTGCGGACCGCGGTCGACAATCTGCTGTTCCTACCGGCGGGACCCGAAACCGGAAGTCCGTCCGAGCTGCTCGACTCACCCGCGATGGCGATCCTGCTCGCGGATCTCGCCAACGTTGCCGACATCGTCATCATCGATGCCCCGCCGCTGCTTCCGGTGAGCGACGCCGCGGCACTCGCGCGGTGGTCTGACTCGGTCCTGCTCGTTGCGGCAATGGGCGAGTCACGGAGAAGCACCCTGCGGCGGGCCCGCCAGATGCTCGCGGTGCACCCGCGAGTGCTGGGTGTGGTGGCGAACAAGATGGCGACGTCCACGCGTTACGCGCCGCATCGCCGCGGGTCCGTCGCGCACGCGCCGGTCGGAGCGCCATCGCTGGCCGTCATGCGTCCGCTCCCGGTCCCGACCCCGGAGATCGGATGCCCGGACGCGAACGGGAATGTCTGGATCGACCTCTCCGAGGAACCCGACCGTGACGACCCGCGCGTGGGCAACGGCGCGCTCGAGGTCAGCGGGTGGCGTCGCTGACCTGACGGTCGAGCGTCGCCCGCTCGGTTCGCCCGCTCGGTTCGCCCTGTCGGTGTATCGAGGGCTATCGGATCAGGCCGAGGCCCTGCTGGCAGTGCGGGCCGCCCCAGTGCTCGACGATCTTTGCGTCGTGGATGCGCAGGATCGCGGTGCCATTGATTTCGACGGATCGACCCGTTGGCGCCAGGTCGTAGAACGGGGTACCGGTATGGGTGCCCTTCACGGTCCAGTTCGAGACGATCAGGTCGTCGTGCTCGATGAGGAGGCCGACTGTGAAGGTCATGTCCGGGAGGGCGGATTTCACCTGTTGCCACCACTCCTGTTCTTGGTCGCGTACATCGGTACCGACGCGACCCGGGTTCACACGTTCGGTGACGTGACTCACGAAGTCGTTGGACCAGAAGTCGAACACGGCTTTGCCGTCGCCCGATTCCATGGCCGCGCTGTAGTCGCCGAGCATGCGCAGGTTCTCAGACATGGCCGGACTGTAGGCCCGGGGCGAAAGGGCTTGCGACCCGCCTCAGAGCATTCGTTGCATCACGGTGACGTCGAGCCAACGTCCGAGCTTGCGGCCCACTTCGCGTTCGGTGCCCACGATGTCGAAGCCGCAGCGCCGATGCAAGGTGATCGATGCGTCGTGCCCGCCAACGATGCGAGCAATCATGGAGTGGTATCCGTAGGACGCCGCGAGCGCGACGAGCTCGGTGAGGAGTAGGTGGCCGAGGCCATTGCCCCGCCGGGTGCCGCTCACATAGACCGAATCCTCGACGGTGGTGAAATACGCCGGTCGGTCCCGATACGGCGAGAGCGACCCGAAACCCACGACGGCTCCGTGGTCGTCGATCGCCACGATCGCCGGGTGGCCACCGCTGTGCCCTTCGATCCATTCCACCTGATCTTCGAGGCTCCGTGCGACGAGATCGAAGGTGACCGTAGATCCGACGACCTCGACGTTGTAAATCGCCCGAATCGCCTCGGCATCGCTCGCCGCGGCGGGTCGAAGCGTGATCGGCACCCCCGGACGGTATCTGCTGGGCGTCGGGTTGCTAGTCTCGTTGGGCTCCGCTCCGTCTCAACGGTCCGGAGGGTTCGCCCCCTTAGCTCAGTGGTAGAGCACTTCCATGGTAAGGAAGGGGTCTACGGTTCAAATCCGTAAGGGGGCTCCGGCGATGTTGTCGGGATCCGCAGGGATCGCCGTCTGCGACGTCGACCCGCAGGCACAATCACACGTGCCCACCCGGCGGGATAGCTCAGCTGGTCAGAGCGCACGGCTCATAATCGTGAGGTCGCGGGTTCGATCCCCGCTCCCGCTACACATTCTGTAACAACTTGCGACCACCGAGGCACACGCCGCGGGGTCGGTGATGAAAGAAGAACAAGATGGCGTCCGATAAGCGGATCAAGGTGACCCTCGCCTGCGAAGACTGCAAGCGACGGAACTACATCACCAAGAAGAACAAGAACAACGACCGCGAGCGGATCTCGATGAAGAAGTACTGCCGCTTCGACCGTCGCCACACGGTGCACAAGGAGACTCGCTAACCCGCGTCCTTGTTGAGTGTCACCACGACCGTCCGTGTCCGACGTAACCTCGGGACGCGTGCTTGGGTCTGATTCCCGCTCGAAATGGAGCGATGTGTGGTGAACGAGACCGAACTGATCGAGGCAGCCCGACACGGCGATCGCTTGGCGTTCGACGAGTTGGTGCGCTTGACCCACGCGGACCTCTGCACCCTTGCGCTCCGGCTGACGGGGAACGAGGAGGACGCACGCGACGTGGTGCAAGACGCGTACCTGCGAGCGTGGAAGGGCATCGGCGGTTTCCGTGGTGATGCGCAGCTCAGCACGTGGCTCTACCGGATCACCGCGAACTGCGCCTCCACCCATGTATCTCGGCGCCGCCGTTACCGGACCGTCCCGTTCCATCCCAGTTTCGATCCGATAGAACTCCGCCACGAGGTACAGCCCGAGGCGATGACCGAATCGAACCTGGACCTCGAGATCATCGCCGCCGCGGTCGATCAACTGCCTCCGAAACTGCGGGCGGTCGTGGTGTTGCGCGATGTCTATGACCTGCCCCACGAGGCGATCGCCGCCGAGCTCGGGATTTCGGTTTCTGCCGCCAAGGTCCGCCTGCACCGGGCTCGGAAACAGCTCCAAGACATGATCTTTGAAGAGGGGAGGGCGGCCCGTGCGGTATGACGACGTTGCTGAGCTCTTGCCGGGAATCGTGGACGGGACCACCGACATTGACGCCCGTACCCGAGCGTTCATCGAATCCGATCTCCGGTGCCAGGCCGAACTTGCTCGCTACCGGCGGTTGCTCCGCGGCCTCGGCGCGCTTCGCACCACCTATCTCGAGCCGGCCCCCGGGAGCCTCGCCCAAACCCTGAACTCGCTCGCCGAGGTCGGCGAGCGCAAGGTCGCTCGATCGATCCTTACCGGACGGAGGATGGCCGTCGCGGGCGCGGCCGTGGGCGCAGCCGCGGTCGCCGGCGTGGCGACCGCCGCCCTCATGGCCGCACGCTCCCGCCGCCGACTCCTCGCGGGCTGACGGATTGAAGCGACGCCTGCGGAAGGGATCCGAACGCGCCTCGGACGTTCGAAGAATCATCGAGCATGAGAACTCCGAGCGCCCTGGGCTAGGATCCCTCGTCCGGCCCCCGCGCCCGGAGGGCAGTAGCTCAATTTGGCAGAGCTCCGGTCTCCAAAACCGGCGGTTGGGGGTTCGAGTCCCTCCTGCCCTGCTCCGAAAAGACCCGCCCGAGACAGTGTCTCAGGAAGGCCGATGCGGTGAACCAACAGAACCGACAGACGCGGCGAATGGCCTCCAAGCAGGGGTCAGATAAGCCGCGCGCGCCGGAACGCCGGACCCCAACTGCCACGCAAGCCAAGGATCGCACGAGCCCGGCCCAGTTCTTCACGGAAGTCCGTGGCGAGCTGCGCAAGGTCGCGTGGCCCACCCGCGTGGAAGTCATCAACTCCACCATTATCGTCTTGATTGCGGTGGTCGTCATGACCACGCTGATCTTCGGATTCGATTACCTCTCGGCCAAGGCCGTCCTCTTCCTCTACGACTGAGCCATGACTGCTGACGATATGAACCCTGATCCCCTCGCGTCCGACGCCGAAACGGCCGACAGCTCCGTCGCGACCGATTCCTCGGACGCACCCGAAATGCCGGAGTCAACCGGTGAAGTTGCGCTGCCCGGCGATGCCGAGATCCTCGAGATCTCCGAGATCGATGCCGACGGCGACGACGACGAGGCGGAACCCGTTATCAGCCCGTATGACCGACCGGGCCGTTGGTTCGTCGTGCATACCTACGCGGGCTATGAGAACAAGGTCAAGCAGAACCTGGCGAGCCGAGTGCGCTCGATGAACGTGGAAGAGCGCATCTTCGAAGTCGTCATCCCTATGGAAGATGTCATCGAGTTCAAGGCCGGCCGCAAGGTCGTTGTCCAGAAGAAGGTATGGCCGGGTTATCTCCTCATCCGGATGGGACTCGACGACGAGTCCTGGTACGTCGTGCGTAACACGCCCGGAGTTACTGGGTTTGTCGGCAGCGGCGCGAAGCCGACGTCGCTCACCCGCCGCGAGGTCGAGGAATGGCTCGGCAAGGGCGAAGCGGTGGAAGGTGCGCCCGAGAAGAAGGTGCGTCCGCGTCTCGAATATGAGATGGGCCAGCAGGTTCGGGTCACATCGGGCCCGTTCGCCGACTTCAACGGCGCGATCAGCGAGATCGATGTGGATCGTTCCAAGCTCAAGGTGTTGGTCAACATCTTCGGCCGCGAGACCCCCGTCGAGCTCGAGTTCGGCCAAGTCGCCAAGCTCTAAGGACACCGGCCAGACTGTTGAGCCGCCTCCGGGATCGTCGGGTGAGGTTTGAGGTTCGCCAGAGCAACAACGCAAGTCCTGCGCACGGAGCCTGCGGAGTGCGCACCAGCAAAGTGAACGACCGCGGACCGAGTCCCTGGGACAGCCGCGGCGGAACTGACAGAGCGAGGCCGGCAAGCCGGTCCGCAGAGAACGAAGCGATCAGGTACGAACGGAGCAATAGAGATGGCGAAGAAGAAGCTCGCCGCAGTGGTCAAGATCCAGATCCCTGCGGGTGGTGCCACGCCGGCGCCGCCAGTAGGTACGGCGCTCGGCCCGCACGGAATCAACATCATGGACTTCTGCAAGGCCTATAACGCGGCCACGGAGAGCCAGCGGGGTCAGATCATCCCGGCGGAAATCTCGATCTACGAGGACCGCACGTTTACCTTCATCACCAAGACGCCGCCCACGCCGTTCTTGCTGCGCCAAGCCGCAGGGATCGAGAAGGGTGCCTCGGCCACCCCGCGCGACAAGGTGGGCAAAGTCACCAAGGCGCAGGTGCAAGCGATTGCCGAGCAGAAGATGCCTGACCTGAATGCGGTTGATCTCGAAGGCGCGATGGCCCAGATCGCAGGTACCGCTCGCTCGATGGGTCTCGACGTCGTCTGACGTTTGAGGGTGTTGCCCCCGGTGGATGACCTCGCCATCGGATACGTGGGTCGGAACGAGGGAGCTCGGAAGGAGCGAATGAAATGAAACACGGAAAGAAGTACACCGACGCGGTGAAGCGGTACGACCGGGATCATCTCCACGAACCGGTTGCGGCGCTGGAGCTGGTGAAAACTCTCGCCCCCGCGAAGTTCGATGAGACCGTCGAGGCCGCGTTTCGCCTCGGTGTCGATCCTCGCAAGGCCGACCAGATGTTGCGCGGCACGGTCTCGTTGCCGCGAGGCACGGGCAAGAGTGTGCGGGTCGCAGTGTTCGCGCAGGGCGACGCCGCCCGTGCCGCCGAAGAGGCCGGCGCCGACATCGTGGGCGCCGAGGACCTGGTAGCTCGCGTCGAAGGCGGCTTCATGGATTTCGACGTTGCGATCGCCACCCCGGACCTCATGGGTCAAGTGGGCAAGCTCGGTCGTTCGCTCGGCCCCCGTGGACTGATGCCGAACCCCAAGACCGGCACGGTGACCCCCGATGTCGCCAAGGCAGTGAACGAGTTCAAATCCGGCAAGGTGGAGTACCGCACCGACCGTTACGGCAACGTGCACGTACCGCTCGGCAAGGTGAGCTTCGAGCGCGCCGCGCTGGTCGAGAACTACCAAGCCGTGATGGATGAGATCATGCGAGCCAAGCCGGCATCGGCAAAAGGCCGGTACCTCAAGGGTGTCAGCGTCTCGTCCACGATGGGCCCCGGTGTTCGGATCGACCCCACTCGGACCAAGCTCGACGAGACCGCGGAGAGCACGTTCGGCTAGGGTCGCCCACTTCCAAGATTTCTTGCCGCAGACCTCCGGTCGTCCTTCGGGGCAGTAATGGGCTCACTGCCCGCCGGTCGAGGCGAAACCTGGCCGACCCCGTTGGGTCCGTTGGGGTCGCCTGCGGCTCCCGGACCAATGAGAGGACGTCAGGCAGCGTGGCCAGACCAGAGAAGGTGGCGGCCGTCGAAGAAATCCGCGAGAAGCTCGCAGGTTCCGACGCAGCAGTGTTGACCGAGTACCGAGGCCTGAAGGTGGGACAGCTCGCGGAGCTGCGCACCGCCCTGCGACCCGCGGGCACCGAGTTCAAGATCTTCAAGAACACGTTGGCGCGCCGCGCGGCAGAGGAAGCCGGGCTACTCGAGCTGGTGCCGATGCTGCAAGGCCCCACGGCCATCGCGTTCATCAAGGGCGATGCAGTGATCGCGGCGAAGGCCCTGCGTGACTTTGGCAAGGCCAATGCCGCGCTCGTGGTCAAGGGCGGACTTCTCGGGACCAAGGTGCTCGTACCCGCGGATGTGGAAGCACTCGCCGAGGTTGCACCACGCGAGGTACTGCTGGCCCGGTTGGCCGGCGGATTCCAGGCGCCGTTGGTCAAGGCCGCTGGTTTGTTCCAGGCCTTCACTCGCAACATGGCCTACGGCGTCAAGGCACTGATCGATCAGCGGATCGAAGGCGGCGAAGCGATGCCGGTCGACGAAGCCCCGGTTGACGAACCGTCGGTCGTCGCACCCGAAGCGGATGCTCCCGAGGTTGACGCACCCGCGGCGGAAGCGCCCGAGGCTGAAGTCCCGGTTGCCGTTGCGGCCACAGATTCCGAACCCACCGCTGAAGTCGCGGCACCGCCCGCGGCCGATGCCAACTGATTTCTTAATCAAGAAGGAGAGCACGAAATGGCTATGACTACTACTGAGCTTCTGGACGTCTTCAAGAGCATGACGGTCCTGGAGTTGAACGAGTTCCTCAAGGCTTTCGAAGAGGAGTTCGACGTGACTGCGGCGGCCCCCGTTGCGGTGGCTGCGGTTGGCGCGGCTCCGGCCGCGGGCGGCGAGGCAGCCGAGGAGAAGGACGAGTTCGACGTCATCCTCGCAGCAGCAGGCGACAAGAAGATCCAGGTCATCAAAGAGGTCCGGTCGCTCACCAGCCTCGGTCTCAAGGAGGCCAAGGAACTGGTCGACTCGGCGCCGAAGGCTGTCCTCGAGAAGGCCACCAAGGAAGATGCAGAGAAGGCAAAGGCGGCCCTCGAGGGCGCCGGCGCCACCGTCGAACTCAAATAGTTCGGCGGCGCAGGGGCGCGGTCTGCAAGACCGGCAATCCTTGACCTCCCCGGAGAAGGTTTGTAACCTCCCCGGGATTCGAGGCGGCACCCCTCCTGGGGTGACCGCCTGGATCGGTCTGCTTGCAGAAGTGCGCGCGCGAGGTCTATGATCCGACCAGTCGTGTCGATCTCCTCGTTTCGCCCCTGGAAAACCAAGGTGTTGGAACGCGCGCGCCCGCACACGCCCTTCAACTTCGAGGAGTTGCGTTGACTCGTCTCGCGTCCCGTGAGCGGTTCTCGTTCGGACAGCTTCGTGAGGTCCTGGCCCTGCCAGACCTGATCGCTGTTCAGCGAGAGTCTTTTGAGTGGTTCGTCAACACGGGTGTCGCAGAGGTTCTGCGCGACATCTCGCCGATTGAGGACTTCACCGGCCAGCTCAAGCTCGAGCTGTCCGACCACGTCTTCGACCCCCCGAAGCACTCGGAAGACGAGTGTCGCGAGCGGGACATGACCTTTGCCCGGCCGCTGTTCGTGACCGCACGGTTCATGAATGCGGGCACCGGTGAGATCAAGGAGCAGACCGTGTTCATGGGGGACTTCCCCATGATGACGGCGCGTGGCACCTTCATCATCAACGGCACCGAGCGGATCGTCGTGAGCCAGCTGGTGCGTTCGCCGGGCGTGTACTTCGCGGTGACGCCGGACAAGACGTCACCCGAGAAGGACATCGTCAGCGCCAAGATGATCCCGGGCCGCGGTGCGTGGCTCGAGTTCGAGGTCGACAAGAAGGGCGTCGTCTACGTCCGCATCGACCGCAAGCGCAAGCAGCCGGTCACGGTGTTGTTGAAGGCGCTCGGCTTCGGCGAGACCGAAGAAGAGTTGCTCAACTTGATTCTCGACCCCGAGGGTCGGCCGTATGACTCGATGCGCAACACGCTCGACAAGGACAGCACCGAGTCGGCTGACGCGGCGTTCATCGACATCTACCGCAAGCTGCGTCCCGGCGAGCCGCCCACACCGGACAGCGCCCGCAGCCTGATCGAAAACCTCTTCTTCAACCCCAAGCGCTACGACATGGCCAAGGTTGGACGCCACAAGGTTTCCAAGAAGTTGGTGGACGAGTACCCCAAGGTCGCGGCCACGCTGAAGCGGCTCTCGATCCCGGTGCCGAACGCAGATCCGGACAAGGGCGTCGTGGAATACACGATGTCGCGTGCCGACATCCTCTCCACGGTTTCGTACCTGGTGAAGTTGCACGCGAACGACCAGCCCAATGATTACTTCCCCGACGACATCGACCACTTCGGTAACCGCCGGGTGCGTTCGGTCGGCGAGCTCATCATGAACCAGGTGCGTGTGGGACTGTCCCGCATGGAGCGGGTCGTGCGCGAGCGCATGACCACCCAGGACGTCGAGGCGATTACGCCCCAGACCTTGATCAACATCCGCCCCGTGGTGGCGGCGATCAAGGAGTTCTTCGGCTCTAGCCAGCTCAGCCAGTTCATGGACCAGACCAACCCGCTCGCGGGGCTCACGCACAAGCGGCGTCTGTCGGCCCTTGGCCCGGGTGGTCTCTCGCGTGAGCGCGCGGGGTTCGAGGTTCGAGACGTTCACCCGAGCCACTACGGCCGGATGTGTCCGATCGAGACCCCGGAAGGCCCGAACATCGGCCTGATCGGTTACCTGTCCTGTTACGCGCGGATCAACCGGTTCGGCTTCATCGAGACGCCGTACCGCAAGGTGATCAAGGGTGTTGTCACCGACAACATCGATTACCTCGCCGCGGATGACGAGGACCGTCAGGTCATCGCGCAGGCCAACGCACGGATCGACCTCACCGGGAAGTTCCTCGACGAGAAGGTGCTCGTGCGCGCCGGCCGGGGTGAGGTCGCCTATGTCGACCCCACCGAGGTCGACTACATGGACGTGTCGCCGAAGCAGATGGTGTCGATCGCTACCGCGCTGATTCCGTTCCTCGAGCACGACGACGCGAACCGGGCACTGATGGGCGCCAACATGCAGCGCCAGGCAGTGCCCACACTTCGCCCGGAGGCTCCCTACATCGGAACCGGCGTGGAAGCCCGTGCGGCGAACGACGCGGGCGAACTCGTGGTCGCAGTCGGCGATGGCACGGTCACGGAAGTGACGGGTGCGGCCATCACGGTCGCGTACAACCACATTGCCAAGCCGGTCACGTATCGGCTCTCAAAGTTCCGCCGCTCGAACCAGGGCACCTGCATCAACCAGAAGTCTCTGGTGAAGGCCGGCGATGTCGTGGTTGAAGGCGACATCATGGCGGACGGCCCGTCGACCCATCAGGGCGAGCTCGCGTTGGGCAAGAACTTGCTCGTTGCGTTCATGCCATGGAAGGGCCAGAACTTCGAAGACGCGATCGTCCTGTCGCAGCGGCTCGTCCGTGACGACGTGCTCACCTCGATTCACATCGAAGAGCACGAGATCGACGCTCGTGACACGAAGCTTGGCGCCGAGGAGATCACTCGGGACATCCCGAACCTCTCCGAGGACATCCTGAAGGACCTCGACGAACGCGGCATCATTCGCGTGGGTGCCGAAGTTGGCCCCGGTGATGTGCTGGTGGGCAAGGTCACCCCCAAGGGTGAGACCGAGCTCACGCCCGAAGAGCGGCTGCTCCGCGCGATCTTCGGTGAGAAGGCGCGCGAGGTTCGTGACACGTCACTCAAGGTTCCTCACGGCGAGACCGGCAAGATCATCGACGTCAAGGTCTTCAGCCGTGAAGACGGCGACGAGTTGCCGCCAGGCGTGAACCAGCTGGTCAGGGTGTATGTCGGCCAGAAGCGCAAGATCAGTGAGGGCGACAAGCTCGCCGGGCGCCACGGCAACAAGGGAGTCATCTCCAAGATCCTCCCCGTCGAGGACATGCCTCACCTCGCCGACGGCACGCCGGTCGACATTGTGCTGAACCCCCTTGGTGTTCCGAGCCGGATGAACGTGGGCCAGGTGCTCGAAGCGCACTTGGGTTACGCGGCTCGCCACGGTTGGGAAGGCCAACGCGTCGCGCCGGTCAGCCCCCGCAAGACCCGGCCGATCACCGAGCCCGCGGTGTGGGTCAACACGCCGGTGTTCGACGGCGCGCACTGGGACGAGGCCGAAGCGGCCGGAGCCCAGGGCACGATCCAGAACCTGTTCGCCACGTTGAACCCTGACGGTGCGAACGGAACTCGGCTCGTCAACACCGACGGCAAGGCCACCCTGTACGACGGCCGCACCGGTGAGCCGTACGACAGTCCGGTCACCGTTGGCTACATGTACATCCTGAAGCTGAGTCACCTCGTCGACGACAAGATCCACGCTCGCTCGACG
>JBKJIQ010000045.1:0-93604 GCA_046598395.1 Acidimicrobiia bacterium
TGGTGGTGGTCCCCTTCGGTTGAAGTGTCAGGTTCTTGGTCGAGCTCGACACTTACCACCGGGCAAGCATCAAGCAGGGGACCGCCACCTCACTTCAACAAGACCTGGGACAACCTCGACGGCCTAGACCTACGAGCTACGAGCTACGAACGGGAGGCGTCCAGCGCGCTCAGGAGCGCGGGCGCCAACTCGGCAACGGGGACCTCTGGGAGCGTGGAGATCTGGGCGACATCGATGCCGTAGAGCCGGGCGGCGTTTTCACCGAGGATCTTCGCCTTCGTGTCAGCCGTCAGCGCGGGATAGCCGAACTCCTCCTGCATCCGTTCGGGGATGGTGAAAGCACGGAACGCATCGATCAACGGCTGGGGCGATCCGTACCACGTGCTGTCGGTCCCCCACAGAATCCGCTCGGGTCCGAAGTGTGCGAGCAACTTGCCGAGCACGTGGGCGGCCTCCACCGGCCGGCGCAGCATCAAGAACCACGTGCTGCCCAACTCGGCATACACATTCGCGCCTCCGGGTGAGCCCGGCGCGCCGATGCCGTGCGCGCGGCACGACGCGATCAAGCGATCGACGCCACTCGCAGCGACGGCATCGAAGGCTCCCTCTTCGCCGTTCGGGTTGCGTTCGTAGCCCGAGTGGTACACGACGAAGTCGATGTCGGGGAACGCGCCAGCTGCGGGTCCGATGTCGCGCGGGGAAGCCGCGGCCACGGATGCGTTCGGAACCGGTCCACCCAACCCCTTGTGGGCGCACACGATGCACGGGCCAATGGCGCGGACGCGCTCGAGGAACGGCGTACCGATCTCGTGGTCGTCGAGGAACCAACCTCCGGTGGGCGACGCCGCCGTGGGCGGTCCGGCGAGGGTGTACACCTTCCATGCCGACGGTCGAAGTCCGCTCGACCACTCCACCATGCGATCGAGCTCGTCCGGCCCGAGGTTGGGATGCACGATCGTGTGGGTCAGCACGCGACCGGTGCCCGCATACCGGTCAGTGACGTCCCGGACCGCGGCGATCTGGGCATTCTCCAGGACGTTCTCGCTGAGGGGACCGGGCGTGGACGTGAGGAGCGCGACCGCGGTCTCGCTCGCGCCGAACATCAGCGCCGCCCACGCAGCCGCGTCGATCGCGTGCGGATCGATCTCGCTCGACCACCGATCGGGATCGACCAGCTGGAGGAAATGACCCAGGGCCTTCGCATGCGCCCCGACCCACAGTTGCGGATCCACGAGGTGAGTCTGCACATCGAGCACTCCCTGTCTGCTCGTACGGTCGCCGCCTAAGGAGCTTGGGGAGTTCTTGGGCTCTCTCCCTCGCTGCTCACCTTCGCTCGTTCCTCGCTTCGGTTCGGGTGCTGCGAAGGTCGCCGCGGTTGCTTCAAGATCGAGCGTTGCGTCGGCATGAATCGCGTAGAAGCCGCCGCCGTGGGATTGGTTGATGTGGTGGAGGGCCAGGGCGGTGGCGCGGCGGTCATTGGCGTAGCGCAACTGGTCGAGACCAAGGGCGTGCGCGATATCGGGTACGGCATGGGCAGTCATGGCGGTCGCCCGGGCAAGGGCGGTGTGCGGTACGACCGGAGCGAACTCGTCGGTATGCAGGGGACGCAGCAACGAGGGTAGGAGCCGTGCCACGAGCGTCAGATCAGACGCGGATGCGCCAGGCGTCGCCGTCGGCGACGACGTGACCCGCACCGCGGCCCGCGAAGTGGGTGCCGATCACGAGCACGTCGGTCCCGGCATAACGCGCCAAGAGTTCACGCCTGGTGGCGCGGGCCGCGGCGGCGTCGGAGTCGAACGCACTCTCCCAATCGGGCTCGCAGCTCTGTATCGGATGGTGCATCACGTCACCGGTGATGAGCGCCTCGGCGCCACCCGAGGTGATGTGCACACTCTGGTGCCCGGGAGAATGTCCGGGCGTCGGTTCCATGACGACCTCATCGGTGACGTGATGACCGAACTCCACCAGGTCCACCAGGCCTGCCTCGATCACGGGCCGCACGGAGTCTCCGTAGACGTCGCCGTCTTCGTGTACGCCGTAGGCATCCCAGTGTTCGGATTCCACCCGGCCGATCAGATACCGCGCATTCGGGAACGTGGGGACCCACTCGCCGTTCACGAGCATGGTGTTCCACCCCACATGATCAACATGGAGGTGCGTGCACACCACCGCATCGAACGACTCGCGCGGGAACCCGGCGGCCTCGAGATTCTCGAGCAACGGCGTTTGGAGATGGGAGAAGAACTCGTTGGTGCGCGGCTTGTCGTTGCCGAGACAGGTATCAACCGCGATGCGGCGGCCCTGGGACTCGACCACGAGAAGTTGGATACGGAGGTGGAGAAACCCGTCTTCGGTCGCAAAGTCTGGAACCAGCCAAGGGTGAGCCATCACGGCGGCGGCATTCGCCGACGGGATCACCGCCTCCCCGGGAATGGGCGACTCGAGCTCGACCACACTCGTGATGGTGACGTCACCAACGTTCCACTGATTGCTCATCAGGCCTCGGCGATCTTCTCGATGTGCGCGGCTTCCCAATCGCCACGCCGCCCCGGCACGACGGCGAACTCCACCGCCGCTCCCACCCGGACGCTCCGAGTGTCATCCGCGATCTGAGTGCAGTGAAATGCGTAGACCCGACCATCAGCCTCGATCTCGCCGATCCCGCGGGCTTCGTCGAACGCCCGTACCGCTCCCGTCGCCATTTCACGCACCGCGCATATCAGTGAACAATCTTGGCGATCGGTAGTTCGATGATGTCAGACGCGCCCGCATCTTTCAGTGCAGGAATCAACGTATTGATCTCGGACTTCGCCACCACCGTCTCCACCGCGAAGGCGTCTTCACCGTAGAGCTTGGAGACCGTGGGGGACTTCAACGCGGGCAAGAGTCCGATCACCGGTTGGAGGTTCGCCTCGTCCACGTTCAGCTTCACGAGGACGCGGCCGCGTGCTTCCAGCGCGCCCGTGAGCAACGTCATGAGTTGCTCCATCGCCTTGCGCTTCTCCGGGTCGGCATAACTGGTGGGGTTCGCGATGAGCTCTGTGTACGAGACGACGATGGTGTCGATGACCTTGAGGCCCGCGGCCCGCAGCGCGCGTCCGGTCTCGGTGATCTCGACGACCGCGTCGGCAATCTCGGGGATCTTCGCTTCGGTCGCGCCGTAAGAAAGCGTGATGTCGGCATCGACGCCCGACTCCTCGAAGAACCGCCGGGTGATCTCGGGGTACTCGGTCTGCACCCGAACCCCCGCCGGGAGGTCTTTCACTGACTCGGCCGTGCTGTCACCGGCAACCGCGAGCACCATCCGGATCGGACGGGCCGTCGCCTTCGAATAGTGCAGCTCCGTGAGCGTCACCACCTCGGCGTCGGTCTCTTCCACCCAATCGCGACCGGTCACGCCGAGGTCGAACATCCCGTTCGCGACGTAACGAGGAATCTCTTGGGGGCGCAGGACCATCACTTCGTTCACACGCGGATCGTCGATCGTGCCGCGGTAGTCCACGTCGGATCCTCGTGCCACCGTGAGGTCGGCGTCCTCGAAGAGCTGGAACGTGGCTCGTTCGAGCGAGCCTTTGGGCAACACGATGCGCAACATGTGAATCAGTTTCTAGTCGCGCACGGGCGGTAGGGAACGCAGTAATGCGACCATCTCGAGCGCCGTGGCCGCAGCTTCCTCGCCTTTGTGACCCTCCGACCCGCCGATTCGGTCGACTGCCTGGTCGTGGGAGTTCGTGGTGAGGATCCCGAACACGATCGGCACTCCGGTCTCCAATGCCACCTCCTGGAGACCGCGGGCGGCCTCGCCGGCCACGTATTCGAAGTGCGGGGTGTCGCCACGAATGACCGCGCCGAGACACACGACGCCATCGACCGTGCCGGAGCGCGCGAGGTGTTGGGCTACCAGCGGCAACTCGAACGCACCAGGGACTCGGACGATGCTGACGTCTTCATCCGAGACTGCCTGGGCCGCGAACGTGCGGAGAACGCCTTCGAGGAGTGGTCCCGTGATGTCTTCGTTGAATCGCGCCACGACCACGCCGAAGCGCATCCCGAACCCGTCGACCGCCTCGGCCGGCGCGGCGTACTCACCCATCAGCGTCACCCATCAGCGTCACCCATCGTTCGAGCCCATCGTTCGTGCCCATCGCGGCGTGCTCCCACGTTGTGCGGTGTAGACGGTAGAGCACGTGGGTCAGGCCCGCGTGTTCAACCTCGGCGTCGTAGACGAATCCGACCTTCTCCATAACCGCGCGCGACGCCAGGTTCTCCACCAGCGCGAACGTCACGAGCGAGTCGAGTCCGAGGTCGCGGAACGCGATCCGGATGCCTTCACGCGCCGCTTCGCTCGCGAGCCCTTCGCGCCACCGATCGGCCGCAATGCTCCAACCCAGTTCCACACTGGTCGGCCCACCGGTCTCGGTCGTGTGGAGCAACAGCCAACCCACCGGTTGCTTCGTTGCGCGGTCGGTCAGGATCCAGGGGCCGAACCCGCACGCATCCCAGTGTGCGTCCCACCGGGCGATCGCGTCACGCGACTGTTCGCGGGTGCGCGGGCCTCCGAGGGTGGCGGTCACCCGAGGATCGTTGAACATCGCGGCGACGAAGTCGAGGTCCGCAATCCCACCGCGGTGCGCGTTCAGTCGCTCAGTGGAGAAGGTCTGGACTGCAGTCACGCGCCCGTTTCATCGGCGGCTTCGAGCCCCAGGAGATGGCCCATCTTGTCCTGCTTGGTCCGCAGGTACGCGATGTTCTCCGCATTCGGCGCGATCGACAGTGGCACCCGCTCCACAATCTCCAAGCCAAACCCTTCGAGCCCTCCGTACTTCGCGGGATTGTTGGTCATGATCCGCATCGTCGTGATGCCGAGGTCCACCAACATCTGTGATCCAATTCCGTACTCCCGGGAGTCGGCCGGGAAACCAAGTTCCTCATTGGCTTCCACGGTGTCGCGCCCTTGGTCCTGCAGCGTGTACGCCCGCAGCTTGTGGCCCAGGCCGATGCCGCGCCCTTCGTGCCCGCGCAGATAGACGACCGCACCCCGTCCAACGGCTGCGATCTGCTCGAGCGCTCCATCGAGTTGCAAGCCACAATCGCAGCGCATCGAGCCGAAGACATCGCCGGTGAGACACTCACTGTGCACGCGTACCAGCACATTCTCCTGGCCGGACACATCACCACACACGAACGCCATGTGCTCCACACCGTCGAGCAGGCTTTCGAAGACGTAGGCAGTGAACTCGCCATGGCGCGTGGGAATACGCGCCTCACTGACTCGGCGTACGAGCTTCTCGCGGTGCCGACGGAACCGGATGAGATCGGCAATCGTGATCATCTGCAGACCATGCTCGGCGGCGAAGACCTCGAGCTGCGGGCGACGCGCCATCGTCCCGTCGTCGTTCACCACTTCGGCCAGGACCCCTGCTTCGGAGAGCCCGGCGAGCCGAGACAGATCGACCGCGGCCTCGGTGTGCCCGGCACGCTTGAGCACGCCGCCCTCGCGGTAGCGCAGGGGAAAGATGTGACCGGGACGGGCGAAATCGGTAGAGGTCGACGAATGGTCGATCAGCTTCAACACCGTTGCGGCGCGGTCAGCCGCGGATATTCCCGTGGTTGTCTCCGCCGCGGCGTCGACCGACACCGTGAAGGCGGTCCGTTGCGACTCGGTGTTGTTGCTCACCATGAGCGGAAGCTGGAGTTCGTCGAGCCGCTCCCCCATCATCGGCATACAGATCACCCCACTCGTGTGGCGCACGAAGAAGCCCATCGCCTCAGGCGTAATCTTCTCGGCCGCCATGATCAGATCGCCCTCGTTCTCGCGATCCTCGTCGTCGACGACGATCACGATCTCGCCCCGCGCGATGGCGGCGATCGCATTCTCGATATGGGTGAACACGTGATTACTCCCTGGTCGCGAGCAGGCGCTCGACGTGTTTGGCGAGGATGTCGACCTCGACGTTGACGGAATCTCCGGCTTGCTTGGGCCCGAGCGTGGTGACGGAAAGCGTGTGGGGGATGACCGCGATGTCGATCGTGTGGTGCTGGTCGTCCAACGCGGCAACGGTGAGGCTGATGCCGTCGAGGGTGATCGAGCCCTTCTCGACGACGTAACACAAGAGCGCGGCGGGAAGCGTGAACCGCATTCGGGTGGAGCCGTCGGGCAGCGAATCGGCGCGCGTCAACGTGGCGACACCGTCGACGTGACCGGCCACGATGTGGCCTCCCAGCCGGTCTTGTAACCGGACCGGCCGTTCGAGGTTCACGCGATCACCCGGTTGCAGCGCACCGAGGCTGGTGCGATCCAGGGTCTCGGTGACGGCATCAGCTGACCAAGACCCGGCACCGAGTGCGACGACGGTGAGGCACGTTCCGTTCACTGCGATCGAATCGCCGATCTTGGCATCATCGAGGACCGTCACGGCATCGATCTCAATCCGCGCGCCGCCCGCGTTCGCGGTGAACGTCCGCACGTATCCGAGCTCTTCCACAATCCCGGTGAACATCAGGCGGCTGCTTCAGGCGTTGGATTGCGGCGGTAGGTGATCCGAACGTCGGGGTCGAAGGCCGTGACGTCGGCGATCTCCCATCGGGGCGCGTCGACCAATGTCTCGGCACCCGGATACGCCAGCACGGCCCGACCCCGCTCGCCCAGAATCACGGGAGCCAGGTAGGTGACGAGCCGTTGCGCGTGACCTTCGGCGATGAACGCGCCGTGCAGCTTGCCGCCACCCTCGATCAGGGCCTGAAAGACGAGGTGGTCCCGGCCCAGAAGTTGCAACGTGGCATCGAGATCGACCCCCCTGCCATCCGGGCCGGGACCCACCGTGGCGACCTCCGCACCCGCGGCTTGCCAGGCGTCGAGCGTGCTCGCCGGAGCCCGATCGGTGGTCACGACGAGCGTGCGCGCCAGGTGCACATCGGCGAGCGGTCCGGCGACCGGCACGCTTCCCTTGGCATCGAGCAACACCCGCAGTGGTTGGCCCCACGATCCGAGCGGCGTGTCGCGAGCCGTCAAGCTCGGTTGATCCATCCGGGCGGTCGCCGGACCGACCACGATCGCATGCGACTCGGCCCGGAGGCGATGGACATCGGCGCGAGCCGCGGGCCCGGTAATCCATTGCGACGTGCCGTCGGCCGCCGACGTACGACCGTCGAGGCTCATCGCCGTCTTCAACACTGCGAAGGCCCGGCCGGTGCGACGGTGATGCAGGTACGGCGCAAGTTGGTCTTCCGCCGCCCCCGCGCCCGACCCGATCACGACGTCGATCCCCGCGGCGCGGAGTCGCTCGACCCCGCGGCCGGCGACCAAGGCGTCTGGATCCACGACGGCCATCACCACCTTGGCGACCCCGGCGTCGATCAGGGCACGCGTGCACGGAGGCGTATTGCCGTCGTGATCGCATGGTTCCAGGGTGGTGTACGCGGTTGCACCGTTGGCGCGAGGTCCCGCGTCGTGCAGTGCCGCGACCTCGGCGTGCGGACCGATCGGATGGGTTCCCGTGGCGCCTTGTCCCACGACCTCGCCGCCCGCCACGATGACACAACCAACCTGGGGCCAGGGCGGCGCCGCGAGGCGCGCATCGCGAGCACACCGCAGTGCCTCGGCCATGAACCCCTCATCGGTTGTGGTCATACCCACCGTCTTCTGAACGCGTCGCGCGCCCACGGGGTATGCCGACGGCACGCGCGCAGTGCGCGACCATCCGACGCCCTCTCCCATCCGGACTCTCACCGTCGGCCGAGGAATCTCACCTCATCGGCGTGTGACTGGCGGCCACACGTTCGCGGGCTCCCACACTCGTTCGTGTGGTTACCGCCGGTCGGGACTCTCACCCATACCCCGAGGGCAGTTTGAAACTGTTGCCAGGAAAATAGCACGATCACCCAGGAATTGAAACCTGTTCTATTTCCGTGTGGCACGGGTCACGACCGCAGCCGGGCCGCCATTACTCGTCAACCAGCCGTTCTTTGTCGCGAATCCGTCGCCAGAGCGACGGAGTCGCGACACGAAACAGTGGGTCACTCCGCGAGCAGCCGCTTCGTCAGTGGGGGTGACCGCCGGAGAGGAGATCCAGCGCGTGGGGTAGGACCGGGAGCATCACTTCGAGGGCCTCGACGGCACCGCTACTGCTGCCCGGCGTGTTCACGACCAGACATTCGCCGATCGTGCCGGCGACCGCGCGCGACAACATCCCGAAGCCACGGCCATCGGCATCACTTGCACGGCGGATCGCCTCGACCAGTCCCGGAGCTTCGGCCGCGATGACCTTGCGGGTGCCTTCGGGCGTGCAATCGCGCGGGCCGAATCCGGTGCCGCCCGTCGTGATGACGAGACCAGAGAACCCGCGGGTCAACGTCCGCAATGCGTGAGCGACTTCGTCCACTCCGTCGGCCGTCACCAGCCGCTCCACCACCGTTGCCCCTGCCTCGGCAAGCCGCGCCGCGAGCGCGTCGCCCGACTTGTCCTCCCGGGTACCTCCGACCACACCGTCGGACACCGTCAGAACCTTCGCCTCGAACTTCGCGTCGCTCACGTCACTTCCCCTCTTGGCCCTGCGGGCCGGGCCGGTCGGGCCCCACTCCGCCCGGTTGCCGCAGATGAAGCCCATCGGGGGCGTCGCTCACGTCGCGCCCCAGGCCGCGGCGCGGATCGCGCGACAGGCGGCCCCGCGATCCGGCGTGCCGAAGACCGCGCTCCCCGCGACGAGGATGTCGGCACCAGCTGCGGCCGCGAGTGGCGCGGTCTCCAGATTGATCCCACCATCAATTTCCAACTCGATGGGCAGCGCTCGCTCGTCGACGATCATGCGCGCGGCGCGGACCTTGTCGAGCACTTCGGGCAGAAATGCCTGGCCGCCGAAACCAGGATGCACGCTCATGAACAGGAGGATGTCGATCTCCTCGAAGTGCGGAAGGACCGCGTCGAGCGGCGTCTCGGGATTCATCACCAGCCCGACCCTCATGCCGTGGGCGCGCATGCGATCGAACAGCGGCCGCGGATCACCGAGTTCGATATGAACGGTGCAACTGTTGGCACCGGCGGCGGCGAAGTCGTCGAGCAGATCCCCCGGATTGTCGATCATGAGATGACAGTCGAGGTACATGTCGGTGCGAGGGCGCAGGCACTTCACCACCGGCGCACCGATCGACAGGTTCGGCACGAAGTGGCCGTCCATGACATCCACATGCAGCAGGTCGGCGTCGGCTCGGACCGTCTCCACTTCAGCCGCCAGCTGCGAGAAGTCACACGCGAGGATCGAAGGTGCGATTTTTCCCATTGCCGTCATCCTACTGGGGGGCCTGCAAAATCAGGCTGTACATGCCGTCGGTATCGGCCACATGCGGGAGCAGCCGGGCTCCTCGCCCGAGCGCCTTCCAGGGTGCACCGGGCCGATCCGGTGCCGTGAAACCGACGAGATGCTCGGCGGCCCACTCGTCGATCGCCTCGGTCTCCGCGTGAGTGAGCGTGCACACCGAATAGACCAGCCGCCCGCCCGGTCGCACCACCCGTGCCGCGGCAATGAGCAGCGCTCGTTGGATCCCCGCGAGCTCGTCGATCGTTTGCGGCTCCAACCGCCACCGGGCCTCGGGACGACGGCGAAGCACTCCGAGTCCGGAGCACGGAGCGTCGATCAAAACCCGATCGAACGAGCCGTCGACGAAGGGCAACGCCACACCATCGGCGACGAGCGGCGTCACCGCGCGCAGGCGCAAACGACTCGCCGCGCCACCGATCATCGCGGTGCGCGCGGGATTGCGATCGAGACCCACGACCAACCCGCGATCACCCATCGCCTCGGCGATCGCCGTCGTCTTCCCTCCGGGAGCAGCGCCGATCTCGAGGATTCGCTCCCCGGATTGCGCTCCGAGCAGTGCGGCCACCGCTTGGCTCGCTTGATCTTGTGGAGTCGCCCATCCCTCTCGCATGACTGCGGTCGCACCGAGATCGCCTGCGCCGGTGACGAGCACCGAATCACGCAACAAGGTGCCCCGGCTCACCGAGGCACCTGTGTTGAGCAGGTCGGCCTCCACCGCATCGGGCGTGGACCGCAACGGGTTGACCCGCAAGGTGACCGCGGCGGGCTCGTTGACTCCCGCTAACACAATGCGGGCGTCGGCCGCGCCCAGATCCGTTTGCAACCGCTCGACGATCCAGTTCGGCATCGACGCGCGGATGCCCAACGACTCCACGTCATCGCCCTCCGGGAGGGGCCATGGTGGACCGGACCGAGTCACGGAGCGGAGTACCGCGTTCACGAAACTCTTGGCGCGCGGTGAGACCTGCGCCACCGCCGCGACCGTCTCTCCCACTGCAGCGTGCGCTGCAATCCCCAGCACCAGCTGGTACGCGCCGAGGCGCACCGCGGCCCGTACCGGTGGGTCGAGCCGCGCCACCGGTCGGTCGAGCGCGCCCCGGAGTATGTAGTCGAGCGTGCGTTGGAGCCGCGTCGTACCGTAAACCCACTCCGTCACTTGCGCGCGGTCCCGCGCCTCCAGCGGGGTGTCACGCAGGAGTGCCGGGAGCACCACGTTGGCGTAGGCGCCGTCGTCGATGCGCACCAAGGCTCGAATCGCCACCGCACGACTCAACAAGACGGGCGCGGGCTTGCCCGATCCAGATTTGCCCGATCCAGATTTGCCCGGCCTACGCCTCGCCGGGTCGCGTTTCGGCTCCGTCATGCGAACGGATCGGTGTCGCGATGGCCGGCGCGCCAGGCGGAGTACAGCATCGAACGTTTGCCTTCCGGTTGCACTGCATCGGGAACGAATCGTCCGTCGTCAACATGGGCCTGCCACACTTTGAGCCGCGCACCGTCGACGGTGAGCCACGCACCGGGACGCGGGTTCCCGGCTCGGACCATCCGCACGAGCTCGTCGGCGGGCCGTTCGAGGTCGAGTTCGAACTCCTCGACCGTCAATTTGGCCGCGTAGGTGGTCTCCCCCGTTTGTACCTCGGGCACGATCGCCGCCAGCTCCGCCAGCGTCCGAACGAGCAGCGCGGCGCCCCGCGTGGTGAGGCGGCCGTGCAGTTCTCCCGCGGTCTCCTCGGCTCCGATCGGCACCACCTCTCGGGAGTAGACCGGTCCAGTGTCGAGACCCGCCTCCACACCCATCACGCACACGCCCGTGTCACGATCCCCCGCCAGAATGGCCCGCTCCACCGGGGCCGCCCCGCGCCAGCGCGGCAACAGGGAATAGTGGACGTTCACGAACCCACCGGGAATCGCCTCCAACAAGCCGGCTGGCAAGATCTGGCCGAACGCGACCACGATGCCGAGATCGGCCTTGAGGTCCTTCACCGTGTCGATGATCTCCGACGCCCGGTCCGGGGTTGCCACGGTAAGACCGAGGGCGTCAGCTGCGACCTTGACCGGACTCCCACTGAGCGCGGTGCCGCGACCGCGGCGACGGTCCGGTTGGGTCACGACCAGTGCGACCTCGTGTCCGGCCGCGACCACTGCATGCAGAGCATCGACCGCCGGCGCGGGCGTGCCGAAGTAGACCAGCTTCAACCGATCACCAACTTGCGTCACTTTCCGACCGCAGGGGTGGGAAAGTGACGCAAGTTCGAGTGGGTCACAGCTGCCGAACGTCGTCGAGGCGCTCACTCGCCGCGGCCACGAGATCAACATCACGCAGCTCTCGGAGCGCGCGTCGACGTTCATCGGGGTCGAGCCGGTCGAGCATCAACACCCCGTCGAGATGGTCGAGTTCGTGCAGGAACACGCGGCCGAGGAGTTCGTCACCTTGGAACACGACCTCGTCACCGTCGAGGTCGACGCCGCTGATCGTGACCAGTTTCGGGCGGACAATCTCGAAATGGAATCCGGGAATGGACAAGCAGCCTTCTTCGTAGGCCCACTCCCCTTCGGTTTCCACAATCTCCGGGTTGATCAGTACCTGGGGTCCTTCGCCGACGTCGTAGGTGAACATCCGCTTCTGCACGCCCACCTGCGGTGCCGCCAGACCCACGCCGGACGCGTCGTACATCGTCTCGAACATCGTGTTCAGAACGCGTACCAAGGCACCGTCGAGTTCGGTCACGTCCTTCGCCCGCTGCTTCAACACCGGGTCCCCAAAGACCCGAATCGAGTAAGTGCCCACGTCGGGCAGGTTACCGGCGGCGCTACTCGTACCTCTGGCCCAACTCACGGAGCATGTCCATGAGGTGGACCGGGGCGTCGGGAGCGGAATCGCCGGGGGTGTAGGTCGCGGCGTGGAGCGTGCCGGAGTATGGAAATGGCCCGAACTCTCGATAGAGCTGCCACGACACGGGCGACCGGCGGTCGATCCCCACGTCGATCCCCTCGAACGGCGCCATCCCGAACAGCATCGGCAGACCCGCGTGGGTGGCGCGCAGGACTCCGTCGACGGTGATCGTCACGTCCCACACTCGGTCACCCGGCCCGGAGAACTCGACGACGATCTCGCGAGCGCCGTCGGCCAGCGCGCCGGCGCTGACCACCGTCATATGGCCGCGCCCGTCGTTGTGCGCCAGGACCAGCTCTCCGAGGCGCACGTACAGCACGTAGCCGGCGCCCTGATCACCGTGGGCCACCAGCACACCTTCGTCGGCCGTCCGATGCTCCAAGTCCACCGTGATAATGAAACCGCGGAACCAAATGAGCTGGACCGACCGCCAGCGCTCCAACGTGGGAGTACCGCGCGGGATCCGCACCGGCATTGCATACACGTCGTCACGAGCGGGCCGCGTCACGTACTTCAGGCTCACCCCTTCGTCGAGCGGGTAGATGTGGTTCTCCCACGCCGCCGCCTCCCACGCGTCGGTGAGCTCAGCCAGCTTCTCCGGCTGCGTTGCCGCCAGGTCATGCAACTCGGTGGGGTCCTCATCGAGGTGGTACAGCTCCCACTCCGCGTCGGTGAAGTTCGTCATCGGGTGATGCAGGGTGACCGCATGCCAACCATCTCGGTAGAAGCCGCGGTGCCCGTTCATCTCGACGACATGCTCGTGATGCGTGCTCGGCGCATCGGCATCGGCCAACACCGACGTGAAGCTCGCACCCTGGACGTCGACGAGGGGTACGCCGTGACGAGCGGCGGGGCGATCGACGCCGACGACCTCGAGGATCGTCGGCAGCAGGTCCGTCACGTGCTGGTACTGGCGACGGTATTCGCCGGCCGCGTTGATCCCGTTCGGCCACGACACGATGAAGGGCACCGAGTGGCCTCCTTGGTGCGTGTTGATCTTGTACAGCCGGAACGGTGTGTTCGAGGCCATAGACCATCCGCGCGGGTAGTGCGGGGTGGTGGTGGGTCCACCGATCTCGTCGATGCGGGCGAGGTCGGCTTCGAGATCGTCGCCTTGCAAGAGATGCACGTAGTACGCGGTGGTCCCGAGCTCCTCGCCTTCCCGTGACGCTCCATTGTCGGAGGTAAACACGAAGACCGTGTTGTCGAGCTCTCCAAGGTCGTCCAGCGCGGCAACGAACCGACCGATGTTCTGGTCGATGCGATCGACCATCGCCGCGTAGACCTCCATGTGGCGAGCGAAGAGCCGTTGCTCGTCGGCCGACAGCTCGTCCCACGGCCGCACGTCATGATCACGTTCGGTGTTGCGCGGCGCGAGCTGCACGCCCGGCGCCACCACTCCCATCGCCTGTTGGCGAGCGAACCGCTCCGCCCGCAGAGCATCCCACCCGGCGTTGTAGCGGCCGCGGTACTTCTCGATGTCTTCCGCACGTGCCTGCAGCGGAGCGTGCACCGCGCCGTGCGCCATGTACATGAAGAACGGACGTGAGGGATTTGCCGTCTTCTGCGACCGCACCATCGAGATCGCGTGATCGGTGATGTCGTCGGTGAAGTAGTAGTCGTCCGGGTACTGATCGATCTCGACCTGGTGGTTGTCTTGCACGAGTCGGTGCGGGTGATGCATGTTCGTGAACGCATCGATCACGCCGTAGTAGCGGTCGAACCCACGTTGGCACGGCCACGAATGGCGTGGCCCTTCGGCGCAGTCCGAGTCCTTCGCCAAGTGCCACTTCCCCACCATCATCGTGGCGTAGCCCGCACCGTCTCGCAGGATCTCGGCCATCGTCATGACGTCCGGCGCCAGCTCCGATGCGTAACCGGGGAAGCCGGGATCGACGTGAGCGACCGTCCCCAGCCCCGCGCGGTGTGGCTCGACGCCAGTGAGCAATGCGGCGCGGGTGGGCGAGCACATGGGCGTCACGTGAAAGTTGGTACCGCGCAATCCGCGCGCCGCGAGCGCGTCGAGGTGTGGAGTCTCGATCTCACTGCCGTAACACCCGAGGTCGGCGTAGCCGAGGTCGTCGGCCAACACGATCACGATGTTGGGCGCGCCCTCGCGTGCGGTTGGCCGCTCGGGCCACGCCCCCACCGAACCGGCAAAGGTGCGGCCGACCGTCCCGGCAAATCCTGGATAGCTGGGTTCACTCATGACCGCGATCGTGACATCTAGACGCGCGGTGGGTCGACTGCGACCCGCAGACGCCCCGCACCACGGTTCCGCGGTCCGACCAACGCGAGTCCCTCGGCCAGCGCATCCGAGTCCTCCGCAAACACCAGCGCCCGCAAGCCGACGCCGTGCTCGGACGGACCGAGGACTCGGAAGTCTCGACGGAGTGCGAGCACCGCGGCCTCCACCGCAGCGGAATCGCCGACGAGTTCGGCCACTGCGCCATCGGGTGGGAAACCCAGCATCGCCCGGCGGGCCCGCTCGATCACCATGATCGGTTCCGGGTCACCGGTGGTGGCGAACTCCACGACCTCGTGTTCCGGGGTGCGAGTCTGCAGGAGCAGCCGGCCACCGCGCTCCCGATTTCCTACCACCCGCGCCGCGCGCGCAATCAAGCCCGCCGCGTGCTGCGCCGCCCGAACCCGGGGCGCAAAGAGTTCCTGATCGAGATCGAGGAACGCCACCAGCCGAGCGTCCACCCGATGCAGCGTGGCCTCGGTCCCGACAATGACCGGGACGTCGGGAACATCGCCGACCGTGGCGTCGAGCCAGGCGACCTCGGCGCGCGGCAATAACGCGGCGAGGGCATCACGCAATCGCTGCACACCGAGCCGCGAGGCTCGCAGCTTCGTGCCGTGACACGCGAGACAGATCATCGGCCGGGTGGTCTCGCACCGGGGACAGATCAACATAGCGACATCGCGTTCGATGACCGCCGACTGGCACCGTTCACAACTCGCGACGGTGGAACAGGCCACGCACGTGAGCAACCGCGCCCGACCCTTGCGGTTCAAGACACACACGGCGCGGTCACCGGCATCGACCGCACGATGCAGCGCGCGCGCCAAGCCGTCACTCAAGAGTCCGTTCCCCGGCGGTTCCTCCCGCAGGTCGACCACATCGACGAGTGGCCAACCCGCCCGCGCAGCCGACGGCACCGGACATATGACCGTGCTCGTCGCCAGGCTTTGCGCTTCGGGGGTGGGCAACGGCGCAACGAGCGTGACCTGAGCGCCGACGCGCCGGGCGCGTTCCACGGCGACATCGCGCGCATGCCATGTGGGGACGCGTTCCTCTTGGAGCGCTTCATCGCCTTCGTCCAGCACGATGACCGCGACAAGATCGGGCACCGGTGCCCACACCGCAGTACGACCGCCGATCACCACGACGTTCCCGTTCCGGACGGCGGACCAAGCCCGAGTGCGGGCGGCATCCTCGAGGTCGGCGCGCATCACCACCACCTGATGACCGCGCCGTTCCAGGTCGCGCACGAGCGGGCCGAGACGCGGGTCGGTGGTGAGCACCAGCGTGGAGCCGACCGCCGCAACTCGCTGCGCGATCAACGCTCGCCGATCCGCGGCCGGTGGCCACGCGATCACCTCCACGGCGGGGCCTGTCACGCGGCCCGCGTCGACCATCGCAGCGCCGGGGTGTGCCACCACATCGGGCCAGGGTTCGCGCACGGCGTTTGGTGGCGACGCGGCCCGATACAGAGCAACGGGCGGGCCGGCCCACCGGTGCGCGGTCCACCGACACAGATCAAGCATCTCGGCCGGTGGACCCGCGCCCACCACCTTCGAGATCGGAAGGATCCGGCCCACCGACGCGTCGGGTTCGACGTCGACGGCCACGACCCAACCACGGACCTTCCGGCCGTGGAGTGGCACCCGCACGATGGTGCCCACACGAACGAACTCCCCGACACCGTCGGGGACTTCGTAATCGAACTCGCGCTGCACCGCAGTCAGATCAGGCCTGACCCGTACTCGCCGGTCGCGCTCGCTCGGCACCGGGCTACCAGTCATGGGACACGTTGGCCTCGCTCAGGGCTCAGCCTGAGTGTGATTGATACTCCTAGAGCTTGGCCGCGGCGGCGCGCAGAGCGTCGGCGTTCGTGATGTGCTCCCAGGTGAACTCGGGCTCGTTGCGCCCGAAGTGACCGTAGGCCGCGGTCCGGCGGTAGATCGGCCGACGCAGGTCGAGCCGTTCGATGATCGCCGCGGGGCGGAGGTCGAAGTGCTCGTTGATGAGCGCAGGCAGTTTCTCAGGATCGATCTCCGAGGTGCCGAACGTCTCCACCATCAGTGACACCGGCCGCGCAATCCCGATCGCATACGCAACCTGCACCTCGCAGCGCTTCGCGATACCCGCGGCAACGATGTTCTTCGCCGCGTGGCGCGCCGCGTAAGCCGCGGAACGGTCAACCTTGGTGGGGTCCTTGCCACTGAAGGCACCACCACCGTGACGGGCCATGCCGCCGTAGGTGTCGACGATGATCTTGCGCCCGGTGAGGCCACAATCGGCGTGCGGACCGCCGAGTTCGAAGTTCCCCGTGGGGTTCACGTGCACTTCGAAATCGTCATCCGCGAACTGCTCGGGGATCAGCGGTCGAATCACGTGCTCGATGAGATCCGGCTTGATCATGGTGTCGCGGTCGATGCCCGGACCGTGTTGCGTGGAGATCAACACGGTGGAGAGCCGCTTCGGAACGCCGTTCTCGTAATCGATGGTGACCTGGGTCTTGCCGTCAGGACGCAGGTACGGCAGTACGCCGGACTTGCGCACCTCGGCGAGGCGGAACGCGAGTTTGTGCGCGAGCCAGATCGGCATCGGCATGAGATCTGCGGTCTCATCGCAGGCGTATCCGAACATCATGCCTTGGTCACCGGCGCCGGTCTCGAGCAGACGGTCGGTGTCACCCGCACGCTGCTCCTCGGCTTTGTCGACACCCATGGCGATGTCGGGACTCTGCTCATCGATGGAAGTGATGACGCCGCACGTGTTGCCGTCGAACCCGAAGGACTCGCGGTCGTAGCCGATGCTGCGGACGGTGTCGCGCACGACCCGCGGGATGTCGACATAGGCCTGAGTGCTGATCTCCCCGGCGACAATCACGAGGCCCGTGGTGCACATGGTCTCGCAGGCGACCCGACTGTTCGGGTCTTCCTCGAAGATCGCATCGAGGACCGCATCCGAAATCTGGTCGCTCATCTTGTCGGGGTGACCCTCGGTCACAGACTCTGACGTGAACGTATAACTGCTCAACGCGTCTCCTGGGTTGGTGTGACGGGGCCGCGCCCCAACAGCGCGGCCACTCGATCAAGAATCACGTCGGCCAATGCAGCCTTGGTGAGCAGGGGCGTGTGGTACGAACCGCCGAGAGAGTCAAGCAGGATCGCCCGGTTCGTGTCGACTTCGAACCCCGCATCAGGTTCTGACACATCGTTCGCGACCAACAGATCCGTGTGCTTTCGGGTGAGCTTGGCCGCGGCGTTGGCTTCGACATTCTCGGTTTCGGCCGCGAACCCCACGAGTACCTGACCGCGCTTGGCGGACCCGAGCTCGGCGAGAATGTCCGGCGTCGGCTCCAGCACGATTTCCGGTGCTCCCTCAGATTTCTTGAGCTTGTCGTTCGCCATGACCTTCGGCCGGAAGTCGGCGACCGCCGCCGCCATGACCACCGCGTCCGACGCCTCGAAGCGCTCCATGACCGCGTCGTGCATCTGTTGGGCCGAGACCACCGCCACGACGTCGATTCCCGCCGGGACCGCCAGGCTGCTCGCGGTCACCAGCGTGACGACGGCGCCGCGAACGGCCGCCTGGACTGCCATCGCGTGGCCCATCTTCCCCGAGGAGCGGTTCCCGATGAAGCGGACCGGGTCGATTGCCTCCCGGGTCCCCCCCGCGGTTACCAGCAGGCGAACGCCCGCCAGGTCGCCTTGGTGCGCCAGCACTTCTGCGGCTGCCTCCATGATGCGCTCCGGTGCGGCGAGCCGACCTTCGCCGGAGTCGCCGCCGGCGAGACGACCCGACTCGGGATCCACGATGTGCACGCCCCGCCGGCGCAACGTCGCGAGGTTCTCCTGCACCGCGGGGTGTTCCCACATCTCCGTGTGCATCGCCGGGGCAAGGATCACGGGCGCACGCGTGGCCAGCAAGGTGGCGCTCAGGAGATCATCCGACATGCCCGTTGCGTACTTGGCGATGAGCCGCGCCGTTGCGGGGGCGATGACGATGAGGTCGGCCGATTGACCAAGCCGCGTGTGCGGAATCGGGTTCGGTGCGCCACTGCCGTCGGTGGCATGAAACAGATTCGTCTGCGCCGGTTCAGATGCCAGCGCCGAGAACGTGAGTGCTCCGATGAACCGGGTGGCGTCCTCAGTGAGCACGGGGACAACGTGGGCTCCCGCATCCACCATGCGACGACACAACTCGACCGCCTTATACGCAGCAATCCCACCCGATACCCCGAGGACGACGCGGCGGCCGCGCCAGGCCGACGGCCCGAGCTCCACTTGCTAGCCCGCAGTGTCGGTGGGGGTTTCGCCAACCGCAAGAGCTTCCGCGGCGGCAGCCGCCTCGGCAACTGCTTCCGGGTCAGGGAGTTCGGCCTTGATGATCTTGCCCGCCTCGATCTCTTCGAGCGCGATCGACAACGGCTTGCGCGACACCGAGGTGACCTGCGGCGGCACGATCTTGCCGAGACCATCACCCAGGTGGTTGTAGTAATCGTTGATCTCACGGGCCCGTCGGGAAGCCAGCGTCACGAGCGTGAACTTGGAGTTCTCTCTCTCCAGGAGGTGCTCGATACGGGGTTCGGTGAGCGAGGCACGGCGTTCGGCCATAGTGAGAGGCTCCAGATCTGAAGAGATCATCTTAGGAAAGTCCATCCGGCGGAAGTCCAGCGCGGCGGACCCTCAGGATAGCCGCGACCTCGTCCACCGCTTGCTCCAGGTCGTCATTGACGACCACCGCATCGAAATGGGCGGCGAGCTCCTCTTCGGCGGCCGCGGTCTCGAGCCGTCGCCGTACCTGCTCAGGGTCGTCGCTCCCCCGTTCTTGCAGCCGCTGGGCCTGCACCTCGGCGCTCGGGGCCCGGATGAACACCAGGAGCGCCTCCGGGTACTGAGACCTGACCGCCAACGCGCCCTGGACATCGATCTCGATCAGCACATCCTCACCCGCGGCGAGCGGGCCCTCGATCGATGCTCGAGGAGTCCCCTTGAGCTGGCCGTAGACCTCGAAGGACTCCACGAACCCGTCGGCTTCCCGAATACGGGCAAACTCGTCCCGGGAGATGAAGTGGTAATCCTCGCCGTCGCGTTCGCCGGATCGGGGGGACCGGGTGGTGGCCGACACCGACCACGCCAGCTTTGGCTCTCGGGCCAGCAGCGCCTGACCGATCGTGCCCTTGCCCACGCCGGAGGGCCCGGCAAGGACGAGCAGGACTCCCAGTGTGAGCCCCTACTGCCCTGCGAACGAGGCGAGCAGCGCGGCGCGCTGTTTGGTGCCCAGGCCGCGCAAACGCCGACTCTCGCTGATCTCGAGCTCCGCCATGATCCTGCGGGCCCGCACCTTGCCCACGCCGGGGAGCGACTCCAAGACGCTGACCACCTTGAGCTTCGCGACGATGTCGTCCTCGTCGCTCTGGGCAAAGAGTTCGGGGAGCGACAAGCGGTTCAACTTGAGCCGGGTCTTGATCTCGGCCCGCACCCGACGCGCCACCGCGGCCTTCTCGAGCGCGGCTTGACGCTGCTCCGTAGTGAGCGCGGGCGGGAGCGGCATAGACAAGACCTCCGAGAGCGCGGCGATGGCCGCGGCGCGTGACAGCGTTCGAGCGGCGCTGAGTATAGGCAGGGGACCACCGTTGTGGTCGGGCCGGGGCGAGCGGGCGATCGATCAGGGCCCGACCAGCGCGTCACCGACCTCGGCCGCGATCGACGCCGCGGCTGCGGCCGGATCGGACGCAGCAGTGACCGGCCGACCGATCACGAGCCAGTCGGCTCCGGACCTCACTGCCGCGCCCGGAGTCACGATGCGCGCTTGGTCACCAGGGTCGGCACCGGCCGGACGAATCCCCGGCACCATCGTGCTCATTCCAACCGCCCGGGCTTGTCCGACCTCGAACCCACTGCACACGACCCCCGCGCACCCCGACTCGACCGCCACGCGGAGCCGAGCATCGAACGCGCCGGCCTCCGCATCCGAAGTGAGCACGGTGACCGCGAGCGTGGTCGGGACCGGTTGGTTCGCATCGCGGGCGCCCTCGGTGGCACCGACAACAAACGCGCGCAGCATCTCCGCTCCGCCGGCCGCATGTGCGTTCATGAACTCCACTCCATGGCGAGCCAAGGCACGCGCCCCGCGCTCGACCGTGTTGGGAATGTCATGGAGTTTGAGATCGCAGAACACCTGCAATCCCAGATCGTGTAATCGATCGAAGGCAACGGGTCCGGCCTCGGCGTACAGCTCGTAGCCGACCTTGGCGATTCCAAACCACGGCGCAACGATGCGCGCGATCTCCAGCGCGGCATCGAGATCACCGACATCGAGCGGCAGTGCGAGCCGGCTACGCACTTCTGGCGGTGCGCCCACAGTTGCGTTCATCACAGTCCTTCCGTTCATCCTCGACCGAGTCCCCCGACGAGATCGGCGACCCGCTCCACATCGTGATCGGCGCACCAGCGGGCGACTTCGTTGTGGATCCGGTTGACGGCACGCGGCTCTCGAAATGAGACCGTCCCCACGCCCACGGCCGCGGCCCCGGCCAGGAGCATCTCAATCGCGTCGATACCGGAACTCACCCCACCGGTTCCGATCACCGGCACCCCCGGCAACGCGCGCGTCACCTCGTAGACCGCACGCAACGCGACCGGCTTGATCGGCGGCCCGGAATAGCCACCCGCGCCGGCACCGAGCTGTGGACGCCGCGTCTCGGCGTCGATCCCCAGACCGAGCAGCGTGTTCACGAGGGTGAGGCCGGTCGCGCCCGAGTCGATGGCAGCACGGGCAACGTCGACGATGTCAAACGTGTTGGGCGACAGCTTCGCGAACACCGGTAACCCGAGATCACAGGCCACCACCGCCTCGACCACCGCGCGCGTTGCTGACGTGGAATGGGCGAACATCCGCGCCGAGTCCTCCACATTTGGACAGCTCACGTTCAGCTCGATCGCTGCAATCGAATCTTGATGGCCGGCAAGTGCGCGGGCTGCCGCGGCGAACTCCTCGACGGAGCGACCCCACAGCGAAACGATCACTGGGACTCCCCCAACGCGCAGCGCAGGGAGTTCTTCCCGAACCCAATGTTGCACCCCCGGCCCCTGCAAACCGACCGAGTTGAGCATGCCTCCACCCGCGCTCGCATGCAGCCGCGGTGGCGGATTCCCAGCCCATGGGTATGCGGCAAGCGACTTGACGGTCAGTGCTCCGAGTCGAGCGCCATCAACGAGGTGCACGACCTCAGCGCCATGACCAAAGGTCCCCGAGGCCGCGACGATCGGACTGACCAGGCGCAAGGGTCCAACCGCAACGCCCATGTCGACGGCGCGACTCTCGCCTGATCCCGCGTGCGACCGGCTGACCCGGCGGGCCGTCAACTTGGTGCGGCGCTTCACGCGGCTCACACTTCGAGTCGCATCTGGCCGTCGGCGTGATACTCCTGGAGCGAGCGAACGGTGACTTCGCTCGTCTGGCTCTCCGCGATTCCTGCCGCGGCCGCGAGCGCGGCGGCCACGGTGGTGAGGCACGGGATCTTGTGCACAACGGCGGCGCGCCGAATGTGCGCGCCGTCCGCCCGGGGACCACGACCGCGCGGCGTATTGACCACCAGATCCACCTTGCGTGACGAGATCAGCTCGATGGCATCGACGCCCGTTCCGTCGGATCCACCCTCGGCATTCACCTTGGCCACGATGGTTTCCACCGGAATCCCTCGGTCGGCGCACGCGGCCGCGGTCCCGGCGGTGGCGACGACGGAGAACCCGAGCTCCACAAAGCGCGCCGCGGCAACCAGTCCCTGTTCTTTGTCTCGACCGGCGAGCGACAGGAAGACGGTTCCCGATTTCGGCAAGGCGCAGCCGGCTGCGGCCTGACTCTTGGCAAATGCGAGGCCGAACGACCGATCGATCCCCATCACCTCACCCGTCGACCGCATTTCCGGACCGAGCAGGGTGTCGACCGTGGGGAATCGATCGAACGGCAGCACCGCTTCCTTCACCGAGACGTGTCCGCCTTCCGCCGGCGGTCGCAGAAGACCCTCCGCCCGCAGCTCGGCCAACGTGGCACCGAGCATCACTCGGGCAGCAATCTTGGCCAGCGGAACCCCGGTCGCCTTGCTCACAAACGGCACCGTTCGGCTCGCCCGTGGGTTGGCCTCGATCACCAGTACCGCGCCGCCCTTGACCGCGAACTGAACATTCAGCAGCCCGGAAACGTCGAGTGCGGCGGCGAGACGTGCGGTGTATTCCGAGATGGTCGCGATCGTTTCCGACGACAACGTGGACGGGGGCAGCACGCACGCGCTGTCACCGGAATGCACTCCGGCTTCCTCGATATGTTCCATGACGCCACCGATGAGCACCTCGCCCGTGTGATCACGCAACGCGTCGACATCAACTTCGATCGCGTCTTCGAGGAACCGGTCGATCAGCGCGGGACGTTCCGCCGAAAGGCCGCCTTCACGACCCAATGTGCCGGCCGTTGCGAGCTCGGCCATGGCCGCGGTGAGTCCATCGGCGTCGAAGACGATCTGCATCGCCCGGCCACCGAGCACGTACGACGGCCGCACGAGCACGGGGTAACCGATCTCCGCCGCGATCGTGCACGCAGCTTCGGCACTCGTTGCAGTTCCGCCCGGGGGCTGAGGAATCTCGAGCTGGTCGCAGAGCGCGTTGAAACGATCGCGGTCTTCGGCCAAGTCGATGGAATCCGGACTCGTGCCGAGGACCGGAATACCCGCGGTAGCGAGGGTCTGGGCCAACTTGAGTGGCGTCTGACCGCCCAGGGCGACGACCACGCCGCGGAGTTCACCCTGAGCGGCGAGCGTCTCACAGACGTTGAGGACTCCCTCGACTGACAGGGGTTCGAAGAACAAGCGGTCGCTGGTGTCGTAGTCGGTGGAGACCGTCTCCGGGTTGCAGTTCACCATCACGGTTTCGTAGCCCGCGTCCGACAGTGCGAACGCGGCATGGACGCAGCAGTAGTCGAACTCAACGCCCTGACCGATGCGGTTGGGACCACTGCCGAGAATCACCACCGCGGGCCGATCGTGGGGCGTGACTTCACACGTGTCTTCGTAGGTTCCGTAGTAGTACGGCGTGGATGCGGCGAACTCTGCGGCGCAGGTGTCGACGGTCTTGTAGGTGACGTTCACCCCCGCGGCCTGACGGGTCGCGCGCACATATTCCGCACTCACATCCCAACTCCGAGCGAGCTGCGCGTCACCGAATCCGAATCGCTTCGCGCGTTTCCAATCGGCGCGGTCGAGGTCGTCGGGGCTCCGGGCGCTCAGCGCTTCTGCCATTTCAACGATTTGGGACATCTGATCGAGGAACCAGGGATCGATACCGGTGATCTCGTGGATGCGCTCGATCGACACTCCCCGGCCGAGTGCCGCCGCCACCGTGAGGAGTCGGTCGGGCGTGGGCACGCGGCACGCCCGCTCCAACTCGTCGAGGGGAAGGTCTCGGAACGCCGGATCGAGATGGTCGAATCCGTGACGGCCCGTCTCGAGGGATCGAAACCCCTTCTGCAACGACTCGGGGAATGTGCGACCGATGGCCATCACCTCACCGACGGATTGCATCATGGTTCCGAGCACCGGGTCCGCGCCGGGCAGCTTCTCGAAAGCCCACCGAGGGATCTTCGTCACCACATAGTCGATCGTCGGTTCGAAACTCGCGGGCGTGACCTTCGTGATGTCGTTGATGACTTCGTCGAGGCGGTACCCCACCGCGAGCTTGGCCGCGATCTTGGCGATTGCGAATCCCGTCGCCTTGCTCGCGAGGGCACTGGATCGAGATACACGCGGGTTCATCTCGATCACGACCATCTGACCGTTCTCGGGGTTCAGACCGAACTGCACGTTCGACCCACCCGTTTCGACCCCGACGCGCCGGATGCACGCGAATGCGGCATCGCGCATCCGCTGGTACTCAACGTCGGTCAGCGTCTGAGCGGGGGCGACGGTGATGGAGTCGCCGGTGTGCACGCCCATCGCGTCGACGTTCTCGATCGAACAGATCACGACCACGTTGTCTGCGTGGTCGCGCATGACCTCGAGTTCGTATTCCTTCCATCCGAGCACCGACTGTTCCAACAGGATCTCGGACACCGGACTCGCCGCCAACCCGCGGATGGCAACGGCCCGCAACTCGTCCTCGTCGTATGCGAAACCGGTTCCTCCGCCGCCGAGGATGAAGCTCGGGCGACAGATCAGCGGGAACCCAACCTCGACACCCACCACCATCGCCTCTTCAACGGTGTAGGCGAGTCCCGAAAGCGGAACCGAAAGGCCGATCTCGATCATCGCGGCCTTGAACTTGCTGCGGTCTTCGGCGGTGTGAATCGCATCGATGCTCGCGCCGATGAGCTCGACCCCGAACTCCTCGAGAACCCCCGCCTCATCGAGTTCGATCGCAAGGTTCAACGCGGTCTGGCCACCCAACGTGGGCAACAACGCGTCGGGGCGTTCGCGCGCGATAATCCGTCGGAGGCTGTCGACGTCGAGCGGTTCCACGTAGGTCGCGTCGGCGAAATCGGGATCGGTCATGATCGTGGCCGGGTTCGAGTTCACGAGGACCACGCGGTAGCCCTCCTCGCGCAACACGCGACACGCCTGCGTTCCCGAATAGTCGAACTCACACGCTTGCCCGATGATGATCGGGCCGCTCCCTACGATGAGGATCGACTCGAGGTCGGTGCGCTTGGGCACGTCAGCTCCCTGCCATCAGACTGGTGAAATCGGAAAAGAGATAGGCCGCGTCATGGGGCCCGGGGCCGGCCTCGGGATGATGTTGTACCGAGAAAATCGGCTCTCCCGTCACCCGCATCCCCTCGCACACTCCATCGTTGAGATTCACGTGCGTGATCTCGACGGCGCGGACCACCGAGTCGGGATCTACCGCGTAGTTGTGGTTCTGACTGGTGATCTCGACCGCGCCGGTCGACACGTGGCGCACGGGATGGTTGCCACCGTGATGGCCGAACGGAAGCTTGAAGGTGGCACCACCGAGCGCATGCCCGAGAATCTGATGACCAAGGCAGATGCCGAAGATCGGGATACCCGAGCCCACGAGTCCCTGTACCTCATCCGCGGCCCCGAGGACGGCGCCCGGGTCGCCGGGACCATTCGACAAGAAGATGCCGTCGGGGGCGCGGGCGATCACATCGGCCGCGGTGGTCGATGCCGGCACCACATCCACATAACACCCCACATTCGCGAGCCGCCGCAAGATTGTGCGCTTGATCCCGAAGTCGTACGCCACCACATGGAAAGGCGCGTCGGGTTCCCCGAACGAATACGACTCTCGTGTGGTCACGCCGGCGACGAGATCCACGCCGTCGGTGGTGGTGCCCGCGCTGGCCGCGGCGCGGACCGCAGTTTCGTCGGTGCCGAACGCGCCCGGAATCGCGCCGTGATCGCGCAGGTGGCGAGTGAGCCGGCGAGTGTCGATCCCAGAGATCGCGGGTATGCCATGACGAGCCAGGAACTCATGAAGCGACTCGGTAGCGCGCCAGTTGCTGGGCCGCCGGGCCAGGTCACGCACGATGACCCCGCGACACGCCGGAGCCGTCGCTTCGTCGTCCTCGGGGTTGGTCCCGTAGTTGCCGATGTGGGGGTACGTGAACGAAATCATCTGACCCGCGTAGCTCGGGTCGGTGATGATTTCTTGATACCCGGAGAGCGCGGTGTTGAACACCACCTCGCCGGTGGCGATCGCATCGGTGGGCACGCCGACCGACTCGCCTTCGAACGTTTCGCCGTCACGCAAGATCAGAACCGCGTCAGTCATGTAAGTTCACCATTCGTCACCGTTGGCACGCCCCGAAGGATCGTGTGGCGGACGCGTCCGGTGAGTGTCCAACCGTCCCACGGCGTGTTGCGGGACTTGCTCGCAGATCGGGCACCCTCCACCACCCACGACTCCGTGGGATCGATCACGCACAGGTTCGCCGGGTTGCCGGGCGCCACGGCCAAGCCGTGTCCCATGGCATCGAGCCCCGCGATACGAGCCGGCTGCCACGACAGCCGAGCGAGCACCTCAGCCAATGAGAGCAGTCCCGGAACGACGAGTCGCGTGATCGCCACGGCAAGCGCAGTCTCGACGCCCAACATTCCTGGCGGTGCCGCTTCGAACGGAAGCTCCTTGGACTCGGGCGTGTGCGGTGCGTGATCGGTGGCGATCGCGTCGATGGTCCCGTCGACGAGTCCGGCGACGATCGCCGCAACATCGTCGTCCGAGCGCAACGGCGGGTTCATCTTGAACACCGGATCGAAGCTCGCGCACTGCGCATCCGTGAGCGTGAAGTGTTGCGGCGAGGCCTCGGCGGTCACTCGCACGCCGGCTGCCTTCGCGCTCCGCACGAGTTCCGTGGCACCGGCGGTCGACATATGGAGCACGTGATATCGCCCGCCCGTGAGTCGCGCGAGTTCGAGATCGCGCGCCACGATCGTGACTTCTGCCGCACTCGGACGGCCAGGGATGCCGAGGCGGGCCGACCACTCCCCTTCGTGCATGTGCCCACCCGCAACCAGCGCCGGATCTTCGGCGTGCTGCGCGATGACCGCGCCCGGAAGGGCGGTGGCGTACTCAAAGGCGCGTCGCATGACGTTGGCGTCGGCCACACAGTCGCCGTCGTCGGTAAAGACGCGGACCCCGAGGTCGTACAGCTCGCCCATCGGCGCGAGTTCGCGACCTTCGCGGCCACGGGTGATACATCCGGCAAACGTCACGTGGCACGCCGCGGTCCGGCCGAGCGCCATGACCGCGCCGACGACCTTGGCGTCGTCGAGCGGCG
Organism: Acidimicrobiia bacterium; assembly: GCA_046598395.1. Classification (GTDB taxonomy): domain Bacteria; phylum Actinomycetota; class Acidimicrobiia; order IMCC26256; family JAENVU01; genus JAENVU01. The sequence goes on from JBKJIQ010000045.1 coordinate 27,236, forward strand.
GTGTGGTGTTCGGCATCGCGACCACCGCGGTGAAGCCACCCAGAGCTGCGGCACGCGCACCGGAGGTGATGTCCTCGGCCTCTTCGCGGCCCGGCTCACGGAAATGAACCTGGAGATCGACCAAGCCCGGCGCCACCACGCAGTCCTGCGCGTCGAGCACGACCGCACCGGTTGGATCCAGGTTCGATCCGACCTCCGCAATCAGCCCGCCGTCCACGAGGACATCGCCGGGCCGTTCCTCCGCTTCGTCGACAACCCGGCCACCTCGGATCAAATATCGGTCGTTGATCTAGATCACCCCGCCGGCACCAATGAGATCCCAGAGCACTGCCATACGTACTGCCACTCCGTTCGCCACCTGTTCTCGCACTAACGATCGAGGACCGTCGACCACTTCGGTTGCAATCTCGGAACCGCGGATCATCGGACCCGGGTGCATCACGAGCGCGTCGGGCTTCATCGCTTCCGCTCGGGCTTCCGTGATGCCCCACCGGGCGTAGTACTCGCGCATGCTCGGCAACAAGGCCCGACCGATCCGCTCCTGCTGGACCCGCAACACGTAGACCACGTCGACCTCACTCAGGAGGCCATCAAGGTCGGGGGTGACCTGGACCGGCCACCCGAGAAGACTCTCGGGCATCAACGTGGGCGGACCCACCAACGTGACGTCGGCCCCGAGACGCGTCCAGCACTGCACGCCGCTACGCGCCACTCGCGAGTTCGTGACATCGCCGACGATCGCGATCCGCGCGCCGGTGAGGTCGCCACGATGACGACGAAGCGTAAAGGCATCCAGCAGGGCCTGGGTTGGATGACCGTGGCGACCATCGCCCGCGTTGACCACCGCGGCATCGATCCAGCCCGCGATTCGGTGCGGCGCGCCGGCAGCGGGGTGGCGAACGACCATCGCGTCGATCCCCATCGACTCGATGGTCTTGACCGTGTCGAGCAGGCTTTCGCCTTTCTTCACCGACGACGATCCGGTGGTGAAGTTCATCGTGTCGGCTCCGAGGCGCTTGGCCGCGGTTTCAAACGAGAGGCGGGTGCGAGTGGAGTCTTCGTAGAACAGACTCACGATCGTCTTGCCGCGCAGCGCCGGCACCTTCGGGATCTCGCGGCCAAGGACATCGGACATGTACTCGGCACTGTCGAGCAGTTCGACGATGCCGTCGCGGTCCAGGTCCTCGATCGACAGAAAGTCTCTCACTGGCGAGTTCGTAGACCAGTCCGGTCGCCGTCGACCTGCCGAACTGGTTTCCCGCTCTCGGCCGCTCGGGCCAACGGCGGGCCCGTTCACTCCTCACCGCCGTCGGGTCCCCAGAGTTCGATGGTGTCCTCATCGACATCGTCGGTTTCGCGCAGGCGCACTCGGACGTCCTCGCGTTCTGCCGTCGGGAGGTTCTTGCCCACGAAATCGGCACGAATCGGCAGCTCTCGGTGACCACGATCAATGAGCACCGCGAGCTGGATGGCACGCGGGCGTCCAAGCTCGGTGACCGCGTCCATCGCGGCCCGAATCGTGCGGCCCGTAAACAGCACGTCATCGACAAGCACCACGACTCGGCCGGTGATGTCGACCGGGACCTCGGTGGGGCCGAGCGGCTGCACGTGACGGAGCCCGATGTCGTCACGGTAGAACGCGACATCGAGCGAGCCGACCGGCACGTGCTCGCCTTCGAAGGACTCGATGGCATCCGCGAGGCGCTGGGCGATCTGAGGTCCACGGAGATGGAGCCCGATCAGCACCACATCGGCGGGGCCGTGATTGCGCTCCACGATCTCGTGTGCGATCCGAGTCTGGGCGCGGCGCAGGTCATCGGCACCGAACACCTGGGTGCGAAACACCGCTTCCGCTTCCGCGGTGCCGCTTCCAGCGGGGCCGGACAACGAAACGCCGCCCACCCGGGCGGCCGTCGGCTTGGACTTTTCGGCACTCGGCGTGCCGTGCAGGCTCTCGGCCATGATCATCCTCGTTCCGTTGGAACCTCACGGGATCCCAGTAACGGAGTGCTCCGACCGTAGCACGCACGGATGGGCGCGATTGCGCGCCGTCGCCCGGGTCTCAACCCTGTGGCTCTCGACTCCTGGTTTCAGAATTCCCGTTAGCTATACACGTGTATAGCTAACGGGAATTCTGAGAAACGACTATCAGACCCAGGTAGAGACTCGTGGAACCGTTCCCACCGACATTGCGAGCACCCCGGCCGCAGAACGCTCCGCGGAACGTGTCAAAAACTGGCAATCACGCGTCCGCGGACGCGTGGTGCATATTTCGCGACCCGGGCTCTCGGCAAGCCGAGGGTCCGGAATGGTTCGACGCCAAGGGTCGCGTCGCACCGGCTGACCTCGGCGAGGAGTCCAGCCGGACGGAACGCGAGTCCTTTGAACACGAGGACGCGCTTGCTCGTGACGGCGAGGTAGCCCACGCCTTGCAACGTCACCTCGTGGTCCACGAGACGGTCGCGCTGACTCGCGCCGCGGATGGCCGCACCGATCATCCCGCCGACAGCAGCCGCGCCTGCCGAGTTGGAGTATCCGGCTCGCTGCAGCTGGATACCTGCAACGAAGTCTTCGTCGGGATCGAGCGCGTCCGTCGCGTGGCGAAGGAGGACGGCGACGGCGGAACGTCTCACAGCCTTACGCCGTGTCGGCCTTGAGCAGGCGCCCAGCAATGAGCCCGGCGGCGAGCTGCTCGGTGCTCTCCGGGAAGCCGTCAACTGCGCCGCCAACCATCACGAACGCCTCGCTGCGACCGACCAACAGGCTCGTAGCGTCTTCGCGAATCGGAACAACACTCCCGTCGGGCTGATGCAAGTTCCCGGTGAAACGGATACCGACGGCCTTCGTCCCGGCTGGTGCGGCGACGGGCACCAGCCCGACGGCGGCGTCGGTGAGTGTCTTCCCGTGCATGGAAGCGCTCTTTGCAAACGCGGGGAGTGCGAGCTTGCGCCAGCAATCGAACATCGCTGGGTCGCCGAAGTCTGCGGCAAGCGCATCCGCGTCGACGACGTTCCGGTAGTACACGACCTGGTTGTAGACGAAGCCACCGCTGGTCTGGTTGTCCATCCAATCGCCCGACGCCGTCGCGGTGGCACCGCCCGAAGGATTCGGCCGGAAGCACCGCTGCGCCTCGCTGGACGCGGCGAGCGTCAAGGGGTGCTTGTCGCCGTTGAATTCTGGAGTGTTCTCCGCCTGGGTCCAGTCCGGTCCGAGCTGACCGGCGTAGACGACGATGTTCTCCGCCTCAGTGTTGTCTGCGCTGTTCTCGGCGCTCGCAGAGGTACACCCGGCCGCAACGAGAGCAACGATCGACACGGCGACGATCCCGGCTTTGCGCATGGAACGAGTATGCGGTCACTTCCACCGTGGTCCAACCCCACCATTGGGGATCTGCGCCTTGGTTGAGCGCTCACGACTCGCGGCCCGGCATTCCATCGAGCAGCACGTCGACCAAGGCGCCTTGGAGGTAGGTGAGCCAGTCGTACATCGCGAACCCGAGCGAGCGCGGGTCGGCATCGCTCGAAGCGTCACTCTCGTCCGAGGAGTCTTCGGTCACGCCGAGGGTGACACCCAAGGCGAGTCGAACGTCGTTCATTGCGCCGACCCATTGCTCGAGCGCTTCACTGGCCAAGACCACTTCGACCCGGCCTCGGCGTTCCCGACCCGAGTCCAACGCCGCCACCAGCGCACGGATCGCATCCGACTTCGCGAGGACGAGATCGTCGTGCACCACGGATTGGAAATCACGCTCGGCGCGGTCCTCGGTGGGGTCGACGTACGCACGCGGAAACAGCCGGTCTCGAACGGCGTCGGTCCCGTGATCGGGCACACCACCACCGAGCACCTCGGTGAGTTGCCGAGCCAGATCACGGAGTGCCGCGACCTCAGCTGATTCGAACGTGACCGCAACCCCGGAGGCGGTGGCCTTCAGGCGCGTCACACGCGGTCGCGTTCCATCGTGGCCCACAGCCCGTAGGAATGGAGCCGGGCGACATCGATCTCGGCCTTCTCGCGGCTCCCGTGCGACACCACCGACTTGCCCTCGTGGTGCACCTCCAGCATGAGTCGCGTTGCCTTCTCCACGGAGTATCCGAAGAGCTTGCGGAACACCATCACCACATAGTTCTGGAGATTCACCGGGTCGTTCCACACGATGACGAGCCAGGGGGTATCGGTCCCCACCACGGTCTCCTCCACCGGTGCCTCGATCGTGGCCGGCGCTGCCGCCACCACGACGTCCACAATCACGACGCCGGCGATCAGAACCCGAGTCACGAGGACGCTCGCCATCTGGTCATGGCGCCGCCGCACGCACCTGTTCGGCGATGCGCGCCAACAGGCCGTTCACGAATCGGCCACTCTTCTCGGTGGAGTATTGCTTCGCGAGTTCGACGGCTTCGCTGATCACCACTGCGGTGGGAACCCCCGGCTCATGGGTCAGCTCAAAACAACCGAGGCGCAACACCGCCCGGTCCACCGCGGGCATCCGTTCCACGGCCCAATGCTCGGAGTACTCGCGCAACAACCCGTCGATCTGCGGCGCGTGCGTCTCGACTCCACGAAACAACTCCAGCGCATACGAATCCGGCGCGGCAGGCAGGCCGACCAGCAGCTCTTCGACGCTGATCGCTCGGGCCTCACGTTCGTAACACAGGCCGAGCGCGCGCTCGCGAGATTCTCTTCGAGGCGCCATGAGCTTCCCGCTCAGGCGCGGGTGAGGTACTCGCCGGTGCGGGTGTCGATCTTGAGCTTCTCGCCCACTTCGATGAACAGCGGAACTTGAACGATGACACCAGTCTCCATCGTGGCGGCCTTGCGGGCGCCCGAAACGCGGTCGCCCTGGAGCCCCGGTTCGGTCTCGGTCACGACAAGCTCGACCGATGCCGGCAGATCGACCCCGAGCACTTCGTCCTCCCACATGGGCAGGACCGCGAGGTCGCCTTCCTTCAGGTAATGGACTGCGTCGCCCACCGCCCCCGCGGACACCTGAATCTGGTCGTAGGTGGCGTTGTCCATGAAGACGTAGTCGGTGCCTTCACGGTAGAGGTACTGCATCTCCCGCTTGTCGATCGTGGCGTGGCCGACCTTCTCGTCGGAGCGGAAGGTCTTATCGATCACCGCGCCGGTGCGCATATTCTTCAACTTGGTCCGCACGAACGCACCGCCCTTGCCGGGCTTGACGTGCTGAAACTCCACGACGGTCATCAGACCTTCGGGCAGGTTCAGCGCCATACCGTTCTTCAAACCATTCGTCGAAATACTCATAACTCCCGCTCTTGCTCCTTCGGAGCGGGCCGCTCGGGCCACGCTTCGCTGTCGTACTGGCTGACAAATGGTGGCGCTCACGCTCCGCTCTGGTTCTTTGCCTTCACCATCAAACGACGAGGTGTTTGGGGAACTCGGTGAGGGCCACCGGACCGTTGGCGGTAACCACCAGCGTGTCTTCGATACGGACCCCGCCGATCCCCGGCAGGTACACGCCGGGCTCAACCGTGACCACATGGCCCGCGGCGAGGGTACCAGTCGACGTCGACGCGACCCGAGGCGACTCGTGGATCTCGAGGCCCACGCCATGCCCGGTGCCGTGAATGAATGCCTCGCCCCAACCCGCGGCCACGATCACGGCACGCGAGGCACGGTCGACCGCGGCACACTCGACCCCCACCGCCACCGCCTCGCAGCCCTGCTCCTGGGCATCGAGGACGGTCTCCCAGATCCGGCGCGCCTCGGCACTCGGCTCACCCACGCTCACGGTCCGCGTCATGTCCGAGCAGTACCCATCAACAATGCACCCGAAATCGATGACGACGAGTTCCCCCGCCTCGATCCGCCGATCGCTCGGCCGAGCGTGGGGCTTGGCGCCGTTCGGGCCGGCGGCCACGATGGGATCGAAGCTGACGGCCGACGCGCCTCGAGTCCGCATGGCGAACTCGAGGTTGAGCGCGAACTCGCGCTCGGTGGGACTGGTTCGCAGCGTGGGGAGAACCTCGGTGAGCGCGGCATCGGCAATCGCACACGCGGCCCGGATACGCGCTACCTCACCGGGCTCCTTGACCATGCGCAGACCGTCGACGAGTCCATCGGTCGGGATCAGCTCGGCCGCAGGAAACCAATCACCGAAGCTCCGCTGTTGGGACCAGGTCACGGCGTCGGACTCGAGGCCGAGGCGGCGAACGTCGGCCGCAGCCCGTGCAAGCGCGTCTCGTTGCTCGGCCTGGGTGAGCCCGATCACGACGTCGGCGGTGACCCCGGCGGCGGCGAGTTGGTCTGCCGATTGGTCGCGGTAGCGCCCGTCGGTCACGAACGTGGCGCCGTCCGCGGTGACGAGCAGCATGGCCGCCGAGCCGGTGAACCCCGTGAGGTACCGGACGTTGACCAGCCGGGTCACGAGCAGTGCGTCGATTCCCTCGAAGCGGCTGCGCAGCGCACCGAGCCGCGGACTGAGATCCATCGGCTCGAACCCGGCGTCCATCACGCGAGCTTCCCGACCGTTGCTTCGATCGCGAGCCGATATCCGGCACGTCCGAATCCCGAGATCGTGCCCGTCACCACGGGGGCCACCACCGACGTCTTACGCCACTCCTCGCGCGCACTCGGGTTCGAGAGATGCAGCTCGACCTTCACGCCGTCGAACGCGGCCAGTGCATCCGCGATCGCAAACGACGAGTGGGTGAACGCGCCCGGGTTCATCACGATCGCCACGCACCGACCGCGTGCCGCGTGAATCGCTTCGATGAGCACACCCTCGTGATTCGATTGGAGGTGTTCGAGTCTGTAGCCAGCGGCGGTCGCAACCGCGGTGGCATCCGCCACACAATCTTCCAGCGTGTCGGTGCCGTAGATCTCCGGCTCGCGGTCCCCCAGCAGATTCAAGTTCGGTCCGCTCAAGAGCAAGATCGTCTCCATGGTCATTCCTCTCGCCCGTCAACGGTGCATCCGACCGACTCGAATGCGTAACGCAACGCGGCCGACGGCGGATCGTTCACCACTTCGAGACCGTCGGGACCCGGCAGCACGAACGTGAGACCGCCGCTCGCCTTCTTGTCCCGCGCCATCAGCTCCAGGAGCACGGTCGTCGTGACCGCATCGGAGTCCGGAACCACGACCGGGAGTCCGAGTGAAGCGGGAATCGCCTGGTAGCGGTCCACGATGTCGGGTCCCACCCGCTCGCATCCACCGGCGAGCGCGCCGGCGAAGACCAGCCCCACCGCGACCGCTTCACCGTGGGTCAGTTCATGCGCGTAGGCAATCTCGAGCGCGTGCGCGAGCGTGTGGCCGAGGTTGAGCGTGGCGCGCAGTCCCGTACGTTCGAAGGGATCCCGGCCCACCACATCGGCCTTGATCCCCACACAGCGCCCGACCACATCTGCGAGCACCGCCGGCTCGCGATCAAGGATCCCGGCGGTCCCGGTACGAAGGACATCGACCAATCCGGTCGGGTCCGCGACCACATCGTGCATCAGCGCGTACTTGGCCACCTCTCCGAGGCCACTGCGGTACTCGCGTGCCTCGAGCGACATCAGGGTGTCGGTATCTGCCACCACACCCATTGGTTGATGGAACGCGCCCACCAGGTTCTTGCCCTCGGGCAAGTTGACTGCGGTCTTGCCTCCGATGGCGGCATCAACCATCGCAAGCAGGGTGGTCGGAACCTGCACCAACGCGACCCCGCGGTGATAGGTGGCCGCGGCGAACCCGGCGGTGTCGCCCACCACGCCGCCTCCGAGCGCGATCACCGCGTCTGCGCGCAACAGTCCCCATCGGGCGAAGCCGCGACAGAGCTGCTCGACGGTCGTCAACGTCTTGTGCGATTCACCATCACCCATGAGGAACAGCTCGGTCGGAGCATCGATCCCGGCTCGGATCGCCGCGGCATAGCGATCGGCAATCGCCGCCTGACTGACGATGGCAACTCGGCGACGGCCCTGGAGCAATTGCCCGACCTGGTCGAGTACTCCGGCACCGACCACGACGTCGTAGGGCGGGTCGAGGGCAACCCGGATTCTGGTGCCGGGGATCGCGGTCACGAGGATGCCTCGTCACCCGGCGATGCAGCCAGTGCGTCCAACACGAGTTCGGCGACCGCCTCAATGGTGCGTCCAACCGTTGATATCTCCGCGTCGGCGGCCGCGGCGTAGGCACCCGCACGGGCGTCGGCAAGACGTGTGAGCGTGGTGGTCGTCGGTCCACCGGCGAGCAGCGGACGGGTGGCGACGCCGACATGTTCCACTCGCGCCGCCAGCACCTCGGGTGACGCCTGGAGCCACACCACAAACCCGCGATCACGAACGGCACGGCGATTCTTTGCGTCGAGGATCGCGCCGCCGCCACAGGCGATCACCAACGGTTCCGGCGCCGCCAGCGCGTCAAGGAGTGCGGCACGCTCCCGCACCCGAAACCCGGCTTCGCCCTCGCGAGCAAAGATCTCGGGCACGGTCTCACCCGCGTTGGCTTCGACCACTGCGTCGGTGTCGACGAAGGCCCAGCCGAGTTCACGGGCACAGTGCCGGCCGACGGAAGTCTTGCCTGCTCCCATCAAACCGACGAGCACGAGATGCCGACCGGCGCTCACAGCGCCGCGACGAACTCGCGGTGGTTGCGGACGAACTCGGCCACGGAGTCGCCACCAAACTTGCGCAGCGCCTCATCCGCAAGGATCAGCGACACCATGGTCTCGGCCACGACCCCGGCTGCCGGGACCGCGGTCACGTCGGTGCGCTCCTTGAACGACACGGTGGCTGCTTTGGTCTCGGTATCGACGGTACGCAGCACCGGGCGATTCAGCGTGGCCAACGGCTTCATCGATGCCCGCGCCACCAACAACGACCCCGTGGTCATGCCGCCTTCGATACCACCGGCGCGGTCTGAGGCTCGGGTATAACCCTGCGTATCGCTCCAGAGGATCTCGTCGTGCGCGGCACTCCCCCGCTCGGCAGCCACCGCGGCACCCTCACCGATCTCGACCGCCTTCATCGCCTGGATGCTCATCAACGCTTGCGCGATCCGGCCGTCGATCCGCCGGTCCCAATGGACGTGAGAGCCGAGGCCGAGCGGCACCGCGAATCCGAGGACTTCCACCACACCACCGAGCGAATCACCATCTTTGGCCGCCGCCTGAATGGCGCGCACCATCGCGGCTTCGGCATCAGCATCGAAACACCGAACGGAGGAGTCGTCGATCCGCGCGAGGTCACCCGCGCCGGGCCTGGGCGCGTCGTCGCTCACCGCGGCGTCACCCATCCGCACCACGTGCGAGAGCACCGATGTTCCCAGCTCGGCCAGCAGCGCCTTGGCCAGCGCCCCCGCGGCCACGCGGGCCGCGGTCTCCCTGGCGCTGGCCCGTTCCAGCACATTCCGGGCGTCGACGAATCCGTATTTCTGCATTCCGACCAGATCGGCATGGCCGGGCCGAGGTTGGGTGAGTGGCTTCTCGGTGAACCCCGGCGCAGGCGACATCTCTTCTTGCCACTTGGGCCACTCAGTGTTGTGAATGACGATCGACACCGGAGATCCGAGGGTGGCGCCGTGGCGGATCCCGCCGAGCAGCTCCACGTCGTCACGTTCGAACCGCATTCGGGGCCCGCGACCGAATCCCAGCCGTCGACGGGCGAGTTCGTCGCCAATCTGTTCGACGGTGACATTCAACCCGGCCGGGAGTCCTTCGACCACCACGACGAGAGCGGGTCCGTGGGATTCCCCCGCAGTGAGATAGCGCAGCATGATCGACTCAGGTTAGAGGGCCGCGTGCTCGCAGACCGTGACGTTGCCGAACCGGTGCGGCTATTTGAAGACCTGTTCACCCACGCACAGGTTGAACTGGGAGTCCGCATACTCAAAATCTGCGCACGTGGCGCTCGTAAACGCAACCAACTTGTAGTTGACGGCGAACGCCTGACCGGCGATCACGGTGTAGGAAGCGCCACCGACGCGGATCCGCGCGGTGCTCACACCGTTCTCTTGAACGATGTCGTCGAGGGACACGTCGGTCTTGGCTCCGGTGGTCGGGTTGTTCTGGGCAGGATTCGTGGTGGTGGTGGTGGACACCGTGCCGGGGACGGTGGTGGTGGAAGTGGGTCTCGTGGTCGGCGTCGTTGTGCCGCCACCGCCGCCGCCGGGCTGCTCAAACGGGTCACGCAAACTCAACTCGTCGAAACTTCCGTTCGGCAGGCTCGGTTCGAGTGGCGCGGTCGTGGTGGTGGACCCACCAACGACGTTCGCGGCGGTCGCGCCGTTGCCCACGGCGGTGGGAGTTGCGGAATCGTTGCGCAGGAACACTTGATAGACGAGCAACGCGGCGATGACGACACCGGCGAGGCCGAGGAGGATGCCGGTCCGGTTCTGACTGTGCTGTCGCCGTGACCGTCGAGAACGGGCCATCATGCGCCTCCGGTAGTAGACGAGCCCGACGGTACCGTCGAGGACGTGGGCGCGCCACCGGGGACGGTGGTGGAACTCGTGGACGTGCCCGGAGTGGTCGGCGGTGTGGTGCCGGCAGCCGCGGCGGCCGGAGCCCGGGTGAACATCCGGGCCGTGAGTGAGACGCTCAGCGTGGTGGTGTCGCTCGAGCCGGTGCTCGTAGAACCGGTGCCGCTCCCCGAAGAGATGTTGATCCCGTCGACGATCACGAGACGCTCCAGATTCTCGAGCTTGGTGAGGTAGTTCTTCACCTGGAAGAAGCTGCCCGAGATGCTGATGTTGAGCGCGATCACACTGCTCGTGCCCGCGGCGGCGGGCGGAGACGGGGTAATCGACAGAAACTCGATCCCGGCCGAGTCGGCGATCTTGCGCATCTGGATAATGAACTCGCCCTCGTCCGGCGTCTTCGGGATCGCCTGATCAAACTTCCGGAGCAACGCCTGCTGCTGCGGTGCACTCTTGGCCTGGGCCTGGAGCCTCGACAAGGTGTTCTGTAGGTCTTGGGTCTTGGCCTCCTCGGTGGTCACCGCGGTCTGCGCGGTCTTGAGGTCATCGCCCTTCGGGCTGTAGATCAGGAAGAACCACGCCAAAATGATGACGACCAGGGCTGCGGCCATGACGATGAGCGCGTTGCGCTTCATGGCTGCACCTTGAAGTCTTCGTCCCGTTTTGACTTCGCCGCCGCGGTGATGTTCGCAGTGGACGAAAAGGTCACGTTCTCTCGCCCCGACGTGCCCGACGTGCCCGACGTGCCGGCGGAGACGGCCTTGGATGCATTGGGCACCCACAGCCCCGAGAACGAGGGAATGTCGGAGCCGATCCGCTGAATCCAGGCAGCGACGGCGTCATAGTCGTACGCGATGCCACCGAAGTTGACAGTCCCAGTCGGCCCCCCGGTGGTGGGGGCGGCCGCTCCGCCTGCTGGTGCTGGAGCTGCAGCTCCGCCGGAAGCGCCGACCGTGCCCTGGAACGATGTCAGCCACACGTCGGTCGGGATGGTGCGCGAGATGGCTTGGAGCATCGACGACCATGACACATCGGTTGCGAGCAGAGCCTGGGTCTCGGTCGAGAGCGTCTCGATCTCGGTCTGGCGCTGCGCGACATCGGCGAGCGCGGTGATCTTGGTGTTGAGAGTGGCATTGGTTTGTCTCGCGGCGGCGAGCTTGTCCTTCTCGTCATCGACCTGTTGTTGCTTCAGGTACGTGAGCCCCGCAAGGCCGGCAATCACCACCGCACCCACGACGGCACCCACCTTGATGTATTGCGAGCGATCGGCGGACTCCTTACCGTCGCCGCCGAGCAGGTCGATGCGCTTACCCTGCTGCAGTCCGCCGAGCGCGAGTCCCACCGGTACCGGCAGAAACGGGTCGAGCAGGGGGAGCTGCTCATCGGGGAATCCGATGTCACCAATCGCCACGTGCTCGCGTGGCCGAGCGAGATCGACGGGCACACCCACCGTGTCGACCAGCTGATCAGCCAAACCCGGAGTGAGCGAACCGCCACCCGTGAGCGTTACCCGCAGCAGCCGAATCGCGTCCGGTTGCGTGCGGTAGTAGTCGAGCGACCCGCGGATCTGTTCCACCAGGTCATTGATCGGACGAGCCATCGCACCCCGAGCGCGCTGCACCAGATCAGACGGAGCGTCGGCTTGGCGCTTGATCGCCTCGGCCTGATCCGAGGTGAGTTCGAGATCCCGGGCGATGGCATCAGTGACCGAGCGACCGCCCGAGCCCAAGATGCGCACGAACCTCGGGATACCGAGCTCGTGCACCACGACAACGGTGACGCCGCCACCGACGCTGACGATCGCCTCGACCCCGCCGCCGTTATCCGAAACTCGACGACCGACCGAACGGACCAATGCAAGGGGAACCAGGTCGACCGACGCGACCGTGAGACCGGCGGCGCGCACCGCGCCGGTCACGTTGCGAATGAGATCCTTATGGGCCGCGGCAAGCAGCACCCGGCTCATCGGCTGGGGCGGTGGACCGTCGCCGACTGCTTCAGGAACCGGAAGTGCTTCGAGGACCTGGAAGTCGAGCACCGCGTCTTCGAGCGGAATCGGAATGAGCTCCTGGGCCTGGAATCGCAAGGCGCCGGCCAGCTCGTCATCCGACATGGTCGGCAGATCGACGGTCCGGACCAGTACCCGCGGCGTTGCCACCCCGACGCGTACCGGCGCCTTTTTGAGGCTGAGTTCTTTCCAGAGCCGTGAGATCGCTTCGGTGACGGCGGTCGGATCAACAATCTCGCCGTCGCGCATCGCGCCGGCGGGCAGTGCGACCTGCCCGAAGCTGGTCAGGCGCGGCGGATCGCCGGCTTCCAGCTCCGCGACTCGGACCGCATTGGTCCCGATGTCGAGTCCGATCAGGCGACGGGCCACTGGTCGGATCCCCCCTCAACGTTCAGTCCGACGACACGCTCGTCGAGGTATCGGGCGACATCTCGCTCGCGAATACGAAGGTGCTTGCCGACTCGGATCGCCGGCATCTCGCCAGCTTTGATGAGTCGGTACACCGTCATGGTGGACACTCTCATGACGTCCGCGACCTCTCGCGCTGTCAGAAGATCATGGGGAATCGGCGACGCCACTTTGGTTGCCCCTCGTTGACTTTGGGCACAGTAAGTCTCAGCTAGAACAATCGTCAACATGAGCCACTCAAGTTGAGTCCAAGGCGCGTGAATGAACCGATGGGCCTACGACGCACGCCGCGTTCGTGGGTCGGGCGGATCATCCTCGCGGGTGGAGCGCGACCCAAACAAGCCGCGCGCATGAGTCACCCGAATCACTTCGGTCGTCATCCGCCGCGACTCGCGCGTGGCGCGACATTCATCGCGCGGAGCGCGCGCTTCGCTCAGTTGCCGCGGTACAGGTCGAGCAGTTGCGCGCCCGCGAAAATCGCGATCAGCGCGCCCGCGGCCATGAACGGTCCAAAGGGCACCGGCTCTTTGCGGGTTCGCAGCCGGGTGGCGATCAGGAGCGTCCCGACCACCGCACCGAGCAGGAATCCGAGGAACAGTCCGAGGAAGATGTGACCCCAGGACAGCCAGCCGAGCGCAACGCCGAGGACGAAACTCAGCCGAACGTCGCCGAAGCCCATCCCGCGGGGTGAGATCACGTGGATCAGGAAGAACACTGCGAACGCGGCGATCCCGCCGAGTGCGGCGCGCAGATACGCGCTCCATTCCCCGTCGATCATGGCCGGGAGGAGCAACAAGGCGCCGACCGTGATCCCTGTTGGATACAGCACGCGGTTCGGCAGCAAGAAGTGATCGAGATCGATCATGGAGAGCGCAACCAGCCCGGCGCCCAGCGCCAAAAACGCCAGGAGTTCCCAGCTCTGACCAAACCGTTGCGCGAGTCCGGCCCACAGCCCGGCGTTTGCGAGCTCGACCAGCGGATACCGGACCGAGATGTGGATATGGCAGTGCCGGCATCGGCCGCGCAGCGCCAGCCACGCGAGCACCGGGATGTTCTCGAGCGGTGAGAGCTCCGCGTCACAGCCCGGGCAATGCGAACCGGGCGAGACGATCGACTCGCCTCGGGGTACGCGCCAGATCACGACGTTCAGGAACGATCCGATCAGCAGGCCGAAGAGGCCACAGATGACGAGCAGGAAGGCGTGTGGCATCACGAGGCGAGGTTATGGAGCGGGCCGACGCGGAGCCGGGACCCTACGGCCAACTCTGCGACCAGCCGGTGGTGGAGTTGAACTGAGCGGCCTCACACGTTGGCGCGTTGTCGATGCGCTGGAACTGGGCACTTTGGAACGGCTGCTCGAGCAACGCGAAGCACCGTCCCGACGTGGAATGCGACGCCAGGATGAGATACCACGCCGAGCCGACAACGCCGTTGGCGACCGACACGTTGCGATGGTTCGCAGGCGCGGTGGTTGAACTGGGGAGGAAGTACACCCCGATTTCCTCGGTGGTGAGCATCGCCTGGGTGGGCGGCACCCCGTCGGTGGTCTCGATCGCCTTGGCCGCGGTGAGCGAGTTGCGCAGGAGGTTCTGCGCTTGGCGGTCCTGGGCCGGGGTCCGGGTGCTGAGCAGGGTCGGAATCATGATCGCGATCAGAACCGCAATGATGCCGACCACGGTCATGAGCTCGATGAGGGTGAAGCCGGTCTGATCTCGACGCCGATCTACGTTCACTCTGACCCCCTCGTCAGGACAGCGTCTGGGAAACACGTTGGGGGGCCCGCGAGGGCCCCCCAACCTGTTTGCTGCCGTTAGGTTCCGCTAGAAGGCCGCAACCCATGCGTCCGCAGTAGCGCTCGTGTTCGTGCCGGCTGCCGGCTGTGTGGTCGCATCGAGCACACCGAGCTTGGTGTTCGCGTTGGTCCCGGAGCACGCACCGGTAATCTTGGCGAAGGCCGTTCCCGGACCCTGTGCGTTGTCACCAATCACCCAGCACACGCCCGACGAGGACATGGCCACGAACAGCTCAGTGCTCGCACTCAGCGGGTTGACCGACACTTCCTTCGCCGCGGCCGACGCAACACCCGTAGCCTTAAACGAGAGACTCGGCTCCGCAAGCTGCAGGGCCGCGGCAGTCGACGTCAGGTACGAGTCGGTGTCGGTGTAGATGCCCTTGGCGTTGGTCAGGGCGTTGCGGAGGCTCGACTGAGCCGCCTTGTCTTGTGCACGGGTCTTGGCGCCGAGGAAGGTCGGGATGGCAATCGCGATCAAAATGGCAATGATCAACACGACGACCATGAGCTCGATGAGCGTGAATCCACGCTCATCCTCACGCCGCGCCCGCAGGCTGGTCAGCATCTGCTGCATTCGTTTCCCCTTCGGGTTCTCTGTAGGTGACCGAGACGGTCGTCTCGCTCATGAGATTCATCGGCCCCACCGAACCCCACTTGAGAACCGGAGAAAAAGATGGTTCAGCCGCCCTAGGCAGATCGACGAGGGACGGGTTGGGTGATGCAGTGCACGTTGCCTCCGCCCAGGAGGATCTCGCGGGCCGCGACACCGACGACGTCACGATCCGGAAACAGATCGGTGAGCACCGCCAGCGCGGCGTCGTCTTGGGCCGGGTCGAGTAACGGCGCCACAATCCGATCGTTGGCCGGATAGAAGTTCACGTACGACGCAGCCAATCGATCACCGGGCCGGCGAGGTTGCGTGCCCAACCCGGCGACTACTCCCGCGGCCTCGGCGTCGGTCACCGTGAGCGGACCGGGCTGGTGCAGGAGATGCACCTCCAAGGACCGCCCCCGCGCGTCGACCGCGGCGTCCAGGCGGCGGCGGGCGTCGAGCGATCGCTCGTATTGCGCGTCATTGCGATCATCGGTCCACGTGAGGACGACCACTCCCGGCCGAACGAAGCACGCCAGGTTGTCGACGTGGCCGTCCGTCTCATCGTCCACAACTCCGAGGCCGAGCCACACGACCCGCTCACTGCCGGTGTACTCGCAGAGCAACTGTTCGATGCGAGCGCGGCCGAGGTCAGGATCGCGATTCGGATTGAGCACACACTCCTCGGTGACGAGCAGCGTGCCCTCACCGTCGGCATGGATTGCCCCGCCTTCGAGCACGAACGGAGCCCGATACCGATCGACGTGGTCATGCGCGCACACCGCCGCGGCCATTGCGTCGTCGAGATCCCAGGACGAGTACAAACCTCCGGCCGTGCCGCCCCAGGCATTGAACTGCCAATCAACACCCCGGATGTCACCGTGCTCGTTGACCACGAACGTCGGTCCGATATCGCGCATCCACGCGTCGTCACTCGGAATCTCGACCACCGTCACGCCGGGACTCACCATCGCCTCGGCGCCGTCGCCATCACCAGGATTCGCAGCAATCCTCACTGCCTCGGACAGGGCAATCGTGTCTGCCACCGCGGCGAACGCAGCTCGCGCCGGGCCGGCATCGTCTCGCCAATTATCCGGCCGACGCGGCCACGCCATCCAACAACCGCCATGGGGTTCGTACTCCCCCGGCATCCAGAATCCGTCGGCCTCCGGCGTCGATGAGAGCAGCTGCGAGACCATCACCCGAGGGTAACGCCGCGGCCTCTCCTTCCGACGCGGTGGACATCGTTGGGTCCACGTGCAAAAATGGAACAGGTTCCATTTTCGGCGGGGCACCAGAGCGGCGCGCCAGGATCACGACGGAGGTCGACATGGAGTTCGGACTGTTTATGGGTGGCTTCATCCACGAGGACCTCATGGCCGCGGACCCGAACGCCGAACATCACCGGC
The DNA here is from genome assembly GCA_046598395.1 of Acidimicrobiia bacterium. Taxonomy (GTDB): domain Bacteria; phylum Actinomycetota; class Acidimicrobiia; order IMCC26256; family JAENVU01; genus JAENVU01. Next base: position 43,867 of record JBKJIQ010000045.1, read on the forward strand.
TCATGAGCGAGGTCGATCTCGCGGTCGTGGGTGATCGCACCAACTGGAAGTACTCGTGGTGGACTGAGCACCACTTCCTCTGGGAGTACTCCCACATCTCGGCCAACGAGACGATCATGCCGTACGTCGCAGCCAAGACGGACCGCATGCACATCGGCTCGGGGATTATCAACATCACGCCGCCGGTGAACCACCCGGCACGCGTCGCTGAGCGCGTGGCGATGCTCGACCATCTCTCCGAGGGTCGCTTCGAGTTCGGCACCGGCCGCGGGTCTTCCACCACCGAGCAGGCCGGGTTCGGCATCACCGATCCCGAGCTCACCAAAGCCATGTACGACGAAGCCATCCGTGAGTTCAAATACATGTGGCGCGATGGCACCTACTCCCACGATGGCCAGTTCTTCTCGTTGCCGGAACGCAACGTGTTGCCCAAGCCCTACGTGAAGCCCCACCCGCCGATGTGGGTCGCCGCAGGGAATCCGGGCACATTCGAGAAAGCCGGGAAGATGGGCCTCGGCGTCCTCTGCTTTACGGGCGGGTCGCCGGAGAAGATGAAGCCGCTGATCGAAATGTACAAGGAAGCGATCAAGGACGCTGATCCCGTCGGCGAGTTCGTGAACGACAACGTGGCGATCACCTCGAGCTTCATGTGCCTGGAAGACGAGGAGGCCGCGATCGATTGGACGACCCGCTCGGGCAACGGTCGCCAGCAGAGCCTCGTGTTCAAGTATCTCGACACGTTCCCGAAGCCGGCGTGGGTACCCGAGTGGCCCGCACTCATTGCGGATCCCACTCGCGAACAGGTGATCGCCGGACGCGAGATCGGTGCAAGCATCGTGGGAAACCCCGAGCAATGCGCCGCGGCGCTGCGCATGTGGGAAGGCACCGGCGTCGACCAGCTGATCCTCGGCCCGTCCGGCTCGGTGTACCCCCACGATCTTCTCGTGGAGACCGTCGAGCTGTTCGGGAAGTCAGTGATCCCCGAGTTCGACACCGATCCGGAGTTCTCGACCAACCGCTACCGAGCCGCCGCCAACTCCGTCACCCGCTGACGGGAGCGGTCTCGGGAACAGAATCGGGCGCCGCGTCGTTAGATCAGTACGGCCGACCTCCCCCAAGCCGGCCATTTCTGACGTCGGTTGAGGCGCAGGACCAGCCCCCTGCCCCGGGACCCTGCGCCTCCCGGCGTCAGTGTTTGCTCTGGGTTTGCTCTGAGGACCCGTCACCGCTGCACCCAGGTCTCGGAGCACTCCCACCAGGCGAGGGCACGCTCGGGATCGATCGCGTAGCTGCGAATGCCGCCGCGCGACTCCGGGGCGTCGTTGCGCTGCGCGACCGCACATCCTCCAGATACGCACCACCGTGCGCATCGAGTTCCGGAGCGGTCGCGCCGAACACGACCGAGCTGAGCGAGGGCCATCGTCACCGAGGCCCCGTGCACCGCGAGGGCTCGGGTCGCCTCCTCTCCGAGTCCGGCGGATGCACCCGTGACCAGGTACTGCTTCCCCGTCAGGTCGATTCCGTGCAGCACATCGTCGGTCGTTGAGGTCGCACCGAGGATCATTGCGCCATTCTGGCTCGCTGGCGGCGCCTACTTGATGAGCTTGATGATGTTGAACATCGGCAGGTAGAGCGAAATGATCATTCCACCGACGATCGTGCCCATGACCACAATCATGAGCGGCTCGATCAATGATGTCAGCGCATCGACCGTGGCGGTCACTTCCGAGTCATAGAAGTCGGCGATCTTGTCGAGCATCTCGTCCATCGCGCCGGTCTCTTCGCCCACGGCGATCATTTGCACCACCATCGGCGGGAACACTTCGTGCTGTTCCAGTGGACGCGCCAGTGTGTCACCACGCTTGACCGCGCTCTGGGTTTCCCTCAACGCGATCGAGACGGTTTCGTTCCCGGCCGTCTCCGCAACGATGTCGAGCGCCTCGAGAATCCCGACACCCGATCGGGTCAGCGCGGCGAGCGTGCGCGAGAACCGGGCCAGTGCGGTCTTGCGGGTCAGGACGCCGAACACCGGAACCCGGAGCTTGAAGGCGTCCCATTTGATGCGACCCAGCTCGGTCTTGATCCACCGGCGGAAGAAGTAGACACCCACCCCCGCCGCGAGGATCACGAGCGGGAACCACGCCTTGAGAAAGTCCGACAACGAGATCAGCACTCGCGTCGGGAGCGGCAGTTCACCACCGAGGTCGGTGTAGATCGCCTTGAACTGCGGGACGATGAACAGCAGCATCGCGGCGGAAATGAGGAGACAAATCGACAGAGCGACCACCGGATACGTCATGGCCGATTTCACTTTGCGGCGCAGTTCGACCTGACTCTCGATGGTATCGGCCAGCCGCATCAGGACGGCGTCGAGCACACCGCCGATCTCACCGGAACGCACCATGGCGATATAGAGACGGCTGAACGCCTTGGGGTGCTTCGCGATCGCGGACGACAGCGAGACGCCCTTCTCGACGTCGAGACGGATCTCGCCCACGATGCGCGCGAGCTCAGGGTTCTCGGTTTGATCGGCCAGGATCGCGAGCGCCCGGATCAGCGACAGGCCCGAGTTGATCATCACCGCAAACTGGCGCGAGAAGACCGCCACATCCTTGAGCTTCACCTTGCCCGAGAAGCCCGGGATCTTGATGTCACGCTTCAGCTTGTTCTCGATCTTGGCTTCGACCGCGATGGGCGTGTAGCCCATCTGGCGCAGCTTGCCGACAACATTCGACGCGTCTTCGGCATCGAGTTGACCTTCGATCAGCTTCCCGGACTGATCGCGGACCTTGTAGGCGAAGGTCGTGGTCATCAGGCGGCCCAACCGGTGCCGGCCGACTGAACGAGTCGGCGAAGGTCGTCTTCATTGGTACACCGCTCGAGCGCGGCTTCCATGGTCACGTGGTTCTGGCGTACGAGCTGTGCAAGGTGTTGGTCCATCGTGACCATCCCCCACTTCGCACCGGTCTGCATGAGTGAGTAGATCTGGTAGACCTTCCCTTCTCGGATCAAGTTACGAACCGCGGGCGTCGCCACCAACACCTCGGCGGCCAAGACCCGACCGGCACCATCAACGGTCTGGAGTAACTGCTGGGTGCAGATGCCTTGCAACGAGGCAGCGAGTTGCACCCGTACCTGCTGCTGCTGGTGGGCCGGGAACACATCGATGATGCGGTCAATCGACTGGGGCGCATCCTGGGTGTGGAGGGTCGCGAACACGAGGTGCCCGGTTTCCGCCGCGGTCAACGCGGTCTGAATCGTTTCGAGGTCACGCATCTCACCCACGAGGATGACGTCGGGGTCCTGGCGCAGCACATGACGCAACGCTTCGGCGAATGACTTCGTGTCTTCACCCACTTCACGCTGGTTCACAACCGCACGTTTGTGTTGGTGAAGGAACTCGATCGGGTCCTCCACCGTCATGATGTGTACGGCCTTCTCGCGGTTCACGATGTCGATCAGCGACGCAAGGGTTGTGCTCTTGCCCGAACCCGTAGGGCCGGTCACGAGTACCAGGCCGCGCGGCAGATCCGCGAACGCTCGAACCTGGGACGGAACGCCGAGGGAATCGAAGGGCACGATCTCGTACGGGATAGCCCGCATGACCGCGCCCACGTTGTCGCGCTGGAGAAAGACGTTGACCCGAAACCGGCTCTTGCCCGGCAAGGAGTACGAACAGTCGAGCTCGAGTTCGTTCTCGAACTTCTCGCGCTGCTTCTGCGTGAGAATCGCGTAGATCATCTCTCGAATGCGAGATCCGGAAAGCTTCTCGATGCCTTCGACCGGCCGCAGCTCGCCATGAACCCGAATCACCGGCGGACTCCCCGCCGTGAGATGAAGGTCCGAACCATGCTGTTCGAGGACCTTGATCAACAGATCGTTGACGTGGGTGCCCTCGACTTCGTCTTCGACCGGGTCGACGTCACGGTCGTGGGCATGCAATGTGGGAACCGCGGGACCGAACACGGAATCGATGGCGTGGGCGATCTCGTAACGGCCGGCGGCAGCCGGGATGATCTCGTAGCCACTCGCGGCGCCCACGGCCTGGACCGCGACGTCATCACCGGGATCGGGGAAGGCCACCACCAAATGGGTGCCGTCGAAATCGACCCCAATCGCCAGGTGCTCACGTGCGACGGCTTCCGGAACCGACAACGCGGCATCCGGATGCAGCGGCGTTTCGGTGAAGTCGATGAATCGAACCCCCACCGTCTCCGCGACCGCGGCCGTGAGGTCCTTCTCTGAGACCAATCCCTCGCGCCGAAGTACCGCGGGGAGCGCGTCTCCGGTCCGACGAGAATCGGCCATGGCGATGGCGAGGTCGTCGCGTGAGAGCACGTGGCGCTCAACGAGGAACTCGCCCAGTACTCGGGCCTGACTTGACAGCATGATGTGCCTCCTTGAAAGGCATATCGGCCGGGACGGGAGGCGACTGAAGGCCGTACGCCGAGAATCGGCGTCACGGAGCAGCCTGCGACCTGGTGAGAGGCGGCCGGGCACAACTGTCTTCAGGGGAATGACCGCTCAATCCAACCGCCGAGGTGGTCGATGGGAGCGGCATGATCCACGAGCTTGTCGACAACTCCGCGCCCACACTGCCCGCCGCTCGTCGCCGGATCGGAGACCTCTTCGTCGAACAGGGAATCATCGACGACCAGCAGCTCGCCGAGGCGCTCGATGTTCAGCGGCGCACCGGAGGCCGACTCGGTGAGATCCTCATCGAGCTCGACTTCATCAGCTCACTCGACGCGTCACGGGTCCTCGCGCAACGACTCGGGATGGAGTTCGTCGACCTGGCCGCGGCACCGGTCGACGAGATCATCGCCCAACGCATTCCCGAAGAAGTCGCACGCCGGTATCGCGCGATTCCCATCGAGTACAACGATGGTGTCTTGAAGGTCGCGCTCGCCGATCCCACCGACGTCTTCGCGCTCGACGACCTCCAAGTCATCACCCGCGCGCAGATCATCCCGGTGGTGGCCGACCCGACGCAGGTGCTCGAATGTGCGAACCGCATTTGGAGCAAGCCCAGCATGGAAAGCCGAATTGACGACGCGGCCGATCTCGAGGTGTTCGAGTCCGAGCACACCCTCGTCGCCGAAACCGAAGATGCTCCCATCGTTCGCCTCGTCGATGCGATGATCAGCCAAGCCGCCGAGGAACGGGCATCGGACATTCACATCGAACCGTCCGGCGAGCGGGTGCGGATCCGCTTCCGCGTCGACGGCGTCCTCCACGACGCTTCGTACTTTCCGCGCGGCGTGTTGCGGCCCGTGGTCAGCCGACTCAAAGTGATGTCGGGATGTGATATCTCGAATAGCCGCACCCCTCAGGATGGTCGCTTCACGGTGGAAGGCAAGGCCCGCCTCGTCGACGTCCGGATGACCACGTTGCCCACCGCCACCGGGGAGGCGGTGGTACTGCGCCTCTTGGACAAGTCCCAAGGGATCATCGCCCTCTCGACCCTCGGCTTCGAGGCCGACGACCTCGAGCGTTACCAGGCATCGTTTCGCTCGTCGCAGGGCGCCATCATGGCCGCCGGACCAACGGGATCAGGCAAGACCTCCACGCTGTACGCCACCCTCGCCGAGTTGAACGACCCCGGCCGCAGCATTGTGAGCGTTGAAGATCCGGTTGAGTACCACATGGACGGCATCAAGCAGGTCCAGGTGGGACGCCGCGGCACCGTTGGCTTCTCCGGCGCACTGCGTTCCATTTTGCGTGCTGACCCCGACGTGATTCTCGTCGGTGAAATCCGTGACTCGGAGACCGCGCTCATCGCAGCCGAAGCCGCGCTGACCGGCCACCTTGTCCTCACCACCGTTCACACGTTGAGTGCATCGACCGTGCCCGTACGACTCATCGAGATGGGCGTGGAGCCCTACCTCGTGACGTCGTCATTGCGGTGCGTTGTCTCCCAACGGCTCGCGCGGCGGCTCTGCCTCAAGTGCATGACCACGAGCGAACCCACCGCAGACGAGCTGGAGTTGCTCGCGCTGCCGGGTGAGGACCCCATCACGAGCGTTGGACGTCCGGCGGGATGCCCCGCGTGTTCGAATACCGGGTACAAGACCCGTTCTGCGGTCTACGAAGTGATGGTCCTGACCGACGAGATCCGTGCGCTCATCGCCCGCCGCGCGCCCGCACCGGAGATCGAGAAGGTCGCGATCGAGGGCGGTATGCGGACGCTGCGGATCGCCGGAGCGAGGCGCGTACGCGACGGCGTGTTCGGCCCCGATGAGTTGCTCCGAGTCCTGAGCTAACCGACCCTCTCGTCAGCCGGAGGCCTCGCGCGACATCGGCTCGCAGTGCAGGCGTTGCCCTCGTTCTGTGTCGCAATACCGTCGTTAGAACGACGGTATCGCGACAAGAAACCGCCGAAAACTCGGAGGCTCGTCGGCTACGCCGCGGCTTCGTTCTCCATCATCAGCGCAAGGTCGTGCGGACGGGTGGCCGCCGCCAGTGCAACCTTCCGAGTGATCACACCGGCCTTGCACAACGCGGCCGCGTGCTGATCGAAGAGCTGCATGCCGTAGTACGAGCCGTCACGGATCACTGCTTCGAGTTCGTGGGTTCGTTCCGGATCGAGGATCCGATCAAAGACACGCCCAGTGGCCACGAGCGACTCCACGATTGGCACCCGCCCCACCAGATCGGCGCGCGGCACGAGCCGTTGACCCAGGACTCCCCGCAGGCTGCCGGCGAGCGACGCTCGCACCTGGCCTTGTTGGTTCGACGGGAAGAAATCAAGGATGCGGTTGATGCTCTCGGTCGCGGTCGCGGTGTGCAAGCTCGTCATGACGAGGTGACCGGTCTCGGCCGCGGCGATCGCGGCCCACACCGTTTCTGCGTCACGCATCTCACCGATGAGAATGATGTCGGGATCTTGTCGCAACACCATTTTGAGTGCCGTGCGGAAGTTTTCGGTATCGGCACCGACCTCGCGCTGGCTGATCAGGCACCGCTTGTCACGGTGGCGGATCTCCATCGGGTCCTCGATCGTTACGATGTGGGCATCACGGGTTTCGTTCATCTGGTCGAGCATCGACGCGAGGGTGGTGGATTTGCCCGAACCGGTCGCTCCGGTGACGAGGATCAGTCCGTCGTGTTCCTCACAGAGACGCGACGCAACGGGCGGGAGTCCCAACTCCGCCAGGGACGGCACCTCGGCGAGCACGTGTCGCATCGCGACCGCGACCGTTCCCTGCTGGCGATAGACGTTGACCCGGAACCGGCCCACGTCGTCGTCCTCGTGGGCGAAGTCGATCTCGCCGCGCGTCGCGAACTGTTCGCGTCGGAACTCCGGCATGAGGTCCTCGACAATCGCCGTGATGTCGACCTCCGAGAGCGGCGCCGTGGTGAACGTTTCCAGGATTCCATCGACGCGCACCGTGGGGGGTCGCCCTACTTTGAGGTGGACATCGGACGCGCCCATCTCCACCGCGTCATGAAGCATCCGTCTGATGTCAACGTCGCTCCCCTTTCTGCGGTCCGGGGTTTCACGTTCTGCGGTTCTGCGGTCAAGCGACAACTCTGAACACCTCCTCCAAACTGGTCATCCCGGCCGCCACTTTGCGGAGACCGTCTCCCCGCAGCGGCACCATGCCTTGCATGACTGCGGTCTTCTTCACATCTTCGGTCGATCGACGCTCGATAATGAGCCGTTCGATGTCTTCGGTGATCGTCAGTACCTCATGCAGGGCGAATCGACCCTTATATCCGGTCCGTCCGCAGTGCCCACACCCCACGGCACGATTCAGGGTCGGCCAGTCCGAGGTGGTCTCCATCGGCCAACCGGCGCCGATGAGCTCGGCCTCCGACGGCTGGTAGGCCTCAGCACAATGCTTGCACAGCCGGCGCGCCAACCGCTGGGCCAGAACACAGTCCAGCGCACTGTTGACCAGGAACGGCTCGACCCCCATCTCCACGAGACGCAGCGGCGTGGACGCGGCGTCGTTGGTGTGCAGCGTCGTCAGCACGAGGTGACCGGTGAGCGCCGCTTCGATCGCAATGGTCGCGGTTTCTTTGTCCCGGATCTCACCGACGAGCACGATGTCGGGGTCACAGCGCAAGATCGAGCGCAGCGCCGCCGCAAACGACAGGCCCGCCTTCGCGTGTATCTGCACCTGGTTGATCCCGGCCAAGCGATACTCGACGGGATCTTCCACCGTGATGATGTTGCGGTCGGCATTGTTGAGCACGTTGAGCGTGGCGTAGAGGGTCGTCGACTTTCCGGACCCGGTCGGACCGGTCACCATGATGGTGCCGTACGGCTTCCGAAAGGAGCCCTCGTACCGAGTCAAGACGTCGGGGAGAAATCCTTGGTCGTCGAGCGTCAGCAGTGCCTGGCCCTTGTCCAAGATCCGCATCACGACCTTTTCGCCGTACACGGTGGGCAGAGTCGCCACCCGAAGGTCGACTCCCTTCCCCGCGAGTTTCACCGAGATCCGGCCGTCCTGAGGGACACGGCGCTCCGCAATGTTGATATCGGCCATCACCTTGAGTCGACTGATCACGCCGGCCTGAATGGCCTTCGGTGCGTGCATGACCTCGTGGAGCACGCCATCGATGCGGTACCGGATGCGCATGTCGTGCTCGCAGGGCTCAACGTGGATATCCGACGCCCGGTCGGCCACGGCCTGGGTGATCACGAGGCTCACGAACTTGACGATCGGCGCGTCTTCGATGAGCTGGTCGATCTTGTTGAAGTCTTCGATGTCGCCAAATTCATCGGCGGCCTCTTGGGCCATCTCGTCGACTTCGCTGTCGAGACGATGCACTTTGTCGATCAGCGTCTGCACTTGACTCGGCGGCGACACCACCGTGACGACCTCGGCGCCGGTCATGGCCCGGATGTCATCGGCGGCAAAGACGTTCGACGGGTCGGCCATCGTGACGACGAGGCGGCGCTGCTCGTCCCATTGAATCGGGATCGCCTGGTAACGCCGCACGAGTGACTCGGGAACCAACGTGGCGACCGACGGATCAATCGTGATCTCGTCGAGATCGACGAACCCGAGACCCACTTGTTGCGCGAGCGTGCGCACCAGATCGGTCTCGCTGATGCGGCCGAGTTCGATAAGGATTCGGCTGACAGGCTTGCCGTTCGTCTCGTGCGCGGCCAGCGCCGCGTCGAGATCCGCCTGATTGATCAGGCCTTGTTGAAGCAGCAAGGTGCCGAGTTGGGCACCATTGGACACGCGGCCTCCTCCACCACCCAGGCCCGCACAGCACGGGTCGAGGGACGTATCGACCACGATGGGCCGGGCCTGAAGCGGTTAGTCCTCCTTCAGACCAGAGAACATCCGCAGGAGTTCACTGCGGTCCACCACGATCTGGGCGCGTTCGACCACGGGTGCCGAAGCATCGACCGGGACCGCCGCCTCCGGCACCGGTCCCGGGCCGCTCAATCCGGCCCGAGCGGCCAGATCAGCCCGTTCCCGTGCAAAATCCTGAGGATCCGGTGGCGGACTCATCATTTCCGTCGGGGCCCCGACCAGTCGATCAGCGGGCATCTCAGGCGGCATCTCCAGCGACCTCTCCATCGAGGCATCGAAGACCGCTACCGGCACGAGCGCCGGGTCCGCAACCGAGAACTCCAACGACGCCCCGTCGGGGTGGCGAACGTCGGGGTGGCGAACGTCGGTGACGTCGACGAGGCCCTCCGGCACCGATCGCACACCTTCCACATCAAGGCGCGCCGTAGCCAGCGCGCGCTCGGCACCCACGACCACCCGGGCGGCGCCGGCCATGACCAACGTTCGGACCTCGGGCCCGACCACGATCAGACTGGCCCCCGCTCGATGGGCAAGTTCACGAATGGTCGTGCGGCCGTCGATGAGTTCCAGGACCCGGAAACCCACGTGACTCAGCGTGATAGCGTCTGCAGTGAGGGCACCCGTGCGTTCCAGAATCGCATCGAAGCTCTCTACCGCGGTGATGATCGAGTGCCAATCCCTCGCGATTTTGCGGGCCCGTTCCAGGACGGGACCGATCGGCGTGCAGAGCGGCGCAGGCCACGGCGGGGCAACGTCACCTCGGAACTCGAACTCGGCCTGGCGACTTCGCAAGAGGGAGACGCATACCTCGAGGATCCGAATTTCCAGTGCCGCGGCATCGGCTACCGGCCCGGAAACGTCTCCGACCTCACCCCCGCAGAGTTCACCGGAGACGAAGTACAGGGTGCCGTCTATCTCGCGCCCGCGCACCACCAACGCGCCGCTTGACTCGGCACGCTCAAGCAGGCCGAGTACTTCGGCCACGGGAAAGAGTTCGAATGTGCCCGACAGCACCGGGGATGCCTCCATTGGTCGGTCCCCGTTGTGTCGGCATCATCGGGCCGACGATTGAGCCCCTCGGCTGAATCCGGTCAACCCGCTGGCGCAGCGGCGTCCCGCATGACGGGCAGCGGTGCGGGAACCCCGGTCCAGAGCTCGAAGGCCAGAGCGGCCTGATGGACCAACATTCCCAAACCACCCACCGGCCGCGCTCCCACCGAGCGCGCTCGAGCGAGCAGCTCCGTCTCCATCGGGTGATACACCAAATCAACGACCCATTGCTGCGAAACCGGCTCTACCGGGATCGAGCGGTCATCGCCCATCCCGATCGGGGTCGCGTTCACCACGACCTCGACGTCGACCGATGCGGGTCGTGAACCCATTGCGGCGTCCAAGCCCGGCCATGGCACTGCCCGAACCCCCGGGATCGCGCGCACCAGTTCGCCAGCCGCGTCGACGCGTCGGGCCGCCACCATGACGTCTGCGCCACGGGCGACGAGCGCGGCCGCCACCGCACGCGCCGCTCCCCCCGCACCCAGCACCAGCACCGAGCGTCCGGCCGGGTCGAGTCCGTCGTCGCCGATCGCCCGGAGAAATCCTTCGCCATCGGTGGAATCACCGAGACACGTTCCGTCGGGTCGGACCACCACCGTATTCACCGAGGCCAAGCTGGCCGCCGCCGAGGTGAGTTCATCACAGGCCCGTGCCGCGTCGGATTTGTGGGGCATCGTTACGTTGATCCCCGCCACACCCAATGCCGGGAGGCACCGCACTGCATCAAACCCGTTCCCGGGCGCGACGGTGAGCGCCACGTAGACCCAATCCAGACCCGTCGCCGCGAATGCGGCGTTGTGAATCATCGGTGAGCGCGAATGACGTACCGGCGAACCGATCACTGCGGCCAACTTGGTCGCGCCCGTGATCATGGCAGTACCCCGCGGCGCCGGGCATCGGCGATGTTGCGTTCATGCTCGGCGAAGGTGACCGCGAATGCGTGCTTCCCCGACGCGTCCGTGAGGACGTAGTACTTGAACGGAACATCGGCGGGATGGATCGCGGCGCGCAAGGACGCTTCGGTGACCGTGGAAATCGGCGTGGGCGGCAGGCCACGCGTTCGATACGTGTTGTACGGCGAGTCGAGCGCGAAGTCTGCGTCGGTCAACCTGGCGTCACCACCACCACGTGCGTACACAACGGTTGCATCGATTTGGAGCGGCATCGAGTCGCGCAAGCGATTCTGGATCACCGCGGCGATGAGGGGACGGTCGGCGTCGATCCCGGCTTCGCGTTGAATCAGCGACGCGATCACCACGGTCCGATAAGGATCCGAGGTCCCACCGAGACCAACCGCGGTCCCATGGCGATCGAACGCAGCGACGATGGTTCGCAGGATCGCGGTCTCGTCTTCATGGTCCGCCACGTAATAGGTGTCGGGCCAGGTCAAACCTTCGAGGGAGGTGACACCGTCTGGCTGAAACTTCGACCGGACGACTCCGCTCTGGGCAACCTCGGTCAACCGCTTCGCGCTGTGGCCCGGAAGCGAACCCACGCGCGCGGCAATCTGATCGAACCGAAGGCCGGGCGGCAGCGAGAGCTCGCGATAGCGCTGGCGCGGTCCCGGCTCGAGGGCGTCGATCGCACCGCGTGCACCAAGATCCTGATGGAGCCGATACTGACCCGCTTGGATCCGTGGCGCCCCCGAGATCCGTGCGTAGATTCGGAACGCGAGCGCGGACCCGATCACGCCTCGTGCTTCCAGTCGATCGGCAATGGCACTGACCCCCGACCCGACCGGAATCTCCACCGTCACCACGCGCCCAGGGTCCCCGGGCGGATCGACCTGATACCAGAACCAACCCGCGGCCGCGATGAACGGCGACGCCAGCAGCATGAGCACGAGCACCACCCGGCCGCCCCGCCGTTTCGAACCGTGACCAGCTCGCCGATCCTTTCGGGACCGCGACGTTGCCTCGCCGAGCACGCTGATCTGCTCCGGATCGTCACTCACGCCATCCTCACTCACGCCATCCCCGCTCTCGGCGCTGACCGGCCGGAGGGGACGGGCGGGATTCCAGGTAGGACTGAAGGATGACCGCCGCGGCCACCTTGTCGACCTTGCCCTTGCGTTGTTTGCGTTTCACGCCGGCACCCACCAGCGACCGCTGCGCAATCACGGTGGTCATCCGCTCGTCGTGCAGCTCGAAGGTGAGTTCCGGCGCGAGCATGCGCAACGCTTCCACCTCGGCTCGCGCGGCTTTCGCCGCGGGACCATTTCGCCCGGACAACTCCTTGGGGAGTCCCACCACGACGACTGCGGCGTCGGCTTCCATTGCGGCGGCGACGATCGCGCGCCGATCGGCGTCAGCAGATCCGCGCCGTTCCAAGACCGTGAGCGGTGACGCGATCGTGCCGGTGGGGTCCGACACCGCCAGCCCGATACGGCGAGTGCCGAGATCAACCCCGAGGATGCGGCCCACCCGGCTCACCCTACGGCGCTGGCCACCTGAACCTGGGCCAATGTGACCGCCTCCGCGAGAGCATCCACGTTCGGCCCGCCACCGATCACCAGTTCCGGGTTCTTGGCGGTGCCGCCGCCGAGCAGCTTGGCCACCGGCGCCGCAATCGCCGCCGCGGATACCCCACCGGCGACTCGGTCTTTGCCCACGGCGACCACCACGCCCGCCTTGCCGGCGTTCGCGCCGAGGATGACGACCACGCCGAGCGGACCGAGCGCGTCGCGCGTGGCGATGGCGAGTTGGCGGAGTTCGTCGGGATTCACACCGTCTCGCCGTTCCACCACTGTCCCGTTTTCGGCCGCCGCCACGAGCGCGTGTGCTGCCGTCACGGCTTCGCGTTGACGCGCGGCTCCGAGGTCGTCGTTCGCGGCCTTGAGCTGTTCGAGCAGCTTCTCGACGCGGCCCCCGATCTCCGCGGTCGTCACATTCAGGAGCGCGGCAACGTCGCGCAGTTCCTGCGCTTCCCCCTGCACCCGATCGAGCGCAACCTCGCCCGTCACCGCCTCGATCCGCCGCAGGTTTGACCCGATGGAACCCTCGCTCAGGATCTTGACTGGACCGATGAATCCCAGTGCGTGCACATGCGTGCCGCCGCAGAGCTCCGTGGAGGAAGGTCCGGCCTCGAGCACGCGCACAATGTCGCCGTACTTGTCACCAAAGAACGCGATGGCGCCGAGGCTTTCGGCGTGGGCCTTCGTGGTCTCGTAATGGCGAACCGGTGCGTCAGAGATCACGGCGCGGTTCGCGATGGCCTCGATCCGCACGAGGTCCTCGGGGCTCACGGGCTCGAAATGGGAAAAGTCGAACCGCAAACGCTCGGCCGAGACCATCGACCCGGCTTGCTTCACGTGGCTCCCGAGCACTTCGCGCAAAGCGGAGTGCAACAGATGCGTCGCGGTGTGGTTGCGGCGAATCGCGTCGCGGCGTGCACCATCGATCTCGAGCGCCAGAGTGTCTCCCTCGGCCAACTCACCGTTCACCACCTCCACCCGATGCCGCGTGAGGCGGGCCGGGATGGCGAACTGAGTGTCGATCACACGCGCGTCGACACCATCAAGTCCCGTCATGGAACCGACGTCACCCACCTGGCCGCCGGACTCCGCATAAAACGGCGTTCGATCGGTGATGACATCAACCCGGCCCGCGTTCGCTCCCACCCGGCCGACCCGTTCACCACCTTGGATCAACGCCAGCACGACGGCGCCCTCGGTGGCGTACTCCTGCCGCCCGGTGAAGTCGGTGGCGCCGTACTCGTCGAGCAGCTCGCGGTACAGCTCCACGGGCGCGGCGGCCGAACCACCTGCTGCCTTGTGGGCTTCCCGCGCGCGGTTGCGCTGAGCCTCCATGCTGGTTTGGAATCCGTCGAGGTCCACGGCCCGACCCCGCTCGGCTGCGATCTCGCGCGTGAGGTCGACCGGGAAGCCCAAGGTGTCGTGCAAGAAGAACGCGCGCTCACCCGAGATATCGCCCGCGTCCAGCAGATCCGCCAGCATCTCCTCGCCCCGCTGCAACGTGCGCAGGAACCGCTCCTCTTCGCGGCGCACGATCGTGGTGACCAAATCGTGGTGGGCAGCCAGGTCCGGGTAGGCAGAGCCCATGGTGGCCACGGTGGCGTCGACCAACGCCGGCGTCACGAGTTGGCGCGCGCCCAGGCGATACGCGTGGCGCACCGCCCGGCGAATAATCCGTCGCAGCACGTACCCGCGTTCTTCGTTGCTCGGCACAACGCCGTCGGCGACGAGGAAGGTCATCGTCCGTGCATGTTCGGCCAGGATCCGCAACGAGACATCGTCAACGTTTCCCGGATAGCCGCCATAGGTGCGGCCGGTCACCGACTCCGCCGCCGCAATCAATGGTTGGAACACATCGATGTCCCAGACGGAGTTCACCCCTTGGAGTACCGCCAGGTTGCGCTCCAATCCGGCCCCGGTGTCAACGCTCGGCGCCGGAAGTGGCACCAGCGTGCCGTCGGGCTGGGCGTCGTACTGCATGAACACGAGGTTCCAGAGTTCGACGAACCGATCCTCGCCGCCCTGGGCCGGTCCCCCGTCGGCTCCGAACTCGGGCCCGAGATCCCAGAAGATCTCCGAACTCGGCCCGCAGGGTCCGGTATCGCCCATGCGCCAAAAGTTGTCGTCGCCGAGGCGCTGGATCCGCTCGGCCGCAACGCCGACCGTGTCACGCCAAATTGCTTCAGCTTCATCGTCGGAGTCATGCACCGTGACCCAGAGCCGTTCCGGGTCGAGGCCCAGCACGTCGGTGTAGAACCCCCAGGCAAACGGAATCGCCTCGGCCTTGAAATAGTCGCCGAAGCTGAAGTTGCCCAGCATCTCGAAGAATGAAAAGTGCCGGTTGGTCCGACCGATGTCGTCGAGGTCGTTGTGCTTTCCTCCCACGCGCACACACTTCTGGGACGACGTTGCCCGCGGGTACGGGGCTGGTTCCTCACGCGTGAAGTACGGCACGAACGGAATCATCCCGGCGATCGTGAAGAGAACGCTCTTGTCATGGGGAATGAGACTCGCGCTCGGAACTTCGATGTGACCACGCGCCACGAAGTAGTCAAGAAAGGCGCGCCGAAGTTCGTCGGCAGTCATGGAAACCATCGGGTGAGGTTACCGACTGCTTCTATTCAAGTCGGCACGTAGTTGCATCTCGCGGCGGCGCATCGCGGCGCGGCCCTCAACGGCCGCCGCCTTCATGGTCTCGACCGTTTCTCCGACTCGTTCGGTGAGGCCGTCCGGGGTATACCGCTTCGCGGCATCGCGCACCTTGCGGGCGGCGTACCACGACGATCCCATGCCGGCGCCGTAGCCGACCGTGAGCCAGAACACGCGCTTCGGAATCATCGGGCGGCCCGCCGATCGCCCTCGCGCATGCGTCGGACCGCTTGCTTGGTCCCGGTCCCGATCGCGAGGACCTTGACCACCGGGTTGGTGACGGTCTTGGTCACCAGGCGCGATGCTCCGTCGAGTCGGCCCCCCACACCCTCGGCTGCGCTCAGCAATGCGTTCACTCGATCCACTTCGTGTTCGGCGTCACGCAGCGCGTCCTGCATTCCGCGGGTGACGGCAAGCGTCTCCTCCTGAAGTCGATCGACCGTCGTGCGGAGCCGGCGGACCGTGGCGATGATCGAGAGCAATCCGAACAAGAGTCCTCCGAGCAAGACCGCGAGCAGGACCGCTCCCGTTGCTCCCAACCACTCGCTCACACTCACAACTACTCCTCGCGCGGTTCGGTGCGGATCTGGGCGCCGGATGGCCGACGATCGATATCGTCGCCATGGCCGCTCGGTTGCCAATACACCCGACCCGCGACTTCGGGGGGCCGGTATTCCTGGGGCGCCCAACCGTCGGGCGCGTCGTGAGGATAGACGTAGCCCTGTCCGTGGCCCAGCGTGGCCGCACTGCGATAGCTCGCATCACGCAAATGCGGGGGGACGTCACCGGCGGGCCGGTCCCGCACATCCGCCAGCGCGGCGCCGAGCGCGACCTTGGCACCGTTGGATTTCGGGGCATTCGCGAGGTAGATCACTGCGTGCGCCAGATTGTGCATGGCCTCCGGGAGGCCCACGTACTCCACCGCGTGGGCGGCGGCAGTCGCGATCGGAAGGCCGTGCGGGTCGCCGAGGCCCACGTCTTCGGACGCCAGAATCACGAGACGGCGAGCAATGAACCGGGCATCTTCGCCGGCCTCGAGCATCCGGGCCAGCCAATACAGGCCGGCGTCCACGTCGGAGCCTCGGATGCTCTTGATGAATGCCGAGACGATGTCGTAGTGCTCATCGTCGCCGTAGCGCAGCGCGCGCATCGCGAGGGCGGTTTCCATGTGCGTGAGCGCGATCGACGCTGCGCCCGCCTCCGACGCGAGCGCGGCGGCAACGTCGAGACTGGTCAACGTGTGCCGGGCATCGCCTTCGGCCCGGTCCACCAGGTGGTCGAAGGCGTCGTCATCGATCGTCAGTTTCGACTCACCGAGGCCACGGTCGACATCGGCCAACGCGCGGCCAACCAGCGCACGCAGACCGTCGGGTGCAACTGCCTGAACCCGAAACAACGTGGAGCGACTCAACAGGGGCGCGGTCAACGAGAAATAGGGGTTCTCGGTCGTCGCGCCCACGAGCACGATCAGTCCCTCTTCCACATGGGGCAACAACGCGTCTTGCTGGGTGCGGCTGAAACGATGAATCTCGTCGAGAAACAGAATCGTCCCTTGGCCGTGTTCACCGAGGCGCTGCCGGGCACGGTCGGCGACTTCTCGGACGTCCTTCACTCCCGCGCTCACGGCCGAAAGCGGTTCGAAGGCCTTCCGGGTCGCACCCGCGATCAGCCGCGCGATCGTGGTCTTGCCCGTGCCGGGAGGACCCCAGAGCACCACCGATGTCAGCCGATCCGACTCGATCAGGAGCCGCAACGGGCGTCCCGCTCCGAGCAGCTCTTCCTGGCCCACCACCTCATCGAGCGACCGCGGCCGCAGGCGGGCCGCCAATGGGGCTCGGCTCGTGAGACGCGCCTCGGCGGCGGCGCCGAAGAGATCGGTCACGGCCTGACGCTAGCGAGTCACGAGCCGCACGGGCAGATGCCGAATGCTCGGGTCGAGTTCTACGTGCTCCGAGGTTTGACCGTGAGGCCGAGTTCGCGGAGTTGGGTGGCATCGATGGGACCCGGCGCACCGGTGAGGGGATCGGCACCCGACTGAGTCTTCGGGAACGCGATCACTTCGCGAATGTTGGACTCACCGGCGAGGAGCGCCACCAGGCGATCGATGCCGAACGCGAACCCCGCGTGCGGCGGCGCGCCAAACCGGAACGCGTCGAGGAGAAAGCCGAACCGAGCTTGGGCCGTCTCCGCGTCGATTCCGAGCAACGCAAACATCTGCGCTTGGAGGTCGGGTTGGTGGATCCGCACGCTGCCCGAGCCCAGTTCCCATCCGTTGAGCACCAGGTCATACGCCTGCGATCGCACATCGAGCAATGCGTCACCGGTGGCGGTTGCGAGGAGGTGCGCGTCCTCGGGGTGCGGTTGGGTGAACGGATGATGGAGTGGAATCGGGTTGCCGTCGGCCGTGATTGCCTCGAACAGCGGGAAGTCCACGACCCACAACGGCACGAGGTCATCACCCAGCGGCGGGCGGCCGACGTCCAAGCGCAGCGCGCCCAGCACCGTGTTCGTTCGCTGCCGCTCCCCCGCCACGATCAGGACCAGGTCACCCGCCTGGGCGCTGAGGGCCGCAACGATCGCTGCCTGTTCGGGTGCGCTCAGAAACTTCGCCACCGGCGACTCCAACTCGCCGCCCGCCGCCACCCGCATCCAGACCAGCCCCGCCGCGCCGAGTTGTTTGGCCCGATCTACGAGTTTGTCGAGCGTGGAGCGCGAGGCGTCGCCAGCACCCGCGTGGCAGATCCCCTTGACTGCATCGGCGTGGAAGGCCTTGAACTCCGTACCCGCGACCGCCGGACCCAGGTCAACCAGTTCCATTCCAAAACGCAGGTCGGGCTTGTCTGATCCGAACCGTTCCATCGCATCAGACCACGTCATCTGGGGTACCGCCGGGAGCGGAGCGCCCGTCACGGCTTCTACCGCCGCACTCACCGCGTTCGTGACCACATCGATGATGTCGGATTGCTCGGCGAAGCTCATCTCCATGTCGTATTGCATGAACTCGAACTGACGATCCGCGCGCAGGTCTTCATCTCGCAGGCATCGCGCGATCTGGAAGTATCGGTCGAGCCCACCAACCATCAACAACTGTTTGAACAGCTGCGGACTCTGGGGCAGCGCGTAAAAGTCGCCGGGGCTGAGCCGCGACGGCACCACAAAATCGCGCGCACCCTCCGGAGTGGACGCGATCAACATCGGGGTCTCGACCTCGACGAACCGTTGTTCGAACATCGACGCCCGCAGGGTCTGGTTCACCAAGGCGCGCATGCGGAGGTTGCGCTGCATCGACGGCCGCCGCAGATCCAGGTAACGGTGCCGTAACCGCAGCACTTCGTCGACGTCGTCGCCGCGGTCGGAAAGCGGAAACGGCGGCGCCTCCGCCCGGTTCAGCACCGTGACGACGCTCGCGGCCACTTCGACCTCGCCGGTCGCCAGGTCGGGGTTCACCGTTCCGGCGGGTCGGGCCTGCACGACCCCTACGACTTGGAGCACCCACTCGCGCCCGATGTGGTGGACGTCACCCGCTCCTACTGCCTCGGGGTCGATGACGACCTGGACCATGCCAGAGGAGTCGCGCAGGTCGAAGAACACCACCCCGCCGTGGTCGCGCCGCTGTGCGACCCAACCCGCCACCGTGACCTCAGAACCCACGTCCTCGGTCCGGATCGTCCCGGTCTCATGCGTGCGCATCATCAGCTGCTCATCCGTTCTCGGCGGGCTTGGAGCCACGCCACCAGGCCCACTCGGGGCACCTCGACTTGTTCCCCGGTCCCGAGATCCTTCACCCCGACCGCGTCTCGGCCTACCTCATCTCGACCGACCATCACTGCGAACCCCGCGCCGGAACGGTCCGCCGCTTTCCATTGGGCTTTCACCGACCGTCGGCCGTAGGCACGATCCACACTTAATCCACCGGTGCGCAACGCCTCCACCAACGTGGCGACCGTGGCCCCGCCCTCGGCAGCGAGACCGTCGACGACAAATACCTCAACGCCCGCGCGCGGCGGAGCAACGTCGCCCGCATCGAGTGCGAGCACGATCCGCTCCACCCCGGTCCCGAATCCGATCCCCGCGGTGGACGGGCCGCCAAACTCTTCGGCCAGGCCGTCGTAGCGGCCACCACCGCCCACTGCGTTCTGCGCGGCATCAAGGCCCGCACTCTGAAACTCGAACGTGGTCCCGGTGTAGTAGTCGAACCCCCGCACGAGCCGCGGCTCGATCTCGAACCCGACTCCGAGGGCGCGCAGCCCGGCCTGCACGGCATCGAAGTGCGCGGCCGCAGCATCGGAGAGGTACTCCGTCAGTTGCGGCGCACTTTCGATCACGGATTGCCACGGCCCGACTTTCGCGTCGAGCACTCGCAACGGGTTCGCCTCGACGCGCGCCAGAAACTCTTCTCCCAGTGCCGCGCCGTCGTGCCGGAAGTGGCTCCGTAGGGCGGCGACATACCCCGGACGCGTCTGCGCATCGCCCATTGAGTTGACCAGCAGCCGGACATCGCGCAGGCCAATCTCGGCGTAGAAGCCGGCGAGGAGCGTGATCACCTCGACATCGATCTCGGGGTCCTCGATGCCGAGCGCTTCTACACCGAGCTGCCAGTGTTGGCGGTAGCGACCCTTCTGGGCCCGCTCGTACCGGAAGTTCGGCGCCACGTACCAGACCTTCCATGGCGGGGTCGGATGGTGTTGCACAAATGCCCGCACCACCGAAGCTGTGCCTTCGGGCCGCAGCGCCAGGCGCCGTCCACCCTTGTCGGTCAGTTCGTACATCTCCTTCGAGACGACGTCGGTGTGTTCTCCGACCCGCTGGAACACCTCGACGTGTTCGAACATGGGCGTGATGGCCAGGCCGTACCCGTAGCGGCGAGCCCGTTCGGCGAAGCGCGCCACGATCTCGACCCAGCGCGCGGAATCCGGGGGGAGGACATCGTGGACGCCCTTCGGGGCGCGAAAAACATCGGCGGGAGACATTGACGGTCGATGCTACCGGTGGGCCACTCCCGCTTCGGGTTCAATCAACCGGAACCGGAGTCGAGCGCCCCGCGCCAATGGGTCCGGGCAGCACGCGGGTCGCGTCAAAGACGGAGTCGACCCGCTTCAGTGCCGCGATCAACGAATCGAGATGTCCCGGATCCGCCAGCTCGAAATCGAACCGGAACCGCGCCACGCGATCCGGAGTGGTCTGACTTTGGCACGAAAGGATGTTCACGTGGTGTTCGGCCAAGGTGTTCGCAACATCGCGCAGGAGCCGCGACCGGTCGAGTGCCTCGACCTCCACCGACACCACGTACGCGCCGGATGCATCGTGGTCCCACTCCACCTCCACCAACCGTTCGGTCTGGCTCGCCAGACCGCTCGCGTTCGCACAATCGGACCGGTGGACCGAGACGCCCCGCCCGCGGGTCACGAACCCGATGATCTCATCGCCGGGGACCGGAGTACAACAGCGCGAGAGTCGCACCAACATGTCGTCAAGACCCTCAACGTGGACACCGGCAACCCGGCGCCGGGCGCTGCTTCGTGATGGCCGCCGCGCCGTCACCGGCAGCTGTTCGATCCCGCCCGAGAGTTGATGGCGTACCCGTTGGGCCACCGCGTGACCCGAGACGTGATGTTCGCCAATGGCCGCGTACAACGCGTCGAGATCGGAGTAGTGCATCTCCTCGGCGACGCCGAGCAGGAGTTGGGACCCCATGAGCTTCTGTACCGGAAGCCCCTCGCGTCGAAGTTCCAACACCAGGTCATCGCGACCGCCGTCGATCGCGTCGACGCGCCGCTCGCGCGATTGCCATTGGCGGATCTTCGAACGGGCGCGCGGCGTTTGCGCGAACTGCAACCAATCCTGCGTGGGGCCTGCGCCCTCCACCTTGCTGGTGACGATCTCGATCATGTCGCCGGTCGTCAGGAGCGCATCGAGCGGAACGAGCCGACCGTTCGAGCGCGCGCCGATACAACGGTGGCCGACATCGGTGTGGATCGCGTACGCAAAGTCCACCGGCGTGGCGCCCGTGGGCAAGGTCACGATCTTGCCCTTCGGCGTGAACACGAACACTTCGTCCTGTTCCAGATCGCCCTTCAGCGTCTGCATGAACGCGGCCGGGTCGTCGGTCTCTTCCTGCCAATCCACGAGTCGCTGCAGCCACACGAGGTCTGCGGTGTTCGTGGTGACCGAACTTTGCTTATAGCCCCAATGCGCCGCCACGCCGAACTCCGCGCGCCGGTGCATCTCCTGCGTCCGGATCTGGACCTCCACCGGACGACCACCGGGGCCCACCACGGTGGTGTGCAACGATTGGTACAGGTTGAACTTCGGCATCGCGATGTAGTCCTTGAACCGGCCCTGCACCGGACGCCACCACGCGTGGATCGAACCCAGCGCTCCGTAACAGTCCTTCACGGTGTCCACCACCACGCGGACCCCGATGAGGTCCTGGACCTCATCGAACTCCCGGGTCTTCACGATCATTTTCTCGTAGATCGACCAGAAGTGTTTCGGGCGTCCACTCACCGCGGCGTCGATCTGCAACTCGGCGAGCCGTTCTCGGAGCTCGACCAAGACTTGTTGGAGATGGTCTTCGCGCGCGGGAGTTTGCGTGTTGACGAGCTGCTCGATCTCCGCGTAGCGCTTGGGGTGCAGCACCGCGAACGAGAGATCTTCGAGCTGCCATTTCACGTCGCCAATGCCGAGGCGGTGCGCGAGTGGCGCGTAGATGTCCATCGTCTCTTGTGCAATGCGGAGCTGCTTTGCCTCCGGGAGCGACGCGATGGTGCGCATGTTGTGGAGGCGGTCAGCGAGCTTGATCAACAACACGCGGATGTCCTTGGCGATCGCCACCAACATCTTGCGCATCGTGGCGGCCTGCTGTGCCTCGCGTGACTCGAACTGGAGCCGATCGAGCTTGGTCACGCCGTCGACGATCGCGCTGACCTCCGTGCCGAACTGTTCGTCGACGGCGTCCTTCGTGAGCGCGGTGTCCTCGATCGCATCATGCAAGAGCGCGGCCGCGATCGTCACGTCGTCGAGCCCGAGGTCGGCCAGGATCAGCGCGACCCCCAGCGGATGAGAGATGTACGGCTCACCCGAGCGCCGCACCTGTTCGGCATGGGCACGATGCGCGGCCCCGTAGGCACGTTCAATGAGGGTGGTGTCGGCTTTGCGGTGCTGATCCAAGTACGACGTGAGCACCGGCGCCAGCGCAACATCGACCTGGTGGCGCCGCCAGGGCAGCACGGATCGACGTTCGCCACGTATCTCGGTACGGGAAGTCTCAGCGATGCTCGTCATGTCGGCACGTCATTGTCGCGCGGCCAGTGGATGAAACGCGCGCCCATGCGGCCGAGATGCGAACTATTTACGTTTGCGGGACTTCTGTTGACGCGGTCGAGGCGTAATCGTCGGTGTCGCGGCGCCGGGTGCCGCCCGGGTGAACTTCGACGGTTCGCCAATCGGTTCGCCGGCCAGTTCGCCGGCCAGTTCGTCGGCTGCCCCATCGTTGAACGGAGAACGGGCACCCGTCGACACTCCTGCCATGGCAACATCGCGACCAGCGCGTTGGGCGCTGCGTTCCGAGAGCGTCCGGTAGCGCGGCTCGCGCTCCTTCCACCAGGCCAAGATCGGCGTGGCGACGAAGAGCGACGAGTACGCGCCGATGATGAGGCCCACGAAGAGCGCGAGACCGAACTCCTCCAACGCCACGGCACCCTGGAGCCACGCCCCCACCACCAGCAGCGAGGCAACGGGGAGCAGGGCAACAAAGGAGGTGTTGAGGGATCGCATCAGGACCTGGTTGAGCGAGGTATTGGCCATCTCGGTATAGGTCAGACCGCGCACCGTGCTGAGCTGAGGTGTGTTCTCCTTGATCTTGTCGAACACCACCACGGTGTCGTACAGCGAGAACCCGAGAATGGTGAGAAACGCGATCACGGTTGCCGGCGTCACCTCGAGCCCGGTCACCGCGTAGACGCCGACGGTGATCACGATGTCGTGCACCACGGCGATGATCGCGGCGACGGCCATCTTGAACTCGAACCGCAGCGAGAGGTACGCGGCGATGGCAACGAAGAACAGGAGCAAAGCGATGAATGCTTCCCGGCTGACCTTGTCTCCCCAGCTGGGCCCGACCTGCGACACGCTGATGGTCGCGCTCTTGACTCCCGCGTACTTCGCCAATGCGTCGGTCACCGCGTTCTCGCGTGCTCGCCCCAACGTGGACGCCTCGACCCGAATGCCTCGATCGCCGAGCAGGACCACCTTGGCATCTTTGACACCGACGCCAACGAGCACCGTCCGAACGTCGCCGGCCGACGGGCTCTTGCCCGAAGTCGCGGTGATTTGCCAGGCCGTACCGCCCGTGAAGTCGAGGCCGAGGTTGAGGCCATCGCGCAAGACAAAGCCGGCGACGGACACCAGGATCAGGAGCCCCGAGATCAACGCCCACCGCCAGCGGCGATGCAGAAAGTCAAAGGACGTGTTCTCGTGGTACAGATCCTTGAGCGTGTGGCGGGTGCCGTCGGGCTTCATACCGTGGCCTCCGGAGTGTCGAGCCCGGCTGCGATGCCCACCTTCTTGGCCCCGACAATCGTCTGGTTGCGGGCCATGAAGTGCACGAGCGGGTGCATGAAGAAGTACGACAAGATCAGGTCGAGAATGGTGGAGACACCGAGCAGGAATGCGAACTGACGCACCGAGCCGATGGCCCGCCAGTACAGGATGCCCGCCGCGATCAGGGACACGAGATCCGCGGCGAGAATCGTTTTGAACGACCGTTGGAACCCGCGATCCACCGAACTCCGGATGGTGCGCCCGGTCCGCACCTCATCCTTGAGCCGTTCGAAGTACACCACGTAGGAGTCCACGGTGATACCCACCGAGACGATGAGTCCCACCACCCCGGCAAGGGTCAGCGTCAGCCCGATGCTGTCGCCGAGATACGTGATGAGCGTGTAGATCGCCATCGCGGAGAGCACGAGGCCGGCGATCACCACGAGCCCGAGGACGCGATAGAAGGCCAACATGTAGAGCGCCACCAAGATAAGCCCGATGATGCCTGCCAGCAGGCCGGCGTCGAGCTGGTCGCGCCCAAGGGACGGCGAGATACTGGTGGTCGTGAGTGGCTTCAGCTGCACGGGGAGCGCGCCGAACTTCAAGACGGTGGCGAGGTCCTCGGCTTCGGACTGACTGAAGTTGCCGGTGATTTGCACATTGCCGGTAAACGAAGACGTTCGAAACGCCGGCGCGGATTGCACCACACCGTCGAGCACGATCGCGACCGCGTTTTGGGGCGGCGACTTGGGGAACGATTGCGCCGCGAGGGCATTGAACTGCTTACTCCCGAGCGGGTTCAGCGTCAGCTCCACCGCCCAACCGTCTGCACCGCCGACGAACCGGGCCGAGGCGGTACTCACACCTTTCCCGGTGAAGGCGGTCGGTCCCAACTGATACTGCGGAGCGCCGTTGCGGTCGCACAACCAGACCGTGGCCGCGCGCTTGTCCTCCACGGGCGTGGTGAGGGGAGGTAACTGTGGCGCGGTCGTCGCCGGGGTCGTGGCGGTGGGAGCGGCAGCCGTCGTCGTCGAGGATGTGGAGGGCGCGCTACTCGTGGAGGTGGAAGTTTCCGCGGCCGGTACGTGGATGCTCTTGCCCGGTCCGGGCGTCGGCGCGCCGCCGGTGGTCGACGACGCCGGGGGGCTCGACACCGAACTCGTCGACGAGGTGGACGAGGTGGACTGCTTGACTTTGGACTTCTTGACTTTGGACTTCTTGGCTTTGGACTGCTTGGCTGACGGGT
The DNA here is from genome assembly GCA_046598395.1 of Acidimicrobiia bacterium. Taxonomy (GTDB): domain Bacteria; phylum Actinomycetota; class Acidimicrobiia; order IMCC26256; family JAENVU01; genus JAENVU01. The sequence continues at coordinate 69,107 of JBKJIQ010000045.1, forward strand.
CGGCCGCACACGACACCTGCACGACGTTGAGTACGGGCCGGAACCGCAGCTCCGCCGTCTTACCGACGAGATCCCGGGCCTTGTTGCGATCCTTCACTCCGGGGAGGTCGACGACGATTTGGGAACCGTCGCGCTTCACCTCGGTCTCGGCTACGCCCAGGCCGTTGACCCGATTGCGGATGATGTCGACGGCCTTGTCCAAGACATCGTTGCCCTGGTTGGTGCCCACCGGAGCCAGGCGTACTTCGATCCCACCCTGGAGGTCGAGGCCGAGTACCGGCGAGTTCCCGCTCACGATCGTCGCCGCGAAGGTGCCACAGATCACCACGACCGTGACGATGAGATACCAGAAGTTGCGGCGCACTTAGACGTCCTCGTCCGGTGAGTCAACGTCGTCAACGACAGCGTCGACGGCGCGATGGTTGTCATCAGGATTCATGTCGGCATCTTGGGCATCTTGGGCATCTTCGGCGTCTTCACGCCGACGGGCGACCGCGTCACGGGCCAGCGTCAGCACCACGCCGTCGGCCACCTCGATCGAAAGCACGTCGCCATCAATCGCGCGCACCGTGGCATAGATGCCACCCGCGGTGATGATGTCGTCGTCGACCTCGAGCGCCGCGATCAGCGCGCGGCGAGCTGAGAGCTGACGACGTTGAGGCCGCACGATCAGAAAAAAGAACGCGACCGCGAGCAGGGCGAAGTAGAGAAGAAAGACAGGCATGCCGGGTCGGGGACACTAGTGCCTCCCTCCCCCACTCTCGGGGCATGGCGACCGGTCAGACACCCGATTGCGGGTCGGGACCGTCGAACAGGCCCACGGTGTGCACGGCCGGACCCGGTGGTAGCGCCAGACCAAGGTGGGCATAGGCCGCCGCGGTGGCGATCCGGCCGCGAGGCGTGCGTTGCAGGAGGCCCTGTTTCAGCAGGAACGGCTCGTAGACGTCCTCGACGGTGTCCGGTTCTTCGCTCACGGCGACGGCAAGGGTGCCGAGCCCCACTGGTTGGCCCGCAAAGATCACGCACAGGGCGTGGAGCACCGCTCGGTCGGTGCGGTCCAGGCCACGTGCGTCAACTTCGAACACCTCGAGCGCCGCCCGAGCGGTGGCACCATCGACAGTGCCGTCGGAACGGACCTCGGCGTAATCCCGGACTCGCTTCAACAATCGGTTCGCGATCCGGGGGGTTCCACGGGCGCGGCGGGCGAGCTCGGCTGCCCCATCGGCATCGATCTGTACGCCCAGAATTCGTCCGGCCCGTGCCACGATGATTTCGAGGTCGGCTGGTTCGTAGTACTCCAGGCGCGCTACGAAACCAAAGCGATCGCGCAACGGTCCGGTGATCAGCCCGGCGCGGGTGGTGGCACCCACCAGCGTGAACCGCGGCAGATCGAGCCGAATCGAACGAGCGGAGGGTCCGCGCCCGATCACGATGTCGAGCTGGTAGTCCTCCATTGCCGGATAGAGGACTTCCTCCACCGCGCGCGGGAGCCGATGGATCTCGTCGACGAACAACACGTCGCCGTCGTCGAGGTTGGTGAGAATCGCGGCAAGGTCACCGGCGCGCTCGAGCGCGGGACCGCTCGTGACTCGCAGACTCGCGTCCATCTCTGCCGCAACGATCGCCGCGAGTGAGGTCTTGCCGGTTCCGGGCGGGCCCGCAAACAGCAGGTGGTCCACGGCCTGGCCCCGTTGGCGCGCGGCCTGCAGGACGATCTCCAGGTGCTCGGTGAGCCGCGGCTGGCCGACGAACTCCTCGAGCCGGCGCGGCCGCAGCGTGGTTTCCTCGGCGGCCTCCACCGGGTCCGCGCCCGGATGCAGCAACTCCTCGCGCCCACTCATGATTTCACCGCCAAGTGTTGGAGCGCGATCCGGAGCAGTTCTTCAACGGTGCCCTCGGCCGGCAGGTCGGCCAGCACCGACCGGATCTCATCCGGCCCGTATCCCAGTTCGGTGAGCGCGGCCCGGACTTCACCACGAACCGCCGGGGTACCAGTCTGATCGCGCAGATCAACTTCCGGAAGATCCAAGCGGGAGGTGAGTTCGATCATCAACTTCTGGGCGGTGCGCTTCCCCACCCCCGGAACGCTGCACAGCGCGTCGAGGTCTTCCTCGGCGATGACCCGTCGCAGCACATTGGGCGGGTGGATGGAGAGAATCGCGAGGGCCAGTTTGGGACCGACCCCGTTGGCACCGATCAGGATCTCGAACGTGTCACGTTCATCGCGCGTGGGAAATCCGTAGAGGGTCATCGCGTCCTCGCGCACATGGAGGTGCGTCATGAGAAACGCGGCACCACCGGGTGCAAGTTGTGGCAACGCGCTGATCGGCACCAAACAGCGATACCCCACTCCCCCGACCTCCACGAGCACCTCACCCGTTGGAGTGCGCTCGAGCACCGTTCCGCGCACCGAGCCGATCATCGGGACTCCCGAGCGAGGGCCGCCTCGACCGCGCGGTCGAAGCCCTGCACTCGTCCCGAGTCGCTTCCTTCGGTGCGTTCGCGCATCGGGGCGGACCACTGATGACACAACGCGAGCGCGAGTGCATCGGCCGCGTCGGGCGGCCGCGGCACGGCGCCAAGTTTCAGGATGCGCGTGACCATTTGCTGCACCTGCTCTTTGTCGGCACCACCATGACCGGCAACCGCCAGCTTCACTTCGTTCGGGCTGTACTGCGCGACGGGAATCCCTTCGCGCGCGGCGGCAACGAGCGCGAGGCCGCTGGCCTGTCCCACCGAGATCGCGGTACGAGCATTGGTTTGGAACAGCACCCGTTCCACCGCCATCGCACTCGGGTGAAACTCCACCACCAACCGGTCGAGTTCTTCGGCAAGCTCGGCGAGGCGCTGGGGCAGGGGCAGACTCGGATCGGTGGTGATCACGCCGTAGGCAACCGCGGTCATCGCCGCGCCCCGGCCACCGACCGCGCCATACCCGCAGCGCGACAGACCGGGGTCAATACCGAGGACAGGGCCGCACGAGTCGAACACGAGTTCGCACCTTAGGCGGCCCGAGCATTCAGCGCGCGGACCGGAGCCAGCGGATCAACCGAAACACCACCAACGCGAGGACCGCGCCACCCACGATCGGGAGCAATCGCTTCACCATCGGCGAGCCGCCCATCTCCAGTAGATCGACCGGTACGGCCTCCGGCTGGTCGATCCGACGCACCACGGCGCCGTCGCCCTTCAACGCACCGTTGCTCGAGGGCGGACCGGATAACGCGAAATCCTGGGCCGCGGGAACCTCATTCGCGAGCGCCTGGTCCGCGGGTGGGGCTATCGAGACCGCGGGCTCCGCTTTGTCAAGCTTGGTGAGGTCGACCGCGGGAACCGAAAGGACGTCACGTTCCAGATTCGCCACGAACTGGGCGAGCAACTTCGCGGACACGTCCGCCATCACTCCCCGCCCGAACTGGGCGACCTTCCCGGTGATCGACAGTTCCGTGGATACCTTCACCGACGTTCCCGCACCGTCGGGCACCAGGGTCATCGTGATCTTCGCCGACGCATTGCCCTGGCCTCGCGTTTCGCGGCCGTTGCCGACGATGACCGCGGTGTGGGTCTCTTCGTTGCGGTCCTCGAACTTCGCGACGCCTTTGTACGACGCGGTGATCGGCCCGACCTTCACCTTCACCACCCCGCGGTATTCCTCACCCGCAATCTCTTGGAGCTGCGCGCCCGGAAGACACGGCGCAATGCGCTCGATATCGAGCAGGACCTGCCAGGTCTCATCCACCGGTAGGTCGACTCGGAAGGAATCTTCGATCTCCACTTAGTGCTCCATCTCGTCTGCGATACGCGCTAGGTCAGCAACGGTGTCCACGTCATCGGGCCGACCCGTGTCCGAACAGTCGACCTCGACCACCGGGACCAGATCCATCAACGCCCGGGCTCCGACATCGCCGCGCAACGCCACGACCTGCGGCCACAGTGAGCGAGCGAGGAGTACCGGATTCCCGCGTTGGCCGCCGTAGGTGGCGACCGCGAACGTTGCTCCCGCATCGTAGGCGGCGGCGAGCCGCCGATACGCGTCTGCGCCTACCAGCGGTTGGTCGGCCAGGCCCACGCACACGGCTCCAACTTGGCGCCAACCCTCGAGCGAACGCACCAAGGCCGCCAGACTGTGCGCAATCCCGAAGCGGGCGCGCGGCGCGCGCACGACGTCGATTCCTTGGCCCAGGACCGCTTCGATCTTGGCTGCGCCGGGGCCGACGACCGCCACAATCGGTCGCAACCCCGATGCCAGTGCGGCATCCATCGCCCACTGCACCATCGGCCGACCGTTCAGATCTGCGAGTTGCTTCGCGCTCCCGAACCGGGTCCCCCGACCCGCACACAACACACCCACCGCCACACTCACGTCATCTCCCCTCTTGATCCCCCCTCTTGGCCCTGCGGGCCGTTAGGAGATGGCTTCGAGCGCGCGGCGGGTGAGCACCCGCGCGAGGTGGCTGCGGTACTCCGGGGTGGCGTTGATATCCGAGGAAGGTTCCGTCCCGTCGGCTGCCGCTGCGGACGCATCCGCGATCGACGATCCCGAGGCGAGCGCGGCCTCAACGCCGGTTGCCCGCAGCGGAGTGGCGCCCATATTCACGAGCCCCACCCGAGTGCTGCCGTTGGCGGTCAATGCCACCGCCCCGACGATGGCCCAGTCCTGGGCGCGCCGGTTGAACTTCTCGTACGAGAACCCGTTCGCACCGGTTTTCGGCACGCGGATCTCGGTCAAGAGCTCATCAGGGGCCAACGCGGTTTCGAGGAACCCGGTGAAAAAGTGGGCGGCGGCAATCGTGCGCTCACCGCTGGAGCCGCGCACCACGAAGTCGGCATCGAGCGCCAACAGGACCGCGGGCAAATCGCTGGCCGGGTCGCCGTGCGCCACCGACCCACCGATGGTGCCACGGTGACGAACCTGGTTGTCGCCCACTTCGGCTGCAACCGCGCGCAGGACGCCACAGTGCTCGCCGAGGGTGGCGTCGGTCTCGAGATCACGATGCCGGCTGAGAGCACCGATGGCGAGGTGATCGCCACCGTCGCGCACGTAACGCAGGTCGTGGAGCCGGCCCGCGTCCACGATCACACTCGGCACCGCGAGCCGCAACTTCATGAGCGGCAACAACGACATCCCGCCTGCCATCAACTTCGCGTCGTCGCCGTGCTCCACGAGCGCGGCCACCGCGGCCTCGATGGAATCAACCCGCACGTAGTCGAACGGTGCGGGGATCATGCGTCCGCCTTCACCGAAGTCGGGCCGGTTCGTATCGTCACCGACGCGGCCAGCACGGCCTTCACGATGTTGTGATACCCCGTGCACCGACACAAGTTGCCTTCGAGTCCGAGGCGGACGTCGAGCTCCGTGGGCTCGGGGTTCTCATCGAGGAATCCCACCGCCGCCATCACCATTCCCGCGGTGCAATACCCGCACTGAAGCCCGTGCTGCTCATGGAATGCTTGCTGCACCGGGTGCCACGCACCGTCGGCCGCGAGACCTTCGATGGTGGTAACCGCGGCACCGTCGGCTTGGGCCGCAAGCATCGTGCAGGACTTCACCGACTCACCGTCGACCAAGACGGTGCAGGCACCACAACTCGACGTGTCGCACCCAACTTTGGTCCCGGTCAGCTCGCAGGCCTCACGCAGGTACGAAACGAGCAGCGTGCGGTCTTCTACCTCGTGGGCGTGGGCGGCCCCGTTGACGTTCATCGCGATCTGCATTCCGGGATCATGCCATTGTTCGGCACGGTCCCGAGTGAACGCGGTGGCGACCGACCGCTGGCGGTACCGACCGCTCCTCAGAGGCTGCTTGCGCCCGGTTTCGTTCCCACGATGCATCGCGCCACACCCGGAACCCGAACTGTGCCGCCCTGCTCGAACGGGCTCACCTTCGCAATGGCGTTGGCCCGAATCCGCTCCCGCGTCGGTTCGTCGACCTGCTGCAGCGCCGCAACCGCGAGCGAGACGTGCTCGCTGATCATCTCCCAATACTGCGCGGGCGATCGCGTCACGAGTTCGACGTCAACATCCCACTCGGCAACGTCGTGCAGCCCCGCGCCCTCGTACAGGGCACTGACATATCTCGGGGCAGCACACCGGAACATATTCGGCCCGTCCGGATCGGGCGGCGCCACCACCGCTTCGGTCGCGATTGCCTGCATGACGATCGTCGTCCACGGATTGTGCTCGGGCTTGACCCATACCGACGAGCAGAGACGTCCGCCCGGCTGGGCATCTCGGCGGCGAGGTCAGTCAGCACGACGCGTGCGCCCGGCGACCGTCTCGCGATGCTCAGACCCGGCTCACCCGTGCCCGAGGCGATGTCGAGATGCTGCTGATCAGAGGCGATGTCGAGACGCTCGATCATCGCTGTGCCCACTGGGCCGAGCTGATCCATGATGATCGAGTCCCACTTCTCCCAACCCGCGGAGAGCCCGGCCCATGTCGTTCGCTGACCGTCTCGGATCTCATCGGCGCTCGGCATCGGCCCTCCCCTCATCGCTGCATCGACCGAACACGAAGGCGCTCCTTCGAGGGAGTGCATGATGCCCGCTCCGCGCTCGCTCTGCCGTCGGCACGCTTGCGGCCTTTCGTCCCACCCAGTTCCCGGATCGTTCTGACGCGTCCGCTGACGCGTGCCGACGGCAAACGGTGTCCCTGTTTCGGGGAATTCCGTTAGGTATACACGCGTATAGATAACCGGAATCTCCGGAAACGCGCATCACTGGCCAGACCACCGGGGCGCGTTGCCAATGTGACCCAGCTCGGCGCTCCGGGGAGAGGGATCGCAACACCCAGGGGTCACCTCACTCGAGCGATGGGTGCGGCGAGTTAGATCGCGGCCAGGATCTTCGCGAGCGCCTTGGGCTTCTTGAAGATGGCCTTCACCGTGCCCTCGTAGCGATACCGAACGATGCCGGCCTCGTCGATGATGAAAACCGAACGCTTCACCGGGATGGCCTTGTTCCCCTTCACGCCGAAGGCCTCGGCGACGGCGAGATCCACATCGGCGAGCAACGCGAACGGGAACTGCTCCTTGGCGATCCACTTCTCGTGGCTGTCGACATCTTGGGGTGAAATACCGAGCACGACCGCGCCCGCTTGCTCGAACTCAGCGATGTCATCGCGGTACGAGCGAAGTTGAATCGTTCAGCCAGGGGTGGCGTCACCGGGGTAGAAGGCGATCACCACCTTCTGACCGCGCAACTCCTTGAGCGTGTATTCCCGACGCTCGCTGCCCATGATGCCGGGCACCGTGAAATCAGGCGCCGCATCCCCAACACTGGGACCGCGATTGTTCTCCGCTGCGCTCATGATTTGTCCTCTTGGCCCTGCGGGCCGGGCCGGACGGGCCCCACTTCGCTGGACTCTCGGCCGGGACCGCGATTGTTCTCCGCTGCGCTCATGTCATGACCTCTTGGAGGACGGCATCGGGGATATCGAAGTTCGCGTAGACGTTCTGCACGTCGTCGTGTTCTTCCAGTGCGTCGATGACGCGGAGCACTTGCTTCACGCTCGCGGCGTCTTCCAACGGCACCGTCTGCTGGGCCAGCATCGTGAGGTCCGAACTCGTGACCTTCATACCCGCCTCATCGAGCGCGGTGCGCACATGGTGGAGATCGGTTCCCGGCGTGACCACCTGCCAGGTCTCGCCGTGATCCTCGACGTCTTCGGCCCCGGCCTCGAGGGCCGCGAGCATGAGGTCGTCCTCTCCGGCCGCGGCCTTGTCCAACAAGATGATGCCTTTGCGTTCGAACTGCCACGCCACCGCGCCGGGCTCGGCCAATGATCCGCCGTTGCGACTGAAGATGTTCTTCACCTCGGAACCGGTGCGATTGCGGTTGTCGGTGAGCGTATGGACCAACACCGCGATGCCGTTCGGCGCGTAACCCTCGTAGTTGACCTCTTCGTAGGTCACACCCTCGAGTTCGCCGATCCCGCGTTTGATCGCCCGTTCGATGTTGTCTTTGGGCATCGAAGCGTCGCGTGCCTTCTGGACCATCGTGCGCAGCGTGGCGTTCGCATCGACGTCGCCACCACCCTGGCGTGCCGCCACTTCGATCTGGCGAGCGAGCCGCGCGAACACCTTGCCGCGCGCGGCGTCGGCCGCGCCCTTTTGGTGCTTGATCGAATGCCACTTGGAATGGCCAGACATCTAGGCAACCTCCTGGAGAAAACGCTCGTGAACTCGGGAGTCTCTCGCAAGCTCGGGGTGGAAGGTGGTGACCCACACCCGCCCCTCGCGGGCGAACACCGCCCGCCCATTGTGCTCGCCCAGAACCTCCACCGCATCCCCGACGACCTCAATCGTCGGCGCCCGGATGAAAACGCCGGGGAAATCTGCACCCGTGACGCCCTCGAGCACGAGGTCGGCCTCGAAAGAGTCGCGTTGGCGACCGTAGGCATTGCGGCGAGCAACGATGTCGATCACGCCCAGTGGCCGTTGGTCAGCGCGCCCATCGAGCACCTCACGGGCGAGCACAATCAGACCGGCACAGGTGCCCAGGACCGGGAGACCGTCCTCGATCGCGGCGCGGAGCGGTTTCCGCACACCGGAGGAATCGAGCAGGTGCTGCATCGTGGTCGACTCCCCACCGGGAATCACGAGCGCGGCGATCCCATCGAGTTGGTCCGGCGTGCGAACTTCGGTCACAGCAACGCCAAGCGAGTCGAGCACTTCCCGATGTTCGCGAAAGGCACCTTGGAGCGCGAGCACACCGACCTTCAGTCCACCGATCTTCACCCCAACCGGCGAGCTCACCAACCGCGGTCGGCGAGTTTTATATCGAGCTGATCGATCTCCGCGCCGGGCATCGCCGCGCCGAGACCGCGCGAAACCTTCGCGAGTATCGCCGCGTCGGCGTAGTGCGTGGTGGCCTCGACGATGGCTTTCGCCATCACCTCGGGTTGCTCACTCTTGAAGATCCCCGAGCCCACGAACACGGCTTGCGCGCCGAGCTGCATCACGAGCGACGCGTCGGCCGGGGTCGCAATACCCCCGGCGCAGAACATCGGAACCGGGAGCTCGCCGCGAGCCGCAACTTCTTGGACCAGCTCGACGGGCGCCTGCAGATCTTTGGCCGCCGCGTAGAGCTCCTGGGGACTCGCCACCGTCAGCTCACGAATCGAACCGAGGATCGAACGGAGATGCCGGACCGCTTCGACGATGTTGCCCGTCCCGGCCTCACCCTTCGAGCGGATCATGCAGGCACCCTCGCTGATACGGCGCAGCGCCTCACCCAGGTTGGTGGCCCCACAGACGAAGGGAACCGTGAACGCCCACTTGTCCACGTGGTGAGCCTCATCCGCGGGGGTCAGCACCTCGGACTCGTCGATGTAGTCGACCCCGAGCGACTGGAGGATCTGCCCTTCGGCGAAGTGGCCGATCCGGCACTTGGCCATCACCGGGATCGTGACCGTGGCCTGGATCTCGGAGATCATTGCCGGGTCCGACATGCGCGCCACACCACCATCACGGCGGATGTCCGACGGGACCCGTTCCAGGGCCATCACTGCCGTGGCACCCGCGTCTTCGGCGACCTTGGCCTGCTCGGCATTGACGACGTCCATGATGACGCCACCACGGAGCATCTCCGCCAGGCCGCGCTTGACCCGCGCCGTGCCGATCTCGTTGCTGCTTGTTTCACTCATGCTTTGTCCTCTTGCTCCTTCGGAGCGGGCCGGACGGGCCACGCTGCGCTGGTTCCACGGCTACAAGTCGGTATCGGCTCCGCTTCGCTCATGGTCTGGATGCTAACGGCGGACCTGTGAAGGTCCCGAGCCGATTGCGATTCGCTCAGGGCTTCGTCGGCTTCGTCGGCGTCGTCGGGGGCGGCGGCGGAGGGGGCGGTGAGCTGACGACGTCGATCGAATAGCTGACATCGGGAAGCTCCACCCAAGTGGAACCTGGTGTCAGAGGGATCGTTTTCCCTTTGGCATCCAACAGCTCGATACGCGCGGCCTTGTCGGCTCGCTTCCACGTCCCATCGATTTCACCGCCGGCGGTGAAGACCTTGAGTGGCCCCTCCCCCACCAGCTGCGCTTCAGCACCGATCTCGCCCAGTCCGGCGCCGCCGTAGACCACCGAGAGCACCACAACATTCTTCGGCGCGATTTGGGCGCCGGATTTCGCAACGAACGGACCGTCGCGGGTGGAGCGCAGCCACGATCCCGATGCGGCGTCCCAGGTGTAGGTGGGCGCGAACTCGCCGGAAAATCCGATGCGCACCGACGCGACCCCAATCATTCCTCGCTCGGTCTTCGGTCCGGCGTAATCGAACGCCGCGGGTGGCGGTGTCGGCTCGCCGCCCATGCCGAAGAGCAACGGGGGCTTCGCGTAGAGATTGTGCGGGGCGCTCCGGCTGGAGTCGCGAAACATCGCTTCTCTGGCCGCGCTCTCGTCGATTCGCTTCACGGGCGCGAGCGAAATCCCATCGACCGCGTACTTCGCGCCGCCGGAGTACGCGAACACGCCGCCGAAGGGCCACACGATGAGCGGGTCAGTGAGTCGTACCGACCGCACCGGACCGACCACGTCGGGCGACTGCGACTGGAACATCGCGAGGAACCGCGTGCCCTGACCCTCCACCACCTCGTCCCACACGATGTCGGCCTGGTCGAGGCCCGTCTGCGGTCGGGCCAGGTTGCTGTCGTTATCGATCTTGATCGACACGAGCGGACGAGTCTGCGCCTCACCCGCGGGGTCCGGGAGGCCCGTGAGCGGCGCGACCGGCGGCGGCGCGGTGGTGGTCGTGGTCGTCTTGTCGACCGCCGGCTTGGCCTTCGCCTTCGAGCCGCCGCTGCTACCGCAAGCGCCGAGCGCCAATACCAAGATCAACACCACCAGCGGTGTCCGGATCAGCCCGGGAGCGACGAAGGAGCGACTCCGGGTGCGCAGGGCACTCGCCGCGGCGCGGACGCGACGCAGAAATGACGGCTTCACATGGCCTCCAGGGCCGCGATCCGCTCATCGAGCGGTGGGTGGGTATCGAACTTCCGATTGAGCCAGTTGCCCTTGGACTTCCCGCCCTCGGCATTGTCGGAGCGCTCGAGTGGACTCTCGATCCAGAGTTGCGCGGTGGCGCGAGTCGCGTGATGCACGACGGCTTGGTCACCCTTGAGCTTCTTCAACGCCGAGATCAGGCCTGGCGGATACCGCGTGAGTTCTACACCCGACACATCGGCGAGCAGTTCCCGTCGACGACTCATCGCGAACTGCATCAGCTGCGCCGCGAACGGGGCGAGGATCAAGAGTGCAAACGACAAGATGACCAGGATGAGTCCGATGCCGCCACTGTCGTTGTTGTCCCGGCGGTCGGACCGGCCACCGAACCACATGAACCGCATACCGAGGTCGGCCATGAGCGCAACCGCGCCCACCGCAGTGACCGCGACCGTGGAGACCAGGATGTCGTAGTTGCGAATATGGCTGAGCTCGTGCGCGAGGACACCTTCGAGCTCAACCCGATTCATGATCTCGAGCAGGCCGGTGGTCACCGCGAGCGCAGCGTGCTCCGGGTTGCGGCCGGTAGCAAAGGCGTTCGGCGCGGGATCGTCCACCACATACAACCGCGGCTTCGGCAGCCCCGCCGCGATGCACAGCCCTTCCACCAGGTTGTGATACCGCGCGTACTCCGGACCGTCGGCCGGGCGGGCCCGGCTCGCCGCCAGCGCGATCTTGTCGGAGGCAAAGTACGAACCCCACGCCATGGCGATTGCGATGACGATGGCAATCGGGACGATCGCGACCCCCGCCTTCAACAGGAAGCCGAGCGCGACGGCGACCCCGCCGATGAGCACCACGAAGGCCGCTAACATCACAAAGGTGCGCCGCTTGTTTCGCGCGATCTGGTCGTACATTCCCACGGGAACGCTGCTCTCTCGAACGAGTGTGCGAACTGGTTTAGTACTCGACGGTGACGTCTAGAACTTGACGGTGACCGGGCCCTGCTCTTCCGGGTTGCCCTCGAAGTACTCCCGTGCGTTGAAGTGAAACATGCCCGCGAGCACGACGGCGGGGAACGCCTGGATCTTGTTGTTGTAGCCGAGCACGGAGTCGTTATAGAACTGGCGGGAGTACGCGATCTTGTCTTCGGTTGCGGTCAGTTCTTCTTGCAGGCTGAGAAAGTTCTGGTTCGCCTTGAGATCCGGATAGGCCTCGGCCACCGCAAACATGCTCTTCAATGCACCACTGAGCACATTCTCGGCTTGGGCCTGAGCTTGCGGCGCGCCGTTGGTGGCGTTGATGGCATTCGCCCGAGCGGCGGTGACCGCTTCGAACACGCCCTTCTCGTGGGCCGCGTAGCCCTTGACGGTTTCGATCAGGTTCGGGATCAGATCATGACGACGCTTGAGTTGCACCGCGATCTGAGAAAACGCATTGTCGATGCGGTTGCGGGTCTTGACCAGGCCGTTGTACGTGACGATCACGAACAGGACCAGAAGGACCAGAACCACGATGGCGATGATGATGCCCATGAAAGCTCCTTGAGGGGGCGGGTACTGCTTCATGGTAGGTCCCCGAGCCCACGGAATCGCGACCAGCCCAACCCACCCTCAGCATCACCGACTCCCAGCGATGGCCTGCTCATAGACGTCGATGTACCGCTGCGCGAGACGCGGGAGCGAGAAGTCGAGGACATGCGCCGTGCCCGCGGTCACGAGCCGGGCTCGCAGCTCCGGAGTGTCGAGCAGTCGCCGCAGCTCCAACCGCAGCGCATTGGGATCACCGGGCGGGACCATCACCGCGTTCACATTGTGGGTTGCCACATTGCCGTATCCGGGGATATCAGAGGCCAGGACACAGGTACCGGCGGCCATCGCTTCGAGCAGGACGATGCCGAAGGACTCCTGACCCAGCGCGGGGGCGCAGAACACCGTGGCCCCCTTCAGCCGCGCCAGCTTCTCAGGCTCTGAGATGCGACCCAGCCACTCCACGTTCGGCGTATGGCGCGCGGTGAGAGCCGCGGTCTCCGGGCCGTCGGACGCGACCCAAAGCGTGGCGTCGCGTTCCAAGCCGACCCAGGCGTCGAGCAAGACCTTCAAGCCCTTCCGGGGTTCATGGCGTCCGACAAACAGCACACCCGGGCGCGGCGCGGCGAAGGGAACGACTGGGGTGAACGCTTCGATGTCCACCCCGTTCGGCAGCACCTGATAGGTGCCGCCAAGTGCAGCCTCGGCCATTGCCATCGCGTCGGGACTCACGGCAACGCGAACCGCGAGCCGACGCGCCGCACTCACCGCGAGCTTGCGCAACGCTTTGTAGGCCAGGTTCCCCGCTTCTCCGGCGGCGTGAAACGTACCGACCTTCGGAATCTCACTGCCGAGCAAGGCCGCGCTCGTCGGCCCGGGCACCAACGGTTCGTGGAGATGAAGCACGTGAGGTTCGAAGACCCGCAACGCTTCGAGTGTCCGATCCGACGCGATTCGTTGTTCCTCGGCCATCGGTGACACCGACCCATTGGTCGCGAAGCCCACGCTCGCGCCGACGGTGGTGATGCCGGGCTCAGGCGGCGGTCCATCGGTGGGGCCGATGACGCGCGCGTCAACCCCCAGGTCGCGCAAGGCCCGCGCGAGTCCGAGCACCTGGCCTTGCACCCCACCGGGGACCGACAGTGAGTACGGCGACAGCAGCGACACCCGCATCAGCGCGCCACCGGGTCGTGGTCGCTCGGCCAGTTCGGTTGCATCACGTGCCATTGCTCGGGGGCGACCCGCACCAGCGTTTCGAACCGATGCGCGAGGTCTTGGGTCACGCGCGTCACGTCCTCGCGCAGCCGACCCTTGCGTTCGACCGGAAGCGGTGGGTCGAGCCGGACGAAGTGTTGACCGTGCGGCCGGAAGTACGCGGCGGCCGGGATCACCACCGCTCCCGATCGCAACGCCAAGGTGGCGGGCCCGCCGGGCAGGGTTGTCTCCTCACCGAAGAACGAAACCGTGACCCCATCGCCTGCCAAATCGCGGTCGCACAACAAGCACACGACCCGATTCTCCTTGAGCGCACGCAAGACCCCGGCCGCGGCGCTGGGACCGAGGGGAATGACTTCCATCCCGATCGCCCGCCGGACCGCCGCGAACCACTCGAAAAGTTCCGGCGGTTCCACCGGCTCGACGATCACCGTGGGTGGCACTCCCCGCCCGGCGAGCCACGCCGCGGCGAAATCGAAACCACCGAGGTGGGGCAGGGCGAGGATGACGCCGTTGCCCGCGGCGAGTCCGGCTTCGATGTGTTCCCAGCCCATCGACGTGACCCGATCTTCCACCGACCCGCGTGCATCGCGAGGGAGACGAAAGAGTTCCAGCCAGTAGCGGCCGTAGGACGCGAACGTGTTCGAGACCGCGCGTTCGAGTGCGAAGCCATCGAGCGCGCCGTCGGTAGCGCGCCGCAGGTTGCGGCGCACAATCCGAGACCGACTCGTCAGCAGCGGCGCGAGCACCCGCCCCGCGGTGGAGGCCACCGGTTCCGCAATCACGTTGGGCACCGAGTTGGCAACTACCGCGCCGAAGCGGTAGGCCACGTAGGACGCTGAGGGCACCCGGAGAACCTTACGGGCGGGTACGACGAGGTGACCGCGGCGTGCGCACCGCGCGCCGCGCGGCCGGACGATCGGCCGCGCGCCAGCGGCTCGGCGCCGACTCACCATCGGGGCCCGCGGTCCGCCGATGGCGGGTCGCCAAGAATCGCGGCATTGGCGGAAGGTCGGAGGCCTGCCGCCATACCTTCACGAATCGATGCACCGCGGTGATCGACATCAGTACGACCATGATCCACAGCACGGGGACCAGCACGTCGAACGCGAGGCCCACGCCCAACATCACCATGCGCTCGGCCCGCTCCATCAGCCCGCCGCGCGCGTCGTATCCGAGCGACTCGGCCTTCGCCCGTTCGTACGAGATGAGCATCGCCAGCGCGACGGCGGCGAGCGCAAGCACGGGAAGCCGACCGCTGGAACGCCCGAGGTACCACGCGACGCCGCCAAACACCATCGCGTCGGACGCGCGATCCATCACCGAATCAAAGAACGCACCCCGGGGCGAGGCCCGACCGGAGGTGCGGGCCACGGTTCCGTCGAGCAGATCGAGTAGCCCGCTGAGGGCCAGGGCGAGCACCGCCCACACCAGATGACCGGACCCGATCAGGACTGCGGTGCTCACCGATAAGGCCAGGCCCAGGAACGTGAGCGCGTCTGGCCCCACGCCAATCGCCTGGAGTCCGGAACCTATGGGGGTGAGCCCACGAGCCACTGTGGCACGGAGACGACCGTCGAGCATGTGCGTTCGCACTCCGTACGGTGGCGGTAACGGGATAATAAGGGTACCACCGGACCTCAGATTCACTGGGCATCACTGCCGGCCGGTTGCTGCGACCGCTCGTTGCCTCCCGGCGCCCCTTCTACGGTGCGGAGGTTGGTGCGGGAGCGAGGAGCGCCAAGACGGGAGCGTTCATCGGTCCCTCGATGGTGTACACCTGCACAAAGTTGCGCCCGTTATGGAAGAACCGCGGCACCAAGGTTCCCCAGAACTCCGTGTGATCCGATCCTGGAGCGCGATAGGTGAAGCTCAGCCCCGCGACCACGCCGTTCACCACCACCGCGAGCGGCCGTCCGACATGCGGGTCACTAGTCACGCCGTGAATCGCAGCGTACGGCGTCTTCGGCGCGGCCTGATCGACCGCGAGGTACCGCAGGTTGCCGTTAACTGCAGCCGTGAACCCAGCACGACCGGGCGCCGTGATCGGGCCCGCGGCGGTCCCGAGTAGGTCGCTATAGCGGCCGGCGCGGAACACGCGTAGATCGGCGAATGCGTTCGGGGGCGCCACGCGAGCGCGTTTCACCTGAGCGAATCCCTTGGCTCGATCGAGGCGCAGGTAATGGTCACCGGGCTTCGGCTTCACGGTGTTGCGCGACCACTCGAAGAGTGGGAACTCGGCCGCTGCTCGTCCCTCACGTGCCGGGCCGACCAGCGACCGACCGTCGACCTTCCACGGAATCGTCACACCGAGCTGCGCGGCCATCGTCGGGAGCACATCCACGGATTCCGTGGGGCGGTCGTCGGTCCCGCCCGACTGCTGACCCGGTGCCTTGATGAAGAGCGGGGTCCACGCGATATCGGCCACGTTCGTCGCGGTCACGCCCCGAATCGGTCCACCACCGTCGAACGCGACACCATGATCGGCGGTCACCACAAACAAGGTGTCGTCATAGGCGCCGATCTCCCGTAATCGCTCGATGACGCGACCGATGTAGGTGTCGGTCGCTTGCACTTGGAGCAGGTGCCGAATGCGGGACAGTTCCGCCACTTGGTCATTGGCCCAGTTCTGACCGTGGAGTCCGTTGGTGTGACCCGGGAGGGCCGCGTAGTCCTGACCCGTGGGCAGGTAGTGCCATGGGAAGTGCGGCAACAACACGTGCAGGACATCGAGGCGCGGCGTTGCGCTCGGTTGGGCGGGCCTCGCGAGGCTGTTCAGGAACCCGTTCGCGGCGAGCATCGCTTGGGTGTCTTCACCACCGAGGCCCGCGAACGCGGCATCCTCGCGATGGCCCGGATCCGCGAAGTCGCCCCAGATCGAAAGCACATCTCGCAGCATCCCCACTACGCCGGGATGCACACCGATCGAGCGGAGTCGGGCCGGACACAGACTCGTGGGGCACAACCGTGTGACCGACTCGCGTACGTTCAGCGCGTAGGTCTTCGCCAGCAACGTGAACAAGTTGTGGGGATGCTCCGCGGTGACGGGCACGGTCTGACTCGGCCGCGGCAGTTGGCCGGTGAGGATCGCGGGGACCGCAGCCTCGGTGTACGGCGCCACGGTCGTGCTGTTGCGGTACCAGGTGCCCTGGCGCGCCAGCGCCGCGAAGTTCGGAAACAGTTCGGCGTCGATCTGACCATGGCCATCGAGGATCGAAGTGAGCGGGAACTCGTCCATCACGATCATCACGACTCGGTGCGGCTCACGCACCGTCACGTTGGCCGCGGGAGGCTGGGAATCGAACACGACGGTGTTCGCGGGTGACGCGAAGAGGAGAAGGGCGGCAAACCCGAACGGCGCGACCGAGAGGTAGCGGAGCCACGTCCGCAAACCTGCATATCGTGTCAGCGCCAACACCGCGACGATGGCGCCCGCGATCCCCAGCGCGATCAGCACTCCCGGGCTGAGATCGGTTGCGTGTTTCAACGCCTCCGCCACAATCACTCCGATGCCGAGCGCGAGCACTGCGATATGCACCACCGGGCGCGCCCGCGCAATGACGAGTCCAATGACCACCTCAACTGCGAACAACGCCAGCGCGGGCACGAGGATGACGACCGCGACGAGGAACATCGAGCGAGGCACCGTGGCGTTCCACGCGACGAACAGGCCGGCGTTCTTGCCGAGCAGATCAAAGGTGGGTTGCGCGACCGCGAGCCCGCACACACCAAGGACCTCGAGGAAACGCGCCAATTCGGTGCGCCACGGACCGACCCTGCGCATTGGCTCCGGCCCGTTCATGAGCGGACAACGCTAACGGCTCGTGCGCGTCGGTCTGGCTGCAGGCCGTTGGGACTACTCCGGGATAGCCGCCAGTGCTTCCGGGTCGCGTCCCGAACCCCGGTAGGGCTCTCAGCCTGGAGTTGGTGCACCCAATCCAAACTCTGACCGTCCTCGGGACCGATCTGTACTAGCGCTGTGCGCTCCGCGCAATCGCTTGGTTTTTGAGGCTCACGCGCGCGCGTTGCGCGTCGTCAGCGAGATGCCACCTTCGGGATCTCCGTAGTCGCGCTTGCCCGACGACCGCGACTACGGGAATCCGTTGCTGGTGACCTGTTGGAACATCGTGAAGGCCGGCTTCGGTGCCAGGCTTGGGTCGAAGTAAAGCAGACCCTGGTTGTTCCACCAGAAGCTGGGGTCTGATGTGCCGTCGCGGGCGGCTTTCCAGATGAGCGGTCCGGTGAAGGTACTGAAGTCGGGCAACGCGCTGAATGTCTTGCTATTCCAACCCTTGTAGTAGTCGAAGACGGACTGCGCCTGTTCGGCTTCGGTCATCGCCCGGGCCGCACATATGTTGGAATCGTCCGGAAGGTCGGTTCCCGTCGATGCACCCATCTCGGTTCCCCATACCTTCTTGGCGCTGTCGCCTTGGAGTGTCATCTCCTGGTAGAGGTCTCCCGTTTGACGGAAGGCATTGAGGGGATGATCCATGAGGGGGCTGCAGGGGAAGTTGTAGGGGTGGTGGCCGACCGCGTCGAACGACGTCCCAGCACCTCGTGCATAAAGGCAACGCAGCCAGGTGAGCGGCCGGTACTCGTTCTGGGGCGCCGCGCCGACCGGACACTGCCCCTGGAGCGCCACGGGCGGAGGCGTGCCGACCCAGTCGTCCGAGGTGGGAGCCGTGCCGCCGGTGATGATCGTCGCGGTCGGATTGGCGCTGGGGGCCTTGATCGCGGCGTAAGCGGCCTTCACCATGGCGGCATATCGGTCGGGGTCCGGACGGGGAAGCGAGAACTCTTGATGGTTGGGCTCGTTCCAGAGCTGCCAGGACGAAATACTGTTCTTGAGTGCGGGAATGGTCGCGTTGGGTCCGTAACGGGCCGCGGCGGCGCCCGCGAAAGTGGCGTAGTCGCTGACGTGGCTGGCGGTCGGGAAACAGTGGCCGACATCGTCGCTGCCGAGGTCTTCGCATCCGGGCTGGGTCGTATCGCGGGCCCAGGGTGGACTGTAGGTAACGGTCGCCAGAACCTTGAGTCCCTTGGCGCGTGCGGACATCACCGCCGCGTCGTAGCCCCCGTTGTTGCAGACGCCGCGTGTCCAGCCGAAGTCGGTCGGTGACGCTTGGATCGACTTCCAGTCGAGGTCGAGCATCGTCCATTGCGCGCCGGCGTCGGCGATCGCCTGGAGGTCGGCGTCGCGTTCGGCGGGGCATTCCCAGAGGATCCCCGGGTAGGCGGCGATGCCGGCGTTCGTCGCGATCGGCGACTGCGTGCTACTGGCCTGCACGAGAATTGTCCACGCGGCGAGTCCTTGATCCGCGTTCGTCACCCGCAACACGTACTGGCCGGGTGGAGTACCCGTGCCGGGGACCGTGACGGGCACGCTCATTGAAGCCGCGCTGACCACGACCGGTGATCCGAGCACCGCACCGGGGATCGTCGTCGCCACCCCGAGGCCGGCTACAAAACCGGTGCCGGTGACGGTCACGCTGATGGTTTGGCCGACGACCGGTTGCGGTTTGATTCCCGTGATCGACGGCGCGAGCGCGCGACCGGAAAGTTTGAACGCGTCGAGTCCCAACGCGGCGCCCGCATAGATGGTGCCGTTCAGGATGACCGGAGACGCGTACCCGGTCGTGGTCGCGGTGGTCCAAAGCGGATCGCAGCGCTTCGGGAGCGCCGCGCAGTTCAACCGACCGGTCCCGTCGTAGCCGCGAAGCCGTTTCTCGCCGCCGACGTAGACGACACCATTCGCGACCGCGGGCGCCCCAGTCACGGCATCACCTGCGGCTGTGGTCGATGATTGCCAGAGTGGCGTGCACTGCTTCGGCGTCCCCCAACAGGTCGTGCCCTTCAGGTCGAACGCATACAACGAGCCGCCGAGGACGACGTACACGACCCCGTTGGCTACTGCCGGAGGTTCGAGACCGCCGCTCGAACCCATCGACACGCTTGTCGTCCGCAACGGCGCGCACACCTTCGGCGACCCGGAACAGTTCGTCACACCCGCTGCGTCGAAGACGCCGATACCCAGCGCCCGACTCGCGACGAAGACCTCGCCGTCGACAATCACCGGAGCCGAATCAACACTCTCGGCCCGCCAGAGCGGCGCGCATACCGCAGCACCGCAACCCGCCGCGTCGAACGAATACAGGCGGCCGTCACCAGTGACGAAGACCCGATCCGCAACCACCCCTGGCGCGGCGTCGCGAGTTGGCGTGAATGCGGTGCTCGCCCATATCGGTGAACACACCTTCGGGAGTGTTCCGGAACAGTTCGTACCGCCAAGCGCATCGAACACCTTCAACCCGGTAACACTCGTCGTATAAATCTTACCGTTCACCGTCGTCGGCGAAGACACCACATCGCCGATCGAGCTGCTCTCCCATATCCGCCCGCACGTCTTCGGGATTCCGGAACAATTCGTGGTGCCGGCCGCGTCGAAACCGAGCACCTTGTCGCGATCCTGTACGTACACCACACCATTCGCGACCGCCGGCGACGTTCGAGGTGCCTGACCGCTCGGAAGCGCCGCCGTCCACAGCGGCGGGCAACTCGCCGGGCTCCCAGAGCAGCCCGCGCCACCGGCATCGAATGCGTACAGCTTCGCATCGGCCGCCCCGACGTACACAACGCCAGCGACCACAGTCGGTGCCGTCTCCGCCGCGCCGCCCGTCGGGCCAGACCAAGCCTTGTCCAACGTCGAGACATTCCCTCTGGCGATCAGGAACTCGAGCGGCTGGTTACCGCTGTGCCCCGCGTCGCCCCGGTATTGCGCCCAACACCCAGACGAGAACAGAACCAACGCCGCGCTGACCGCGACCAGACGAACCCAACGTACTGCCATGCCCACCCTCTTTCCGCCCGAATTGAGAGCAGTGTTCCCCGAGTAGGTCGAGCTCGTCAAGTGCGACGGCGACCAGCCTTGAGCTGAACCAGGTGGGACTCTCAGCTTGGGTTTGGTGCACCGAGCCCGAACTCGGACCAGTCCTCGGGGTTGCGTTCGGTGTAGTCGCCCATCACCCGGCCGTCGACGGCATCGCACTCCACCAGGCCTCGAAGGCTCGGCGGTTCATCGGCGCTGTAGAGCAGGATGCGCCAGGCCGGACGGCTGCGCACCCCATACCACGCGAGTTGGGCCGAGGCGTGGCCGACCGGGAACCCCACGGTCCGGCTCGCCACCGCCAGAGCTTCCGTCTCGTTGATCGCGGTCTTCCATCCGGCGAGGAAGTGATACGCGCCGATCGCTGCGAGCAGGATGCCGACCGCCAGGAGTCCACGGTTCCCACTCTGGGCAAACTGAGCAAGACACCCCGCGGCCAGCACCAGATCGATCGTCCCGGTGATGCGCCGCTTCGAGTTGTCAGGGAAGACCGTCGGCCCCACGAAGTTCGTGACGTCAAGATCCTCCGGCAGAGCGTCCTGATCCATATTCCCGCTCATGCTCCTTCGGAGCGGGCCGCTCGGGCCACGCTGCGCTGTCGTCTTGGCTACGAGCCGGATCGCTCGCCGCTCCACTCTTGCGTCCCACTCGGGCTCTGGTCCGACGGTACAGGCGCGAGCTACGTCCAGGCGCCTCGGAGTTTGTCGTAGGAGTGGCGGAGGCTCTCGGGGAGCACGCGGGATTCGGCCACCGCGGTCATGAAGTTCGTGTCGCCATTCCAGCGCGGGAGCACGTGGATGTGCACGTGGCCAGGGACACCGGCACCAGCGGCGCGTCCAATATTGGCCCCGACGTTGACGCCTTCAGGTCGGTACACCACCTCGATGGCGGCGGTGGCCCGCTGTACGCCGTGCATGAGCGCGGCGGCCTCTCGAGCGTCGAGGTCAGTGATCGACGCGACGTGACGGTTCGGCACAACCATCACATGACCCGACGTATAGGGGTACGCGTTCATCACCGCGAACGAGTGCTCGGAGCGTTCGAGGATCATCGCATCGGCGTCGTCGAGCGCGAGCAGGCCACCGAAGAGACACCCGTCGGGGCCCGCGGGGCGAACCTCGAGCCCTTCGATGTACGACGAGCGCCATCCCGCCCACAACCGCTCGAGACCCATCAGCGGCGCTCGACAACCTCGGCGCAGATCTGCGCGACGAACGCCTCGAGTTCCACACCGCGCTCCGGCGTGTCGCCACCACGCGTGTTGACACCGACCGTGGTGTTCTCGACGTCGTCATCGCCGACCACGAGGACGTACGGAACCTTCTCGGTTTTGGCGCGTCGGACGCGGTTGCCGAGCGTGTCGTTGTGGGCGTCGAGCACTTCGATCCGAAGCCGCTCGGACCGCAACCGCTCCGCGACTATGTGGGCGTAATCGTGATGCCGATCCGCGACCGGCAGCACGCTTACTTGTACCGGTGCGAGCCACGCCGGGAACGCACCCGCGTAGTGCTCCAGCAGGACCGCGAAGAACCGTTCGATCGAACCGAACAACGCGCGGTGGATCATCACCGGACGATGACGCTCGTTGTCGGCACCCACGTAATGCAGATCGAACCGCTGCGGGAGTTGGAAGTCGACCTGGATCGTCGACATCTGCCACGTCCGGCCGATCGCATCGCGTGCTTGCACCGAAATCTTGGGTCCGTAGAACGCGCCGCCGCCCTCGTCCATCACAACGTCGAGCCCCGCGTCGACGGCCACGGACCGCAACGCCTCGGTGGCTTCATCCCATTCTTCGTCGCTCCCCACGGCCTTCGCCTCGGGTTTGGTCGAGAGCTCGAGGTAGAAGTCGTCGAGCCCGTAATCGCGCAGGAGTCCGAGGACGAACTCGAGCAGCGACGTGAGCTCATCGCGCATTGCTTCTTTGGTACAAAAGATGTGCGCGTCGTCCTGAGTGAAGCCGCGGGCACGCGTGAGCCCGTGCACCACTCCCGACTTCTCATAGCGGTAGACCGTACCGAACTCGAACAACCGCAACGGCAGCTCGCGGTACGACCGCGTGCGATTCCGGTAGATCAAAATATGGAACGGGCAGTTCATCGGCTTCAGGTAGTAGTCGGTGCCGGCGTCGAGCTCCATCGGTGGATACATGCCGTCGGCGAACCACTGAAGGTGCCCGCTCGTCTCGAACAGATGCGACTTCGAGATATGCGGCGAATAGACGAACTCGTAGCCGCCGTCCACGTGACGCTCGCGGGAGTAGTCCTCCATGATGCGCCGGACGGTTCCGCCCTTGGGATGGAACACCGCGAGCCCGGAGCCGACTTCATCCGGGAACGAGAAGAGGTCGAGCTCCACGCCGAGCTTGCGATGATCACGCCGCTCGGCTTCCTCCAGTCGATGCAAATGCTCGGCGAGCGCCTCCTTGTTCTCCCACGCGGTGCCGTAGATCCGCTGCAGCTGGGGCCGCTTCTCGTCGCCCCGCCAGTACGCGCCCGCGACCCGCGTGAGCTTGAACGCGCCGAGTTTCCCGGTGGACGGGACGTGGGGACCGCGACACAGATCCAGGTAGGCCGTGGTTCCGTCGGCCCGCACGTTCTTGTAGACCCCCACGGTGCCGTCACCGTTCACCTCGCCCGCATCTTCGTCGTCCGCGGCGCCGCTCGTGACGTTGCGGATGATCTCGATCTTGAACGGCTGATCGGCGAAGAGGGCCTCGCCCGCCGCCGCCGCGTGTTCTTCGCGCACGAACGTCTGATTCTCTTTGATGAGCACGCGCATCCGGGCGTCGATCCGATCGAGGTCGGCCTCCGCAAAATGCACGCCGTCAGGGAGCTCGAAGTCGTAATAGAACCCATCGGAGATCGACGGGCCGATCGCGTACTTCGCGCCGGGGAACAGGTCGAACACCGCCTGCGCCATGAGGTGCGAAGTGGAGTGGCGCAGGATCTCACGGCCGTCGTCGGTGGTTCCGGTGATGATCGCAACTGCGGCATCGGCTTCGATCGCTCGGCCCAGATCTGCCTGCTCGCCGTTGATCGTCACGGCGAGGGCCGCTTTGGCCAGGCCGCGGCCGATGCTCGCGGCTACCTCGGCACCGGTCACTCCCGTTTCGTACCCACGAACGGAGCCGTCCGGCAGCGTGATCGTGATGTTCATCTTTCGTCCTCTTGCTCCTGCGGCGCGGGCCGGACGGGCCACGCTGCGCTCGACCATCGGCTCGGACCGCGTGATTCCTCCGCTGCACTCATCTTTCGTCCTCTTGCTCCTGCGGCGCGGGCCGGACGGGCCACGCTGCGCTCGACCATCGGCTCGAACCGCGTGATTCCTCCGCTGCACTCATCGCTTGGAGGTTACCGGCGGGGGTTCTCGGTTCCGGGGACGATTCCCGGCCTAGGGTCACGGCTTCGATTCCCCGAGAGGAGCCACTCATGGCCGAAGCATCCGCTGAGATCACCATCAACGCCAGCCCCGACGCCACCTGGGCGGTCGTGCGCGACTTCCACGGCCTGAACGGTTGGATGCCGGGAATCGACTCGCTCGTCTCCGAGGGCGACGACCGAGTCCTCGCGATGATGGGCATGAGCATCCGTGAGCGGTTGGTCCGTTGCGACGAAGACGCCCGTGCGCTCACCTACTCCATCGTCGAGGGCGCTCCGGTGGAGTCACACGAGGCCACGATCACCGTCCATGCCGACGGCGAGGGCTCCCGCGTGACCTGGGACGTCACTGCCACGCCCGATGAGATGGCGCCCATGATGGGTGGTCTCTACCAGCAGGCCCTGGTGCCGCTGAAGGCCAAAGTCGAGGGCTAATCGCGGCCGCGCCTTCCGCGGAGCTTGACGGAATAGCCCGTAAATCATGGGTTTTGGGTGTGGTCTCACCCTTCTGTCAGTATGCGAATAGATGTTCGAGACGGCGGGTTCCGACGAGTT
>JBKJIQ010000031.1:0-42417 GCA_046598395.1 Acidimicrobiia bacterium
TCGTTTTGACGGGTTCGGTGAACACGTCGTCGGTCTCGATGAAAGAACCGAACGGGACGATCCCCGCCGCGTTCACGATGCCATCGAATCGGCCGGCTCGGCCACGCGACACAGGCGCTGGATCCGCTTCGGCGCGGCGGCTCGGACCGAAACGCCTGACGCCCAATGCGCGACCGGAGGTTGATCGACCGCGAAACCGGCCGCTCGCACCAGGCCGGTGTCACAGTCGAGGACGCGTCCTTGGTGAAGCGGCCAGGGTTCGTGGTCGATGTGGGCGACGCGAGTGACCCGAGTACCCGCGTAAAGGCGCCAGCGTGCGGTCAGGAAGACGGAGAGATCATCGTCGGCGACGGTGTCGAGGTGTTCGACGGCGAGGCTCCCTGTCGCATGATCAGGCCATCGGCGCGCGATCCGCCACGCGCCCTCGGCCTGCACCTGGTCGCGCCGAATGTCGGCCACGCAGTACGGCAGGCCGTACAGCGCACGCGCCACCAGGACGGGGAGGAACGAGGGGGCGTCGAGCGAGCAGAACCAGACGCCGGGTCCGTCGGGCCCGACCACGTAGGTGCGGACGTTCACCTCGGCAAAGTCGCGCGTCGTCGGAATCGGAGGCAGGTGGGTGATGCGCAGTGATCGCATCTGGAACGTGACCAGCGACACCCACGCAGATCCGGCGTGACAATCCGGCACGAGCCCACGCGGCAACACCCGGGCGACCATCTCGGGCGGCACCGGCCAGTGCGCGAACGCCACGTCGGCCCACCGCTGGCGCATGAAAGGTCTGGCGATCGGATGCGGGCAGGTTGAGTCGAGCGGCGCGACGTCGGGGAGTCGAACTTCATTCACGGTGCTGACAACAAAAAAGAACGCGTTCTATTTCCGTGGGCGGAGATTCGTCAGAGGGTCCCGGCATCGAGCATTCGCAGGACATCGACGGCCCGGTTCCGGACGGCTTCTCCGTCGCTGAGCTTCTGTGCGGCGCGCACCTGGACGACCATCCGTGGGTTACGGGCGAAGCGATCCGAATGCCGGAGTAGGAAATCCCAGTAGAGGGTGGTGAACGGGCACGCGGTGTCACCGACGCGCGCCTTGCGGTCGTAGTTGCAGCCTTTGCAGTAGTCGCTCATTCGGTCGATGTAGGCGCCGCCGGCGGCGTACGGCTTGGTCGACATCCGGCCGCCATCGGCATAGAGCGACATGCCCACCACATTCGGCACCATCACCCATTCCGCGCCGTCGACGAAGCTCTCCCACATCCAGTCCGTCATCTGGCGCGGTGAGACGCCGGCGAGGAGCGCGAGATTCCCGAGCACCATGAGCCGTTGGATGTGATGAGCCCAGCCGCGCTGCTCAATATCTCCTACACAGGAAGCGACGCAGCGCATCCGGGTGGCATCGGCGGTCGTCAATGCTCGGGGGAGATCGCGGTTCGCCTCGAGCACGTTCTCGTTGCGGTACTCAGGCCCCCAATACCAGTAGAGCCCCCACACGTATTCACGCCACCCGATCACCTGACGGATGAAGCCTTCAGCCGAGGCGATCGGCACCCGACCTTCGCGATACGCGATCTCGACGGCATCACAGACCTCATCGGGCAGGAGAAGTCCGTTGTTCAGGTAGGGCGACAGCATCGAGTGGGCCAGATGCCAGTTGTCCGAGAGCATCGCGTCTTCATGGGGGCCGAACATCGGGAGAACGTTGGTCACGAAGTGGGTCAGCCGACGCTGCGCGCCGGCGCGAGATGTCGCCCATGTGCCATTCGGTTGGTCGCCCCAGCAGGTGCTCGGTAGATCGGCGAGCGTGGCTCGATCGAGGTCGTCGAGTTCTTCGTAGGGTGGTGTCGGCCAGGGTTGGGCGCCATCTCGTGGAGGCGGCTTGCGGTTCTCCGCGTCGTAGTTCCACCTCCCTCCGGCCGGTTCATCGCCATCCATGAGGTACTCGAGTCCGGTGCGCTGGCGGCGATAGAAGTCTTCGAGGCGGAGGGCCTTCCGTGTGTCCGCCCACTCCGCGAAGTCGGAGTGATGAGTCAGGAACTGATTAGATCGCATCGTGCCAACGCCGAGGCGCTCGATGAGCTCGCGAGCGGCGTAACTGTTCGGTTCGGTCGCAACCACGCGAGTCGGTGAGAACTGCTCGACGTGAGCGCGCAAGCCTTCGGAGAACGTCTGGGCGACGCGGTAGTCGACAACGAATCCCTCAGTGCGCAGCGCATCTGTGAAACGGCGCATCGACACCAGCAAGAAGTGGGCGCGCTGCACGTGCCACCGCCGGTCACCGAGTTTCGCACGAGACTCGACGAGTAGCACCCGATGGGTCGACGGCGAGGCATCGGCGAGGGCACCAATGCAGCGGTTCAGCTGATCGCCGAACACCCACACTGTCTCCATCAGTCTCTACCCCGCCACGCTGCGTCACGAGAATCCATTCCGTCAACGTAACTGCTTCGTCGGATCGGGAATGCCAGGTCAACCAGCGATGCTGGATACAGTCGAAGGGCCAACCTAAGGAGCTGAGAACAATGGCCGATCTGACCATCGACATCGGCATCGACGAGGACGAAATGGTCAGCCGCTCGGTGGTCGGCCAGGAGACCGTCGCGTGCACCGCGCGCTCCGTCTTCCCGGTCGTCGAGAAAGCCCACGACGAACCCACCGCCGACCTCCTTACCCAACGACTCCAG
This sequence comes from Acidimicrobiia bacterium, assembly GCA_046598395.1. GTDB lineage: Bacteria > Actinomycetota > Acidimicrobiia > IMCC26256 > JAENVU01 > JAENVU01. Next base: position 2,681 of record JBKJIQ010000031.1, read on the forward strand.
ATCCACGAGAAGACGGCCTGGATGCTCTGCGGCCTCCTGGTCTGACCGGTGGTTGTCGGAGAGGTTCGCAGTTGAGGGTGCTTCTGACCGGCGCGACGGGTTTCATCGGGAGCGAAGTCGCGCGGCAGCTCGCAACGGCCGGCCACAAGACTCGGGCGCTGGTTCGTCGCCCGTCGCGTTCGCCGCTGCTGGCCGGCCTGAGTGTCGAACCGGTCTTCGGCGATCTCCTCTCGGTCCCGTCGCTGGAACGCGCCGTCAAGGATGTGGATGTCGTGATTCACCTGGGGGCTCGCGCGACCTTCGAGCCGTACACGCGTCTATACCCCACCATCGTCGAGGGGACTACGCAACTCGCCCATGCGGCCGCGGATGCCGGCGTCGAACACATCGTCTACGGGTCCAGCATGTTTGTCTATGACGGATCGACGGCAGTGGACGACGACACCGTCGCGAGACCGACGATCGCCTATGGGCAGGCCAAGCTCTTCGCCGAAGCGGCGCTCTCACGCATCGCGGACGCGGGTGGGCCAACGGTCGCGAGCGTTCGGCTCCCGCACGTGTACGGACCGCAGAGCCTCCTCTTCGGTCTGGTGCGCCACCGGAAGGTGCTGTTCCCTGGCCCCGGGGACAACCCCTTTGCCCAGTTGCATGTGGAGGATGCGGCGAGGGTGCTGATCGCCGCGGCGATCCAGCGTTGGTCAGGCACCGCACCCGTCGCCGACGATGAGATCGTCACCTGGAATGACTTTTTCGAAGTCCTCGGAGCCTTTGCACCGGATGTCCGCGTGATGCGAGTTTCTCGTCACCTGGCCACGGGAGCGGCGGCGGTGGGCGGATCGCTGCTGAGTCGGCTCGGTCCGACCATGGTGTCCGCGGACACGGTCAGAGGGTGGAACCTCTCGTTGTCGGTCACGTCTCGGACCCTGTGGTCCGAGCTGGGTCTCGACCCTCGCTATCCCAGCGTGGTCGAAGGAGTCCCGGCGACACTCGATGGGTGCGTCGCCTTCCGTTGGCGTCATCCGCTGTTTGACCTTTCGTGATCAACGTCGCCGACCGATCCGGTGACAGAACGGATGAGACCCTTGAGTTCCGATGACAACACCATCCGAGTTACCGGTTCCGTCGTCCCATCAACGCCGACGCGAGTGCTCGTCACGGGCGCGTCGGGCTACGTGGGTGGACGCCTTGTGCCCGCGCTCCTCGATCGTGGGCACCGCGTCAGGTGCGTCGTGCGCAACCCGCGCAAGCTCGACCCGGCACCGTGGTGTGGGCAGGTCGATGTCGTGCAGGCCGATATCGCCGAGGATCTCAGCGAGGCGATGGCCGAGATTGATGTCGCGGTGTTTCTTGTGCACAGCATCGGAGAAGGCAAGGACTGGGTCGCCCGTGAACGCGCCATCGCGGAGAACTTTCGACGATCCGCAGAAGCTGCCGGCGTTCGTCGGATCGTGTACCTCGGCGGGCTCGGGGACGATAACAGCGAACTCAGCGTGCACCTGCGCAGCCGTCATGACGTCGGCACCGTCTTGGCGGCGGGTCCGATCGAAGTGGTCGAGCTTCGTGCCGCCGTCGTCATCGGCGCGGGGTCCGCGAGCTTCGAGATGCTGCGCTATCTCACTGAGGTCCTCCCCGTCATGGTCACCCCGAAATGGGTCGATACGCGCTGCCAGCCGATATCCATTCGCGACGTGCTCGGCTATCTCGTCGCAGTGATCGAAGCTCCTGGTGCTCTCGCGGGCGTTCTCGAGATCGGGGGCCCCGATGTCGTCTCGTATGCGGAGATGATGGCGATTTACGCGCGGGAAGCTGGACTCAAGAAACGGCGGCTCATCCCCATTCCGGTGCTCACCCCGCGTCTGTCGTCGCTATGGGTCGGGCTCGTCACACCGGTGCCCGCGCAAATCGCCCGCCCATTGGTTGACTCGCTCATCAATACGGTGACCGTCACCGACCACCGCGCCGAGACGCTCTTCCCCTTCGAACGTGTTCCCCTCGCCGAGGCGATCCACCACGCGATCGGCCGGACCGCGGTGGGCGACGTCCCGACGAAGTTCGATGATGCTTCCTCGCCCGTCTGGCAATCGACGGTAACCGACCCGAGCTGGACGGGCGGTACCGAGTTCACCGACGTTCGTATCGCGGTGGTGGCCGCCGATCCTCATCGCACCTGGCAGGCAGTCTGCCGCGTCGGCGGTGAACAGGGCTGGTATCGGGGTGAGCTTCTCTGGAAGGCGCGCGGTCTGGTGGACCAGATCGCGGGCGGACCCGGCCTCCGACGCGGCCGTCGCCACCCCGACCACCTTGCGGTCGGTGAGCCCGTGGACTTTTGGCGGGTCGAGGACCTCGAACCAGATCGGCTGCTCGTGCTGATTGCCGAGATGCGGCTCCCCGGAAAGGCATGGCTGCAATGGACGGTCGAGCCGGTCTCCGGCGGAACGTTGCTCGTGCAGACCGCCCGCTACCGCCCACGCGGACTCTTCGGCCGCGCCTACTGGTACGCAGTCGCACCGTTTCACCGGCTGGTGTTCCCAGGACTCATCGACGGGATCGCGCGCCACGCGGTGTGCGAACCGGGTTGAGCCCGGGCAGCCGGGAAAAGCGCGTCGCCAAACTGAGCCATCACCACTTTCTCCGCGCTCCACTGATCGCCAGTAGATTCCGTCGATGCGGGTGGTGGTGATCGGGGCAGGGATGGCGGGGCTTACCGCCGCCAGGTTGATCGCTGCCTCGGGACATGACGTGACGGTGCTGGACAAAGGTCGGCGTCCGGGCGGGCGCATGGCGACCAGGCACATGAGTGGTGGAGCCTTGGCCGACCACGGCGCGCAGTTCTTCACCGTCCGCAGCGAGTCTTTCTCAACGGTCGTCGATGGATGGCTCGCCGAAGGCGCGGTGCACGAGTGGTGCCGTGGGTTCTCCTCCGAGGACGGGCATCCGCGCTTTGCTGTCGCCAACGGTATGGCGGCGCTGGCTTCTCGTATGAGTGCAGGTTTGGACGTCCGTTCATCGGTGCACGTCGACGCGGTCCGAAGCGCCGGATATCACTGGTCGGTGACGTGGCCGGCCACAGAACGCGGTGCGGCCGGGCTCATCGATGCAGACGTGATCGTGTTGACGCCACCGGCCCCGCAGTCGGCGGCCTTGGTCGCGGGCGAGGCGATGATTCCGGATCTGGCCTATGAGCCGATGATTTCGTTGCTCGTGGCCCTCGACGGCCGTCCATCGGTTCCCATCCCCGGAGGAGCCCAGCTCTCCGATGACCCCACGTGGTCGTGGGTCGGCGACAACGTAGCGAAGCGCGTTTCCACGGTGCCGGCGGTCACGCTGCACACTCGCGCCGACGTCGCGGTTTCCCGTTGGGAAGAGAAGGACGAGTTCCTGACGAGGGATCTCGTGCAGGCGGCGGCGGCTTGGATCAAGCCTGCGCAGATCACCGATGTGCAGCTGCACCGCTGGCGGTATGCAACCCCGGTCGAACTGCAGCCCGAGCCGTGCTTGGTGAAGGCCGACGGGTGCTTGGTATTCGCCGGTGATGCATTCGGCGGTCCCCGGATCGAAGGGGCCTTCCGGTCGGGGCTGGCTGCTGCCGATGCGGTCCTGAGCCTGACCCGATGAACCTGCCCGAGGACGCGGAGAGCGTCGCCGTCTCGTGTGCGCTCGTGGTCTTGGGAGCTACCGGCGATCTGGCGCAACGCAAGCTCTACCCCGCGCTGGCCGCACTCGCGTCTCGAGGTCAGCTTCCGCGACGTTTGGTGGTGGTGGGTGTCGCGCGGACACCGATGAGTGACGACGAGTTCGCGGCTCGGATGCCGGGGCTGGCCGAACGCGGCGTCACGTTTCGCTACATCGCAGGCTCGTTCGGTGACCCCGGCACGTTCGGCGCGCTCGCGGTGGTGCTCGAGACGTGTGACTCCGCGCTCGGCACCGCCGGGAACCGGCTGTATTATCTCTCGACGGTTCCGTCCCTGTTCGGGAAGGTTGCGGCCGGTCTCGGCGCCGCGGGCCTCGCCGTCGAGCCGAGTGGCACGTTCCGGCGCATCGTCATCGAGAAGCCCTTCGGACACGATCGGAGCAGCGCCGAGGCGCTGGACGTCTCGCTGCATGCGGTGTTTCATGAGCACCAGATCTTCCGGATCGACCACTACCTGGCCAAGGAGACCGTGCAGAACATCCTGGCCATGCGGTTTGCGAACGCGATCTTCGAACCGTTGTGGAATCGTCGCTATGTCGATCACGTGGAGATCACCGTCGCAGAATCTCTCGGTGTCGAACATCGCGGCGCGTTCTTCGAGCAGGCCGGCGCGCTGCGCGACATCGTGCAGAACCACCTGTTACAGGTCTTGGCACTCACCGCGATGGAGGCCCCGGTGAGCTTCGAGGCCGACGCGATTCGTGACGAGAAGGTGAAGTTGCTGCGCTCGGTCCGTCCGCTCGAACCGCTCGGAGCCGCGGGACCGGTGGTTCGCGGGCAGTATGTCGGCGGTGCCATCGACGGCCATGACGTGTGCGCGTATCGCGACGAGGATGGCGTCGCGCCCGAGAGCATGACGGAGACGTTCGTGGCGCTGCGGCTCGAGATCGACAACTGGCGATGGGCGGGCGTGCCGTTCTTCATCCGCACGGGCAAGCGGCTGGCCCGTCGCGTGACCGAGGTCGCAGTTCGTTACAAGCAGGTGCCGTTCTTACCGCTCCCTGCCAGCGCGGTCGGATCGATCGAGCCGAACGCGACCGTGCTGCGGATCCAGCCCGACGAGGGCATCGAGGTCGCGTTCGGCGCGAAAGTCCCGGGCTCGCCGTTTCGGGTACGGACGGTGAAGCTCGACTTCTCCTACGTCGATTCGTTCGCGGAGCAATCGCCCGAGCCTTACGAACGGGTGCTCCTCGACGCGCTCCTCGGCGATTCAACGCTGTTCATCCGATCGGACGAAGTTGAGCACTCCTGGAGGATCGTGACACCACTCCTCGAAGCATTCGCCGACAACGCGCTGCCGCTCGCCACCTATCCAGCAGGTTGCTGGGGCCCCGCCGAGGCCGACACGCTGATGCACGGCGAGAGTGGTTGGAGAGTCCCCTGATGTTGGTTCTGCGAAGCTGAACGGATGCAGCACTCACCGGCCGTCGAAATCCGCTCGGGTCCCTGGGACTTCGTCGACATCCGGGGATTCCTCGATTCGACCGTGATCCCTATGCGGCTCGCGACCCACGGGTCGGTGGGGCCGATGGTGCAGTCCCTGTGGTTTCTCTTCGACGGATCTGCGTTGTGGTGCTGCACCCAACAAGATTCGGTCGTCGCCACGCGTCTTCGGAGTGACCCTCGATGTGGCTTCGAGATCGCCGGCGACGATCCGCCCTACCGAGGGGTGCGAGGGAGGGGCGTTGCGTCACTGGATGCCGGGCTCGCGGCTGGGCTGCTCGAGCGGCTCATCAGCCGCTATCTCGTCGATCCGGAATCGCCGCTCGCGTCGTGGCTGCAATCGCGGGTGGCCGACGAGGTAGCCATCCGGATCGACACTCTCGTCGTGTCGTCGTGGGACTACTCGTCACGTATGAGCCGCTGATGGTGTGAGACCGCGGTAGACGGGACCGGTCAGATGGTGCGGCCGGAGCCTTCCCAGTAGGGGTCGCGGAGTTGGCGCTTGAGCAGCTTGCCGGTCGGGGTGCGGGGCAGCTGGGTACTGAACTCGACGGTCCGAGGTGCTTTGTAACCAGCGAGGTGCTCACGAACATGCTCGATGAGAGCACGCGCTCGATCGTCGCCGGGATCGATGCCCTCGACCAACTCGACGACGGCCTTCACTTGTTCGCCGAACTCGTCGTCGGGGACCCCGAACACCGCGGCGTCGGCGACGGCCGGGTGGGTGACCAGCACGCCCTCGATCTCCGCGGGGTAGATGTTGACCCCGCCGCTGATGATCATGTCGATCTTGCGATCGGACAGGAACACGAATCCATCGTCATCGACGTAGCCAATGTCGCCGAGCGTGCCGTAGCCATCGCTCGAGTGGGCCGCGGCGGTCTGCTCCGGTGCGTTGTGATACTCGAAGTCGTTGCCCATCAGGCTCTTGAAATAGATCTGTCCCGACGTGTTCGCGGCGCACTCGTGGCTGTCATCGTCGAGCACCCGAAGATCGATGGTGGCCAGCGCCTGGCCGATCGAGCCAGGGCGTTCGAGCCACTCGGCGCCCGAGATCATGGTGAGGAATCCGCCCTCGGTACCGCCGTAGTACTCGGTGACTTTCGGCCCCCACCATTCGAGCATCGAGCGCTTGACCGCCGGAGGGCACGGGGCCGCACCGTGGTGCGCGACCACGAGTGACGAACCGTCGAAACCGGCGCGGATCGGCTCGGGCAACTTCAGCATGCGCAAGAGCTGAGTGGGTACGAGGTGCACGTTGGTGACTTCGTGACGATCGATGAGCTCGAGCGTCTCGGCGGGGTCGAACTGGTGGCGCATCACCACGGTCGACCCGCGGCCCACGAGGGGGAATATCGAGAACACCCATTGCGCCGAGTGGTACATCGGGCCTTCGAGCAGTGTGACCCCGCCGCTCGGCAAGCCGAGCATGTCGGAGAACCCGGCTCCGATGAGTTCGAGCATGCCGACGTCGGCGCCCACCGCCGTGAGCGACGAGCGCACACCCTTGGGAAATCCGGTGGTGCCCGATGTGTAGAACATCGGCCCACCCATGGCCTGGCCGGGTGGCTCGGTCGGTGAGCCCGACGCCAGGACGGACTCGTAGGCCTCGAAGGGAGTGGCCTCGGTTGTGTCATCAGCGGTTACAGCCGAGACATCGCCGATGACGATGCGTACCGGACACGCGGCGCCGAGCCGATCGGCCGCGGCTCGTCCGACCGCGAAGAACTGGTCCTCGACCACGAGTGCGTCTGCACCCGCGTCCTCCACCACGTAGACCAGTTCGTCCTCGACCCAGTGCCAGTTGACCGGCACGATCACCCACGCGGCATGCGCGGCGGCCAGCGTGATCTCGAATGCCTCACGGCGGTTGCCGCTCATCAGGGCCACGGTGGATCCGGGCCCGAGGCCGCGAGCCCGAAGGGCGCTGATGAAGCGATTGGCCCGCTCGTCGAACTCTGACCAGCTCGTGGCGCCGCGCTCATCGACGAGCGCCGGAGTGTCGGGGTGCTGCTCGGCAATCTTGCTCAGGAGTTGGGTCATGGCGGTCCCTCGGCGTTTGCGTCTTGCGCGGCCCGAGGAGTCTTAGTCCATGTCAATCTCGACGCGCCGAACCGGGAGGTCCCCCTGTTGTCTTCCTCTCCGATGGAGCGCGCGTCATCAGACCGTCAGAGGACTCACTCCCGCGATGCAGAGGTTGCGCAGTTCGCCGATGACGTCGGCTCCCGAGACGATGATCTCGCCGGGGGCCAGGAAGCGGCCACTGGCCATGCCGACCCCCGACGGGGTGCCGCTGAAGATCAGGTCGCCCGGGTAGAGCGGGCAGATCGACGAGAGATACGCCACGATGGTGGGAATCGAGAAGATCAGCTCGGTCGACCGGGCTGACTGCATGCGTTCGCCGGCGACATCGCACCAGAGCGCGATGTCGTCGGGATCGCCGAATGTGTCGATGGAGACGAGCGCGGGCCCGATCGGCCCGTAGTTAGCGAAGCTCTTGCCGAGACAGAACTGCGGAGGCATGCCGGTCATCTGCACCGCCCGATCGGAGATGTCTTGTCCGAGCGTGAGCCCCGCGACCACGTTCCACGCGTCGGCCACTCCAATACGGCTCGTTTCGTCACCGATCACCGCGACGATCTCGACCTCCCAGTCGACCATCTCTCCCGACAAGGGAACATCCGCGGTCGGGCCGGCAATGCAGCTCGGGAACTTCGTGAAGGTGAGCGGTGCCGGTGGCAACTGGGCGCCGGATTCGTTGGCGTGATCTCGGTAGTTCAGTCCGATGCCGAACACCTGGCGGGGCCGGGGCACCGGCGCGCCGAGCGCCGCATCGGCGATGAGGCCGTTCGCGGTTGCGGACTCGCAGCGTTCCTGAAGCGCGTGCAACGCGCGGTGGCGGGCGATGGCGGCGAGCGGATCGGCGAGGCCGGGGTCGCCGGACAGTCCGGCGAGGTCGTACCACTCGCTGCGGTGTTCGAGTGCGGCGCGATCGTTGACCGTGACGAGTCGGAACATCGTTACCTTCCTTCGATTTTGTGGTGGTATCGCTCACGCTGAGCGTGAGGTCTGACCTTCGGTGGGCATCATCATCCATCGAGCCGCGATGTGCTGATCCGGGCGAACCAACAGCGCACCCGCGTCGGGTATCCCGAGGATGCCCGACCACCAACCGTCGGGATCCTCGAAGTCGATGCCGACCCGTAGGTCGGCCTCCGGGCTTTCACCGGTTGGCCCGGCAATGAGCACGGACCGATCCAACGGGATCAGATCCAGCGTCGAGCAGGTCGCTTCGCCGCGTCGGATCCAACCGTTGGGAAGCCGCCCGCCGGGACGGCTCGATGGACTGTAGGTGCGAACCGGGTCGAGCTCGTCAGCGAGCGCGACGTCGTCCTCGTCGTCGGGGTCTTCGGTGTCGGGGTCGGCGCCGAGCGCGATCGGCACCTCGATGAGCTTCAGCGCGTTGTCGAGACTTACCTCGGCGTTGCGCTGCGCGACCGGGCGCCGCTCCCGCTCGTACGAGTCGAGGAGATCGGTACCGGCCTGGCCGTTCTCGACCGCGGCCAGTTTCCACCCAAGATTGTGTGCGTCCTGCACGCCGGTATTGAGCCCGAGTCCGCCCGTCGGTGGAAACCGGTGCGCAGCATCGCCCACCAAGAAGATACGGCCATCACGAAAACGCGGCGCGACCTGCGCGGTCATCGTCCAGGTCGCGACGGTCACGATCTCGAAGTCCACATCCGGGTTCGAAAGCGCAGCCCGGACGAGCTGCTCGCAACGTTGCGGCGTGTACGACGCCGCGTCTTCGACGTCGGGGTCGTAGGCATACAGGTAGACCCATTCCCGGTCGGCGTCGTGCGCGACGAACGCGCCGCCCGACGCCGGATCACAGATCCAGAACAACACGCCGGGCGCTTCGCCGACGAGGTCACGCAGGTTCGCCGCGAGGTGCACCATCACGAAACTCTGGATGCGGTGCGGTCCCTCGGGCTCGATGCCGAGCATGCGGCGGACGGGACTCGACGCGCCGTCGCACGCGAGCAACCAGCGGCTCGAGACCGCGATCGGGCCATTCGGTCCGGTGATCGTGGAGGCCACGCCCGCTTCGTCGGCGGTCGCGGACTCCCAACGATGGTCGTAGCGCACGGGTGTCCCCGCGGCGACGAGCTCGGCGACGAGTAACGGCTCGAGATGATGTTGGGAGAGATTGCGCAGTGGGGTAGGGGTAACCGCCAGCTGCTCGTCGCCTTGGCGTTCATACGGCAGGCTGCCGATGACCTCGCCGCCGAGCTTCGTCACCCAGTGCACGGTTCCGGCGTCGGCCGGGTTCTGCGCGTGCGAGCGGATGTCGTCCACGTCGAGGCCGATCTGGCGCCAGATCTCGAAGGTGCGCGCGTTGATCGCGTGCGCGGCGGGCGCCCGCTGAGGCCCTTCGCGACGGTCCACGATTATCACGGAACAACCCAGCCGTTCGAGCAACAGTGCGGCCGTCAACCCCGTGGGCCCCGCCCCAACGATCAAGACATCGACGTCAAGGTGTTGCATCAGAAGACGCCCGGGTAGGAAGCGCCATCGAGGTGGAGGTTCTGGCCCGAGATGTATCCGGCCTGAGCGCTACAGAGATACGCGCACGCGTCGCCAACTTCCTCGGGCCGGCCGAGCCGACCCGCGGCGATCGTGGCCGCGATCTCTGCGTAGGCGTCCTCGAGAGTGATCCCTTTGATCGCGACGGCAAGCTCGGCCATCTGACGCTGGCGCCCTGTGTCGATGCGTTCCGGCAGCAGGTTGTTGATCGTGACGTTCGCGGCCGCAACCTCGCGCGACAGTCCCTTCACGGCGGAAGTGAGTCCGGTGCGCGCGGCCGATGACAACCCCATCGCCGCATGGGGTGCCGTGACCATGGCCGAGGTGATATTGACGATGCGACCGAACCGGCGTGCAGCCATGCCATCGATCACGTCGCGAATGAGCAGCAACGGTGCGAGCATGTTGGCGTCGATGGCGGCGATCCATTCGTCGCGGCCCCACTGTTGGAACTGGCCAGGTGGTGGGCCGCCGTTGTTGGTGACGAGGATGTCGGGTTCCGGGCATGCGGCCATCAGCGCGACACGTGTCTCCGGCTCCGCAATGTCGCCGAGGACAGTGTGCACGGTCACCGTCGACCCGGCGCGCAACCTGGCGGCGGCGGCGTCGAGGCGTTGCAGATACGCCCATTGATCACAACGTGCACGCCTTCGCGTGGCAGTGACTCTGCGCAGGCGAATCCAAGGCCGGCGCTTGATGCGGCCACAATCGCGTGCCGTCCGGCGATACCGAGATCCATCAGAAGTCCAGGTCCGCCGGGGGTGGCGGTCCCCATTGGTTGATCGGATCCAACAGCCCGTAGCTGCCACCCGGGATATCGGCAGTCAGGAGGTCGGAGTCGGTCCAATGCTCGACCGTGAAACCGAGCGGGTCTTTCCAATAGTCGAAGACCTGCCCACCCAGAACGTGACGGCCGATCCCCCAATAGTGGCGGCGCGATTCGGCCAACAGATGATCGTGACCCGCCATGAGATCGTCGAAGTCGGCGACCTCCCACGCGCAATGGCCAAGCCGAACCTCACCGGTTTCGACGATCAACAATGTGTGGTGATCGGCGGGTTGGTCGCCGCGATCGCAGCGCATGAAGCGGCCGATTGGCTCTTCGGGGGTGCTGAGGTAGATGTCGTCGGACGCGAGTAGCCCGAGGGTGTCGGAATACCAGCCGGCGAGCGTGGCGAGAGAAGGTGTCTTCAATGCGGCGTGGCCGAACCGCTTCACCTGCGACGCACCCGTCGGAACGCGCTGGAGCTCACCGATTCTCACCCGATCGTTCCCGACGTTCAGCGGCGCGTGGCGCCGAACCGCGATCGGCTCGGCAGCTTCGATGTCGGCGACAACGTCCACGACGCGACCGTCCGGGTCGGTGAGGTGCACGACCCATCCGCCGCCGGGTTCGTCGAGGTGCTCGACCAAAGTTCCGGAGATCGCGGCGAGCTGGTGGAGATCGGCACGGGTCGCCTCGAACGCCAGGCCGAGGAACGCGGGCTCGCCGAGATGGGTCACATGGACGTGGTGATCCGCATCGGTGCCGCGCATGTACAGCGCGGCGTCGGTGCGCGAGGCGGTGTGCATCCCGAACGAGTGAAGGAAGGTCTCCATCTCATCGAGTTCGGGCGCACGGAAGCGGGGGAACGCCACGTCGTTGACTCGGATGATCGGATCAGGCATGGGTAGAACGGTAGGAGATCGAAGTTTCCAATCGAGCTACGTGCAAACGGGCGACCCAACAACGAATGCCTGGGACGCCTACAGCTACGTTGTGAACGACGACCCAACCAAGCTTGACGAGTGCAATGGCCGGATCGGACCCGATGGCACCTACCGGTACTACGCCACCTCGGCTTGGCCACACGTGATTGGCTGCTTTACGGTTACGCCTACACCACAGACGGGCGCGGCCGCCGCGGGGATGCCAGCGATGGGGTAGGTCCAGAAACCGTTGGATTAGGTGCGGGCGGCGATGTACTTCGCGTAGCCGTCGGCCAGTTCGCGGAGTTGCGGGTCCGCGGCGAACTTCGGCTCGAATTTTTCGCGCGCCGCGGCCCGTTTGGCCGGGATGTATTCCGTGGGCCAGTACCCCTCATGCGGTCGGTATCCCTTCAGCACGTTGCGGGCGACGGTGGCCTTGTGGACCTCGTCCACTCCGTCGGCGATGCCCATCGTGGGAGCAGTCGCGTACATGGCCTGGATCGGCGTGAGATTGGTCGTGCCGAGCGAACCCAGGATGTGGAGAGCGTTAAACGACACTTCGCGGAGCACCTTGGCCATCGTGTACTTCACGGCCGCGATATCGGTGCGAGCCTCCTGGGTGCTCGTGTTGTCGATCTTCCATGCCGTTTCGAGGACGAAGAGTCGCAGCATCCGGATGGAGGCGTACGAGTCGGCGATCTTCTCCTGCACCATCTGGTGGTCGCCGATGATCTTGCCGTGCGACTCGCGGCTGAGCGCGCGCTCGCACATCATGTCGAAGGCGAGTTTGCACTGGGAGATCGTACGCATCGCATGGTGGATGCGACCGCCGCCGAGGCGACGTTGCGCGAGCACCTTGGCGCCGTCTTCGGGCCCGAGTAAGTGATCAGCCGGCACGCGAACGTCGCGATAGATGATGTGATTGTGTGATCGCGGCTCCGGCATGATCTCCACACCCGGCGTATCCCGAGGCACCACGAACATCCCGTTCGTGCACATCACGAAGAGAATGTCGGCGACCCGCCCGGCGCTGGTGAACCACTTCTCGCCATTGATCACCCACTCGTCGCCATCGCGCAGCGCGTGCGTCCGAAACAGATTCGGATCGGAACCGCCCTGGGGCTCGGTCATCGAATACGCCGACCAGATCTCTTGGTTCAGCATCGGCACCAGCCAGCGCTGCTTCTGCTCTTCGGTGCCGTACGCCGCCAGCATCTCCATATTCCCCGTATCCGGCGCGGCCGACCCGAAGATCTGGGGCGCGGAGCCGTAGCGACCGAGGATCTCGTTGAGGAGTCCCAGTTTGAGTTGGCCGAATCCGGGTCCGCCCAACTCCTCGTCGAGGAAGATCGCCCACAGTCCCTGGGCCTTGACCTCGTCCTGTAACGGTTTGACGAGGGCCTTGATCTTCGGGTCCTTCGACCGCACGGCATACGGGAAGATCAGGTCGAGCGGCTCAACTTCTTCTCGACAGAACTCGTCGACCCAGTCGAGCTTCTTCTGAAACGCTGGTTCGGTGGAGAAATCCCAACCCATGAGGCACGTACTTTCCGGAGAGGCAACGAGAACGTCGTGATCATATGGGCTCGATCACGAACCGTTGCACGGGGTGATCGTCGAAGGTCTCGTCACGGAAGGGGACCGGAATCGCCGTTCGCCAGAACGCGGTCGCGTGGGTGTTGGCGATGATCTGTCGGACCTGCCACTCGCCGGGGAACCTCGCAAAGATGTCGCGGGCTGCACGCGCAGCGATGCCGTCGTGGCGGTAATGGCGCATGACGAAGAACTCCGCCATGTCGTGCGGGGTGCCCGAGCGCACGAGCGCGAACCCCGCGAGCTTGCCGTCGACACGGATCAGAAATGGCGAACGCTGCGGCTCGGTCCAGTAGTGGTCGAGGTACCGGTATCCGAACGATCCGTGCTCATCGACGTCCAATGCCAGGTACCCAGACAGGTCGTGGATGTACAGCTCAAGCAGTCGCGTCACCACTGGCTTGTCGGCGAACGCCGCCTCGCTGACCTCGACGTTGACCATGCGTTCAGTCTCGCGTGCCGGGCGAAGGTGCCCGAGCACGAGGACTACGAGGACTACGAGGACTACGAGGACACGGAACGCGTGGCCGCGTTCGATGCGCGCGTGGCGGAAATCAAGGTCAGAGGGCACTGATATCGTGCGCCAATGACGCCCGAGTCCCACCCGCGTTCGTTGCCGAAGGTGGTCTTTCTGATCGGCGCACCGCGCAGCGGAACCACGTGGCTTCAGTCGCTTTTGGGTTCGAGCCCGGCGGTCGTCACGCCGCAAGAAACCGACCTCTTCTCCACCTTTATCGCGCCGCTGCAGACGTGGTGGGATGACCAACTGGCTCGCACCTCATCCGAGCATGTGGCTCGGAGAACCAAGGGGCTTCCGGCGGTGCTCGAGGATGCTCAGTTCACGGAGCTCCTGGCGACGCTTGTCCACCGTGTGCTCGAGGCCATTCGGGAACTCGACCCTTCGGCGTCCGTGATCGTAGAAAAGAGTCCATCGCACAGCGATCATGTGGAGCTCATTCGCAAGTACCTGCCTGACGCAACGTTCGTTCATGTCGTACGCGACGGCCGTGACGTGGTGGCGTCGCTGCAGTCGGCGTCACGCGGCTGGGGAAGCTACTGGGCACCCGGATCGCTGAAGCGGGCGGCGCGCATGTGGGCGACGCTCGTACGTGCCGCGCGAGCTGCCGAGGGCACTCCCGGATTTGTCGAAGTCCGATACGAAGCGCTGCGGTCTGGCGATCCGACGCCGTTGCAGCGTGCATTCGCGAGCTGTGGTATCGAGGCGACCCTGGAGGACTGCAGCCGGTTGCTCGAAGAGTTCTCGCTCGAACGCATGAAACAGGGCGATGTCGCGAGTCCGATTGCGGTGGGTGGCGACTTGTCGGGTGTTGGTGCTCGCCGCGAACCTGAAGGCTTCTTCGGGAAAGGCGCAGTCGGAGGTTGGGCGGCTTCGTGGTCGGCGAATGACCGGCTGTTGTTCGACGCTGTCGCCGGCGACCTGCTCATCGATCTTGGATATGAACCTGATCACAGCTGGGCCGGGTCGCGGGTGGGGCGAGCTTGGTACTCAGTCCGGTCGGCCGTGAAGCGGGCCGTGGCTAAGACCGGGCGCCATGTGGGAAATCGGCTCGCCCGCCGATCCGGACGCGCCTTGTCGCACGTCGCGTAAGGACGCGCTCCTGCTCCACGTTCTCGCTACGACTGTTCGATCCATGTGGCCGACGGGCGAACCAATCGACGGACTGAGCTGATGGCCTGGCGCAGTCGCGAACCTTGTGGCACTTCGGCTCGAAGTGCGTGCCAGAAGAACGTGGCTGCGGCTTGCCGTTGACCACGTGCCGCGAGGCTCGAGGCAATGAGAAAGACGTCCCGAGTGTTTCCTCGAGCTCCTTGGCGCCACAGCTCGGGCAGATGGCGTTCCAGCACCGCGAGATGGGCGCGCCCCTGTTCCTTCTTGGCGTCGCTGAGGCTGCCGGAACGGACGCGGTAATACCCCAGCGGTTCGTCGACAAACCCGACGCGGGCGCCTGAGAGGAGGAAGCGAGTCCACAACTCATAGTCCTCGGCGCCTTCGATACTCGCTCCCCGCCCGCCCACCGCATGGCCGTCATAGCTCGCACCGCGCCGGGTGCCCTCGGCGAAGATCCCGCACCGCTCGATGAGTTCACGGCGAAACAAGACGCCGATGAAGATAAAGTTCAATCGGGCGATTTCGGCAATCTGGTCGATCTCGGGACCAGGAAACGGTCGACGGTTTCGATCGGTATATGAGCGCTTCTCGGTGGGAGTGAAGTCCTCCATGAGGTAGGAGTCGCTCGTCACGATCTCCACATTGGCGCCGGCCTCGAACGGTTCCATGAGCCGTTCCATGCGATGGGGTAACCAAATGTCGTCGGCATCGAGGAGCGCAACGAAGGTGCCGCTCGCGGCGCGTAGCCCGGCGTTGCGGGCACCGACGACGCCCCGATTCTCTTGGCTCACCAACACGATCTGCGACTCGTAGGCGGCGAGCACCGTGGCGGTATCGTCCGTAGAGCCGTCGTTGACCACCACGACTTCAATGTTCGGATAGGTCTGGGTCAACGCAGATTTGATGGCGGCTCCCACGTATGGGGCAACGTTGTACGCGGGAACGATGACCGAGATGAGGGGGTGAGAAGCCACGGTGTCCGGTCGGGTGGTAGTGGAGGGATCCACTTAGGCCAAGGCTTCCGCAGCCGCCTTACGGATCACGATGTATTCCCATGTCTCTTCGACCCACGTGCGCTCGATCGTGGCGCGCGGCGCGAACTCGTCGCCCACGTTGGTGCGCGTCCCTGGTCGCCAAATCATGAAGGCACCATCGACGACCTCGAAGTTCCATTGGTGCATCCCGTGGTACTGCTCCCGCACCGCCTCGTTCGGGTGGTGGACTAACACGAGCGGGGCACCCGGTTTCGCGCACTTGAGCATTTCGTTGATGGCTCGAATGGGGTCGTAGGAGTGGTCGAGAGTGTTGCGCGCGGCCACCAGATCGAAACTGTCGACGGGCAGCATGGTTGAGAGTTTTTCGCTCTCGCACGCTTGGGTGCGGACCGGCGGGGTAAGGCCGGCGGCGTCGAGGAGTTCGCCGTATTGGCGACCCAGCACATCCACCGCGGTGATGTCGAGCGTCAACTCAGGGTGTCGGCGGCCGAGAAAAGTCAACGGTCCTGCGCCGACGTCGAGCAGTTTGACCGTGGAGCCGGCGGGCGCGTTGAGCAGCCCCGCGATCTCGGGATGGAGCGGTAGCTCTGTGTTGAAAAACCGCTCGAAGCTCCCAGGGAACCGCTCACCCTTGGTGGCAATCCAGTTCCGCCAAAAACCAATCTCGCCCTCGATCGCGGCTTGCCATGCAACCTCCGGAGCCTGATTGGCTCCGCTCAGTGGGGGTTTGGCGCCCGGGAGGCGGGCGCGGATTGCGTGGAGCCAGGCTGGTCGTTTCACGACGGAAAACTTAGCCGTCGCGTCGGGCTGCCCCGGCCGTCGCGGCGCCTGCGATTTAGGAGGCTCGGCGGTGCGCTTCGGAATGGTCCCAGTCGGCGAGCAGCGTACGGATTGCGGTGAGCAGGATCAGCGGTTCGTCAAGCATTGCGTGGTGACCGGCCTCGGGTATTTCGATGATCGGGGTCACGCGCCCGAGCTGTTCGTACATCGAAGCACCGATGTCGTCGGTGACCAACCCGTACTCAGACTTCAACACCGCGAGTCGGCAGGTGATGTCATCGAGATAGGGGAGCGCGATCGATCGCATCCCCGCGCCGAATTGTTCGAAGATGCGCCGATCGAACTTCCACTGAAATCCGCCGTCCACCGGGGCGAGAGAGTTCCGGGCCACGTGGTCCATCACGTAATCGAGATAGTGGGCCTGGCCGGGTACGGTGCGAAACCGGGCGACGGCCTCGTCGATGGTCGTGTAGGTGCGGGGGTGTCCGAAGGCCTCGCGCAAGTGGTACGCGCCGATCTCCGGGTCGGGTTGGGTCACCGGCGAATCACACACGATGACGCCACTGATGAGCTCGGCGTGGCGAGCCGCGGTGGCAATCGTGACGAAGCCGCCCATGCTGTGACCGATCAGCACGGGTGGTCCACTGATCCGGCCCGCGGCGGCGACCGCAATCACCTCGTCGGTCCACTGTTCAAGCGAGTACTCGTCGCGGTGCGTGCTGTCGCCGTGGCCGGAGAGGTCGAGCGCGACCACGCGGAACTCTTCGGCGAACGTGGCAGCCACGTGGGTCCACCAGTGCGCGTGCGCGCCACCGCCGTGCACGAACACGAGCCCGCGGGTGTTCGGCTCACCCCAGGCGAGTGAGTGGATCGGACCGTCGACCTCCACGGTGGTGTCGGTGAACGGCACCGCGAGCGCGCGGTGGAACCACTCCGGCGCGTCGGGAAGGGGAACGTAGGTCGAGGTCGTCATCGCGTTTCAGGTTACGGCGGTTCGTGCGCGTGCGAAGATCCGGCTCATGAATCAGGATCGCTCTCTCGCAGAAGAACTTGAGTTCGCGCGGGCTTTGGCAGATCGGGCGAGTGCCGCGGCGCTGGCTGAGCAGGCTAGGGGCGTGCAGGTTCACATCAAGCCGGACGGCTCACCCGTGACCAACGTGGATCATGCGGTCGACGACCTGCTGACCGCCGCGCTGCACGCGGACCGCCCGGACGACGCGATCTTGAGCGAGGAGTCGGGAGTGCACGGCAGCGGAAGCCGTCGATGGATTCTGGACCCGGTGGACGGAACCTTCAACTTGGTGCGGGAACACCCGCATTGGGGAGTGCACGTTGCGCTGGAGGTGGATGGCGAGATCGTGGTCGGCGTGGTGACTCGACCCCGGCTGGGGATGCAGTGGTGGGCGACGCGCGGTGGCGGAGCGTTCCGCGGCGCGCTCGGTACCGGCACCACCCCGACTCGATTGCGGGTGTCGTCGACCACCGAACCGGCGCAGAGTCGCGTATCCACCTGGACGGATGAACCCGACGTCATTGATCACGCGCAGAGGATCGCGGTCTGGCAGGAGTTCGATATGAACGACATTCTCTCGGTGGCCGAGGGTGGCCTCGAGGCGGTGATCGCGTCGCCGGGTGAGATTTGGGATCACGCGCCGAACCTCCTCCTCGTGGAGGAAGCCGGCGGCCGGTTCCACGATGATCGCGGCGGTCGGCGCATCGACCTCGGCCGCGGGCACTACACCAACGGCGCAGTTGACGGTGGCTTGGCTCAGCTCCTCGGAACCCGATGATGGGGATCGCCGGTCATGAGCATCGACGACGTGAGCGAGCATCCCACGGCCTATCGCCCGGTCGTCAGGTAGGTGACACCGAGTGCCATCGCTGCGCCGCGAATCTCGGGTCCGTCGTCTCCGTCCCAAACGCAAAGGGGCGCAACAAGATGTACCGCGGCCGCTACCGCTTCGGCGCCGAGGGCGGAGACGCGGTGCGCGTCGGCGATTTCCGCCATCGCGAACGCGAGCGCGCGCATTGGAACGATCTCGATCGTGGGCGCCACCGCGAGCAACGTCCGCGCGAGTGCTTGTCGCCGAGTCGCGGGCCAGCTTC
The DNA here is from genome assembly GCA_046598395.1 of Acidimicrobiia bacterium. Lineage (GTDB taxonomy): Bacteria > Actinomycetota > Acidimicrobiia > IMCC26256 > JAENVU01 > JAENVU01. The sequence goes on from JBKJIQ010000031.1 coordinate 21,192, forward strand.
CCGTGAGCTGTCCTCCTCGCGCCGAGGTGAGGCTCCGGCACAAGCGCAGGTAATACAGGTTGGTGGTGGCGGGCTCGTGGGCCGCGAGCACGCGTGTGAGCGCGTCGCTCACATCGCCGGAGAGGTAGTCCCGAAGTAGGTGGTCGTCGAGGAGCGCTCGCGTCACGTGGTGGCGAGGTCAGGATCTTCGGCCAGGCTCGCGACGAATGCAGCGTGTGCCTCTCGGCTCAGCAACTCGCTGAGGAGCCCGCGGCTTTCACCGCGCGGCACCGTGAGTACGCCGAAGCCGAGATCGAGGACGTCGACGGGTCCGCCGTCATCCAGGTTCCATCGATGTCGAGCGGCGGCCGGGAGCGACATTTGGCCGGAAGATGACACGAGGTATTCCGAGACTCGATTCATGGCTCGCATATTACTTGGTACTCCATGACCCGGCACCAAGTGTGGAATCTTGGAACGCGCGCCGAAAGGGTTGGTCGTACCCCGCGCGTACGCTGCCGCGGTGATCGAATCGGTGCAGGGGGTGGCGTACGGTCGGCCGGCAACCAACGCGCTCGACTCGCTGATCCGTGAGGTCCAGGCCGTCGACCCACTCGCGCCGGTCACCGTGGTGGTGCCATCGAACTCGGCCGGGCTGGCCGTCCGCCGGGTCTTGGGCGCGAGCCGGGGCCTGGTCAACGTTGCCTTCGTGACTCCATTCGGCCTCGCCCAACATTTGGGCGGAGCACGGTCGGCCGCGGCGGGTCAACCGCCACTGACCGACCCGGTACTGGTAGCTGCCATTCGCGTCGAACTGCGGGCCGACGCGGGATTCTTCGCTCCGGTCGCCTTCCACGCCGCCACCGAAACGGCCCTGGCGTTGCGGTATTCGGAGTTGTCGCGGGCGCGTCCCGAGACATTGGAACGCCTGCGCCGCGCCGGTGCGCCGCGTACGCGAGCGCTGGTGGATCTCTTCGACCGGGTTCGTACTTGCCTCGCGAGCTTTTCCGATGAAGAGACCTTGGCGCGCCACGCGCTCGCAGCCGTCGGAGCCGGTGACGCGGTGGTGCTCGCGCTCGGAACGGTGATCGTGCACCTCGTCCAACCGTTGGCTCCCGCGCTCACCGACCTTCTGGTCGCGGTGAGTGGGTCCGCGCGTACGCGGTTGATCGTCGGACTCACCGCCGATGCCGCCGCCGATGAGCCCGTGCGCTCACAGTGTGAACGAATCGGTGGTGAGCAGACCCGGGAATCGGTCGCAACGATTGCCACCGGCACTCGGATTCTCAGCGCGTCCGATGTCGACGAGGAAGTGCGTGCGGTGCTGCGCGAACTCATCACCATTGCAGCATCGGGGGTGGCGTTCGATCGTATGGCGATCCTGATGCCCACGGTGGAGCCCTACGCACGCACGATGCACGCACAACTTGATGCCGCCGGAATCGCCTACAACGGACCGGCGGTTCGGCGCCTGGCCGACACCATCGCCGGTCGCACCCTCACTCGGCTCGTCCGGATGGTCGACTCGAAGTTCGCCCGCGATGAGGTCGTCGCGTTTCTGGCTGCCGTGCCGCTGCGCACGAACGGTGATCGCTCCGTCCCCGTTGATCACTGGGATCAAATATCCCGGCGTGCCGGTGTGGTGGGCGGCGACGATTGGCGGGCGCGCTTGGCGGACTACGCCGCGGAGATGGCCGACCGCGCCGAGACCCGCGAGCGTGCCGGCGGGGGCGGCGTCGCGGGCTTGCGTCGCGACGCGTCTGCCGCGGCGGAACTGGCTGGGTTCGTGGCGGAGGTGCAGACGCGTCTGCACGATCTCGAGTCCACCGACGGTTGGGGACCGCGCGCCGCCGTCGCGCAGGCGGTGCTCGGCGCGCTCCTCGGCCCACCGGACACGCGTGAGCAGTGGCCCACCGAGGAGCACGATGCATACGCGTCCGTGATCGCCGCGCTTGGTCGATTGGCTGCTCTCGATGCCATCGAACCGGGGTCTCCGTTCGGAGCCTTCGCCCGCGCCCTCGATACCGAACTCGATGTACCGATCGGCCGCATCGGCCGCTTCGGGCGTGGGGTGCTGTGCGCGTCGATCGGCACGGGCTTGGGGCTCGACCTCGATGCCGTGTTCATCGTCGGACTCGCTGAAGGACTCTGTCCGGCGGCCCGCCGCGAAGATGCGCTGCTCTCCGACACCGACCGTGCGCTCGCGGTAGAGCATGAACTTCCGGTCCGTGCGCTTTCGCTCGAAGAACAGCGCCGAGAGTTTCTCGCCGCGCTGGCGGCCGGCGGCCGGCATCGAGTGCTGTCGTATCCCCGTGGCGATCTCCGCTCGGGGAGGGAACGGCTTCCCTCACGGTGGTTACTCGAGACGGCTTCCGCGCTCGCGGCGCGGCGGGTGTTCGCCAGCGATTTCGCCACCCTCGACCACGACTCGGGGGTGCGCGCGACCGCATCGTTTGCCTCCGGTCTCCGCGAGTGGACCGACGCGCCCTCACTGATCGAACACGATCTCGGACTTCTGGCGGCCTTCGTCGCTGGTGGGGGTGATGTTGCTACCCACGGTCTCGTCGCGGGCTCGGCGGTGGCCGCCGGTGTGGACGCCACCCGCAGTCGGATCGAGACGGCGTTCAGCCGTTGGGACGGGAATGTCAACGCGGTGCGCGATTGTGTCGCCACGCCGGGCGCGGGCGAGGTGGTGTCGGCGACCCGCCTGGAGGGCTGGGCTCAGTGCCCGTTCTCGTACCTGCTCAAGCATGTGCTGCGGGTGGCGGTGGAAGAGGATCCCGAGCGGTTACTGGAACTTTCGCCTCGCGTTCGCGGCACACTCGTGCACGAGATCCTCGAGCTGTTCGTCACCGAGGAACTCGCCAAGCCCGAGGTCGATCGGGTGCCGGCGGGTGCGCCCTGGCCTGAGGATTCGGGTCGCCAACTTGTGGCACTGCTCGATCGGGTCGGTGCGGCGGCCGAGGAACGAGGGCTCACGGGGAAGGCCGCGTTGTGGGCCTTACATCGTGAGGAGATTGCGGCCGATCTTTGGAGATTCCTCGAAGAGGACAGCGGCTATCGAATGCGTACGGGAGCGGTGCCGGAGTCAGTGGAGCTGGCATTCGGGTTCGACGGCGCGCCGCCGGTCACGATCACCACGCCGAGCGGTCGGGCGGTTCGCTTCCGAGGTCGGGCGGATCGCATCGACCGATTGCCCGATGGGTCGATCACCGTGCTCGACTACAAGACGGGTCGGCCAAAGCAGTACGACGGGCTCGACGACGACCCGGTCAAGGCCGGATTGCGGCTCCAGCTTCCGGTGTACGCGGCGGCGGCACGCCAGATGCGAGGGTCGACGCCGGAGAACGGAGCGGTCGCCGCCGCCTATTGGTATGTGAGTACCCGCGGCGGGTTCGCACGCGAACAGGTGGCGCTCGACGCGGCCACGAGTGAGCGGTTCGGCGTGGTGGTCGACCACATTGCCGATGGCATCGACGCGGGCACGTTCCCGGCGGTTCCGGGGGAGTGGAGCGCGTTCTTCGGTCGCAGCACGAACTGCCGGTGGTGTGAATACGACGGGCTCTGTGCCGCAGATCGGATTGGGCAATGGGAGACCAAGGTCGACGCCCCTGAGTTGGCGCCCTTCCACTCGTTGGTGCGGGTACCTACAGAGGTCGATGAACCATGACCCCGGTGGAACTCATCGACGATGCGGCTCGGAATCGCATTTCTCGCGACGGCCTCGACGAGTTGCTCTTCGTGGAGGCCGGCGCGGGGACGGGCAAGACGAAGCAGTTAGTGGATCGCGTGGTCGCGCTGGTATTGGAACGCGGGGTCGCAATGCGAGACATCGCGGCGATCACGTTTACCGAGGCGGCGGCGAGCGAGTTGAGGTCGCGCGTGCGGGAGGCATTCGAGCGTCGATTACACGATGCGCGTGAAGCCGTGGCATCGGGCGCGACGGTGGGTGACGCGGGCCTCGAAGCGGCGTGCGATCGATGCGAAGCGGCGCTGGCCGACCTCGACGGCGCCGCGATCGGAACCGTGCACAGTTTCGCTCAGCGGATCCTGTCCGAGCATCCGATCGAGGCCGGGCTCCCGCCGATGGTCGAAGTGCTCGATGAGGTCGAGAGCTTGCTCGAGTTCGAGGGGCGGTGGCAGGAGCACGTGGACCGTATGTTCGCAGCGCCAGATTTGAGTGCAGTCCTCGCATTGGCCCGCACACTCGGTATCCGGGTCGACGACGACCAGTTGGCGTCACTGCGCGATGTAGCGGTGAACTTCAGCGACAACTGGGATCGCCTCGACCGGATCGCGCAGACGCCGGTGGAGTTGCCGCGAATCAATCGGGAACCGGCTCGCGCGGCCACGGGCGCCGTTGCCCGGCTGCTCGAACAGTGCGCGGCCATCGATCATGATTCCCTGGCCCAACATGTGCTGGGGTGTGCCGGTGAGATCGCCTACGCGCTCGACACACTCGGCGTCGGTACGGATCGGGCGGTGCTTCGCGTGGTCGACGCCAAAGTGAAGTGGAAGCAGGGGAATAAGGGTCAAGCTCCGAACTGGGGTGGCAAGGAGGGGAAAGCGGCAGTGGTCGAAGTCCTCGCCGCAGCCGACGACGCGTTCCGTGGGCTGAAACAAGACATGGCCGACCGCGTGCTGGTGGTCCTCGCGGGTGAAGTCGCACGGTTCACCATCCGCGCGGCGCAAGAACGGCAGCGCGAGGGCCGGCTCGAGTTTCATGATCTCCTCGTGCTCGCCCAACGGTTGTTGCGCAACTCTCCGGACGCACGGCGGGCGCTGAGCCGCCGGTACCGCAGACTCCTCGTCGATGAGTTCCAGGACACCGACCCCATCCAGATCGAGCTCGCCACGTTGATCGCGGCGTCCGTCGAACCCGTGGACCCGCAACGCGGCGATCCCGACGTTCCCATCGGAGCCTGGACTGACGTGGCCGTCGATCCCGAGCGCTTATTCTTCGTAGGGGACCCGAAACAGTCGATCTACCGGTTCCGGCGGGCCGACATCGAGCTGTTCCTGACCGCCCGTGACCGGTTCGCGGGGGAGTCGGTCCGGCTCACGACCAACTTCCGCACCGTCTCGCCCATCCTCGGTTGGGTCAATCATGTCTTCGGTTCACTGATGCCCGACGAAGTTCCGGGCCGCCAGCCGCGTTACGAAGCGCTCGCGGGGCACCGTGGTGATGGGCCGAATGATCACCGAGTAGTTGCAGTCGGTGGACCGCATGCGAAGCAGGAGAAGCTCAAGGCCGGATCGCTGCGCGAGATCGAGGCCGGATCGATCGCGGATGCCATCGCCGGGATTCTGTTGGACCCGGAGCAGTGGCCGGTAGAAGATGGCGGGGGTTGGCGCGCCGCTCGTCCCGAAGACATCGCGATCCTGGTGCCCACGCGCACGTCGCTCCCGATCCTGATGGACGCGCTGCGAGACCGGGGCGTGGAGTTCCGTGCCGAGACCGGGACGCTCGTCTACGAAACTCAGGAGCTGCGCGACCTGTTGGCGATGCTCCGCGCGGTGGCCCACGGCGCGGATGCGGTCGCGTTGGTGGCGGCACTGCGATCGCCGATCCTCGCGTGTGGAGACGACGACCTCGTCACCTATCGCCACGCGGGAGGTCGGTGGGACCTGGAAGCGCCGCGTCCTGAACTTTCCGACGACCACCCGGTGATCGCGGCGATGCAGTATCTCTCCGGATTGCGAGCGCAGCGGTGGTGGACGTCGCCGAGTGAGATGTTGGAACGGGTAGTGGCCGATCGCGCCGTGCTGGCACTCGCGTTGGGAACACCACGTGCGCGCGACGTGTGGCGGCGAGTTCGGTTCCTGATCGATCAAGCGCGGCTGTACGAGGCCTCACAGTCCGGCGATCTGGTCGGGTTCGTGGCCTGGGCCGACCTGCAACGGTCGGGCGCCGCTCGCGTGCACGAGCCCTTGCTCCCCGAGGCCGATGACCATGCCGTACGGATCATGACGATCCATGGTGCCAAGGGGCTGGAGTTCCCGATCACGGTCCTGTCGGGGCTCACCACGCAGCTGGGCCGCCGCCGACCCGGGCTTCAGATTCATTGGAATGGGGACGCCGTCGAACTCTCCACCAAGAAGGGCGTGCAAACTGCCGCCTTCGACCGTCGTGCGGATCTCGAGGCCGAGATGGACGATGAGGAGAAGCTCCGGCTCTTTTACGTTGCCTGCACGCGTGCGCGCGATCACCTCGTGGTCGCGATGCATCACATTGAGGGTACGAAGTCGTTTGCTCGGATTGCGTGGGACGCTACCCAGTCGGCGCCGCCGAGTTCCTGGCGGGTGGCACCCGTGGAAGGCGCGCCGCTGGGTCTGGTGTCCGCACCCGCGAGCGCGAAACCGTTCGGAACCGACCTTGCGGCACGCGCGGAGTGGATCACCCGGCGGACGGCGCTGCTGGAGCAGGGACGTGTTGCCCGGACGTTCTCGGCGACGGAGCTGCGCCGAACGGCCGGGTCACAGGAGTCGTTCCCGATGCCAACGGGCAGTGCGGCGGGCGCGGCCGGTGCCGCTCACGACCCCGATGGCGATGACTCGATGGGCGATGACTCGATGGGCGACGGCCGCGAAGTTTGGCGGCGCGGCCGCGCGGCGACTGCATTCGGCCGTGCGGTGCACGCAGTACTCCAGAACGTGGAGCTCGCAACCGGACGCGATCTCCACGCACTGGCGGTGGTCGCGGCGAACATCGAAGGGCTGGCGGATCACACCGATGAAGTCGCGGCCGCGGCGAGATCAGTGCTCGCGGCCGAGACCGTTCGTCAGGCTGCAGTGGGAGAGTCATTTCGTGAGATGTACGTGGCCGCGCCGGTGGAGGACCGGGTGATCGAGGGCTACATCGATCTGTTGGTCCGCACGCCCGACGGCCTCGTGGTCGTGGACTACAAGACCGATGCGGTGGCGAACGCCAACGACATCGATGCCCTCGTCGAGGAATACCGTCCACAGTTGGCTGCGTACGCGCTCGCGGTCGAGATCACGACCGGCCAACCGGTGGTCGCAGGCGTGTTGGTATTCACCGGATCAGCGGAACGGGCGGCGATCGAGCGCCGGATAGTGGCGCGTGAGCTCGGCATCGCGTCGGTTCGGGCGATCCTGAGTGCGTAGCGGGGGCGTGACCCAGTTGGGGCGTCCGAATGTGCGATCCTGGACGTCCCCATGCACCGTTCTCACCGGCTCGTTCGGCTCGTCTCGATTCTTGTCCTCGGTGGCTTCGCCCTCGGAGTTTGTTTCGTCGCGCTCACTCCCGGGGTCAAAACCCTTGCCGCCAGCGCGCGCTACTCCGGCTCGGTTGGCCCGCAACTACGGGCGCTCGAGGACCCGACGATTCTCTATGACATGAACGGAGCGGCCTACGACCGGCTCGGTAACCTCGATCGCCAGCCGGCGTCGCTCTCCGAAGTTCCGAAGGTGCTGCGAGACGCGATCATCGCGACCGAGGATCGCACCTTCTATTCCAATGCCGGTATCGACGTGCGTTCGACGGTTCGGGCGTTGGTCTCAAACGTCGACGCCGGCGGAGTTGAACAGGGTGGCTCCACGATCACCCAACAGCTCATCAAGAACCGCTACTTCAAGAATCCACGCCGCAACCTCGATCGCAAGATTCGTGAGGCGGTCCTGGCGAACCGGCTCACGAACGAATGGTCGAAGGATCGGATTCTCAAGGAGTACCTCAATACGGTGTACTTCGGCGAGAACTCCTACGGCGTGAAGGCCGCCGCGGAACGGATCGTGGGAAAGCCGCTGAGTGCCCTAGGACTGGCGGACGCCGCGCTCCTCGCAGGAAGCATCGCGAACCCAACGGCGTTCAATCGCTTCGACCATCCTGACGCGGCTCGTCGGCGCCGGGACGAGGTTGTGCGCCGGATGCTCGAACAGCACCGGATCACCAAGCTGGAGTCCGCGTACGTGCGCGCCAGCGGACTGGCAGAATCTGCGCGTCCGACGAATCAGTTGAGCGCGCAAGAGCCCTACGGTGAGGAAGTCCTCAGTATCTTGAAGACCCTTCCTGAGCTGGGCGCAGATCTTGAACAACGCACTCGTTCGATTTTCTCCAACGGGCTTCGGGTCTATACCGAGTTCGACCCCCGGCTGAGCACGATCGCGAATGCGGCGGTGAACAGCGTGATCAAACCGTCGTTCGGTCCCTTCCGGGCCGCGATGGCAGTGATGGACCCGCGCACCGGTTCCGTGCGGGCGATCGTAGATGGCAGTACCGGCGCTCAGGGTTACAACCTGGCCACTGACGGCGGGGGCCGAAAGGTCGGATCCACGTTCAAGCCCATCACCCTCGCCACCGCGATCGAAAAGGGTGGATATTCGCCACGGGACACCGTGGACGGCAGTGGCCATTGCAGCATCACGTATCCCGGCTGGAACTCGGTGCCGCCGTATGTGGCGGAGAACTCCAACGAGAGCAGTGGGGGATACGCGGACCTGTATTCGCAGACCAAGAACTCGGTGAACTGCGCCTACCTGCGACTCATGACGAGTGTCGGACCGCCGAAGGTTCGCGACATGGCGACCCAGCTCGGTTACACCCACCCCATCGCGCCCAACCTGTCGATGGGGATCGGTGAGACGGAACACACCCCACTCGAGGTCGCGACCGTCTTCAGCACCTTCGCCGACGACGGCATCAAGCACGCTCCGGTCTTTGTGCGCAGGATCGAGGATTCGAGGGGTCGAGTGTTGTATCGATCGCCCGCGGGAGTCCGTGTCCTGAGTACCGAAACCGCGCGAACCGTGACCGACGTGTTGAGTCACGTGACCGAAGGGACCGCGCCTCGAGCCCGACTCGGAGGTCGCCCGTTGGCCGGCAAGACGGGGACCACTGATCGCCAGACCGATGCTTGGTTCGCGGGCTACACGCCGCAGTTGGTCGCCGCGGTGTGGATGGGCAACAAAGACACCGGCAACGTCGACAATGAAGCATCGTGGATGGACAATGTCGGAGAGTTCCGCCCCGTGTTCGGTGGGACGTACCCGGCGATCATCTGGCAGAAGTTCATGACCGAGGCGCTGAAGGGTCTGCCATTCATCGCGTTCGTCGCACCCGACGAAACGCTCTGGCCGAAGGCCGCACAGGTGAACCCGGCCGGTGGCCGCGGCGGTGCAGTGCCCGACTTCTCGAACATCCCGGACTCCACCTCGACCACGGTCCCCACGGCGTCAACGTCGACCACTTCGGTGTCAACCGCGTCCACGTCCACGACCACCTCCGCAACGACCAGCACGACGAAGCCCGGTCCATAGAGTTCGGCTCCTGAGCACTCTCGTCGGGAGAACCCGTGAGTCAACGCCAGGGGACCGATAGATTCGGCACCTGATGACCACGCCGCTCGAACAGCTCCTCATCGTCCAGGAGCACGACATCGTGCTCGATCAGCTTCGTCACCGGCGCGAAACGTTGCCCGAACGTGATGTTCTGGTTCGATCGGCAACTGCGATTCGTGAGTTGCACGAACCAATCGTGGAAACGAGCAGCCGCCGCGATGTTGTCAGTCGCGATGTCCACCGACTCGAAGACGAAGCGGTCTCGGTGGCCGGCAAGGCGGCGGAGGTGAACCTCGCGATGTATTCGGGCAAGACCACGTCGTCCAAGGAACTCCAGGCCATGCAGGCCGATCTTGAACAGCTCCAACGGCATCAGCGCACGATCGAGGATCGCGAACTCGAACTGATGGAGCAGCAGGAAGCCATCGATGCCGAGCTGGGACTTCTGGTGGCCCAGGTCGCGACGGCCGAAGCCGATATCTCCGATGCGCGGGCGGCCATCGCCCGGTTGGAAGCACAGATCGACGGTGAGATCGTGGCGGAGGTTGCGGCGCGGAGTAGCGCGACCGTCGGAATCTCAGATGATCTCCTTGCGCTCTACGAATCGTGTCGTGGGCGCGCCCGCGGTATCGGGGTTGCGCGGTTGGTGGGCCATACCTGCCAAGGGTGTCGGCTCACGATCCCCGCATCCGAAGTCGAACGCGTCCGTCACGCCGGACCGGAGACGCCGGTGTCGTATTGCGACAACTGCGGCGCGATCTTGGTGCCGAGCCATTGACCACTGAGTCGTTCCCCGGTTTCGAACCGGAAATCAAGACGATCCGGATATTTTGCGACGGTGGATCGCGCGGCAATCCCGGGCCCGCCGGTGTGGGTGCCGTGGTACTCGACGCGTCCACCGAACCACCCCGCGTGCTCACCACGGTGAGCCGCACGATCGGCATCGCTACCAACAACGTGGCCGAGTACCAGGCGTTGATCGACGGTCTCGAAGCCGCCGCGGTCTACGCAGCGCCGCGGGTAGAGGTCCGTGCCGATTCCCAGTTGCTGATTCGCCAACTCGAGGGTCGATACCGCGTGAAGAACGCCGGATTGCAGCCGCTGTTCGCGCAGGCACGGGCGCTGCTCCGCAGCTACGCGGAGGTGGACCTGGTGCATGTCTATCGCGAGCAAAACGTGGAAGCCGACGCGCTCGTCAACCAAGCGCTCGATGCCGCGGCCGACTCGTCTCGCACGTAAGCGCCGCGATGTTCTTCTGGTATATCGGGCCGTCGGTCATCGGCATCCACGAGGTGTTTCGTAGCCGCGGCCTCGACTATCGGCTCATCGCCCTCGGCTCACTGCTGCCGGTCCTCCTCGATGCGCCCACCGGTCACGTGGGGTACGGCCATTCGATGGTGCTGGTCGTCGCCGTGCTCACACTGGTGATGGTGGGCACGATTGGCCGCTCTCGGCTCCTGCGACGCCGGTGGGTGTGCATCCCGATTGGATGGTTCTGCGGGCTGGTCCTCTCGGGTGCGTTTCTCCATGACCACGCGTTCCTTTGGCCGTTGCTCGGCGCGGATCCTGGCCATGTGGGTCTCGTGCCGCCGCCTACTCTGCTGGTGCTCGCGGAGGCCTCAGGACTGGCGATCGTGATCTGGTCAGTCGGCCGGTTCGGGCTCAACCGCCCTGAACCACGGGCCGAGTTCTTCGGGACCGGCCGCCTGGTCGAGGTTGAACCGAAATGATGGTGTGGGTGCGACACGGCGAGACCGCCGCAAATCGGGACCGGCTCGCGCTCGGCCGCGCCGATCCGCCGCTCACGGATCGCGGTGGTGTCCAAGCCGACGCGCTCGCCCGTCGGCTCGCGGATTCGGGCGCGGTCCGGATCATCAGCAGCCCGTTGCGCCGAGCACGTGAAACCGCGTCGGCGATCGCCGACGCGGTTCGGCTCGAGGTCGAGGTGGATGAGCGGCTCGTCGAGATGGACTACGGCGAATGGGATGAGCGTTCGTTCTCGGATTTTCCGCCCGAGGATCTCGCGCGCTGGCGCCGCGACGCCACGTTCGCCCCGCCCGGTGGCGAGAGTCTCATCGCCGTGGGGGAACGCGTCGCGTCACTGTGCGGAGAACTCATCGACGGGCCGCTCGTGATCGCGGTCAGTCATGTCTCGCCGATCAAGGCTGCCGCGCTCTGGGCGATGAATGCCGACCCGCTCCTGGCCTGGCGGATGCACCTCGACGTGGCGTCGATCTCACGTATCGGTGCTCCCAACCGCCTCCCGTGCCTGATCGGTTTCAACGACACCACCCACCTGATCTGACCGATGGGCTTGGCGGACTGCGGTCCAGAGGCAGAGCCCCAGCGCCGTCATCACGTAGACCGACATCATCGTGGGGCCGAGCAGCCATTCGAATCCGCTCTTGCCCACGGCGGCGTTGACCGGGCTCCATCCGAGCGGGTCCACGAGCGGAATCAGCAGCAACCCGAGCACCACCGCCCGCACCCACGGCGGCCACGCAATCACCTGCGTCGCTCGGCGTCGGGTGAGCATCAACGCCGGGCCAACGAGCAGTAAGTAGTCGTAGGGCACGTGATAGACGCTGGTGAGCACGAGGAGACACGCGAGGGTGATCGCGAGTTCCTCGCGGTCGCTGTCCGGGTCACGGCGATGTAGATGCCACACCACCCAGGCCCCGGCGATCAAGAGGAGGAGTCCCCCGAGTGCGGCGACGTTCTCCGACGGCCGGAGGTGCGTGATGCGCACGAATGCGTTACCGGCGTCGATACGGAGCCCGCTGCCGAGCCGTGATTGGCCGGACCGACTCGTGATACGGGCGCTGTCTTCCCACGACTTCACCAGTTGGCTCACCCCACCGGCGCTGTCGACAAGCAGCGGTAAGACGATCGCACTCAACGCGAGGCAGATCGCGGTGCCGGTAGCGACGATGCGGGCGCGGCCGCGTGCGATGAGCAACACGCAGAGCGGGATGGCGTACGTGGGCTTCGACCAGACGATCGCAAGGCTGAGCGCACCGAGTAGAAATGAAACTGATTCGCTCGGAATCACGGCTGGTCGGGTAGCTGCGGCGCGGCGAGCCATGGCTCGCAACGCGAAGTACGCGCCGATCACGATCATGAGTGTCGGTTGGCCGGTGCGCAGATCGAACCTTCCCGGGTCGCTCAGAAGGATGAGGGTTCCGAGCCCGAATACGCTCGGGGTACGGAGCCGGAAGCCGGCAAGCGCCAATGCGGCCGCGGCCAAGCCGAGCACCATCGTGAGATTCCAGCCGAAGTACACCGCACGGGCCGTCGAGAACGAGAACAGCAGCAACGGAGCGTGGAGGAGTAGGTGGACGGGCGTATAGAGGGGGAACTCCTGTCCCACGGGGTAGTGCTGATAGTAGGTGGTGACCGCATACGGGTTCACGCCGTCGCGAACGGCGACCACGGGGTAGTAGATGGCGTCGAGGAAGTCGGTGAGGACTCCGGCGTCGAGACGGCTCGGCGAGATCAGATCTCAGGTGGTGACCGTCAACCACGTAGCCACCGCAGCAAACGCGAGAACGGCACCGAGTGCCTGTAGCCACGGGGGGATTCGTTGGAGTGCGCGGCCGAACCGGTCCTGCATCATTTCGGTGGGACGGAATAGACCGCGATCGCGTGAAGCTGGCGCAGGATCCGTACGAGGCGTGGTGAAACCGTGTTGCGTTGCCGCTCGGACAAGGAAGCGAACTCCCGTTGCGCCCGGCCACGAACCCGAGGGCTGAAGCGACTCACGTAGGCCACCCGGACCGCGCCGGGCGTCGCGCGGACGCGCGGGATGTCGGTGTCCTCGGCCAAGACGAGGAGGGCACGGACTCGTTCTCCGTGATGGATGCGATGGCGGCCCAACGCGAGGTCATTGTCGCCGTCGTCGTCGACCTTCACGGGAATATCCGCGCGCTCGAGCATCAAGGCCATGCCGGGAACCACCGTGAGGGTGGGGAACGATGTCCCCCGGAGCAACACGATCCCGTGCCCCGACGGAAGGTTGCGGAGGACCTGTTGTGAAAGGTCGGTGGTCTCGGCGATGCGGTCGAGATCGGTTGGACTGGCATTGGTAGCTTTCGCGACTCCGACGGTACTGAGGAAGATCAGAAGTGCAGTGGCCGCGCTCAGCGCCGTGATGGATACTCGCCTTGTCGCGCGGGGACGGAGCCACATGACGAACGCGGCAACGGTGAACGCCATGCAGCAACCGGCGAGGACCCAGATCCATCGCAGCCGATAGTCGTACATCAGGCCGATCGTGCGCGCGAGGGCGTCGACCCCGATAACGAGCGGGATGACGAGGACGATTGCGAGCCGTCGCAGGGCGCGTGTCCCTCGGCGTGCCGCCCACCCCAACGCGATGGCGAATGGCAGGAGTAGGACGGGAACTGGCGATTCGAACATCGCGATTGGTTCGGTCGTGAAGATGCTCACGGGGCTCCGGCCCACAATCCAGTCGGCGTTGATCGTGAACTGAGCCCCAATGGTGCGGGTCGCATCGCGGATGCTGTGCGTAGGATCGGTCGTCGTCCGGAAGTAGTGAAGAATCGCGTGGACGTTGCCGGGGTCCTGCGTCAACTGCTGGATCACCACGGGGGCCCAGAGGATCGCGGCCATGGTGATCGCCCACCACAACGCGGTGAGACCTCTCGGCGCGAGGTCCGGGCCGCGCGGTCGGTGGCGATCGCGCACCACGCGCCACCCACACCACGCGATGACCGGAATCACGAGAGGCGCGTACCCGATGTGGGTCTGGACGCAGAACGTGCCGATGAAGACCGCGGCAGGCAACGCCCAGCGGTCGCCGCAGGTGGCGGCCCAGGCCACAAGAAGAAACGCTCCGAACGGCAGGGCGGTCACCGAGGGGTTCCACGGGCTCAACAAATATCCGTCGGGCAGGTGCACCACGAGGAGTCCACAGACCACCGCGACCGGGATGGCCAGGGCCCGACCGAGCCATCGGTGGGAGACGATGACGGAGGTGCCGAGCGCGGCCCCATTGATGAGGAGTGCGCCCACCATCATGGCTGCACCGTTCGCACCGAAGAGCCGGTACGGGATCCAGTTCAGGTAATAGAAGAGCGGTCCGGGATGGCTCCAACCGCTCCGGGAGAACGGACCGAGGAGCACCGCGTATTTGCCGACGTCGCGAACCGCGAGTTCATTCAGTGCGTTGTCGCCGGTTGCGTGAAAGTCATTGAACTGGGTCAGGACTCGGATGATCGCGATCAGAATCGGGAGCAGCACCAGGCCCACGAGCGCCCACGTGAACACTTCGGTTCGGTGAGGCCCGGGCTCCGCGATCGGGGCGGCGACGGGTTCGCGAGTGGATCGGCGCATGAGACCGGGCATCGTTACACGATCAGCGGGAGCGGTGCCTCGTGTCATCGCCGGGCGTGGGCCGCGATGTGGTGCAAACGGGGCGCCAGCCATTCCCACATCAGCTTCGCACCGGCATCGGTGAAGTGAGAACCGTCGGTCCGCATTCTGGTGCCCCTGATCGTGGACGCATAGGTACCTCCGGGACACGCCTGGCTGTCCACATCGAGGATGTGGACGTCAGTCGGGTGATCGGCCGCGTAGCGGCGCCAGACGTTGTTCAACCACTGGACCCGAGCGGGATCGGAGCGTTCCGCTTCGCCCCATTGTCCGAGGTCGCGCCGAACGGTTGCGAAGCACGGCGTGGTGAGGATGGCGAGCTGGGCGCCGTCGGCCGTGAGTATCGAGCGGGCCCGATCGAGTTGGTCACGAAGACTCTGCTCCATCTCCGGGGTGCCGACCTTGAGGACCCGGCCGTCAACCTGCCGATCGAAGACCTCCCATGCCCCCACCAGGATGGCGGCCAGATCGGGCTTGTTGTCGCGTACGGCCTGGGCCCACACCTGGGGCCAGTCAGTGCACTCGGGTTGCTCCTTTCCGGCGACTCCGTTGCTGTAGGGAGTGCCGCCGTACAGCCCGCAGCCAATACGCTCGGCCCCGCGTATCCACACGTCGTTCTGGAGTCGGATGGGGAGGCCTACGTTCCCGAGGGTGAAGGCGATCGAATCTCCCACCAGGAGCACCCGGGTTGCGCCGGGGCGGGGTGGCAGGTTGGCGAGCCGGATGAACTCTTTGAGGACGGCCGCGTCGTCGAGACGAGGCTGCGCCGCCACACCACCAGCCGTGAGTCCCAGGATCGCCAGCGCCGTGAGTACGGCCGTGGCGGGGACCCAGAACACTCGGTTGCGTACCCACGAGAACCGTTGCTCGCGGATCGGCTTCTCGATCAAGCGGTAGGACGCAACGGAAACGGCGAGGGTGACGGCAAGCCGAGTCGCGAGGAGACCGTTGCCGCTGAGCCCGGTGCGCGTGGGAGAAAGGAAGACGTAGATCGGCCAGTGCCAAAGGTAGAGGCCATAGGAGACCGACCCGATTGCGGGCAGCGGTGGCAGCGCGAGCAATGACCGTATGGGCCCGCGAATCATGGCCGCGCCGATCATGGCCGCCGCCGCGATCGCCACGAGGGAGAAACCGCCGCGATAGAGCAACGGCCAGGCCTCGGACTTCGCGACCACGACCCAGACCAGGAACGCGAGGCCTCCGGCGCCGCCAAGTTGTACGAGCGCGAGGGCGCCGCGGGTGCGCGGGGTCCGCCGCGCCGAGAACGCCACGGCCAACGCGGCGCCGATCAGGAGTGCCTGCGCCCGGGTGTCAGTGCCGTAGTAGGCCCGGGTTGCGTCGCCTCCGGGGTGGTACAGGATGGACATCAGCGCGGCGGACCCAATCGCCAGGCCGATGATCACCGCCGCAATCGCGCGGAGCGACGATCGGGTGATGGCGACGATGCCCGCAAAGGCCAACGGCCAGACGAGGTACCACTGCTCCTCGATGGCTAGTGACCACATGTGCCGGAGCGGCGACGGTGAGCCGAACTGCGTGAAGTAACTCTGGCCGCTGAAAATGAATCGCCAGTTCTGAATGTAGAACAGTGAACCCAGCAGGTCGCCGCGCAGTCCGAGGGCTTCATCATCGGTGGCGATGAACGCGCCGAAGACCGCGACCGAAAGCAGGACGAGCACCAACGCCGGCAGCAGCCGGCGAGCACGTCTGAGCCAGAAGGCCTTGAAGCCGATGTGCCCGGTCGAGGAAATTTCCCGGAGCAGGAGGAACGTAATGAGGAATCCCGAAAGCACCAGGAAGACGTCGACACCGAGGAAACCCGCGTGGGCGAACGACGATCCCGAGTGGAAGAACATGACCGCCAGCACCGCGAGCGCGCGGATGCCGTCGAGCGATCGTTGGTGGGTGAAGGGCGCCGCGGGATCCGCAGGTGGGCCGGTACTCATCGGTGCGTGGGTGACTCCGGAGTTGGACAGGTCGGGCACCGTGTGCCGAGCGATGAATTCTAGGTGACGGGAGACCTCAGTACCCTCCAGGTCATGGTTCGGCACTTCAAGGTGGGAGTCCTGGTCTTGGTGCTGGGTATTGCTATCGGAATCCCGGGACCACGCAGAGCGGCAACAGCTGCGAATCTGCCTGCGGTGAATCTGGACGTGGATGTTCCGGCCGCGATCGACGCCACGGGTGGACGCGACGTCACCACCGAACTCAACGCGTTTCTCGGGAGTGTTGGTCCCGGAACGACCGTGCGGTTCCCTCCCCGCGGGCGTTATCGCGTCGAGAATGTGGTGGTCCTCGACCGTCGCCATGACGTGACCATCGAAGGCAACGGCGCCACGCTGATCGCAACGACCGACGGAAGCGGCGTGGCCGTGCCGTTCTATAACTTCCGCGCCCATTGGCCGCGTATGCGCGAACACTTTGACATTCGCGACAGCACCGGGATCACGGTTCGCAATTTGATCGTGCAGGGCCCGAACGCGAGCGGCGAATATCGACCCGATTTGGAGGCCCAAGCTGGATTTGTCGTGGCCCGTTCGAAGGGTGTGACCCTCGATGGCGTCACCGCTCGCGCCACCTATGGCGATGGCGTCTACATCCAGGGAATCACCGAAGACGTGACCATCAAGCACTGCACGCTCGATCACAACGGTCGCCAAGGTGTGGCGGTGGTGAGCGGCGAGCGGATCGTGGTGGAGGACTGCTCGATCACGGCCACGGGTCGGTCCGCGATCGATCTCGAACCCGCCCACGGGTTCGTCCGAACGGTGCATGTGCGCAACAACCGGGTGCGTGACTTCACCAACTTCTTGCTCGCCGCGGTGGGGGCCGGGACCGGGGTGCGAGACATCTGGCTCGAGCACAATCGCGTCGAGGGTGGACGAGGCGTGAGTGTCTTCGTGGGTACCGAACGTTCCGTGCGACCGGGGATTCATGTGGTCGACAACTCCGGTGATGGCATCTCGGATGGATATGAGGGTGCACTGATGCGGTTCACCCGTTTCGACGGGATCGAGGTGAAGCACAACCGCCAGCGAGTCGCCCCGGGCGTCATCCCGGTGCGGTTGGTGAACTCCTGCAATGCGACGGTCGCTGACAATGAGTTTCAGTCGTCGGTCGATACCGTGCAAGAAGACGGCGACTGCTCTACACCGATTCCGCCGCCACGATTCGGAACGCGGGTGGCGGGCCGGCAACCGGCCCGACCTCGACCGACGCGCCCTCGACCGACGCGCCCTCGACCGCGCGCCGCGAACCGCGTACCGCGCACGAGTTCATCCACCCAGCTGCCGGCGGCGGTCCCCGCCGCATCCGAATCGGGCGGTGATGGAACTTCGCCTCGAGCACTTGCCGGCGCGCTCGCAATCGGCGTGCTGATCGGTGTGGGCGCAACGTTGCTGGTCGTCCGCCGTCGGCGCGAAGCCCCCGAAGCCGGTTAGCGCTGCGCGTTGGTGAGGTCCATCTCCCAATAGAAGAAGTTCCGGGTCTGCTCGAACATTTCCGTTCCGTGTTCGGCGTATGGCGCATGGCCCGAGTCGACGAAGGTGGTGAGGTAGGAGCTCAGGCCGGCCGCCTTGGCTTCGGCCTGGGTATCGACCGCCCACTGGTAGGGGACAACCGTGTCCAGGTCGCCGTGGAGCAGCAGGCTGGGCGCGTCACCGGTGTTGGCAGTCCCCACGCGCTTGGCGCCGGAGATGGCGACCGCGGCACGTACGTCGGACGGGAGGTCGGGGTTGCCGCTCACTCCGGGGTCGTCGGGGTTGAACCCGACGTGTAGGGCAGTGATGGCACCTGCCGACACTCCCTTGATCGCGATGCGCGTGGGGTCGATCCCGTACGTCGCGGCGTTGGCGCGGAGAAATCGGACCGCGGCTTGAGCGTCGTGCTGCGCGTCGATCATTTCCTGCACACATTCGGGCCGTTGGTAGTTCCCGGTGCAGCCGGCCGCAACGAGCCGATAGTTGATGGATACACCGACGTATCCGGTTCGGGCGAACGCGATCGCCTCGGCCACCAAGGTATCCAACGTCTTGTCGCCGGACTTGAACGACCCGCCGTGTATCCAGACGATCGCGGGGCGCGCGGTCACGGTGTCTCCCGTGGGCGCGTACACGTCGAGGAGCAGTGTCTTGGTGACGCCGAGTTGATCCACCGCGCTGCCGTAGACGACGTCTTTGGTGCGGGTGGTCTGCGAGAACAGCTCGTCGCGGTAGCGCAACGGCGCATCGCCGGGGACCTGGGCGTACGGGGTCTCGCAGCCGGCAGCCGTGAGTGCGAGCGCCGCTATGCACAGCACCGTCAACCGTCGCTTCAACTCACGCCCCCCGAAATGCCACGAACTTCACGCCGACGCGATGCCGCTCAGCCAGTCCACAAACCCTCACCGTGGCCAAAAGTTTACCACCGGGACTTTGGCGCAGAACCACCGCCCAAGAGCCATGGAAAGTGCGCCGTAGTCGGGGGTGGGGCGGTCATCTGCGTTGTACACCTTCCGCCGCAGCTACCGGATCTGGGTAGGGCAGGCTCCTCCCGCCATGACGGGAGCAGCAGTGCGACGAGCAGGAACGTGATGAGGTCGTGGTCGTGTTGCTCTCAAGCTGATACTGGCTGTTCTGGAACGCGGACACGTCGCGGTCGGCGACGATGGTGACGACCCCGGTGGAGCAGCCAGACGACCACGAGCAGCAAACAAAAGGCGAAGAACGGCGCACGGCTCGCGAGGATCGCGGCCCAGCCCGCGAACGATCGAAGAACCCGACCCGGCTTGAGACCTCGCTCGGCATGAGCGGAACGCTCGTCATCTCCGATTGAGTCCAAAAGATCGCGAGGCAGGCACGTGCTCAGTCGTCTGCTCAGTCAGGGGACGCGGACGGTGAAGGATCGAACGCCGAAGGGTCGACGGTGCGGTCGATGACGTCATGGGCGACGTCGACGAGGCGAAGGTTGTGATTGCGGGCATGGTTGCGCAACCGGGAGCAAGACTGTTCCATGTTGAGGTCGGCGCGTTCGGCGACCATTCCTTTGGCTTGCTCGATGACGATGCGGCTGTTGAGCGCATGGTTGAGTTCGCCGTTGAGGACGCGGGCATCGAGTGCGGCGCGGTGCGTGAGGATCGCGATCGTGCCGACATCGGCGAGGGCCTGGGCGGCCGCGACATCGGCTATGCCCATCTCGCCGGTTGTGAAGTCGAACAGGTTGAGTGCACCGATGACCGTGCCTCGGAGTCGCATCGGCAGCGCGTGCACCGAGTGGTATCCGGCTTCGAGCGCCTGAGGCGCGAATCGGGGCCAGCGACCGTGGACCTCGGCGAGGTCATTGTTCATGACGCGTTGTCCGGTTCGGTAACAGTCGACGCATGGACCTTCGTGGGCTTGGAGTTCGGTGTGAACTGTGGCCCAGCGGGGTAAACGCGACCAGTCGGACGATCGTTCGACCTCGCGCAAGCGACCGGCGTCAACGATTGACAGGAGTGCACAATGACGAACACGGAAGCCAACGTTGCGTCCCAACAAGCCTTCGGGGAGGCGGTGAACGCAGGTGAACTCGCCAAGCTGGACGACCTTGTGAGTGTCGACTGCATCGACCACGATCCGGCCCCCGGCCAAGGTCCTGGGCCGCAGGGGTTCCGTGCCCTGTTCGCCGAGATGCGGACCGCATTTCCCGACCTGCAGATCAACATGGAACACCTCACCGCGCACGACGACGACGTCGCGTTCGCGTACACGATCACTGGCACGCACGAAGGGCCGCTGATGGGTCACGATCCGACTGGCAAGGCGATCAAGGTGCGAGGCATGCAGATTGGCCGGTTCATGGACGGCAAGCTCGCAGAGCGTTGGGGAAGCAGCGATCAGCTCGGGATGTTGACCCAGCTCGGTCTCGTGTCACCGTGAAAGTCATGAAACGAGGACGGGATTCCTCGCAGAACTCCGGGAAAGTATTGCAACCGACCGACCGGCGGCCCGACGGGCGAAGAGCCCTGACTCGGCGGCCCCCTTCCGCTCACTCACAGTGACATTGTCCTGGTGCCCGGTTTCGACTCCGTGGCGGGCGGGTAACAGACGATCGTGCTGTCCCAGACCCTGGGGTGCACGCGAGTCCAGACCGTGTAGCGCCGTGACCATCTTCTCGCCCCGGGTCCCGGCAAGTCTGTTCCCATCATGTTCGGGGCGGAGTCTTGGGAGATCCTCTTATGTCACGAAGTTTTCGCGCTGGAAAGATGTTCGGCGTATCAGTAGCAGCATTGACGCTGACTGCGGCCTGTAGCGCAGTCGGGGGCCCATTGGCCAACGGCCGATCATCCGGCGGATCGTCATCCGGCCACGACATGAACATGATGGATACGGTTCGGGTCAAGGGTGAGCCGGTGCCTCACGACAAGGACGCCTCCGGCAACTCGAAGGCCGAGGCTGATGTCAGCTTGGTTCGTGACGGCAACTTCGTCACGGTGACTGTCACCGGGAAGCGTTCTGCTCCGGGTCTGGTCCACGCCCAGCACATCCATGGTCCCGGAGCGCACGAGTGTCCGGCGATCGGTGCCGACGTGAACCAC
>JBKJIQ010000001.1:0-77184 GCA_046598395.1 Acidimicrobiia bacterium
CAAAGCCGATGACGGGAACGAAGTCGGGCACGAGGTCAATCGGCGACAGCAAGTAGACGATGAGGAGCCACAAAGGAGCCGAGTCGCACGGGGAACGCGAGGGTCGGCGGCCAGTCGTCGGATCAGGCGGGCGGTGTCGGGGAGGAGTCGCCACGCGCAACGAAGTGCTCCGGGCTCGGGGCGACCCCGGAAGAGCATGAGCGCGAGGACGAGCCAGGCAACGGCAAGGCCGACGACCAGAGTGAGGATCCACTTCACGGTTTCATCCTGACTCAGGTTGGCTCCATCAGGTGACCCCCACGCCTCTTGCTATGCGGTTGCCGGCGCTGACGGCGAGAGCGGCGGTTCGACCGAAGCGACCCGGAGGTTCAGTGCCCGCAACGCGAACCCGCCGGCCACCAGTGCAGTGACCCCACCCACCACCAATCCTGAGCGCGGGCCGAAGAGCTGTGAGATCCCACCGATGATCGGTGCGCCGATCGGGGTGGAGCCGAGGAACGCCACCGCGAACAGTGCCGCCACTCGACCGCGGAACACTGGCTCGGCGCGGCTCTGCGCAAGCGCACCCGCGGAGGAGAGAAACGCGATCGAGGTGGCGCCCATCGGGACGAGCACGATCGCGAACACCACCAATGATGGCGTGAGCGACGCGACGATCATGCACACGCCCAACCCCAACGCGGCCATGATCACGAACCGAGTGGTGACCCGTTCGCGATGCGCCACGTAGAGCGACGCGATCACTGCGCCCACGCTGGTGAGTGCCATCAACGAAGCGAATGTTCCGGCGTCGCCGTTGAACACCTTGCGCGCCATCAGCGAAATCGTGACCTGGAAATTGAACGACAGCGTCCCGATGATTGCGGTGAGGAGCAACGTGGCGCGCAACGAGGGGTGAGCCCAGGCGTACTTGAGCCCCGCAGTGAGTTGCCCGCGCTCGCGCGGTGCCTTCACCGCGGGGTTGATCGCGCCGAGGTCCATCGTCGTCAACGCCACGATCACTGCACCGAACGATGCCGCGTTCACCACGAAGCACCAGCCGATACCGGCGGTCGAGATCAGCAGCGCGGCCACGGCCGGGCCGATCACGCGGGCGGCGGTGAACACGGAACTATTGAGACTCACTGCGTTCGCGGCGTGATGATCGGGGACGAGTTCGGTCACAAAGGACCGGCGCGCTGGGCTGTCGAGTGCAGTGGCTACACCGAAGGTGACGGCGAGCACGTAGACCATCCAGAGTTCGATGACGTTGCTGAGCACCAGCGCGCCCATCACCGTGGCGCAGACCGCGGCACCCGCAGACGTGGCGATCAAGACCCGCCGCTTGTCGAGACGGTCGGCAAGGACACCGGCCCATGCGCCTCCGATGAGGACCGGAAAGAACTGCAACGCGATCACGGTGCCCACCGCGAACCCGTTGCCGTGGGTCATGCTCACGACGAGCCAGGTGAGCGCGGTCTGCTGGATCCAGCTACCGCTCGCAGACACGATCTGACCGATCAAATACTTGCGGTAGTTCGGCGTCTCGAGTGATCGAAACGTCTGGCGGCCCGCGCGCCGAAGCCGGGTCATGTCGGAGTTGTGTCGGTAGCGAGCGTCTCCAGGATCCCCGCGGCGCGCGTCAGGGTCGCTCGGTCCTCGGGGGAGAGCCGGTGCAGCTTCTGCGAGAGGTATTCGTCCTTGCGTTGCCGGTGCTGCGCGAGCCACTCCGTGCCAGCCATGGTCACGCTGATCCGATGGATTCGGCGGTCCGTATCGTCGATGGTTCGTTCGATGAGACCGGCGGATTCGAGCTTCCCACTGAGCGCGGTGATCGTGGGCGGTTGGACCTGTTCGATCCGGGCGAGATCCCCCAGCGTGATCGGGCCGTGGCGTTCTACCGAAGCCAGGGTCGAGAGCTGCGAAATGGTCAGACCGGGATCCGCGCTCTGGCGGAGCCGCCGATGCAAGCGGGCGACGGCGAGCCGAAGCCGTTCGGCAAGCGCGTCATGGCCGGCGCGGGGACGAGCAGGGGCGGGAGGAGCGGCGAGAGGAGTCGGCATAGTTCGTTGAACAAATTAGTCGAACGAACTATTCCGGGCCAGCGAATATCGGCGGGCCCCGGTGCAGGAGGGGAGGTTCAGCCCGCAGGCGTGAACATTGGGTGGCGGGGACCGGTGCCGAGGTAGTCCTCGAGGCGACCGATCTTGTAACCGTCCGCGGCGACTTTGGTGAACACCAGCTTGAGGTTCTGGATGAGGTCGGTGCGGAAGTGCAGCAACAGGATGTCGCCGGGATGAAATGCCGGACCGCCGATGAGGTCGAGTCGGCCGTCGTTGGTGGCGCCGCGCCAGAGGATCATTGCTTTGAGTCCGCAGTTCGCCACCACCTGGCGAGTGGTCTCGTTCCACTCTCCGTACGGCGGACGAAACAGCGTGGGCCGCTCCCCGAAGTATGTGGTCAAGGGGGTCAGCTCGCCGCATATTTCGCGCTGCTGTGCTGTCCACCCGAGTGGCGGCAAGCGGGGATGATCGATGGTGTGGGCTTGGATGGTCGCGCCGAGTGTCTGCATGGTGCGAAAGAAGTCGGCACCGTCGCGCGCCTGGGCCTGGTTGAGGAACAGCGTGAGCGGCACTCGAGTTTGCTGGAGGAGTGTGATGAGCGCGGGATCGCGTACGAGGCCGTCGTCGATCCCGAGGAAGATCACTTTGTCGGTGGTGGGAATCCGGTCGAGCGTGGGAGTGCTGCGGGGTAGTGCGACGGGTGCGGCCGGGGTCGGTGCAGCGAGGGGACCTGGCGTAGAACCAGAGGGCCGAGTGGTGGTGGTGGTCGTCGATGGTGTGGACGTCGTCGTGCTCGGGCTCGCGCTCGTGGAGGTGGTGGTTGGGGGCCGGGCGATCGAAGCCGTGGCTGACAACGCGGTGATCCGTGCACCGAGCACCTCGGTGCTCACGCGCGATCCCGAAGCCGGGGCTGGTTCCGGGAGTGCACTCGCGCCAAGGACCGCGGCGGCAACGAAGCCAACCGCAACAAGCAGCGTGATCCAGAGTCGAGAAGTCATGCGTTTCGGGGACCCGTAGGGAGTGGACTCGAAAGTGTACGAACCGGACGGTCGATAACGACAGTCGAAGCCTTCCACGTGGGAGCGCCATGTGGCACGATCCCGTCATGGCGAAGCCGGTGCCGGACATGCGCGACTGGGGTCTCGTCGCCGCAAACGTTCTCGATCGGGTGGTGATTGTCTCGCCGCATCTCGACGATGCCGTGCTCGGATGTGGCCGGTTCATGGCGCAATACCCCGGCACCACGGTCCTCACGGTCTATGCCGGCGCGCCGGTTGCGTACCCCGATCCGATGACCCACTGGGACACCATTTCCGGATTCGCGCCCGGCGACGATGTGCTGGCCGTGCGGAGGCGTGAGGATGATGAGGCGTTGGCGGAACTCGGTGCCGTGGCGCGTCGGCTCGACTTCGTAGAGCACCAATACCTGGATCGGCCCCACTGGGTCGGTGCCGCTCAGACCGTCGAGACGTTGGAGCGGGAGCTCCGGTTGCTCGAGCCGACGGCGGTGTTCATCCCGTTCGGCATCGCGAACCCGGACCACGGCGCCACCCACGAAGCTGCGATGCAGGTACGGGATCGGTACTGCGAGCCTTCGTGGTTTTGCTACGAGGACGCGGGTTACAAGCACATTCCCGGCTTGTTGGCATGGCGAGTGAGCGAGCTGTTCCAGCGAGGGATCTGGCCCACGCCGGTGGCGATCGGGACCGACCCGACGGATGAGCGCAAGCGGGCGGCGCTGAACCAGTACGTCTCGCAACTCCGGGCGCTCGAGGCGGACTGGCAGATCGAACCCAAGCTCGCGGCCCCCGAGCAGCTGTGGCAGTTGGCGCCACCACCGCCCGGATGGGAGCAATTGTCCAATCCGACATGACACGGCGGGCGGGCGCGCCTACATTTGCATGGCTCGTGCAACCTTCTTGGGGGGAAAGATCAATGATGCAGCATCCGTCGGTGTCCCGACGCTTCACCCGTGTGGTCGTGGTACTCGCGACCCTCGCCTTGGTCACGTTTGCCGCCGCACCCGCGTTCGCGCACAACGACGACGCCAAGCATGGCAAGGGTCACGCCAAGAAGGCCAAGCACGCCAAGAAGGCCAAGCACGACATGAAGGGCATGAAGGGCATGACCCACAAGAGCGGTGCGATGCAGGTCATCGACGGCGCGCTCACCGGGGATTCGCCCTGTGAGAAATCCGGACCGCCGGCATCGGTCGGACAGACCGCCAAGGACGCCGAGGGCCACGATGCGCGCGGCCCGCTGCGTCAACAGAGTGTGACCAAGGCCGAGCGCGAAGCGTTGATCGCCCAGCAGGCGCAGGCGCGTGCGGTGGCGGACAAGTACCCGACGGTGGCAACCGCCGAGGCCGACGGCTACCGCAAGTCGACCGTCTACGTGCCGTGCATCGGGGCGCATTACACGAAGGTCAGCCTCGTGGGCACCTTCGATCCGTCGGCACCCTCGGAGTTGCTCTACGACGGCGACACGCCGGACGCCAAGGTCGTGGGCCTGAGCTACCTGCTCTTGAGTCCGAGCGGCGCGCCGGAAGGTTTCGCCGGCCCGAACGACATGTGGCACCAGCACAACGCGAACGGTGGCTTGTGCATCGACAACACCGGCGTAGTCATTGGGAACGAAGCAACATCGAAGAGCGATTGCGAAGCGCGTGGTGGCCGCAAGGCCGCGCTCGAGGACATCTGGATGCTGCACGACTGGGTCGTTCCCGGCTGGGAGTGTGGCTGGGGAGTCTTCGCCGGTGAGTGTCCCGAACTCGGCGGTCGCGTGGGTGGCACCGTGTTCGATGCGCCGGACCCGGCCTCGTTCAAGAAGCTGGTAGCGGCGACCACCGCGAAGGCTGCGAGCAACAAGAAGCACAAGCACTCCGACTCCTCGAAGGTGAGCAAGTAGCTCTCGCCTCACCGCTCGAGGTTCCGACGTTGGCGCAGGCTCTGCCTGCGCCAACGTCGCGTTCAATGCCAGAGTTCGGTGAGCTGCTCGGCCGTCTCGGCGGCTCGATCCCATGGCCACCAGTGGCTGCACTCGGTATACATCACCAGTTCGGCGTCGAGGCGGGCGGCGAGACGCTCGGCGATTCGCACCGGGACGTACGGATCGTCGGCTCCGTGGAATACCACCGCCGGTCGCCGCGGCATGGCGTCGACCTCGTGTTGCCACTGCGCGCCGACGGTGACTGCTGATCGGTACAACGCCAGGATGCACTGCTCCATGCGGTGGTCGAGACGCTCCGCCTGAAGCTGCGCGAGTTCGGGCGGTGATCCGCCGGCCACGAATCCGGTGGCCAGGTCGGCCGCCGAGGTTGAGCCCAGCGCGGCCATGATCTGTTCGCCGACCTCGGCGGTCTGCCAGAGCTGGGCCATCGCGTGCCACTCGTACTCGCGGTCCAATGGTCCACTCCCGCAGGCGAGGGTGCGCACGAGGTCGGGACGGATCGAAGCAACTCGCTGCGCCAGGATTGCGCCCCAGTCATGCGCAACGAGGTCCACCGGTTCGCCGATTCGTTCGAGCTCACTCACCAGCCAGGCTGCATACTCCTCCTTGGTGGCCCGCCAATCGGGCGGTACTTCGGTTCCGAACCCCGGCAGCGTGAGGGTGATGACATCGTCCCGGTGGAGCAGCGGGATGAGGCGATTCCAGAGCTGTTCGGTGTCGGGCACTCCATGGACGAACACGGCGGGCATCAGCGGCTCGCGTTCTAGAAGAGCGGCGACCAGGAGGCGGATCGCAGCATGCGGCTCTCCCAGTCGTCCCGAACCCGCAGGGCATCGTGCATCCAGGTGCCCGGGGCCCGGTGCTCGGCGGGGACCTCGGAGGTGAGCAGCCCGAGGATGCCCGAGGGCCGCGTCACGCGTTGCCACAGGATCACCTCGCGGTGGCGAGCCGACGTGCCCCACGCCGCGGTGAACACCCCTTGGAGTTCGAGCAAGGACCGACCGCCGTGGCGACCTTCGGCGAGGCTCGGCGCGTAGTTGTCGCGCGCGGCTTCCAGATACTCCTCGAGCATTCCGGCATGCGGCCACGCGGTGTCTTCCATGAACAAGGTTTGATCGTGCTCGCCGCCATCAACCGGGACGTGGTCGAAGTCCACATCTTGGAGTGGTGACCAGTCGGCGGGAGTGAGCACCTTGCTCGTCACGTCCCAACGCATCTGATCGATGGAGGTCACCCACGGCCGGAGGTCGCCGCGTTGCATGCGGTGCGCGAGCTGTTCCCATGCGGCGCCGTCGCGTACGGCCGTCAAGGTCACATAGTTGTAGGCGCGGCCGGTTCCGTGGGCCAGCGTGAGGAAGTAGAGCAAACGCGCATCATCGGTGGCCCCGAGGCTGGGCAGCAGCTCCTCGCGAAACGATTGCTCGAATGCTTCGTCGTGGGCACCCATGACGCGATGAACCTCGTGAATGAAGAGCACGCCCGGACGTTACTGCTCGGTCACGCCGCCGGTGATCGCCGCGACGATGGCCGCGAATGCGGCATCGGCCAGCTCCCGCACTTCGGTGTCGGTGCGGTCCTGGATCGGGTGCGGAACGAAGATCACGGCGGGATCGGCGCCCAGCGCGGCCGCTTGCGCGGCCGCGGCGTCGGTGAACTCGCTCGACGCGAGAAACACGCCGGGAACTCCGAGTGCTTCGAGGTTCACGATGTCGTGCACACTGCACGACGTGCAGGAGCCTCAGTCGGCGAGTGCTTCGATCACCACATCGCACTTCGCCGAGATCTCGTGACGCAGGTCGATGGGCGCGGGCTTGGTGAAGGTGGGTTTTGCGAACCGCAGCACGGTGTGGCCGCGGGCTTCGAACTGTTCGGCGATGCGATCGAGGAACACATCGCCGCGCGCTTTGGTGATGTCGAGCAGCCCGATGGTGGCGCCATCGAGGTTGGCCGGTCTGGCCGCGCGTTCGCGCGTGCCGGGGGCACGTTCGCTGGTGGGATCGAGCAGCGTGGTCATGAGCGCACCTCTCGGGTGACGGATTCGGAGCCGATGGAGCCACTGGCCCAGCCGCCCATGATGCCCGAGAACAGGCCGGCCGCGCCGCCGGCGTGGGCAATGAGCAAGCCGCCGTCGCGAAACTTCGGCAGGGTGATCTCAGCAAGCGTCTCGGGGATTCCCTCTTCGATGCCACCCGCGCCGCGCACCATCTCGTGGCCGTCGATCTGGAGGAGTGCACCGACCTCTTCCCGAAAGCGCGCCTTGGACCAACCCGCTTCTTCGTAGACCCTGAGGTGGTCGGGGGTGATGATGACCATGGCGTCGAACGCGAGGGGGAGCTTGGGGTGCGCGGTGGTGCGCAGGCAGGCTGCGAAGCTGCGAGTGAGCGACTCCGGGGTGCGGGAGAGCTGATCGACCACGCCGCGCACGCCTTCTCCTGCGAAGAGTGTGACCGTGTTCTGCTCGGCGCGAAACCCGCGTTCCACGTGCATCGGTTCCCAACACGCGTCTTCGTGCTCTGCGAAACAACACGTGTACTTGCCCGGTTGGCCGAGCGTGGCGCGATCCACATCGCCCGGCCGACCCCCACCCACATTGCGGATCACGAGTTGGAGCGCGCGTCCGATCGTGGCGTTGGCGCGGTTCCCCGGGCCGAGCGCGTTGATGCCGTTGTTCATGCCGATCGCCTTGGTGATCGGTCCGTTGACCACGATCACCGGACCGCTGAACCAGGTGGTGGCGAGCAGGCCGTGCATATTGAACTCGTCGGTACACGCGGCCTCTACCGCGGCGAGCACCACCGGGAGATACTCGGGTCGACAACCGGCCATGACCGCGTTGATCGCGATCTTCTCCACCGTGCACTCGACGAGGTCGGGCGGGATGATCGCAACGATGTCGTCGGGTGCGCGAGTGGTACCCGTCAACATTCGAACGACGCGAGCCGCGGTGGGAGCGACCACCGGCAGCCCGTCGGACCAACCGCGCTCGTACATCGCTTCGACCTCGTCTTCCTCGGTGCCGAGTTCCACCCGGCGAGCCCGGAGATGGCGTTCGCCTGCTCTGGTGGCGTGTGCTGCTGCAATCGCCGGGTCCTGGGTCCGCGAGCCGCAACCGGGCCGGTAGTCGGTCAGGCCGGTGCCGAGCGCGTCAATGCCGGTGAGTTCGGTCCAATGATCGCGACTCCACCCCACGGTGCGCGCCACCTCCTGTCCGTTCTCTACTCGGATCAGGGTGGGAACCGTGTCGAGATCGAGAGCGAAGCTGAACTCGAGGTCTCGGTCGTCAAGGGCACCCCCGGTGGCTTCGGGAAACGTTGGGTCGTCCTGGGAGTAGATCGTCACGGCACCCTGGCTGCGGTCGCGCAGTTCCGCGAGCACCGGTCCCACGAGCACGCACGTTGGGCAATCGCGTTTGACGATCGCTACGAACCCGTCAGGAAGCATGGCGGGAGCATCGTGGCCCGGTCATGTCTGCGTCAACCGGAGTGCCTCGCGATCGCGGAATCTGGTGGTGATCAACTACCGATGGGCCAGTGTTCGATCGTGACCTCGGGCATCGGAAAGTCGGAGACATTCGCGGTCGCCAACGCGGCACCGACTCCGAGCGCGGCCGCGGCGATCAGACAGTCGGCCTGTTGAATCGAGCAGGAGGCGAGCCACCCTCAGCCGGCTCGACGCTGGTCACGATGCCGTTCCTGATGGACCCATGCCGCCGGGTCGTCGTCCCACACATGGCCGGAGTCCGAAATATGTCCGAGCGACGCTTCGATGTCGTCCCACCGTTGTTCGTCATCGAGGCCACGACGAACCAGTTCGGCGATGAAGACACTGCGCAGTAGGGCCCCGGCTCGCTGATCGAGTTGGGCGAACAGATCGTCGTCCAGCGCGATGTGCAATCGCATGGGCCAAGGTTAGCCCACGATGGGGGCGATCAGCCTTGCGTCAACTGAGCGTGGAAACAATGAAGTCGATGGCGCGGGTGAGGATGGCGACGTCGTCGGGCTCGATGGCGGGGAACATCGCGATCCGAAGTTGGTTACGACCGAGTTTGCGGTAGGGCTCCGTGTCGACGATGCCATTCGCCCGCAATGCCTTCGCGATCGCGGTGGCGTCGATGGCGTCGTCGAAGTCGATGGTGCCCACCACGTGGCTGCGTTCGTCGGGCTTCTGCACATAGGGCGACGCGACTGCGCTTGATTCGGCCCAGCCGTAGAGGATCTCCGCGCTTGCATCGCAACGACCGGTCGCCCATTCGAGGCCACCGTGGTCGAGCATCCAATCGATCTGATTGGCGAGCAAGAAGATGGTGGCGAGCGCAGGCGTGTTGTAGGTCTGGTCGAGGCGGGACTGGTCGAGCGCAATACCGAGGTCGAGGCTGGCCGGTACCCAACGCTCGGACGCGCTGATCCGTTCGATGCGCGCGATCGCGGTCGGTGAAACCGTGGCAAGCCACAGACCGCCGTCGCTACCAAAGCTCTTCTGGGGCGCGAAGTAATAGACGTCGGTCTGGGCCGGATCGAAACGCAGGCCGCCCGCGCCCGAGGTTGCATCCACCAACACCAGTTGTTCGGGCGTGGCGCCCTCGGGCCGCACGACGGGCAGCATCACGCCGGTGGAGGTCTCGTTCTGGGGCCAGCAGTACGCGTCGACGTCCGCGTTCGCGTGCGGGCTCGGATGCGTTCCCGGCGCACTCTCGATGACCTCGGGGTCTCCGAGGTGCGGAGCGGTGCGGGTCACGGTGGCGAACTTCGAGGAGAACTCGCCACACACCAGGTGCTGACTCCGGGTGTGGATCAGGCCGAAGCTCGCCGCGTCCCAGAAGGACGTGGTCCCGCCGTTGCCGAGGAGTACTTCGTAGCCGTCGGGAAGCCCAAAGAGTTCCGCGATTCCGGCCCGAACTCGGCCCACCACCGACTTGACCGTTGCCTGGCGATGGCTGGTACCGAGGTAGTCGCCGGCCCGCCGGGCGAGCGCGTTCACGGCATCGATGCGGACCTTCGACGGCCCGGCCCCGAAGCGCCCATCCGATGGTCGCAGCTCGGGGGGTACGACGATGCTGGTGGGGTCGAGAACCGGATCCGTAGTCACCCGGCGAGCCTACGCGTCGACCTAGACCGCACCTTCGGTGGTATTGGCGGGAGTGCTCGAAGTGTTCTCGGACGCGGCGCGCGCCTCGCGACGTTGCTCGGCATACCAGGCGGGCCGATGGTGGCGGGCCCACTCGGCCGAAACGGTTCCGTAGGTGATGCCGCGGATCGACTCTCGATCCTTGAGCGCCATCACGATGTGGCCGAAGACGACGGCGAAGATCGCATAGGCGAACCAGTCGTGGACGAACGTCGCTCCGTTACGCAGGTCGGTGGAGAACGGTTGGTTCCACTTCATCATCGAACCGGTCGCGGCGAGGATCACGGCCGCAGCCGCCACGAAGATCACGTTGAGCTTTTGACCGGGATTGAACTTGCCGAGCTTCACGGTGGCGTCACGGCCGCGGGATCGGATCCAGCGAACGTCGTCGGGCGACCATCGGTTCACTCGGCTGAGGTCGCGGCGCAGCGCCCGACCCCAGCGCGGAATCACCGCGATCGCGAACGCCACCATGATGCCGAGCCCGGAGTACACGTGGATGTTGCGGGCGAGCAGCCGGTCGGTGATGAGCGACTGCCCCCAGCCGAATCGGAACATCAGGCCGGTGGCGATCGTGACGCCGAAGAGCAGGGCGTTCACCCAATGCGCGATGCGTTCGACGGTCGTGAAGCGAGCGACTCGAGCCGGGACGCGCGCAGGGCGCGGCGCGGCGTTGGCCGTTGCCACCGCCGCCACGCTCGCCGATCCGTCAGGTGCGGACATCGTTGCGTCCGTTCGACTCGCCGACCCAGGCATCGATGTCGTACCCGCGGTCTTCCCAGTAGCCGGGTATCACCTTGTCGGTGACCTCGATGCCGTCGAGCCACTTGGTCGACTTGTAGCCGTACATCGGCGCTACGCACATGCGGACCGGTCCGCCATGGTCGTTGTTGATCGGCTGGCCTTCGAGCTCGTAGGCCACGATCACGTCGTCGCGACGCGCCTGTTCCATGGAGAGACTCTCGGTGTAGACGCCGTCGAAGCTGGTGAAGCGCAACGCCGCTCCGCCCGGTTGCACCCCCGCGCGATCAAGGAGATCCGCGAGATTCACGCCTTGCCATTTCACATCGCTCACCCGCCAACCGGTCACGCATTGGAAGTCGCGGTTGAGGCGCGTGGGCGGGAGGGCAAGGAGCTCGTCGTAGGTGAGGGTGAACGGCTTGTCCACGAGGCCGTGGACGCGGAGTTTGTAGTCGGCGTTCGTCCGGCTCGGGTAGTCCCCGGTCACGGTGTAATACCGCCAGCCTCCGCCACCGGGGAGGAGCGCGGAGATTCCGGTGGGGTCGCTCTTGCGGAGGTCTTCGATCCAGTTCGAGATGGTGGAGCCGGTGAGCACGCCCACCGTTCCGAGTCCGAGCAGACCGAGAAACAACCGCCGGCCTACGGGCGTGCCCGGTTCTCGGGCCGTCTGCACCTCGACCGGCGGAGTTTCGGAAGTCACGCACCGAGGGTAGGGCCGCGGCGGGCTCGGTTGCGTTCGATCCGGCTTACGATCCGGAGAACTCGACTGGTTGCCGGCTCCCGCCGAACTTGCGCCATTTTCCGACGTGTGGCGTCGGGAAATGGCGCAAAGTCCCAAGTTGACCCTTGACGCCTTCGATCCTTGAGCGATGGTCATTCCCGGTACGTTGGATTGAGAAATACGCCCCAAAATCCCGTTGCTGAGGCCGCTACTGATCGACGCGCACCTTGGCCGCTGCTCGCCTCGGGATACCCAGTCCCAGAAGAAACCGGAGCGCGGAGTGATGGTTGACTCCGCCCTCACCGCTCTTGCCCTTGGGTTCGACGTGGCCACCTGGGTCGCTGCGCCGCGGATATCAGCCGCACCGAGCTCAAGCACAACGCGTTCTGATATTCGGATCTTTGTTTCCGTGTCCGCGTTACTGACGTTGGTTGGCTACTTTTTCTTTTGAAGTGCCGGCAACGCTGGTTCCGTTGGCCGTCGAGCGGCGGATCCCTCGCCTTCAGGCTTGGCCCACGGCGATGACGTCGGCGAAGGCGCGTTCGAGGGCGTTCACCAGCACGTCTCGGTCAGGGATGGCGACGGCATCCACGTTCACGCCGATGCAGCAGGTGCCGCGGTACGAGACGAGCGTCACGTTGACCGCGGCTCCCGCCAGGGGGCTGAACGCATACATGCGTTCCAACTCTGCACCACCGGCATAGATGGGGAACGGCGCGCCGGGAACGTTCGACGTCACGAAATCGGCGCCCTTGAGCATGGAACCGAACACGGCGGTGGTGACCGTGGTGGGCAGTTGGTTCAAGACGCCGGCGAGGGCATCGGTGAGCGCAACGGCGGGCTCGTCGCGCACGATGCGGGTGAGGCGCCCGAGTTCCTGCATGCGTTCGGCGGGATCCTTGATCGTCATCGGCACCAGGAACCGTGCCGGGGTGAAGTGGTTGCCACCCATCGCAGAGCCCGACTCCCGCAGGTTGATCGGCATCACCATCCGGAGCTCGTCCACACTCTGACCGTGGAACTCGTGATAGCTCGCGAGTCCGCCGATCACTCCGGCGACGAACGCATCGTTGAGTGACGCGCCCACGGCCTTGCCGGCGCGCTTGAGGTCGTCGAGAGGGACGTCGAATGTGGCGAGCCCCCGGGCGAGGGTGCGCGCGGTCATGATCGGAGAATGGGGGACCGTGGCCGGCGCGAGATAACGGGCGATGGAACTGCCGACGTCGACGGCATGGGTGACCGACACCTTCGGATGACGGACGAGTGCGTTGGTCACGCTCCACGCGTCGATTGCAGCACGGCGGGCCATGCCGACCGCGCGCCGGCGCCGGTGGCTGAGTGACTTGAGCACCAGATCAGTGGGACCGAAGGTGGGGATGGCCTCGACCTGATCGAGGGGACCCGGATCGGCGGGTTCGCGTTCGAAGTCGAACAGCATGAGCAGCAGCTTCATGCCCCCGACGCCGTCGGTCATGGAGTGGTGCACCTTCAGAATGAACGCGGCGCGGCCACCTTCGAGGCCCTCCACCAGCGTGTACTCCCAGAGCGGCCGAGCGCGGTCGAAACCGGCCATCGCCGCATTGCGCGCGAGGTCGAGCACTGCTTCGTCGGTGGGTTCGCACACCCGCACGCGCCGCAGGTGGTACATGAGATCGAAGTGGTCGTCGCCGGACCAATGCGGCGGACCCATGCGCAGCACCGGCGTGGCCACACGCTGGCGCATCCGCGGGATCAGCCACGCGCCGCGGTCGATGCGTGCCACGAGGGTGTCCCAATCGGGGGCTTGGTCGAAGAACAGCACGGTCACGATCGTCGATCGCAGCAGTGGGTCCTTCTCGATGTTCCACATGAGCGCGTCGGCGTCGCTCATGTGCGATTCGAAACGCTCGACGTCCTGGCGTCCGGCCATGGCCTACTCCCTGCGCGCGGGGGTGTTCATGCTACGAGATCATGGCGCAATCGGCTGGCCGACGTAGATGGCGGTGGGGCTGGTCTCCGTCAGCAACTGGCGGGCGACCGCGTCGACGGCGTACGCACTGGCGCGGGTTCCCACCACGGCCCACGCGTGGGCCTCACCGATACCGGCGTCGGTCGCGGCCACGATCTTCCACGGGCGCCGGAAGAGCACCCGGGCCACGATGCCGAGTGCGGCGAGTGCGAGTACGAGTGCCACGTCGAGCACGAAGATCAACAGAGGGAGTACGAAGAAGACAATCGCGGCCAGAACAGCAATCACCAGGACCACGACGAACAGGCCGGGCCAGGCGTCGAATACTCCAATCGGGTCAAGGCCACTCCACCAGGGATCGGGGCCGGGCCCGTCCCGGGCCGAGCGACCGCGTCCGAATCCGTCGAAGTGGGGAATCCGGGGGAGGATGACCCGCCGTACGGTCCACCTGCGGTCGTCGGGAGCGGTCACGGTGCGGGCTCGAGCGAGGTACTCCTTCACTCCGACTGCGATCGGCCGCGGCCGATGACCGCGCTGCGGCGGCGGCCGATCTCTTCGGGGTCGAGCCGCCAAGCGCGGAAGTAGGTTTGCTCCTGATCGATCGCCTCTCGTACCGTCACCTTCTCGTTCGCGTCGTAGAGCTGCTTGAGGTTGCGCACCGCGGCTTGGTCGTTGCCCGCGATGTCCACTCCGAGCTGCTGAGCTGTCGTGAGGAGTTCGCCGTGCTCCACCACGTGATTCACCAGCCCTGCGGTGAGCGCGTCGGCCGCACTCAAGAAGTTGCCGGTGAGGCTCATCTCCTTGGCTCGGCGCACGCCCACCGTGGCCGGCAGAAACACGCTCATCCCGCCTGCGGGCATCACGCCCACTCGCGCGTGGGTGTCACCGAAGAAGGCTTGCTCCGAGGCCACCAGGAAATCGCACGCGAGCGCGAGCTCGAACCCGCCGGTCACACACGCGCCGTTGATGGCGCCGATGATCGGTTTGGTCGCTTGCCACAGCGCGGCGAACGGACTGACCGCCGCGTCGTCGGTTCCGCCCACGAGATTCTTGGCCCCGTCGGCCAGCTCGCGCAGATCGAGACCCGCGCAGAACGCGGGGTCGGTGCCCGTCAGCACGATCACATCGACCGTGTCGTCAGCCTCCGCCGCGATGAGCGCGGCGCCGAGCTCGCGTTGCAGCGCGATGTTCAGCGCGTTGCGCGCCTCGGGCCGGTTCATGGTGATGGTGCGGACGCGCGCTGCGCTGGCAATGAGGACAAGGTCGGTCATGGAGGCGAGCGTAGAACCCTGGGTGGGTCACTCGATCTCGTAGACGATCTTCACGCGGATCTCGAGCTCCTGGGTCCCGGCTTCCACTGGGATGGATGCCGAGTCGGCTGCGGCTCGGAGGGCTGACGCTTGCGCGTATACCGGCGCGGGGTTGCTCTCTTCGACGATGGTACGAACCGAACCGAGCCGCACCTGGGCGGCCCGGGCGAGCTGGCGCGCGTGCTCGTGCGCGCCGTTGACCGCCCGCCGCCGAGCGTCGCGCACGACCGGTCCGGTGTCCTCGATGGAAAGACTGATCGAGTCCACCCGAATGTCGTCACCGGCGAGCCCCGCGGCGGCGTCGATGACCTTGCCTGCGTTCGCGATGTCGTGGGTCTTGGCGGTCATCCGGGTCGATACGGAGTAGCCGGTGATGTGACCCTTCTGATCGAACGTGGGGAAAAGCGAGATGTTGCTCGTCTGGATGTCGCGCTTCTTCACGCCCACGTATTGCATGGCGTTGATCACTCCCTGCGTGCGTTGCGCGTTGCGGCTGAGTGCCCCGGCCGCACTGGCGGCCTGCGAGTCGACACCGAGTGAGATGGTGGCGGTATCGGGTACTCCGGCGGCCGTGCCGGTGGCCGCAACGCTGATGGTGCGGGGCACGCGCCTCGATGCGGCGCCCGCGGGCGAGGGGCCGAGCGCGAGCAACGAGACCAGGCCGAGGCCGAGAGCGGTCGCGAGATGGGTGCGGGACAGTCGGCGCATGGCAGCAAACTCCTGTGAGTCGGACGCGGTTTCGACGTTCGCCGGCATGATGTGGTTCCCAAAGTTCTTGCACTCGGGGTGCTGATTCCTCCCGTGTCTTGCGGTTCGCGCCCAACCCCTCCACAATGGGTCGACGATGCCAGATGCACGCGCTGAGACTGAGTCCGCGGTGGCGCCGGTTCGTGGCAGGGACGACGGTGCGAGCGGTCCCGTGTTAGTCCTTCGGCCGCGCCTGGTGATCCGTCTCGCGAGCCCAGTATTGGTCGCGGTCGGCGTGCTGGGCGCGGCGGCCGGGTTCCTCGCCGCCGCGGTCCTGGTGCCGGCGGGAGTGGCGCTCAGCCTCACGTGGATTCCTCGGATCGAGGTGGACGCGAGCGAACTCCGGATCCGAGGGTTGCGCACGAAGATGGTGATTCCGCTGATGGACATTGAGGAATGTGAGTTGCGGCGGGTCCCGTTCGGCCGGCCGCGTCCTGCCCGTCGCAGCTATCGCTTCGGGCGGTTTTGCTCGACGCCGATCCGGTTTCGGGTCATGCGCTCGGGGATCACGCTCACCCAGATCACCACGGTCTGGTGGGATAGTTGGCCCACCCTGGTCCGGTTTGTGTTGTCGATTCCGGGCATGGGATCGGACAGCCGCACCCGCGGCCGCCTCGAGCGCTACGGCGGCTGACGACCGGGCCTCGCCTTCGAACACCGGGTTCACCGGGTCCTTGGCGGATTGAATGCGGACATTCAATATCCGGACTATGAAACTCTCCGATGGGATCGAGTGGGGGATCCACGTCACAACGTTGTTGGCGGTACTTCCATCGGAGGCGGCGCTGCCCGCGGCGCGGCTGGCCGAGTTCCACGGAGTGCCCGCCGCGTACCTCGCCAAGCATCTCCAGGCACTGAGCCGGGCCGGGATTCTCGAGTCGGTGCACGGTCCGGGTGGTGGTATCGCCTGGCGAAGGCGGCCACTCGTATTACCGTGCTCGATGTGGTGGAAGCGATCGACGGCACGGAGTCGGCGTTCCGCTGTACCGAAATCCGCCGCCGAGGTCCGGCCGCGTAGCCGGCAGCCGCTTATCTCGTGCCGTGCGGAGTCCACCGCGCGATGACGAATGCAGATGAGGCGTGGCGCACGTCGTTGCGCAGCGTCACCATCGCGGATCTCGTGCACACGGTGGCACGGGATGCATCACCCGCCGCGCTCGCGTCGGGAGCGGCATGGATCCAGGAGGTACTCGCGTGAAGGTGTTTCTCACGGGTGGCACCGGCGTGGTCGGTCGGCCGTTGGTGCCACTGTTAGTTGGAGCAGGTCACAAGGTGCGCGCGGTGTGTCGGCGTGATGACGCCGCAGAACAGCTGCGCACCCACGGAGCCGAACCGGTGGCGGTCGACCTCTTCGATGCCCAAGCGGTGAAGCAGGCCGTGGTGGGAACCGATGCCGTCGTGCATCTCGCAACCAACATCCCGACGCTCACCAAAGCCGGTCGACCCAAAGGTTGGGATACGCACAGTCGACTCCGCACGGAGGCGACGAAGCATCTGGTCGCCGCGGCGCTCGCCGCGGGAGCCCAACGGTTGGTGAAGGAGTCGGTCACGTTCATCTACCGCGACGGTGGCGATGCGTGGCTCACCGAGGATTCCCCGCGGTTCTCCGATCTCGGTCTCCTGGCCTCAACGATCGATGGAGAGCGGGAGGCGCTCACCTTTGCCGAAGCTGGTGGCAGCGCGATCGTGCTGCGATTCGGCTTGTTCTACGGGGGTGCCGGAAACCGCGGCACGGATGAAGCGCTGAAGCTCGCGCGGTTTCGCCGTTCGATGATCGCCGGGTCGAGTGACGCATACCTGTCGTCGATTCACTGCGCCGATGTCGCGACTGCAGTAGTCGCCGGGTTGCACGCCGAGACCGGCATCTACAACGTGACGGACCGAGATCCGATGCGGCGCGGCGAATACCTCACTGCGTTTGGCGATGCGTTTGGCGTCAAGGCGCCGAAGCCGACTCCGGCCGGACTCATTCGCTTGGGCGCGGGCGCGGCCACTGCGCATGGGCTCAGCGCGTCGCAGCGTGTCTCGAATGAGAAGTTCGTCGGGGCCACGGGGTGGTCGCCGAAGTACCCGAGTGCCCGTGAGGGGTGGGCAGCAGTCGCGGCCCACCAGAAGGAGCAGTGACTGCGATGCGAGACCGGATCCTGAGAATCGGGTTGGCGTACCTGACCATCGGTGTTGGGCTGGTCGGCTTTTGGGCCACCTTCGCGCCCCGATCGTTTTATACCGACTTCCCCGGCGGGGGCCGCCATTGGATCTCCGCCGACGGCCCCTACAACCAGCACCTCGTGCGCGACGTCGGCGAGCTCAACCTTGCCCTATTTATGGTATTGGCTGCCGCGTTGATCTCGTTGTCGGTGCCCCTGGTGCGGGCGGTGCTCGTGGCCGTGATCGTGAACGGGGTGCTGCACGTGATCTACCACGCGCGGCATCTCGACATGTTCTCGAGCGGTGACGGTGCTGCGGTGATGGTGAGCTTGGGCCTCGCGCCGGTGGTGGCGGCAGCCCTGCTGGTGCTCACGAAGCCGTCGGCATCAGTGCCGACGGTGGACCCGGATGAGGGGTCGGCTTAGCGGCGACCAACGTTGGGTCGCTTGCCGTGGTTGGCCTTGCAGCGGCGGGCCCGCAGCTTGCGCTTCTTGGTCTTCTTGCTCACGTGTGCTCCTCTGAACCGAAGCGGGAAGGGTAGTCGATACACCCTTCGGAACTCCTGCCCAGTGCGGTGGGAGGCCGATCAGGCCGGTTGCAGCTCAGCTGGCCGGAGATCACGCCACGGCCATGCGGAGTTCGCCAGAAGCAGTTCGGGGTCGCCGGTCCAGAGCGTCGCCTGGTGTGCGATGGCGGTCGCCGCTGCGAAGGCATCGGCGAACGACATCGGGTGCGATGCCTTGATCCGTGAAGCTTCGATGATGCGCGACTCGCTCGGAAGTTCCATGTCGATCGCATCGCGAAGATCTCGAACGGTGGAGGTGGCGGCATCCTCTCCGGCGCCGCGTCGCACTACATAAAAGACCTCACTCAGGTTGATCCAACTCATGATGGGTCGTTCGGAGTCGAGCAGGTCTTGCACCGCTCGTGCGGCTGGTTGGTCGCCTTCGAGGAGGCGAATGACGACCCACGAGTCAAGGACGACCCTCACCGTTCCCGGGCCCGGTCGGCTGCACGCTCAGATTGGTCCCCACGCGGTGAGTCATACCTGAGGGTATGACTCTGGGATCACAAGAAGCATTCCAGGCGGCGCCGTGATGTGTCGATGGTCGAACCGTTGAGGGAACGCCTCTCGATCAGATGCCGCGGCCGTGGGCCGACGCCACTGCTGCGCACGCCCGGCGTGGGCGAAACGAGGGAGATACCGATGGCGAAGTTCGAGGTTGGTGACAAGGTCATCGTCACCCAGGGTGACTTCAAGGGTGATCGCGGTGCGATCGTCGACAAGACGCTCTTCGGCGACGGCATTCGGGTCGCGCTCGAGAGCAACGGCAAGGAAATCAAGACCGAAGAAGGTCACGTCAGCCTCGCCGACTGACCGGTTCCGCGCGGCGCACCCGGAATCACTGTCAGCGCCGCTACCAGGTCATGCCGATCGTGGCGCGCATCGCCGCTTCGAACGCGGCGTCGTCGAGTTGAGAACGTGTCGCCAGGACCATCTCGGCATCCGCTCCCACTGGCACGCGCAATGGTGTGGCGGGGTCCTCGATGGCGTCGCCGATCGCGCGGGCCACGATTTCCGGGCCCGGCCGTCCGTTGGGTCCGGTCAGCATGCTGTCGGTACCGGTCCACTGCGTCCAAAGTTCGTCATAGGCCGCATCGCCGCGCACGTCGTCGGTGTGTTTCATGCCCGGTGCGATGTAACCGGGCTCGATGATCACGGTACGAATCCCGAAGTGGCCG
The DNA here is from genome assembly GCA_046598395.1 of Acidimicrobiia bacterium. Taxonomy (GTDB): domain Bacteria; phylum Actinomycetota; class Acidimicrobiia; order IMCC26256; family JAENVU01; genus JAENVU01. The sequence goes on from JBKJIQ010000001.1 coordinate 19,474, forward strand.
ACCTCGTAATGCAGCGTCTCCGAGAACGCCTCGAGCGCGTGCTTCGACGCCGCGTACGCACCTTCGAGCGGTGTGGCCACCCGGCCTTGGATGCTGGAGACGTTCACGATCACACCGGAGCCCCGAGTGCGCCACGCGGGGAGCACTGCTTGGATCACCCGCAGCGCGCCGATGGCGTTGGTCTCGAACACGCGACGAAGTTGATCGAGCGGGAAACCTTCGAGCGGTCCGGTGCCCACGAGCGCCGCATTGTTGACGATGGCATCGAGCTCGCCCACGGCATCGATGCACGCGGCCACCGATGCGTCGTCGGTGACATCGAGGGTGTGGAGCCGGGCGCCGTTGATGTCGTCGAGAATCTTCGGGTCACGTGCGGTCGCCACAACATCGTGGCCCCTGGTGACGAGCTCGACCACGGTGGCTCGACCGATGGCGCGGCCGGCTCCGGTGATGAGGATGCGCATGGGTCGCACCCTAGGACGCGCAATCCCCGTTCCTTGTCGCGAGCCCGTCGTCTCAGCAACGGTTTCGCGACAAGGAACGGTTGGTGGGGCGCGCCAACCGGTGCCGGACCTCGTGGCCCGGCGCCCTGAACTTTCGGACGGGAACATTCGGGACACACCTGGCGAATGTGATGGCTTGGTCAAGTTGACCCAGGCCGCTCGACCCGGCCGCTCGACCCGGCCGCTCGACCAGGTGGCCAAGACCTCACAGGACCATCACGCGGGCATCGCAATCCGGTGGTGGAACGCATGGGAGCATCACCCCATGGACAAGGGCACGATTGTGGTGATCGAGGATGAACCCAACATCGCGGATCTCGTCGACCTGTACCTCAGCCGTGACGGATTCCGCGTGCTCAAATCCGCGACCGGCGAGGACGGGCTCGCCGCGATTCGGGATCACCGTCCGCGTCTGGTGGTCCTCGACGTCGGTCTTCCCGACATCGATGGGTTGGAGGTTTGCCGGCGCATTCGGGCGACCAGCGCGTTGCCGGTGATCTTTCTCACCGCCCGCGCGGATGAGATCGACCGCGTCCTGGGACTCGAACTCGGCGCCGACGACTACCTCACCAAGCCGTTCGCGCCCGCGGAGTTGGTGGCGCGCGTGAAGGCGGTCTTGCGCCGTACGGATGGTCCGCAGACCGCGGAGGTCCTGCAGGCCGGACGCGTTGCGGTGGATGTGGGACGGCGTGAGATCCGCGTGCACGACGCGCCGGTTGACTTCACGACCAAGGAGTTCGAGCTCCTGCGGTTCTTGGCTGAGCGTCCCGGTCTGGCGTTGAGTCGTCAGCAGATTCTTGATGCCGTGTGGGGCCACGACTGGTTCGGTGATGAGCGCACGGTCGACGTGCACATCGCGCAAGTGCGCAAGAAGCTCGACAACGAGTGTGTGATCTCCACGGTCCGGGGGCTTGGATACCGGCTCGAACCCGGCTCGCGATGAAACAAACGCGCCGCCGGAGCTTGCGCGGGCGGCTCCTGGTCGCGATGGCCGGCATTGCAGTGGGCGTGGTGATTGTCACGGGGGTCACCACCGTCGCACTCGCGCGCACGAGTGCCGAGCGCACGGCGATCGCGAACCTGAAGGAGCAGGCGCCCGCAGTTCGTGAGCAACTCCTGCAACTCGCCCGGGTCCTCAGAAACCGAAATGACACCGGTCGGCCCTCGGTGGGGATCGGGCGATTGGTCACATCGGTGCTGCGGGTGACCGGCGGAACCCTGTTGACCGTCCACCCCGACGGTTCCGTGACCGAGGGAGTGGCCGCGCTCGCGGAGACGAACGCCTTCGGTTCCGATGCGCCGGTCTCCACCCCCCGTGCGGCCTCTCGGGAGCGGTTGCGGGCGCGGTTACAGGCGCGCGCTTCGGGTGCGGGATCCGCCGTGGCCAACCAACTGCCGGCCGGACTCACCGTCGCGGACCTCGATGCCGATCGGTTGCTGCGTGGCGAGCTCCAAACGGGGACCGTGAATAGGCGGGCGTTCGTGGCCCAGCCAATCCGGTCGGGCCCGCAGGGAACCCCGGTGCTCGTGCTGACCGAGAAGATCGACTCAGCCGCGATTGCACGCGCGCGCGGGTTCTTCCTGATCGGCGCGGCCCTTGCGCTCGTGGCCGCCGGGATCGTGTCATTCTTCTTGGCGCGCCGGCTCACCCGACCGCTCGCGGCAATGGGCGCGACCGCGGGCGCGATCGCGGGTGGAGACCTCGCGGCGCGCGTGGACCTCGGCCCCCATCCCGACGACGAACTGAGCGACCTCGCCCGAACCTTGAACGGCATGGCCATGCAGTTGGAGCACGCGCGCCACGGCGAGCGAGCATTTCTGCTGTCGGTCTCTCACGACCTGCGCACTCCGTTGACCTCGATTCGGGGCTACGCGGAGGCCCTGACCGATGGCACCATTCCCGCATCGGATGAGCAGCAACGCGCGGGTGCGGTGATCACTGCCGAAGCGAACCGCTTGGAACGGCTCGTGGCCGATCTTTTGGACCTCGCGCGTCTGGATGCGCGTCAGTTCTCGTTGTCGCCGCGTCCATTCGACGTGAACGCGACCGTCCGTACCGCGGTGGAAGCGTTCCTGCCCGCGGCGAATGAGCTCGGGATCGAACTGCGCATCGATGCTCCGGGCGCACGCTTGGCCACGGGCGACCCCGAACGGGTAGCGCAGATCATGGCCAACTTGGTGGAGAACGCGTTGAAGTACGCACGGACTCGTATTGATGTTCACGTGGCGGCCGCGGGCGTGACCGACATCGAGATTCGTGTTCTCGACGACGGCCCGGGCATTGATCCCACCGAAGTGCATCGCGTGTTCGAGCGCCTCTACGTGTCGCGTGCAGTCCCCGGGCGGAGCGTGGGCACCGGACTCGGACTCGCGATCGTGGGCGAGCTCGCGACGGCGATGGACGGAACCGCAACGGTCGACCCGCGCTCTGCCGCCGGGGCCGCGTTTACGGTGCGGCTTCCGGTCCTCGATCCGTCGGTCGGCGCCGATTTCTCGTAAGGAACCCTGTTAGGAGCGACAGGTCGTGGGGTCGCGCCAACATGCGAGCATCGCATCGGCGAGTTTGGCCCCCACATACTTTGCGCCGTCCGGGCCGAAATGAGATCCATCGGGACGGAGTTCTACGCCCGCGACTTGGGCCGGACATCGTCGGTCCGGGCAGACGATCGCGGTGAGATCCAGGATCGAAACTCGGCCGTCGCCCGTGGGGCCCGCGTCGCGGTACAACGCGTTCAATGCCCGCACTCGACCAGCCTCATCGAGTCCGGGCAACACGGTGGCGGTGCCCGGTACCGGCGATGGGACCGTGAGGATCATCAGGCGCGCACCCTTGGCGGTAAGGAGCGCGGCCGCTCGCTTGACTTCCCCGTTCAGCACGACCCGATCGCGATCATCCGCGATGCGAACGCGTCGACCGTCCAGGTCGCGGTCGACGGCATCCCAACTCGCGAACCACACCACGAGATCGGGACGCGGTTCGGTCTTCACGACGGTGCGCAGCGCAGGGAAGATCGCTTTCGCACAGGCGCGTGACCACGGGTACGGGCGACCGTCGGCTTGCACGGTCACGCCTCGCAGAATCGAACAGCCCGGCGCAGCATCGGCCTCGAATGTGATGCCTCGAGCGGTGAGCGCATCGTCGAGGCCGGGACCGAGCGACGCCGCGAGGGAATCGCCGACCAACACCACGTGACGAGGACTCCCTTGCTGCGCGAGGCCGAGGGTGGTGCTGGAGGTGACGACCGGGCCTGCTTGCAGGAACGCGGGTGCTGCAACCGCGCCGGTGGTGCCCAGCATGATCGCGACCACGCCCGCGGCGAGCCCCGCAGGGGCCGCGATCCACGTGGCTCGACCTCGGAGTCCGGCGCGGATCGGCCGTTCGACGAGCAGGTAGGAGGTGACGGCGAAGCCGAGGGTGAGCACGATCCGGAAGGCCGCGAGCCCCAGCCCGGAGATCCCGACACGGGACTCGGTTGCGTACACGATCACGGGCCAGTGCCAGAGATAGACGCCGTACGAAATGACGCCGAGGGCGACGAATGGTTTGTACCCGAGCGCGCGCCCGACGATCCCTCTCGGTGTGAGCATGATCGAAGCGATGAGCACCGCCACCGCGAGCGCGAAGGCAGGCGAGCCGCCGTGGTAGAGCCAACTGCTCGCGTCGTGTGCGCTTGCAAACGCCACGAGGATCACGGCGAGCGCGGCGAGGCCCATCCCGTGAGACACGCGGCGGCGAACCGCGGTGAGCGCAGCGGGTGAAACGTCGACCAAGATCAGCGCGAGGAGGACGCCGATCAGGATCGTGTGCGCGTGCGTGTCGGTGCCGTAATACGCCCGCGACGGGTCGTCGGCCTTGAAAAGCCCGGCCATCAATGCGATCGAAGTGACGGTCCCCAACGCCGCGACCAGTGCGAGCACGCGCAACCGGCCGCGTCCCAGCCGGAGGCTCACGAGCGTGACCAGCGGCCAGACCAAATAGAACTGCTCTTCGATCGCGAGCGACCAGAGGTGTCGGAACGGGGATGGCGCACTGAAGAGGTCGAAGTAGGACTGGCCGGAGAAGACGAAGCGCCAGTTCGCGACGTAGAACAGGCCCGCGATCCCGTCCCCGCGCAGCCGTCCGAGTTCGGTACGCGGAACTTCGAACCCGGCGTAGATCGCCACGGCGATCATCATGAGGATCAGCGCGGGGAGGAGGCGTCGGGCCCGCCGCGCCCAGAATGTTGCGAACGCGATCGTCCCTATGCCACCTGCTCCCATGCCGTGAGCGCCCATGCCGTGAACGCCGGTGTCGGCGTGGCGACGCCACTCCATCACGAGCAGCGTCGTGATGAGGAAACCGCTGAGCACGAAGAAGGTGTCCACCCCGAGGAATCCTCCGGTGAGCCCGGATTGATCGAGGTGGAAGACAACGACCGCAGCCACGGCGAGTGCCCGGAGCCCATCGAGTGCGGGCTGGTACGCCAGCTGGTTGGGGGCGTCGGCGGTGGTCGACGTCACCGGCGGATCGTACCGGCCAGCCCGGCCGAGGAGACGCCGGGTTCAGATCACACCGAGCGTCCCGACGCGAGCAGGGCCGCGCGCTACCTTCCCGGGCGTGACGATCGCAGGCGGCCGGTGCGATGTGGTTGGTGCGTGAGGGCGAGGTGCTCGCCACCGTCGAAGTCCCCGACGGCGTTCGGGGACGGCGGCGGGGACTGCTCGGCCGGACCGGGATCGACGGTGTGATGCTGTTGAAGCCGTGTCGCAATGTTCACACCGTGGGAATGCAGTTCACGATCGATGTTGCCTTCTGTGATCGTGACGGCGTGGTGTTGCGCACCGCGACCCTGGCGCCGCGCCGGCTCTCCCCGTTTGTGGTGCGCGCCGCGATGGCACTGGAGGCCGAGGCCGGGGCGTTCGATCGCTGGCGGCTTCGCGCCGGTGATCACCTCGAGTTTCGCCCATGACCGGGAGCCGCGAAACCGAGCCCGGTGTCGGTGGCGCGTTGATCTTGGTGGGGACGCCGATCGGAAACTTGGGTGACCTCTCGCCTCGGGTCATCGACACGCTCCGCGATGCGGACCTCATCGCGTGTGAAGACACCCGTCGCACGCACGCCTTGATGAGTCACGCAGGGGTTGCGGGCGGCGGGCGGTTGCGATCGATCGCGGCGCACGACGAGACCGCGCGTTGCGCGTGGGTGGTGCAACAGGTTGGGTCCGGGCTGCGGGTTGCCTACGTGACCGATGCCGGCATGCCCGGGATTAGTGATCCCGGCACAAAGTTGGTGCGAGCGTGTCTGGATGCGGGACTCGCGGTTGAGGTGGTGCCGGGACCAACGGCGCTCACCGCCGCGTTGGTGCTCTCGGGTCTGCCCACCGATCGCTTCGTCTTCGAAGGGTTTCTGCCCCGAAAGGGCAACGGTCGGAGCGAGCGGCTGGTCGAGATTGCCGCGGAGACGCGAACCGTTGTGGTCTATGAGTCGCCGCGCCGGGTGGTGGCAACGCTCGAGGAACTCGTGAGGCACTGCGGGCCGGACCGTGCGGCCTCGCTCGCGCGCGAGCTCACCAAACTGCACGAGGAGGTACTGCGCGGAACGCTCGCAGACGTCATCGAGGCGCTCCACGGTGAGGACCCGCGCGGTGAGTGCGTGATCGTGGTTGGCGGTGCGGATCGCGAGCGGCTGTCGGCCACAGTGGAAGAGATCGATGACGCGCTGCGCGCCGAGATCGAGGCCGGCACTTCGAAGAAGGACGCAGCCGCAATTGTGAGCGTGCGCCTCGGCCTCCCGCGCCGAGAGGTCTACGAACGCGCGGTTCGTCTCAGCTCGCGGTGAGCTTCCCTACACAGACCGCGCAGACCAGCTTGCGGCTGAAGTCGCGGAGCTGATCGTTCGATCCGCAGAACACGCAGCGCTGTTCCACCTTCTCGAGCACGATGCGCTCGCCTTCGGCCGACATCATGACCAAATCGCCGAAGTCGATCCGTAACGACTTGCGCATCTCCACGGGGATGACGACGCGCCCGAGCTGGTCAACCTTGCGGGCAACACCGTTGGCCATGTGGATACCCCGTAAATGAGAACTCGGAACCGCTCGGACCGTCGGTACTGTAGGGCTCTTGTCTGAATCCTTCTATGTGACGACCCCGATCTACTACGCGAACGATGCGCCGCACATCGGTCACGCCTATACCACGGTGCATGCCGACGTGCTGGCCCGCTGGCGCCGTCTGCACGGCGACGACGTCCTCTTCCTCACCGGGACCGATGAGCACGGGCTCAAGATCCAACGAGCTGCCGAGGAGCGGGGGATCACGCCGCTCGAACTCGCCGATATCACGAGCGCGCGGTACCAAGACGCCTGGGCGTCGCTCGACATCACGAACGACGACTTCATCCGCACCACCGAGCCGCGCCATCACACGGCGGTCCAGGCATTTCTCCAGCAGGTCTACGACAACGGCTTCATCGAGCTCGCCACGTATGAGGGCCTGTATTGCGTTCCGTGTGAGGCCTATTACACCGACGACGAAGTGGTGGACGGGAACTGTCCGATCCATCACCGGCCGGTCGAGCAGGTGACCGAGGACAACTATTTCTTCGCATTGTCGAAGTTCGAACAACCACTGCTCGAGTACTACGAGGCCCACCCCGAGGCGGTGCAACCGGACAGCAAGCGCAACGAGGTCCTCGGCTTCATCCGCCAAGGTCTGCGCGACTTCTCGATGAGCCGTACGTCGATCTCGTGGGGGATCCCGCTGCCGTGGGACCCCGAACACGTGACCTACGTCTGGTACGACGCGCTGATCAATTATGCGACCGCGGTCGGATTCGGTAGCGACCCCGCGCTCTTCGCCCGGCGCTGGCCCGTGCAGTATCACCTGCTCGCGAAGGACATCTTGCGGTTCCATGCTGTCTACTGGCCCGCGATGCTGATGGCGGCCGGTCTTCCCTTGCCCGAGCGCATCTTCGCCCACGGCTACTTGCTTGTAGGTGGCGACAAGATGAGCAAGACGGCGCTGAACCAAATTGCACCGGCCGACCTCGTGCCGGAGTTCGGCAGCGACGGCTTCCGGTATCACTTCGTGACCGATGTTCGCTTCGGTTCCGATGGCGACTTCAGCTACGAAGGGATGGTCGCGCGCTACAACTCGGACCTCGCGAACAACTTCGGCAACCTCGCGAGCCGCGTGCTCAACATGGCCGTGTCGTACTGCGAGGGGAGCGTGCCCGCGACGCGCGACAACGGTCCACTGGCTCTGAGCACCGGGGTCGCGCTCGACGGTTTCGAGTTCGCGCTCGCGCAGCTCAACTTCGCCGACGGGTTCGCAGCGGTGTGGCAGCTGATCCGCGATGCCAACACCTATATCGAAGAGCGCCAGCCGTGGGCGCTGAACAAGGCGGGGGACGCCGAAGCCACCGCCGCCGTCATCGGCGATTGCCTGGAGGTGCTTCGGGTCGTCGCGCTGTTGGCGTCGCCGGTCATCCCTCGGGCCGCCGCCGAACTCTGGCGGCGGCTTGGTCTCACGGGAACGCCGGTGGATTGCCGGCTGCCCGACGACGCCCGCTGGGGCGCGATGGAGACGGGCGGGAACCAACTGGAGAAGGGCGATCCGCTGTTCCCCCGCCTCGATCTGTGAGCGCGGAGGCCATCGGCTGGGTCGACAGCCATTGCCATCTCCCCGCGGAGGCAGCGGAGGCCGACGCGATTATCGATCGGGCGCGCGGCGCGGGCGTTCACTGGATGGTTTGTGTCGGCACCGACCTGGAAACGTCTCGATCCGCGGTGGCCCACGCGCACCGCCGGGCCGAGGTGGTGGCCACGGTGGGGTTGCATCCCCATGACGCCACGCAAATGAGTGTCGACTGGGCCGAGCTGGTTGATCTGGCCGCGGATCCACACGTCGTGGCCGTGGGGGAGTGCGGACTCGATCACCACTACGAACATTCGCCGGGTCCGGATCAGGCCGCCGCCTTCGCCGCCCAGATCCGGCTCGCCCATGAACTGGATCTCGCTTTGGTCATCCACACGCGTGAGGCCTGGGATGAGACGTTCGCAATCCTCGACGCCGAAGGACTGCCGCCGCGCACGGTGTTCCACTGCTTCACGGGTGGTCCCAACGAGGCCGAGGCCTGCGTGGCGCGCGGGGCCTCCGTGTCGTTCAGCGGGATCGTCACGTTCAAGAACGCGGATCCGGTGCGCGCGGCCGCCGCGATCGTTCCCAGGGACCTGCTCCTGGTGGAGACCGATAGTCCGTATCTCGCGCCGGTTCCGTTCCGCGGCCAAGCCAACGAACCCGCGTGGGTGACCCGTGTGGGGGGCGCGCTCGCGGCGGCTCGGGGCGAATCCGAGACGGTGATCGCCAACGTGACGCAGACCAACGCGGCCCGGGTCTTTTCCCGCCGTTGACGGGCTGACCTGCGGTTGTGTTGATTTAGCTCCCCCGATCCTGGGCGTCACCGCTGGCAGATACTGGAATCTGGATTGACCGTCAAAGGAACCCGTCGTTAGGTTCGTCGCTGCCCTGACCGGTGCCATGAGGCATCGGCAACGACCGGGAGGCGGAGCCCGATCACCGAGCACCTGACTCGTCGCAGCGCGCGGATGAATAGCTCGGACGCGCGCGCCCGGCGTTATGCATTGCAGACAGTCAAGCCGTCTCCGGCGCGCCTCGTCGCGCCCGAGCCCGATGTCTGGCTTCCGATTTTCGACGTCACCGCCGAGCTGGAAGCGATGGACATCACCGGCGAGCTCGAGCTGCTCGCGCTGGAGGAAGGCCGAGTCGACCTGGAGCGTGAGCTCGAGACCTTGGAGGCCGATTTCTGGCGCACCGCCGAGGTCGATCATCCATTTCTCACGGGCAGTCTGCCGGTGGCGGCCGACCCCGAGTCCCTCACGATCTTCGAAGCTGCACCGCCCATCGAGGCTTCGCCGCGTGCGCTGGAGTCGGACGACCTACCTACAGAACTCCCAACCGTCGTAGCGACGCCATTTCTCAACGATTCGCCGGCCGACGGTCAGGGTTCGGTCGCGCCGGAGGCCCAACCGGTCAAGGCCGTCGTGCCCTCGGCGGAGCCGGCCCTCGCTCCCTTGCCGATCCCGGTGGAGTACGCACGGGTGCAGCCGAATCGGCCTGCGATTGCCGGTCGCCGTCGGTCGCTACGCCTGCGCCGCCGCGTGATCGTCACCGCGCTCGTGGTCGCGGTCGCCGCGGCGTTCGTGGGGGTCACCGCTCAAGTCCTGGGCGGCACGCAGCCGCGTCGCGACGTCACGGTGTCGATCGACGGTCAGGCGAGCACGATCGTGACTCGCGAGGGCACCGTGGCCGATGTCCTCACCGCTCGGGGGATTGTCCTGAAGCGCGGCGACCGCGTGATTCCGTCGCTGGCCACCCAACTCCGCCAGGGCATGCCGATCAGTGTGATTCGGTCGTTCCCGCTCGTGGTGGATGTCGACGGTGTGGTGACCGCTCGGCGTTCGACCCGGCACCGGTTGGCGGGATTGCGGCGCGACCTCGGGCTTCCGGCCGGACTGGTCGCATTGGATGCGCCCCGACGTCTTGGTCGTGGCGATCGCCTGGTGCTGCGTACCCCCCACGACCTGAACTTTGTCGTCGACGGTGTGACCTCTCCGTTGAGCAGGGTGACGGCGCTCACCGCAGGAGAGCTCGTCGCGAGCCGCAACATCGTGATGGGCCCACAGGACGAGATGCAGCCGGCGGCGGAGACCCGCATCGTCTCGGGCATGACCGTGCAGGTGTTTCGTATCGCGGCTGACGAAGTGGCCGAAGAACAGCTCACTCCGTTTCCCTCCGAGTATCGAGACGACGCGAACCTCGCGGCCGGGCACACGCGAACAATCCAAGCGGGCCAGAACGGTCGAGTCCGAGTTGTTTCGAAGGTGGTTCGCCGAGACGGCCAGATTGTTGAGTGGACCGAAGCTCGCCGGGAGGTGCTGGCCGCGCCCGTCACCCAGATCCTGGCCAGGGGTACGAAGCTCTCAGGAACGCAAACGCCGCCTCCCAATGCTGCAACGGGCGGGCGCTACTGGGGTTCGGGCACGGCCACGTTCTACAACAGCCACGCGGGCGCCGGGGCCTGTGCTCATCTGACATTGCCGTTCGGCACGATCCTGAAGTTGGTCAACGAGGCCAACGGCAAGACGGCGCAGTGTCGGGTGGGGGACCGCGGTCCGGAGGCCTGGACCGGCCATGTCATCGACCTGAACCCTGACGTGTTTGCGGAGTTGGCGCCATTGTCGACCGGTGTGATCTCGCTCAAGATCTACATCCTCTGACCGGCGGCCGCCGGTGGCACTGACCCCCGCCACGATTCCCGCGTTGCTCGAGCGTCACGGTCTCAGGCCCAGCCGCGCACTCGGACAGAACTTCCTCGCCGACGCGAATACTGCGCGTCGCATCGTGCGCCTCGCCGCGCTCCATCCTGGCGACCACGTCTTGGAGATCGGTCCGGGCGTCGGGTCATTGACGGTCGCGTTGCTCGAGGCTCGCCTCGTGGTGACGGCGCTCGAACTCGATCGTCATGTGGTGCCCGCGCTCATCGAAACGATCGGCCCCGATGCCGCGAAGGTCGTGATCGGCGACGCGATGTCGATCGATCTCGCGGAGTTGCTGCCGGACGACGGCCGTGCGTGGCACCTCGTCTCGAACCTGCCGTACAACGTGGCGACACCGCTCGTGATGCGTTTCCTCGAAGCCGCACCCTCGGTGGGTTCCATGTTGGTGATGGTGCAACGGGAAGTGGGCGAACGCTTCGCGTCGGGTCCGGGGACCAAGGCGTACGGCGCGGTCTCGGTCAAGATCGCCTACTACGCCCGTGCCCAGGTGGTGGGACTCGTCCCGGCGAGTGTGTTTATTCCTGCACCCCGGGTGGAATCCGCATTGGTCCGCCTCGTGCGCCACCCCACGCCGCCGGTGGAGGTACCGTCGCCGGATCGCCTCTTCGCATTGGTGCGCGCCGGGTTTGGTCAACGGCGAAAGATGTTGCGCGGCGCGCTCCGAGCGCAACTGGGGGAGCGGACCGAGGAGGTCCTGGCCGCCGCAGGAATTGATGGGCGGGTTCGAGCCGAGGAGCTGACGTTGGATCGCTGGGCAGAGTTGGCACGGGCGGCGGGCGCGTGAACCCGGGGATCGAGATCACGGCCCCGGCCAAGCTCACGCTCACGCTGCGCGTGCTCGGGACCCGTCCCGACGGCTTCCACGAACTCGAGGCCCTCACGGTGATGATCTCGGCGCCCGTAGACACGCTCACGATCGGTCCGGCGGTTGCCGGTGTCGTAGTGCTGACCGTGAACGGCGGTGGCGACGACATACCGCATGATGAGAGCAACCTCGTGGTGCGCGCGGCGCGCGCCGTGCTGCCCCCGAATGCCGGCGCCCGCATCGAGCTCACCAAGCGCATTCCGTCGGGCGCGGGGCTGGGCGGTGGCTCAGCCGATGCCGCGGCAGTACTGCGCGTGCTGCGAGATACCCATGGGCTCGATGAGGAGCTGGTCATGACCGCGGCGGCGGCGATCGGCTCGGATGTGCCCGTGTGCGTTTCGGGTCGTCCCGTCTTCATGCGCGGCCGAGGGGAGCGGCTCGAGGCCGTGGAACTCGCAGGTGCGCTGCATGTGGTGGTGGCCAAGCCGCCGTTCTCGCTCGCGACCCCGCCGGTGTTTCGGGCCTGGGATGAGCTCGGCGAACCTCGAAGCGTTCGGTTTCTGAGCGCACCCCCCGCCGTTGCCCACCTGGTGGACGGATTCGTCAATGATCTCGAGCCCGCGGCGGAGCGCGTCGAACCCCGAGTGCGTGAGTTTCGTGAGGCGCTGGAACGGGTGACCAACTCGACCGCGTTGCTGGCAGGCAGCGGATCGTCGTATTGGCTACCCGCGGCAGATGACGAGACGGCCAGGCAGATCGCGGCGCAGGTCAGAACTCAACTCGGCGTAGAAACGTTTTCGGGCCGAGTGCTGAACGACCTGGACTAGCGACCCTGCTGACGGCGCTGCCAGCGCGTCTTTTTGAGAAGCTTCTTGTGCTTCTTTTTCCGCATGCGCTTACGGCGCTTTTTAATCAGGGAGCCCATGAGGGCCGGGAGACTAGCCGCGTCGGTGTGCCGCGGCACATTCGGGCGAGCGCGATCGCATCTGCGGCCGCGAACGGTCAATGGAGACCGTCGACGCCCACGCTCCGCGGTAAGGTCAGACGCGTTCCTTCGGGGGTGGTGTAACGGCAGCACGGGGTCCTTTGGAGTCCCAAGTCGAGGTTCGAAACCTCGCCCCCGAGCCGGGGTGTCGAGCCCTCAGAGATGGTCAAGTCGCGAGCGCGGAGCCACAAGTGACCGAACATGATGAGTAAACGATCATGAGTTACCGACCGCTGGCTGCGGTGGTCATGGCGGCAGGCGAAGGCACGCGGATGCGTTCCACCACGCCGAAGGTCTTGCACCCACTGTGCGGACGGCCGATGCTGCTGCACGTGGTGGACGCACTGGGCGCGCTGCCACTCGAGCGCATTGTGGTGGTGGTCGGCCATGGCGCCGAGCGGGTCACCAAGACGCTGCAGGATCAGGTCGAAACGGATGTGCCGGTGGTGTTCGTCGATCAATCCGTCCAGCGCGGCACCGGCGACGCCGCCAGCGTTGCGCTTACCGCCTTCGCGGATGATCCCGACCTTGAAGGTGACGTCATCATCATGCCGGGCGATGCGCCATTGGTGCGCCCCGAGCTCTTGGCGCGTCTCGCCACCGCGCACCGTGAGTCGGATGCCGCGGTCACGTTGCTCACGTCCGAGCTCACGTCGTGGACGTGGGGTTTCGGCCGAGTGGTTCGGGACGCGCAGGGTGGCGTCGATCGCATCGTCGAACGAACCGATGCCACGGCCGAAGAACTGGAACTTCCCGAAGTCAACACGTCGATCTATTGCTTTCGCCGCAGCCTGCTGGCGCCGGCGCTGCGGCGATTGAGCCCGGAGAACGCGCAGGGCGAGTACTACCTCACCGACGCGATCGCGGTCCTGCGCGAGGCCGGGCACAAGGTCGTTGCGGTTGCCGCCGATGATCCGGCCGCGGCGCGCCACGTGAACGACCGCGCGCAACTCGCAACCGCGGAAGCGATCCTGCGAGAGCGGATCAACGAGCGGTGGATGCGCGAGGGCGTGACCATGGTGGATCCGACGGCCACCTATGTAGATGCCAACGTCAAACTCGCTGCGGATGTCCGCCTCTTGCCGGGAACGATCCTCGAAGGCCGGACCGTCATCGCCACCGGCGCGGTCATCGGTCCGGATACGCGGTTGATCGACACGATCGTTGGTGCACGCGCCGTCGTTTCGAACACGGTGGCAAGAGAGTCGGAGATCGGCGAGGACTGCACCGTTGGTCCGTTCGCGTCGCTGCGTCCGGGTACCCAGCTCGGAGCCGGAGCGCACGTGGGCACGTTCGTGGAGACCAAGAACGCGGAGATTGGTGAAGGTGCCAAGGTGCCGCATCTGTCGTACATGGGCGATGTGGGAATTGGACCTCGTGCCAACGTGGGCGCGGGGACGATCACCGCGAACTACGACGGGAAACAGAAGCACGCCTCCACCATTGGGGCGGATACGCGGATCGGTTCGAACACAGTGCTCGTGGCGCCGGTTGCGGTGGGCGACGGCAGCTACGTCGGCGCCGGTTCGGTGGTGACCCACGATGTGCCGCCGGGCGCGTTGGCCAAGGGCGTGCCGGCGCGGGTCGATGTTGGTTGGGTCGAGCGTCGTGGTGCCGGTAGCGCGAACGACGAGAATCCCGAATCCGAGACCCCGAAAACCCAGAACCCGAAAACCCAGAACCCGAAAACCCAGACGCCAGAGGACGACGACTAATGGAACTGACTCCGACTAAGACGTTGCAGCTCTTCGCCGGTTCGGGGAACTCCGAGCTGTCGCAAGAGATCGCCAGCAATATGGGCGTTCCGCTGGGTGACGTCACGTTGTCGCGCTTCGCGAACGGCGAGCTGTACTGCCGTCTCGGTGAGAACGTGCGCGGCGCGGATGTGTTCGTGCTCCAGGGTCACTGCGACCCGATCAACGATCACATCATGGAGCAGCTGATCATGATCGATGCGTTGAAGCGCGCGTCGGCCCGGCGCATCACCGCAGTCTGTCCCTTCTATGGATACGCGCGTCAGGACCGCAAGGCGGAGGGGCGCGAGCCCATCACGGCGCGATTGCTCGCCGATCTTTTCACCGTCGCCGGCGCGGACCGTGTCGTGGTCGTCGACCTTCATACCGGCCAGATCCAAGGTTTCTTTAACTTCCCGGTGGATCACCTCACCGCAGTGCCGCTCCTCGCGGATCACCTCGTCGGGGTACTCGACCGCGAGACCGAGGTCACCGTTGTCTCCCCCGACGCCGGCGGCGGGAAACTCGCTCGACGGTTCGCGAACTGTCTCGACGGCCATGGTGTCCACGCCGATCTCGCGTTCATCGACAAGCGTCGGCCCAAGGGCACCCACAATGTGGCGGTGGCCACCGAGGTCGTCGGTCTCGTCGCCGGTCGCCAGTGCATCCTGATCGACGACATGATCGATACCGCGGGCACGGTGGTCAGCGCCGCCGAGCTGCTGATGAGCCGGGGCGCGTCGTCGGTTTCGATTCTCGCGACCCACGGTCTGTTGTCGGGACCGGCGGTGGATCGGTTGAAGAACGGTCCGATTCGCGATGTGGTGGTGACGAACTCGCTCCCGGTTCCGTCGGAGAAGCACTTCGATGCACTCACCGTGTTGTCGATTGCGCCCATCGTGGCCGAGGCGTTGGCGGCCGTCTTCGAGGAGCGCAGCGTCTCGGAGCTGTTCTCCGGCGACAACACCTAACTCGAAGCGTTCCGCGGAACGCACGTCACAGTCTCGAAGTAGCCGACTCAAGTGACGTGTCGCTTGGGTGTCGCAGGCGAATCTCTCTGGGGGTAACGGGCCCCTGGGTGGCTCGTGTCGTGTTCGGGTCGTAGCTGATCTGACGTTCGATGGGCGCGGTGGCCCCGGGTGTGCTCACATGTGAACGCGATCGGTGAGGGCCGAGAGTCGTCGTGTGTGGGTGTCGCGAAATCTGCGCCACGCGTCCGCGGACGCGTGATTCCCAGTTTTTGACACGTTCCGCGGAGCGTTTTGCGGCCGAGGTGCTCGCAATGTCGGTGGGAACGGTTCACGCGTCCGGTCGGACGATCCGCCGGAACGGCCGTTGGTTCTCGGGTGTGGTTCAGGCTCCCCTGGGTGGCGCGGTTCGGCCTCGCTGACGAGCGCGATTCTGCGTTCATTGTGCGTCTGCCACGTAGAGCGGTGGCGAACGCACAATGGACACTGCTCGGATGACCTTGACGCGCACGCGGAGTGGACCCGAGGGCACGGCCGGTCTCGTCGACGATCTCCACCTCTTTGGCACGCCGGTGGTGGGCCAGTCCGTGGCTGAGAACCGCCCGTTTGGCCGGTCTCGCGGTTCGCCCCGACGGTTGACGAGAGGCAGTGGTTTGGCCGGAGGGGCCGGGCTCGGCCAGAATGGCGGGTCTCCTCTGTACCTCTCGAAGGATTTCCCGCGCCATGGCTGATGTCATTCTCAACGCCGAGCCCCGCACCGAGCTGGGCTCCGGGCCTGCCGGGCGCTACCGCCGAGCGGGTCTCGTCCCGGCCGTGGTCTACGGCCTGGAGTCCGATCCGATTTCTATCAACGTTGGCGAACGGGAGCTTGACCGCCTGCTCCACGGTGCCAGTGGCGCGAACACACTGATCAATCTCAAGCTCGACGCGGGTGACGCGCTGGCACTCGCCCGCCAGATTCAGCGCCACCCGACCCGTGGCGATCTGGTGCACGTCGACTTCGTACGCGTGAGTCGTGACGTCGCCGTGAGCGCCGAAGTGCCGCTGCACATCGAAGGCGACGCGCCTGGTTCACGTGAGGGCGGGTTGCTCGAGCAGCTGCTGTTCACCGTCACGGTCGAAGCGATGCCGGGCAACATTCCGGATTCGCTCACCGTCGATATCTCGAATCTCCTGCTCGGCGACCAGCTCCACATTTCCGATCTCCCGGTGCCGAGCGGCGTGACGCTGCTCCACGATGCTGAAGAGCTCGTGGTCCATGTCACGATCCCGCGCGGTCTCGGTGACGAGGAGGGCGGCGAAGGCGAAGCAGGGGAAGCAGCCGAAGCTGGTGCAGAGACCACTCCGAGCGGCGACTCCGGCGGCGGCGCCGAGTAGTCCGTGCTGGGGCGCACCGGGGTACGCCGGGGTACACCGGCGGATCTCTTGGTGGTCGGACTGGGAAATCCCGGTGCGGAATACGCACGGACCCGCCACAATGTGGGCGCGGAAGTGGTCGAGTTGTTGGCGACCCGCCATGGTGCGCGATTACGCAAGGGCAAAGAGCGCGCGCTGGCCGACGAGGTCACGATCGACGGCGCGCGCATCGCACTCGCGGTGCCACTCACGTATATGAACGACTCGGGTGACGCGGTCCGCCTGCTCGCCCATCGCTACGGCGTCGAGCCCCCGCAGATCGTGATCGTGCACGACGAACTCGACCTCCCGGTCGCGGCATTGAAGCTCAAAGCGGGTGGTGGACTCGCGGGACACAACGGCTTGCGATCGATCAAGGCCCATCTCCACACTGACGAGTTTCTGCGGGTACGGGTGGGAGTGGGGAAGCCGGTCTCCAAGGAACGCGGCGTCGACCACGTGCTGAACAAGTTCGCCAAGGCTGAACGAGTCGAGATCGACGTGAGCATCCAGCAGGCCGCGGACGCGGTGGAGACGATCGCCCGAGACGGCATCACCGCCGCGATGAACGCCTACAACTAACTCCGGCTCGTCGGTCCCGGTCGATCATTGGCGGGAAGCGGGACCCACCGTCAAGGTGCGATCGACGTATCCACCTGCTCGCGGGCGAAGGCCTCGAGATCAGTCCAATGCGGTACGTGGGGATACGCGGCCGCGGTGGCCGCGCCCTTTCCGGTGAGGACGAGCGCGGGCCGACACCCGAAGGCGATTGCCGCGTCGAGATCCCGGGGCGCGTCGCCCACGAACCAGGTCTCGGCCGGCGTAAACCCGAAGTCGGCCTGGGCCTGTTCGAACAACAACGTGCCGGGCTTGCGGCAACGACACCCGTCGGTGGGTGCGTGCGTGCAGATGTACCAGCGGTCGATCGCGCCTCCGAGCCGACGGTCGAGTTCCGCGTTCACTGCGTCGAGCATGGCGCGGCTCATGTGACCTCGCCCCACCGCCGACTGATTGGAGATCACCACCAAGTGGTAGCCCGCGGCGGCCAGAATCCGGGCGCCCTCGATCGCGAACGGCTCGATTTCGAGCTCCGAAAGGCTTTTGACCGAATCGACGTGGTCAACGTTTAATACACCGTCCCTATCGAGCAAGATCAGCCGGTTGCTACCCTCAAGCACTGTCCGTGGCCCGTCGAGAGACTTCTTCGTGAACTTCCAAGAGGCTATTCGCGAACATCGGGACATGATGACGGCAGTGTCGTCGACGGAAAACGCCCTCGCCGCGGCCGCGGCCGGCACGATCGAGCGGGTCGCGGCGGGCGGCACGGTTTTCTGGTTCGGCAACGGCGGCAGCGCCACCCAGGCTCTGCACTTCGCCACCGAGTTGGTGGGGCGGTTCGAGCGGGATCGCCCGGGGATCGCGTCGTATGCGCTCGTGGCCGACACCTCACTGATCACTGCCGTCGCAAATGACTACTCCTTCGACGTGGTCTTCGCCCGCCAGATCGAGTCGTTGTGTCGGCCCGGTGATGTTGCGGTGGGCATTTCCACCTCGGGAAATAGCTCGAACGTGTTGCAGGGAATCGCCGCCGCGGCCTCCATCGGGGCGCTCACGATCGGCTTGACCGGTGGCGACGGCGGCAAGCTCGCCCTCACTGCCGATATCCCGATCGTCGTCGATCACCCGCGCACCTGTCGGATTCAAGAAGCGCATTTGTTTCTCGGTCATCTGCTCTGTGAGACGGTGGAAGCGTCCATGTACGCCGACGGTTCTGAGTCCGCCTGATGTTTGACCGTCCCGACATTGTCCACGCCGCGGTTCGCGGCGGTTTCGCGGGGTGTCGCATGCTGGTGGTCGGAGACCTCATGCTCGACCGCTACCTGATCGGTGACGTTGCGCGCATCTCGCCCGAGGCGCCGGTCCCCGTGGTGCGGCTTAGCCGGGAAACGGTGTCGGTCGGTGGCGCGGGCAATGTGGCACTCAACCTGGTGGGTCTCGGGATACACGCCGACGTTGCAGGATGGACCGGTGACGACGAACCCGGCGCGCGGTTACGGGAGCTCCTGCGGCTCGCCGGGGTTCGCGGCCAGGGCGTTGAAGTGATTCGTGGTCGGCCGACGACCACCAAGACCAGGGTCCTCTCCGGACAACAACAGCTTGTCCGCATCGACGATGAGGACGCGTCGCCGCGCGCATCAGTGGACCGACGGGCATGGGATGACCGGGTCATAGCGTTGCTCGACGATGGGTATGACGCGCTTGTGATTTCCGACTACGCGAAGGGGGTCTTGGCCGACGACTTGTGTCGGCGGTTGATCCGCCAGGCCCGGCACCGGGGGATCCCGGCGCTGGTGGATCCGAAGGGTCTCGATTACACCAAGTACCGCGGCGCAACCACGGTCACCCCGAACGAAACCGAACTCGCGGCCACCGCACAGGTCTCCGCGGCCGACGCCTTCGAGCTGACCGAGGCCGCCGCTCGTTTGCGCCAGGTGCTCGAGCTCGATTTCGTCACCTTGACCCGCGGCGAAGCCGGCATCTCGTTGGTCCAGGCGACCGGCACGCGTCACGTCCCCGCCCGGGCGCGGGAGGTCTTCGATGTTTCCGGCGCGGGCGACACGGCGATCGCGACCCTGGCCGCGGGGATCGCGGCGGGGCTCGACCCGCACGACTCCGCGGTGCTGGCCAACCTGGCGGCCGGGATCATCGTGGGCAAGACCGGCACGGTCCCGATTCGCCAAACCGAACTCCTCGCCGCGCTCGGCCCGGCTGAAGATGCGCCGCCGCCGCTGGGCGAGAAGCTCGCCACCCTCGAAGCTGCGGTCGGACTCGTGGGGCGGTGGCGTTCCGAAGGCCATGAGATCGGCTTCACGAATGGTTGCTTCGATCTTGTGCACGCCGGGCATGTCACGTATCTCGACTGGGCGCGTCGCAACTGCGACCGGCTCATCGTGGGGTTGAACACCGACGCGTCGGTGCGTGCGCTCAAGGGCGAACGTCGTCCGGTGAATGCTGAGGACGCGCGCTCCTGGGTGCTCGCGGGTCTCGCGGCGGTCGACGCCGTGGTGCTGTTCGCCGAGCCCACTCCGCTTGCGGTGATCGAGGCACTGCGGCCCGATGTGTTGATCAAGGGTGAGGACTACGCCGAGGAAGAGATCGTGGGAGCGTTCGAAGTGCGGTCGTGGGGTGGGCGCGTCCTGCGGGCTCCGTTGACCGAGGGTCACAGCACCACCGCGATGCTGGACCGCCTCGCCGCCGAACTCCCGTAACCGAACTCCCGTCACCGGCGCCGTTCGCCGGGGGCGGGCCCCGTCGGTCAGAGTGTGGTGATGCCCGAAGCTCCACTTGCCGACCTCCCGCGCCTTCTTGGCGAGGATGCGGCGGTCATGGCCGTGGCCTCGGGTCGGGCCGATGTGGTGGCCGTCCCGGAAGCGGCGCGCCCGATCTTCATCGCCGCCATTCATCGCCTGGCCCAGGTAAAGCCGATCTTGGTGGCGGTCCCCACGGCGGCGGAAGCCGAACGCATCGCCGGTGATCTGGTCCCGATGCTCGGTGCCGAGAATGTGGAGCTCTTTCCCGCGTGGGAGACGCTCCCTTTCGAGCGGGTGTCGCCCGCGTTGGAAACGATGGGGCGTCGCCTGCGGGTGATGTGGCGGCTACGCGAGGGGGGCGAGACCGCACCAGCGGTCGTGGTCGCGCCGGTCCGCGCGCTCGTGCAACGTCTCGGTCCCCACGTGGAAGCCATCGAGCCGGTTCGATTGAAGGTGGGCGACACCGTCGATCGCGATCAGTTGGTGGAGCAGTTGGTGTCGATGGGCTACCGCCGGGAGTATCAGGTGGAAGCCCGTGGCGAAGTCGCGGTGCGCGGTTCGATCGTCGATGTGTTTCCCGCGACCGCTGACCATCCGATCCGTATCGATCAATGGGGTGACGAGGTCGAACGGATCTCCCAGTTCGCGGTGACGGATCAACGCAGCACCCACGACATCGCCGACGCGATCGTGTTCCCGTGTCGCGAGCTGTTGCCCACGCCTGAGGTGCAAGCCCGGGCGCATGCGTTGCTCACTGACGCGCCGTGGGGACGCGAACAGTGGGATCGCTTCGCCGAGGGTCAAGTGTTCGACGGCATGGAGTCGTGGTTGCCCTGGCTCACGGCCGACGAGCACCTCTTGCCCGACCTGTTGCCATCGGGCTCTCGGGTCCTGCTCGTGGAACCGCGCCGAATGCGCGACCGCGCCCAGGACCTGCTCGACGAAGAAGCGGCGCTGGGTGAAGTGCTCGCAGGGACTTGGGGCGCGCCCGACGACGATGAGTGGCCGCAGTTGTCCCTCCCGTTCGATCGGTTGCTCGCCCGCACCCACACGGCCACCACGTCGATCTTGGCCGCGCCCGACTCGCCCGACACTCAGCAGATGGGGGCCGCGGCCTTCGATCCGGTGGTGGGCGACGTGGAAGCGTTGGGCGAGCGGATTCGTTCTCTCATGCGCAGCGAGCACCGAGTGGTGTTGGCCGCGGAGGGGGAGGGATCGGCGCGACGGTTGGCGGATGTGCTCGCCGGGGAAGGCATCGACGCGCTGATCGGTGCTGCGCCCGCGCCCGGAATGGTCACCGTGTTGGTGGCACCGCTCGAACGCGGGGTGGTGGTACCCGGCGCGCACCTGGCGCTGGTGGCCGAAGCCGACCTCACCGGGCGCCGTCGCGTGCATCGCACCGCGCGGGGCGCGCGCAAGGCCGTCGATTACTACGACGATCTGAAGCCCGGCGACTTTGTCGTGCACCAGGTCCATGGTGTCGGCCGGTATGAGGGCATGGTGACGCGCGCGATCGGTGGTGCCGAGCGTGACTATCTCCTGCTCGCGTACCGCGGTGGCGACAAGCTCTATATCCCCACCGATCAGGTGGGAACGGTCCGCCGCTATACGGGCGGTGATTCGCCGTCGCTCTCTCGTATGGGCGGAACTGATTGGCAGAAAACCCGCCACAAGGTTCGCGTCGCGGTTCGCGAGATCGCGGCGGAGTTGGTGATCTTGTACCGCAAGCGGTTGGCCACGCCGGGGTTCGCGTTCGCACCCGATACGCCATGGCAACGCGAGATGGAAGATGCGTTCCCCTACGAGGAGACGCCGGATCAGCTCACCGCGATCGAGGATGTGAAGTCCGACATGGAGGCGACGCTTCCGATGGATCGCCTCATCTGCGGTGACGTCGGGTTCGGCAAGACCGAGGTAGCGCTGCGCGCCGCGTTCAAGGCGGTGCAGGACGGCAAGCAGGTGGCGATCTTGGCGCCCACCACGTTGTTGGCGAACCAGCACGGACAAACCTTCCGCGAACGGTTCGCGAGTTATCCCGTGCGGGTGGAAGTGATCTCGCGGTTCCTCACCGCGGCCGAGCAGACCACGGTCGTGAAGGCTCTGGCCGCCGGGGAGGTGGATGTGGTGATCGGGACCCATCGCCTCCTGTCTCAGGACATCGAGTTCAAAGATCTCGGCCTGCTCGTGATCGACGAGGAACAACGGTTTGGGGTGCAGCACAAGGAGCGGATCAAACACCTCCGCTCGCATGTGGATGTGCTCACACTCACGGCCACACCGATCCCGCGCACGCTCGAACTCAGTCTTACGGGCATTCGCGACCTTTCGCTCGTGCAGACCCCGCCGGAGGCGCGCCAACCGATCCTCACCTACGTGGGTGAGTACGACGACCGCGCAGTCTCCGAAGCGCTTCGGCGCGAACTCCTGCGTGAGGGTCAGGTCTTCTACATCCACAACCGCGTGCAGGACATCGAACACGTAGCGGAGCATGTTCGCCAACTCGTGCCCGAGGCGCGCATCGCAATTGCGCACGGCCAGATGGATGAAGGCCAACTCGAACGGGTGGTGCTCGACTTTGCCGATCGCGAGTACGACGTCCTGGTGTCCACGACCATCGTCGAGAGTGGCCTCGACATGCCGACCGTGAACACGATGGTGGTTGACCGCGCCGATCTGCTCGGACTCGCACAGCTGTACCAACTCCGGGGTCGGGTGGGACGTCGGGGTCAGCGCGCGTATGCCTACCTGTTGCACCCGGCGGATCGCGCGCTGAGCGAAGAGGCCTACGAACGGCTCAAGGCCATTGGCGAGTTCACCGATTTGGGGTCGGGGTTCAAGCTCGCGATGCGTGACCTCGAGATCCGCGGCGCGGGAAACCTGTTGGGTGGCTCGCAGAGCGGTCACATCGCGGCGGTGGGGTTCGACCTCTACTGCGAGCTGGTGACCGAAGCGGTGAGCGAGCTCAAGGGTGAGAAGCGAGTCGAGCCCTTCGAAGTGGTGCTCGATCTGCCGGTCGACGCGCACCTGCCGCGCGGGTACGTGAGTCGTGACGACGTTCGCATGGAGGCCTACCGCCGATTGGCCGCGGTGGTGGACCCGGCTGACGTAGAAGACATCCGCATTGAGTGGGTGGATCGGTATGGCCCCGTACCGGAACCGGCCGAGGCACTGCTCGGAGCGGCCCGTCTGCGCGCGGAATGCGTTCGGGTCCGAGCCACCAGCGTCTTGGTGCAAAAAGGGGTCGCGCGCATCGACGGCCTGGAGTTACTCGAGAGTCGAAAAGTCCGGCTCAAGCGCCTGTTCCCGAAGTCGGTACTCAAGGACGACGGCCAAATTGTGATTCCGCTCACGACTCCGGCGGCGGAGGTGGCCGACGCGATCGTGGCACTGCTGCGGGAGCTGGTTCCCGAGGTCGACACCGCGGTGCGATCGGGAAGCTGAGAACCTGGCTCAGCCCCGAAACTGCCCGTCCGGACCCGGTGCCGTCTCACCGGTAGGCTCCCGAACTCGTGAAACGGACTCTTGCTTTCTTCGTGCTGGCCGCGCTCGTCGCGCTCCCGGCGTGCTCCAGCCGCACCGGTTCCGCCGCCACCCTCAATGGCAGCAAGATCAGCGTTGAGCAGGTGAAACGCGATGTGGCCGGGTTCGCCCAGTCGGCAACGTTCCGCAGCTCCCTCGCCCAACAGGGCGTGACCATCTCCGCGAAGTCGGATCGGATGCCCACGAGCTTTGCGGCCCAGTGGCTGGTGTCGTTGATTCAGAACAAGGCAATCGCGCAGATTGCCAAGCAGCGCGGGGTCGCGGCGACGGCACAGGAGAAGGCCGCGGCACGCCAGCAGTTCGTCGCCAGCAGGACCAGCGGGAAGGCGTACCAAGAGCTGCCCAAGTGGTTGCAGACGGAAGTCTCGGGATCCGCCGCGCTTCAGTCGGCACTCCGTTCGTCACTCCCGCAACCATCGAATGACTCAGCGAACGCACAGGCCTACCAGGCACTCGCGGCCGATTGCACCAGCAAGGCACTGGTTGGTCACATCCTGGTCGACACGCCAGAACTTGCCCAACAGGTGGTCGACGAGTTGCAGAAGGGCACCGCGTTCGCGGACGTCTCCAAGCAGGTCTCGAAGGACACCACTGCGGCCGCCCAAGGTGGACTGTTGGAGTGCATCGGATCGTCGCAGTGGACCCAGATCGACCCGACGTTTCGTGCCGCCGCGGAGGCCACGCCGGCAGGATCGGTCTCGGCGCCGGTCAAGACCCAGTTCGGCTACCACGTGATTGAAGTCCTGGACTTCAACGAAACCAACGCGACGCCGTTGGTACTGGCAACCGCCAAGCCTGCGGATCCCCTCACCAAGTTGCTGAGTGCATTCATCGCGAAAGCGAAGATCAGCGTCAACCCGCAGTTCGGCACGCTGCGCAAGCAGGGTGGCTCGTTCACGATCGATCCTCCCACACCCAAGCAGCCGAAGAGTCGTCCGGTGAGAACTGTCACGACCACCCGCCCCGCCGCAGCGCCGACGACCGGAACTGCTCCCAGCTCAGGTTCCGGTTCTGGCGGCGCGACGAGCACTCCCACCGGATAGGCGGTGGGCCCGGCGTGCATTGTGGTGGTCGGTCTGGGGCCGGCTGGCCTCGATCTGCTCATGCCCGCGGCTCGAGCGGAACTGGAGCGGATTCCGCACCGCTACGTGCGGACCCGTCGGCATCCCGCGGTCGTTGAGTTGGCCGCGGCCGGCATAACGGCCACATCCTTCGACGACGCCTATGAGTCGGCGGGGAGTTTCGAGGCGCTCTATCCGGCGATCGTCGAGACGCTGATCGCGGCGGCCAAAACCCACGGAGAGATTGTCTACGCGGTACCCGGCAATCCAGGGGTGGCGGAGAGCACCGTGGCGCTCTTGCGAGCCGCGGTGACCGACGAACTGACCATCCGAGTCGTCCCGGGGCTTTCCTTCGTGGACCTGGCGTGGACGCGCCTCGGCCGCGATCCGATGGCCGGGGTTCACATCCTCGACGCGCAGGATTTCACCCCGAACGTGGCGGGTCGGATGGGGCCGATGCTGATCGGTCACTGCATCGATCGGTCGATCATGTCGGAGCTCAAGTTGGTGTTGCTCGACGCGCTCCCCGCCGAGACCACGGTCGTCGTGTTGCAACGGCTCGGTCTCCCCGACGAGCAGATCACCGAGCTGCCGCTCTCGGAACTCGACCGTGCCGTCGAACCCGATCACCTCACCAGCGTGTTCGTTGATGCCGGGGAGCACACGATCGCCGGCGACGTTGCGCGCCTCGTGGCGTTGGCGCAGCGACTGCGGGGGCCGGGCGGCTGTCCGTGGGACGCCGAACAGACCCACCATTCACTCACGCGCTATCTCCTCGAAGAGGCCTACGAAACGGTCGAGGTGCTCGAGCTCTTGCCGGGCGACGCGCCGGGAGGGGATATTGATCTCGATGCCTACGCGCGCGTCGAAGATGAACTCGGCGACCTGTTGTTTCAGGTGGTGTTCCATTCGATTCTCGCCGCCGAGGCCGGAGCGTTCGATTTGGGCGACGTTGCGACCGGCGTCCACGACAAGCTCGTGCGCCGTCACCCGCATGTGTTCGGCGATGCCGAGGCCGAGACCGCGGCGGATGTGCTCGCGAACTGGGAGCAGATCAAGAAGGCCGAACGGTCGAGTTCGTCGCTGGTCGATGGCATCAGCCCGGGCCTCCCGTCGCTGTTGTTCGCCCACAAGCTGTACCGCAAGGCCGCGAGCGTCGGCTTGGATCCCGACGTCGCCATCGACGGTTTCGCGGTGATGAGAGAAGCACTCGATCGGTTGCAGCTGGGCGAGGGACCGGTGGAGGCTGAGCGTGCGCTCGGCGACCTGTTGGCGGGAGCGGTCGTGGTGGCTCGTTCGCGGGGCGTCGATGCGGAGAGTTCGCTCCGAGGGTGGACCGCTCGGTTCCGGGACCGGTTCGTCCGCATGGAGCAAGCCGCGGCGGCCGATGATCTGGTGCTGACGCCCGGTACCGCGAAGCGAGCGCGTGAGTTGTGGGCGAAGGTTGCTGTCGATGTGGAGGTTGAAGAATGACATCAGTTGAGGTACTCGGGCGTCAGATCGTGATGCCGGTGCAGGTGCGCCAGGCCCGATCATGGTTCGCGTCGTTCGCAGTGTCGGCCGACGCGGTCGCGCCGATCGTGGCGCCGGCGGGCCTGGTACCGGCCCGCCTGCTCGGCGGACGCGCGATGTTGTCACTCGCGTTCGTTCGGTACATCGACGGCGACTTGGATGCGTATCACGAGGTCGCGGTGGCGTTCCTCGTGGCCGATCCATCGGGCGGAAAAGGCAAAGGCGCCTACATCCACCGGCTCCCGGTGAACCAAGAGTTCACGTGCGCCGCGGGTCGCGAGATTTGGGGGTTCCCCAAGTTCGTCACCCCCATCGAGATCAACGAAGAGTTGCGCGCCGATCGCAGTGTGCTCACCGTCGATGGCCAGATGGCGCTCACCATGACCTTGCGCCGCGGGATTCCGGCGCCGATGCGCAATACCGCGCTCGACGCCTTTTCCTTTCACGACGGCATCCTGCGGCGGACCCGCTGGGAGCTCCGCGGCTCGGACTCGCGTATGCGGCCGGGTGGCGCGCAGGTCGAACTCGGCCGCGGTGAGATCGCGGATGAACTTCGCAGCCTCGGTCTCCCGAAGCGCGCGCTGATGAGCGGTTGTATCGGGAACGTACAGATGACCTTTCAACCCGCCGAGATCGTCCACGGAGTTTCGTCGTGAGCGACTATCGCGAAACTGCCGAGGCGTTTCAGCGGATGGCCCACGAGATCGTGTGGTGCTCCGTGGCCACCGTCGAACCCGATGGTCGCCCGCGCACGCGCGTGCTTCATCCCTATTGGGAATGGGAGGACAACCGACTCGTGGGCTGGATCGCCTCGAGCCGTACCGGCTGCGGGTCTTCCCCGGCACGCTGCTCCTTGCCGGACGCGGTGAACTGCTCACCTGGAAGGCCTGACCTCATCGCAGTGGAGCGATAGGCCCGATTCGTTCCTCCCACGGGGCTACGATCGCAACACCAGCATCACCCGCAACGGTTCAGACGCGTCTGAACGCGGCCCGAGGGGGACAGTGAGCAGCATCATCGACATCAGCGCCCGGGAGATTCTCGACTCCCGCGGCAATCCGACCGTGGAGGTCGAGGTCGAGGTTCTCTCGGGAGCGCGCGGGCGGGCAGCGGTTCCGAGTGGTGCAAGCACCGGGGCATATGAGGCAGTCGAGTTGCGTGATGGTGGCGACCGCTTCGGCGGCAAAGGCGTGCGCCAGGCGGTAGCGCACGTCGACGGCGAAATCGCCGATGCGCTGCTCGGGATGGAAGCGCTCGACCAGCGCGATGTTGACCGTGCCCTCATCGATCTCGACGGTACGGACGCGAAGAGTCGGCTCGGCGCCAATGCTCTGCTCGGGGTTTCGCTCGCGGTCGCCAAGGCCGGCGCGGACGAGTCGGATCTTCCGCTGTATCGCTACGTGGGCGGCGCCAACGCGCACGTGCTGCCGATGCCGTGCCTGAACGTCCTCAACGGTGGCGCCCACGCCGATAGCAACGTCGACCTGCAGGAGTTCATGCTGGCGCCGGTGGGTGCGGCGAGCTTCTCCGAGGCGTTACGCATGGGTACCGAGACGTACCACGTGCTCAAGGGACTCCTCCAGCAACGTGGCTTGTCTACCGCGGTGGGCGACGAAGGTGGGTTTGCGCCGAACCTGCCGTCGAACGAGGAAGCCGTGAAGCTGCTGGTCGAGGCGATCACCGTTGCGGGCTATGAGCCCGGTGCTGAGATCGCGATTGCGCTCGACCCCGCGTCGAGCGAGTTCTTCTCTCACGGGGTCTATGACCTCGCGGGTGAGGGCAAGCAGTTCAGCTCGGCCGAGTTCGCGGCGTACCTCGCCGACTTCTGTGACCGTTATCCGATCGTCTCCATCGAAGATGGCATGGCCGAGGACGACTGGGACGGCTGGGCCGCGTTGACCAACGCCGTCGGCGACCGGGTGCAGCTCGTCGGTGACGACCTCTTCGTCACGAATCCGGTGCGGCTTCAGCAGGGGATCGATCTCGGAGTGGCGAACTCGATCCTCATCAAGGTGAACCAGATCGGGACGCTCACCGAGACTCTTGATTGCATGGAACTCGCGAGCCGTCACGGCTACACCGCGATGATGTCGCACCGGTCCGGCGAGACCGAAGACGTCACGATCGCGGATCTGGCGGTGGCGACCAACTGCGGACAGATCAAGGCCGGCGCGCCGGCCCGCAGCGATCGCACTGCGAAGTACAACCAGCTCCTGCGTATCGAAGACGGGCTGGGTGAAGCCGCGGAGTATCTCGGTGGTCGTGCGCTGTCGCGCGGGGCGGGCACGCGCCCATGACCGAACGCCCCGTGGTTGAACCTGGCGACGCACCTCGCTTCAGCGCGACTCAAGTTCGTCGCCGCCGGGCGATCGCGCTGCGGGCGAGCGTTGCGCTCGTGGTCGCGGTGGGGTTGCTCTTCGTGGTGGTGTTTCCCGTCCGATCATGGATGGATCAGCGGTCGTCACTCGATCGTTCGGAGCATCGCCTCGCGGTGTTACACCGTGAACGGGTTCGGCTGGAAGGCGAGGCCCGTCGTCTCGATGACAACACCGAGATCGAACGACTCGCGCGGGAGCGGTTCGGCATGGTGAAGCCCGGCGAGCAGGGTTGGGTCGCGCTCCCCGGCTCATCCACGACCACCACCAGTACCACGCTTCCCCTCGCGCCGTAGGACTTGCCCGGTAGGTTCGCGCCAAGCGGTTTCCACGCTACCGTCGCTACGCTGCTCGGATGTCTGAAGCCGCAGATCGGGCGCGCGTGGCCGAGCTGTTGGGGCGCGAACCGCAGGCCCAGTTCGTGGTGGTGCTGCGCCACCCAACCGGGGATCCGATGGTGATTCGCAACGCAGCGTTTCTCGACGATGGCACGCCGATGCCTACCCACTACTGGCTCGTCGATCCCGATCTGTTGCGCGCGATTTCACGGCTCGAAGCCGACGGCGGCGTGAAGACCGCGCAGGCCGAAGTCAACGATGCAGAGCTCGCAGCCGCGCACGCTCGGTATACCGCCGACCGCGACGGCGGCATCCGCGTTGACCATCTCGGCCCGCGCCCCTCGGGCGGCGTTGGTGGTACCCGGTTGGGCGTGAAGTGCCTGCATGCGCACTACGCGTATCTCCTGGCCGGTGGTATCGATCCCGTGGGTGACTGGGTCCACCGGCACCTTCAGCTCGAAGGAGGTACCGCGTGAGAGCTGCCGCGATCGATATCGGTACGAACTCCGCCCGGTTGCTCGTAGGTGAACTCGATCACCCCGACGGTGAGATCGTGGCGCTCGACCGACGCATGACGATCACCCGGCTGGGGCAGGGAGTCGATGAGCACCGCCGGCTTGCGCCCGACGCGATTGCTCGGACGGTGGATGCCTTGGCGGAGTACCGCGGTGTCATCGACGCTGTCGGTGGAGTGACCGCGGTGCGCGCCACGGCTACCTCGGCGGCACGGGACGCCGAGAACCGCGACGACTTCTTCGGTCCGGCCGAGGCTGCCCTGGGCGTGCGGCCCGAGTTGCTGAGCGGCGCCGAGGAAGCGCGGTTGTCGTTTCTCGGCGCGACCACCGGCTTGGCGGGAGTGGCTCCCGGTCCGTACCTCGTGGTCGATATCGGTGGCGGTTCGACCGAGTTCGTGGTGGGAACGACCGAGCCGGAAGGGCTCATCTCGGTCGACATCGGCTGCGTGCGTATTACCGAGGCGTGGCTGCACTCGGATCCACCCACGGCCGAGGAGTTGAGTCAGGCCGTGCATGTGGTGCGCGAGCATCTTGGCGACGTGTTGCGTGAAGTTCCCGGCGTGACGTCCGCCAAGACGTTGGTGGGGCTCGCCGGCACGGTGTCGAGCATGGCAATGATTGAGCAGGGCTTGCATGTTTACGACCGAGATCGGGTGCATCATTTCCACTTGACGAAGGCGGCGGCCGAGGATGGGTTCCGCACTTTGGCCACCGAGGCGATTGCGGATCGTCGCCATAACCCGGGGCTCGAGCCGGGGCGGGTCGACGTGATCGTGGGCGGAGCGGTGATCCTCGTGTCGATCCTGCGTTCCTTTGGCTTCGACGAGGTGCTCACCAGCGAGTCGGACATTCTGGATGGATTAGTGCGTGACCTCGCGAGTCGCTGACGGGAACGCTACGGATTTGGCCCTCAACTCGGTTACCAAACGCGCCGTTGGTTTGGTGTGGAGCTCGCAGTGTTTGTCGAGATGCTCGGTCGGCTTGGACCCGACGACCTCAACACCGTCGCGCGCGCCATCGACGAGTCGCACCAAACCGCGGCGGATGAAGTGGCGGCGTGGGAAGACCTCATGCGTATCGACGAAGCACTGCGGCTTCGAGGTCAGAGTCGGGTTGGAGCCCGTGCCGCGCACGACGCGGTGGCGGCCGTGCGCCTGGCAGTCGCCAAGAGCGACACCGAGATTTCCGACACCGTCGTGACGCGCGTGGCGCGCGAAGCGGCGCTGCTCGCTCGGGCACTGGTGGCCGACGTGGACGAATCCGTCGCCCATCTCGAGCGCGAGTTCTTCTGCGTCACCCGCGCGGCGTAGAAGGCGGAGAACCAGCGCTCAGAGGTTCGCTCATCGGTACCATGCGGCGATGGTGCACCCCGATCGTCTCCTCATGGGCCCCGGCCCCTCCAATCCGTACCCCGAAGTGGTGGAGGCCTTCACCCAACCGCTGCTCGGGCACCTCGATCCCGAGTTCTTGCGAATCTTGGATGAGACGTGTGACCGTCTGCGGACCGTCTTCGCCACCCAGAACGCGCTGACGCTTCCGATCTCGGGCACCGGGTCCGCGGGGATGGAGGCGTGCTTCGTCAATCTCGTGGAGCCGGGCGACACCGTGATCGTGGGCGTGAACGGCGTGTTCGGTGAGCGGATGTGTGAGGTGGCTCGCCGCACCGGCGCCACCGTGGAGCGGGTGGAAGCCGAGTGGGGTACCGCGATCGATCCGCAACGGTTGCTCGACGCGCACCGCGCCGTGCCTCACGCGCGCCTGGTTGCGGTGGTCCACGCGGAGACCTCCACGGGCGTCGAGAACGACATCGCACCTCTGCGCGCGATCAGCGAGACCGACACCCTGCTCTTGGTGGACGCGGTCACCTCGTTGGCGGGCATTCCCCTCGCGGTCGACGAGTGGGGGATCGATGCGTGTTACTCGGGTACCCAGAAGTGCCTCGGCGTCCCGCCGGGCCTCTCACCGGTCACGTTCTCGGCGCGCGCGGTCGAGCGCATCTCCACGCGTACGACCCCGGTGCAGTCGTGGTACTTGGACCTCGGACTCATCGGTGACTACGTGGGCACCGCGCGCAAGTATCACCACACCGCGCCCACTGGAATGATCGTCGCGCTCCATGCGGGTCTTGGCGTTGTGCTGGATGAGGGTCTCGATCAGGTGTGGTCGCGCCACCGCTACGTCGGCAACGCGTTGCAGGCTGCATTACCGGACCTCGGGTTCTCCCTGATCGCGCCCGCAACCAATCGGCTCCCGCAGCTCACGTCGGTTCGGTTGCCCGAAGGCCTCGACGAAGCAGTACTTCGCCGTCGATTGCTCGCCGACTACAGCATCGAAGTGGGCGGCGGCCTCGGCGCGTTCGCCGGGATTGCATGGCGCATCGGGCTGATGGGCCACACCGCCCGTCGCCGTTCCGTAAGCGCGCTGCTCGGCGCGCTGGCGGAGCTGCTCTGATCGTTGTGAGCGAGGTTGGGCAGACGGTGCTCACCGTGATCACCTGGAACGCGCAGGGCAGCCATGGGATGAATGTGCCGGCAGTTGCGGCGTCGCTGCTCGCGCACGAACCGGATGTTGTCCTACTCCAAGAGGTGCAACGCCGTCAGCTGGGCGAGTTGCACGTTGCAATGGGAGCCACCGATGCGCGGTGGCGGTTCAAACACTGGGGCGTGAAGATCCCTGCTGAAGGTCTTGGGGTCGTGTCGATGGTGCCGCTCGATCGCGTCCATCACCAGGTGCTCGCGCATCGGTGGCAGTTCTGGAACTGGCGGCGCCGGGTGGCGATCCACCTCGGGGTGGAGGTTGGCGGAGTGCTGGTGCGGTGTATCGACGTTCATCTCGGCGCCGGAGTTCCCGATGCCGAGCGGGTCCGTCAGGCCCGAGAATTGTTGCGAGCCGCGCCGAACGCCAGTCTCATCGGAGGGGACCTCAACGCCGAGCCCAACTCGGACGAGCTGACCGCCTTTGCCGAGTGTGGATGGCGCGACGCCGAGCGACGCCTCCACGGCCACACGCCATCTCCGAGCACGAACTGGGTGGCGGGCCCGCGCCGCCAAGCTCCAACGCAACGGCTCGACTACCTGCTCGTACCGGAAGCCGTCGAGGTGCTCGAGGCGTTCGTCCCCGACGATTGGCCCACCTGGGCCGCCCTCTCCGACCACGTCCCGGTCGTGGCCCGCCTCCGGTTCGCCTGCCGCTGATTTCGTCGGGCGGCTATGGAGTCACCGTAACGGCCAGTATGTATACTGACGGGATGAAAACAGTCAGTATCACGATGCCGGAAGTGCTCGATGAACGGGCGGCAACCGAGGCTCGGCGCCGCGGGATCTCGAAGTCCGAACTCATTCGGATCGGTCTGGATGCTGTCCTGCCCAAACCCTCAGGCGAGATGCCCGAACCCGATCTCTGGCGGTCCCTCGCCGGCTTTGGGTCGCGTCGCCTCACCGTCGAACCCGGTGAAATCGACGACGTCGTCTATCGCGCGTGAAGTTTGCCGACACCGGTTGGTGGGTCGCGTGGTCGTTGCCGGACGACCACCATCACCGCGATGCGGTCCGGATGATCGGCACGCTCGGAGTTGCTGAGCAGGTCATCACCACGAACTACGTCCTGGGTGAATCGTGGACGTTTCTGCGTCGCAAGGATGGACACCAGAGTGCCGTGGCCTTCCTTGAGCGCACCGACGCACTGGTGGAGAGCGATCGGCTCGTCGTGCACCGGGTGACCGAAATGCAGGAGACTTCGGCATGGGAATGGCTCCGCAAGCGCGACGAACGCGAGTACTCGTTTGTGGACGCCACCAGTTTTCGAGTGATGCGAGACCGCCGACTGCGCGAGGCACTCGCATTCGATCAAGACTTCGCAGCTGCGGGCTTTCTTGAGGTGAAGCCGCGACCATAGGGACTCGACCGAATCAGGGAGTGGCGTCGGGAAGCTTGAGGAAGTTTGTGCGGTAGTAGCGCAGCTCTTCGATGGATTCCCGGATGTCATCGAGTGCGCGGTGGGTCGACTTCTTCGACGGTTGACCCTTGAGGACCGCGGGGTTCCACCGGCGAGCGAGTTCCTTCAGCGAGCTGACATCGATGCTGCGATAGTGCACGTACTGATCCACCGCCGGGAGGTAGCGGTCGAGGAATCGCCGGTCGACGCCGATCGAGTTCCCACACAGCGGTGCGGAGTTTGCCGGGATCCGGTCGGCCAGGTACTCGAGCACCTGGACTCCCGCGGCGGCAAGCGACAATGTCGACGCCTCGATCTGAGGGAGCAGCCCAGATTTCGTGTGCATGGTGGTCACGAAATCATCCATTCGGCTGAGGTCGTCTGGGGTCGCGTGGATCACCAAGTCGATGCCGTCGTCCACCAGTTCCAGCTGGGAGTCGGTGATCAGGACCGCGATCTCCACGATCGTGTGGCGGACGGTGTCGAGGCCCGTCATCTCGAGGTCGATCCATACCAGCCGATCGCTCGGGCCGGCTTTCACTTCATCTGACGGATCGGGCGTCGGTTGCGTGGGCTCGGCCATGGAAAAACCTTAGGTGGGCGGCGCCGATATTCTGCGGCCGTGCCTGATGCGACCGCGGTGTGGAATCCGACCCCCGAGCTTGCCCGCGCGAGCAACGTCGGACGATTCATGGCCACCCACGGGTTCAACGATTTCGAGGATCTGCGCACGCGGTCGATCGATGATCCCGAGTGGTTCTGGGATGCGTTCATCCGCTTCGCGGGGCTCCCGTTCGACACCCAATATTCCCACGTGCTCGACGAGTCGGCCGGCATCGAGTGGGCCACGTGGTTCACTGGCGGCCGGCTCAACGCTGCGAGTGTGTGTGTCGATCGCTGGGCCGACGATCCCAGCCGTCGGGATCATCTGGCGATCCTCTGGGAAGGCGAGGAGGGCGAACCGCGGTCGATGACCTACGGCGAACTGCGTGCGCTCACCGACGCGATCGCTGGTGGCCTGGCCGAGCGGGGAATCGGCATCGGCGACGCGGTGGGTGTGTTCCTCCCGATGTTGCCCGAGACGGTGGCCACGGTGATGGCCGTCGCGAAACTGGGCGCGATCTTCCTCCCGATCTTCTCGGGCTATGGCGCCGAAGCGGTCGCGGTTCGCTTGGAGGAAGGCGAGGCCAAGGCGCTCGTCACCGCCGATGGCACCACGCGGCGGGGCAAGGTCGTTTCGATGAAGGAGACCGCAGACGCGGCCGTCGCGCGGGTGCCGAGCGTGGCGACCGTGGTGGTGGTGCCTCGCCTCGGGATCGATGTGCCGATGACCCCAGGCCGAGACCTCACGTTGGCGCAATGTTGTGCGCTCGGGCCCGCCGCGCCGTTCGCGACTCCGGCGCTCGACGCTGAGCATCCCTTGTTCATCGCGTATACGAGCGGTACCACGGGCAAGCCGAAGGGAGTTGTGCACGTCCACGGCGGCTTCGTGGTGAAGATCGCGGAAGAAGTGGGATTCCAGGCCGACTGCCGGTCGATTCCCACGGGCGGCGATCGCGACGATGTGCTGTTTTGGCTCACCGACCTCGGTTGGATCATGGGGCCATGGCAGATCTTCGGCACCCTCGCGTGGGGAGCCACGATGTTTTGTTACGACGGTGCGCCCGACTATCCGGGACCGGATCGACTCTGGGCCATGGTGGAACGCCATCGCATCTCGATCCTCGGCGTCTCACCCACGTTGATCCGGGCGCTCATGGCCAAGGGCGATGAACCGGTGCGCGCGTACGACCTGTCGTCGTTGCGGGTGCTGGGCTCCACCGGTGAACCGTGGAACGACGGTCCGTGGCGGTGGTACTTCGAGGAGGTCGGTGGCGGGCGTTGTCCGGTGATCAACGTGAGTGGCGGCACCGAGGTCGGATGCTTCTTGAGCCCGCACGTTGTGGAACCGATCGCCGCGTGTTCCCTTGGTGGACCGGCGCTCGGATGCGCGATGGATGTAGTGGACGACGATTGCCAACCGGTGCGCGGCATCGTCGGTGAACTCGTATGCCGTCGACCGTGGCCGGCGATGACGCGGGGCATGTGGAAAGAACCTGACCGCTACATCGAGACCTATTGGTCGCGATGGCCGGGAGTGTGGTGGCACGGGGATTGGGCCTCGATCGATGCCAGCGGACAGTGGTTTCTGCATGGCCGATCCGATGACACGATCAAACTCGCAGGCAAGCGGCTCGGACCGGCAGAGGTGGAATCAGCGTTGGTCGACCACCCGATGGTGGTGGAGAGCGCGGCGATCGGATTGCCCGACGAACTCAAGGGCGAGAAGTTGGTGTGTTTCGTGGTGCTGGCGCCGGGCGCGCCGAGCAGCGATGAACTGCGGGCGGAGTTGCGAGCGTTGGTGGGGACCCGGCTGGGGAAGTCGTTCATGCCATCGGCGGTCCATTTCACCGCAGCGTTGCCCAAGACCCGCAGCAACAAGATCATGCGGCGCACGATCCGGGCTGTGGCGTTAGGTCATGAGCCGGGTGATATTTCCGGTCTCGAAGATGCGGCCGCGCTCGACGCGATTGCCGCCGCGGTGCGGCCGTGAAGAAACACGATGTGCCGCGCCTCGTTGGCGGTCGGGTGTTGCTCCGTCCACTGCGCGGATCGGACTTCGGCGCGTGGAGTGATATGCGCACCGCGAGCCGGGCCTGGTTGGAGCCGTGGGAACCGCTGCCCGATCCCGGCGCGCCGGACCCGGCTGCGAACTCCGACGCGTTCAAGGCCCGCTGCGGTGCGTGGGATCGTCAACGTCAGTTCGACGCGGCATACGGCTTCGGATTGTTCCTCGTGCAATCGGAGCTCCTGATCGGAGAAGTCAGTCTCGGTGCGGTGCAGCGTGGACCGTTTCAATCGGCGTCAGTGGGGTACTGGGTCGACGAACGCCACGCGGGTCATGGTTACGTACCCGAAGGTGTCGCGCTGATCCTTCGGTATGGGTTCGTCGATCTGGGACTTCACCGCATGGAGGCGGCGATCGTCCCGCGCAACGCAAAGAGTCGACGAGTCGCGCAGAAGCTTGGGCTCCGCGAAGAAGGAACATCGGAGCGATTCCTGCAGATCTGCGGCGTCTACGAAGATCACGTTCGCTACGCGATCACCGTGGAGGAATGGCAGGAGCGCCGCGCCGAACTCGAAGCCATGTGTTCGGGAGTGATTTCGTCGTGACGCATTCGCCGCAGCTCGCGCGAGGGTTGTGGCATCTGATCGAACCCATCCATGCCGTGACGTACTTCGCCCCAGAAGCTGCCGCGGCGTTTTCCGATGTTGGCTACCGCGGCTTCTGGATGGGCTACTTCGCCGGGCGAGCGGCCCCACTCGGGCCGGTGGGCCCCGAAGCTGTCACCGCGCTCTTTTACAACTTCGCACCGAGTCGAGTGGCCCGCGCGCTCCCCGACGCGTGGGGGTTCGCCTCACCCGAGGCCGCGCTCGAAGCTCGAGCGCTCGGTTCGGTCCGCACGCTGGATCGCATGTTCGTGGGGGTCGCGACCGAGAGTGATCTGGCGGCGGCGGCCGAGCGGGTGCAACGCGCCGCTCAATCTGCCAACTGCGAAGGCCGCGCCCTCGCTGCGGCGAATGCGGCGCTGCCCTGGCCCGAGGATTCCACGGCCATCCTGTGGCACGGGACGACACTGCTCCGCGAGCACCGCGGGGACGGTCACGTCGCCGCCTTGATGGCGGCGGGAATCTCGGGTCGCGAATCTCACGTCCTCCAGGTTGCCGCCGGCCGGACGGATCGTGATGTGATGACCCGGGCCCGTGATATTGACGAAACGGAGTGGGCGGAACTGGCCGAGGGTCTGGCGGTGCGAGGGCTGATCACCCGCGACCTTGCGCTCACCGATGCAGGGCACACCCTGAGGATGGCGATCGAGGACGACACGGACCGGAGAGCGCTTTCGGCCTACACCGAGCTCGATGGTGACGAGATCGGACAGCTCATGCACGCGGTCACGCCCTTGGCGGCGGCGGTCGTTGCGGCCGGCGATATCCCGACTGTGAACGCAATCGGATTGCCGATCTTGGATCGTCGTGATGTGCGGAACGTCGGTCCCGCAGAAGCGGTGATCTAGCGCGGGCCGAGGATTTGGAAGGAACCGATGAGGCGGCCCACGGGCTTGTCGTCGCTCGTGGGGCTCCGGGCACTGATCGTGTAGAGCCGATCCTTGAGGAGGACCAGCCGTACGCGCCAGTAGGTGCCGCCGTTGCGATACACCACGTCTTTGATCGCGGCGTCGAAGAGCACAAATGGTGGGATCTGCGATTCAATCGCGGCGTGGTTCTCGCTGGCGAGCTGGCCCGCGATTTGGTTGAGCGACGACTTGTACGACTCGAGGGTGGCCTCGGGCTGG
This sequence comes from Acidimicrobiia bacterium, assembly GCA_046598395.1. Classification (GTDB taxonomy): domain Bacteria; phylum Actinomycetota; class Acidimicrobiia; order IMCC26256; family JAENVU01; genus JAENVU01. The sequence goes on from JBKJIQ010000001.1 coordinate 57,185, forward strand.
GGAGTCTTGGTGACCGAGAACTCGTAGCCGTCGCCGGGGCTACTCGAGACGGTGACGATCGTGCCGAACTCGTTCTTCGCGGTGCTGCGGCGCCATTGGGTTGGCGTCGTGACCTTGAACCCGTCCGGTGGACTCTCGAACAGGACACCGCCGGACTTGTTCACGTACCGCGAGATCGTGCCGCCGGCCGAGGGGTTGATCCAGCGGGTCCAGACCCACCCGACCACCACGAAGAGCACGAGCGCCAGGCCGATCCAGGCGAGCAGCGTGGCCAGTGGGTTCGGGGAACGGGTCTCGACCACCACTGCTTCCAGTGGCTCGGCGGTTTCCTCTTCGATCATCGGCTGGCGCTCGCGGGTCCGAGGTTGGCGCGAAACGACCAGATCTGATGTTCCAACTCGTAGCGCATCGCGTGGTCATGATCGGCCAGGGCGGCGGTGTGGCGGAGCGTGGCTTTGGTGCGCATCGAAAGTTCGCGGGGCACTTGCGCGGCGCGGGTGGCGAGGACCAGCGCCCGTTCGATCAGATCGGCGTCGTCCACGCATTCCCAAGCGAGCCCGACTGCGGCGGCACGCTCGCCAACGAGTCGCTCACCGAACAGGTTCATCGCCGCCGTTGCTTGGGGCCCGACAGCGCGGTCGAGCAGCCAGGTGTGGCCCCCGCCGGGGTGGATGCCAATTCGGAGAAAGCGTGCATCGAAGACCGCGCTCGTTCCCGCGATCCGTACGTCGCAGGCGAGGGCGAGGTTGCAACCAGCACCGACGGCAGCGCCGTTGACTGCGGCGATCGTGGGGAGCGGGGAATCGAGGATGCGCAGAAATCCGGAGTAAATGTCGCGAACGTCGGCCGGCTCTTCGGTGCCGTCGGCCATCGCGCGCAACGCGTGGACATCGGCACCCGAACAGAACGCGGGCGCGGCGCCGGTCACCACGATCGCGCCCACGGTCTCGTCGGCATCGAGCTCATCCATGGCGGAGACGATCTCGGCCACCAACGGCGCGGTCAAAGCGTTTCGGCGTTCTGGATCATCGAGGGTGAGGAGCGCGACCCGGCCGTGACGTTCAACGTGCAGTGTCATGTTCAGGTCTTCTCGCGGACGACGGCGGGCGAGTGCCGGAAGAACGTCTCGACGTCTCGCTCGTACCGGTAGCTCGGCTGGCTGCTGCCTACTGCATCCTCGAGGCGCAGGCTGCGCGCAAACGCGTCGACCGTTCCCGCGGTGGAGTAACCGTAACGGAACCCCGTTTCTTTGAATGCGCTGTTGTCCACGGCCCTGCCGTACCGGAGGAGACTCAGGATCTCCGGAGGCAGATCGAGGATCCGGGCAATCCGCAGCGGTTCCGCGGCCCATTGCGTGAGGATCGGGGGCAGCGGGATGCGGCGGCGACCCACGATCGCGCACACTTCGCTCCATGGCAGCGATCCGTCGCCCGCCACGTTGAAGATGCCGGGCACGTCGTTGCGGGTGGCGTAGACGAGCGCGCCGGTCACGTCGGTCTCGTGGGTGAACTGGAGCCGTGGATCGAAGCCCAGAATCTCGGGCGCCACGGGCAGGCGCAACGCCTTGGAGAACGGCGTGGTCACGTCGTCGCCGAGCACATTGGTGAAGCGGAGCTTGGTGACGGTCACGTGCGGGTTGTCGATCGCAAAGTCGCGCACGAACGACGCCGCTTCGAGCAACGAACGTTCCACCCGCGTGTGTGGCGCGCGCGTGCGCGGCATCGACTCGCGGAAGTAGTAGGGGTCCTTGAAGTTCGCTCCGTAGGTGAGGGTGGAACTCTTGACGATGACCTTGCGGACCGGACTTCCCGCCGACCCGGCCGCGGCCAGCAGGTTCATCGTCCCGATGACGTTGATCTCATGGAGCGCACGGCCGGGAAGTTCGGTGGAGTCCACAATCAAGTGTGTATGCAGAATCGTGTCGACCTGGGTGGCGCGCACAATGCGATCGAGGATCGAGTAGTTCGAGTCCGACTTCACGAACTCGGTGCGCTCCAGGGGGAGTCGCGGTTCCTGGGTGTCGAGGCCCACGATCATCTCGACCTCGGGCAGCGCTTCGAGTTGTTGCGCGAGATGGCTTCCCCAGAAGGTGCCGAGTCCGGTGACGAGAACGCGCATGATCTATCCGAACCAGACGCTGCGACGGGTGCGCAGCATGTCGTAGAGGGCGTCTTGAATCGTGTCGCGAATGCGATCGGACTCGGCCATCACTTGCGCGCGCGGGTAGCGCTCCTGGTCGGGGGTGACGTCGAAATGCACCGGTGGCAGCACCCGCATGCGGAACTTCGAAGGGAAGTAGATCCCTGCGCCGAGGGGACCAAACGCGAGCATGTTCGCGGTCACGGGAAAGTAGGGAAGGTTGGTGAGCGCGGCGATCCGTCGGCTCTTGAACAGGATGGGCATCGCTTCTTCATTGCCGACGACCGCGATCGGAATTACGGGCACGCCGGAACGCATCGCGATCTCGATGAAACCGGCCCGACCGAACCGGTGCAGCTTGTAGCGATCCCGATAGGTCTTGCCCGTTCCCTTGGTGCCTTCCGGGAACACGAGCACGAGTTGGCGGTCGTCGTGTAAGAGTCGGTACGCGTTGTCGGGATGCGCAGCAACGCCGCCGAGCCGAGACCACATCGTGCCCACGTACGGGATGGCGCGAAACAGGTTCTCGGCGAGGCCATATACGGGGCGATCCAGTTCGGTCTCGATGCCGTGCATGATCACCGGTGCGTCAGCCGGAACCGCGCCTGCGTGGTTCGCGACGAGGAGCGCACCGCCATCGGTGGGGATGTGTTCGAGGCCCTCCCACTCGGCACGGAACCAGTACTTGTACATCGGGTCGTAGATGCGGCGGGCGATTTCGCGCATGTGGGCACTGCGGCCGAACGCATCCACGTCACCGCGCCGGATCTGCTGCTCCGCGGGTTGGAGATCGAGGCGTTCGGGCATTTCCCGGCGGTTCGGCCGGGGGGTGGCCACCAGCGCCACGCTGCGCGCGTGGAGTTCGTCGCCACCTCCGAGATCGATCACGGGGTCGCGCTCGGCCGTGCGCGTGGTCGCTACATCGTCGGGTTCGGACGGATCAGTCACCAGGGCTCCGGACTGCGGTGCGGTGTCGTCGGATGAGGGGGCCACTGAGAGAGGAAACCGCGTTCCCGACCGTATTGCAACTCGGACCCTCTCGCACGGCGCCCCACGGTCAGGATGTCCGAAGTGTGCCGGTCACGGCCCAGGCATTGGTACCGAATCTGCGGACCAGTCCGTAACCGCGCAGGAGCATCCAGACCGTGAACGCGGCCCACAACCCGGCCAGGGTCGGGTCGGCGCTCGCGAGCACAATGAGGAGTCCGCCGTAGACCGCGGAGGCCACGACCATCGCAGCGGCGAGATAGCGAGAATCGCCCGCGCCGATCAGGATGCCGTCGAGGACGAACACCACCGCGGCCACCGGCTGCAGGGCGGCGACGAACCAGAGGATCTGCTCCGCCTGGGCGCGCACCGCGGTGTCGTTGGTGAAGGGAACGACGAGCCACTGGCGGGTCGTGGCGACCACGATGCCGAACGCGATCCCCGCGATCACGCCCACCTCGATCATGCGGCGCGAGACGGAGCGGGCCATCACGGCATCACGCGCGCCGAGGTAGCGGCCGACCAGTGCCTGACCTGCGATCGCGATGGAGTCCAACGTGAGCGCGAGGAAAGTCCAGAGTTGAAATGCGATCTGATGGCCGGCGAGCGCCACGTTGGAGATGCGCGATGCCAGGGCCGTAGTTGCAAGGAGCGCGGCGAGAAGTGAGCCGGTGCGAAGAATGAGGTGACTGCCCACTACGGCAGTGGCGCGCATCCCTGCCGCGCGGGGCACGAGGCGTGCCTGCGCGGCGCGAGCGCGCCGGCCGATGATGGTGAGGAACACGATCGCGCTCAACGCTTGCGCGATGACCGTGCCCCAGGCGGAACCCGCGATGCCGGTATCGAAGCCGTAGACCAGGATAACCTCGAGGGCGAGGTTGATGACGTTCGCGCCGACCGCTACGTACAACGTGGTGCGCGTGTCTTGTACGCCGCGCAGGTAGCCCGCCGCTGCCAGCGCCACCAGAACGAACGGTGCGCCGATGAGCGAGATTCGGAGGTACTCCCGCGCGTAGGGCGTGACACCGGCCGATGCTCCCATCACCTCGACGATGGCTGGCGTGGACGCGACCCCGATCGCGAGGAGTGCGATGCCGAGCCCGCCTGCGAGCCACACGCCGTCGATTCCGTGTTCGGCCGCGGCCTTGGTATTTTCCGCACCGATGTGGCGAGCCACGGTGCCAGTGGTGGAGTAGGCCAAGAAGTTGAAGATCCCGAAGACCGCGGTGAGCACGATCGCGGCGATGGCGATGCCGCCGAGCTGATCGGTCCCGAGGTGACCGACGATCGCAGTATCGGCGAGCAGGTACAGCGGCTCGGCGATCAGCGCGCCCAAGGCGGGAACCGCGAGCCGAAGGATCTCTCGGTCATGGGGGTTCCGCCATCTCGTTGGCTTGACGGGTTCCACCGCCCACTCTCTCACCCCGGCTGCGAGTCGGGCCTCGGGTTTCGGGCCTCGGGTTTCGGGCGACTGGCGTGCGTCCGAAGTCTCATGGTCACACCGTCGTGAGACGCTGCGAGGGTGGACGGAGTGGCGGCGACCAGTTTTGCGACGATGGCTCGGTTCCTCGCGGCCGAGAGCCGGGCGGCCGGCCTCGTGGTCCCGGCATTCCGGAGTCCGCCTCGGGTTGCCGGTGTGGCCCGGACGATCCGCCGGTTCGGTGATGGTGCGGTGGTGGCAATCCGGATCCGTGGCCGCGCCGCGGATGAGGTAGCGGCCGACATGATCGAGGGCATCGTGGTGTGTAACGAGCTCGATCCGTTGGTAGCCGACGGTGTGCGCCGTCGCTTGCGAGCCGCCGTTGCGCCGGTGGACATCGATCTCACCACGGACCTTCCCGCAGGTGGCCCTATCCTCGGCGTGCACGCCCGGATGGCGGAACGGCAGACGCAGGCGGCTTAAACCCGCCGGCTCCGTAATGGAGCGTGAGGGTTCGAATCCCTCTCCGGGCACGCTGAACAGCACTTTTAGGTTCGCCGGGGAACGCGGAGAGTCTCTCCGGCGTGCATTTGCTCTCGCCTTGCTAACGACTCAGCGCTGCGCAGCCGGGATCGGCAGACGCGGTGGACGACCGGGGACGCGAAGTCGCCCAATTTGATGCTCCGGATTCGTGGTCTCACCGTCGATGTACCCTGACGTACGAGGAAATGAAGGGAGCCGGTCATGACTTCAACCATCACGGACCAGTCCGACAACATCATGAGCCGTGACGATGTGCTTCGTCTCCTCGACGAACAAGCGCGTCAATTCATCGGCATGACCGGCGAGCAGTTCATCGATGCTGCGCGCGCTGGGACACTTCCGGATCATCCGATGGTTGCTCACCTTTGCCTGCTGGCGGGTGAGGGAGCCTGTTAGGTCGGACGCCGACGCTCGCCGTCGGTACGTCCACCATCTCAATATCTCACTGAGCTGCGTAACGTCTTCGACGATCTGGCGAGTTGGCGAAGCGAGCGCGCCGGGCTGTTGGCTTCTCCTCTTCAGCTCGACACCGATCAGGCTCTCCCGTGGTCCTGAGCAACGGGCGCTCTACCTCAACGGAACCCAGGTGTTCCACTATGCCGACGACCCGCGGTACCCCGGCGAGCGGAAAGTCGTGACCGACGAGTACGCCTACACGTTGGCCGAGGACGAAGCTCTGACGGACGAACTGTTCGGGTGGCATTGGCAACCCGCGCACGGGCATCCGGATCCACACATCCACGTTGGATATCCGAATCCTTCCTACCCGCGTTCGACGAAGTGGCACGTTCCTGGAGGCCGCGTCGCCTTCGAGCAGGTGCTCGCCTTCGCGATCCACGAACTGGGGGTGCAGCCCGTGCTTGAGGATACGGCCGCGGTGCTCGAAGAAAGCTCTCACTCTTCCGGCGGTTCGCGACGTGGGGAGTACCGACTCCGCCTCCGGAGTAGAGCGATCTGTCGGTCTGGCCGTGGGGCGTCTCTTGGGGTGCGCCGTCGACGCGCCGCGGTCGGGAGGGCGTGTCCATCGAAACGGTCGCGGTGTGAGCGCTGCTCGCTCGAATAATGTCGTCAAGTGGAGCGGTGCTGAGAGTGTCGTGCGGTCGCAGGGTGGTGCGGTGAAGTCTTTCGATGAGCTTTCGCCTCGCGGGCAGCGCGAGCGCATGCGGCAGTTCGGCCGTCGCGCACTTGCTCCATACGGGATCGACGCCGACGTCGATCTGAGGTTTGTCGCCGCCTCGTTCAACACCATCTTTCGAGTGCACCAGAATCCTCGCAGCGCGGCTCTGCGGATCGGACCTCGGGAGCGGATACACGCCGAACGCACCGAGTTCGTTGAAGCGGCATGGATACGGGCGCTGAGAGCAGACAAGGTCGCGCAGCCGCCGGATGTGATCGAAACCCGGGACGGCTTGCCCGTGTCCTCCTGTTCGATGCCGGGTGTGCCCGCCGCACGTTCCTGCATGCTGTTCGAGTGGGTGCCTGGCGTGACGTTGAGCAAGAGGATCACTGGCGAACGTTTGCGGGGTATGGGGCAACTCTCGGCAAGGTTGCACCAGCACGGAGCTGGTATGTCGCCTTCGGTCCAACGGTCGGTGCTCGTAGCTGACCGAGTTCTTTACTGGGGTGTTGAGAATCGTCTCCACGAGCTCGGACCGGCGATGCTCGAGGCCTTCGACCGTGCCACCGCGAGCATCGAAGAGCTTTGGGCTTCTCCGCCGAGCGCTCCGCAGCTCCTCCATGGTGATCTCACGCCGCACAACGTGATGGTCGACGGAGATCGCCTGATCCCGATCGACTTCCAGGACGCTGTCTGGGGTCTCGACGTGCAGGACTTGGCGCTGACCTTGGTGTCATTGGAGCACGTCGACAGTTCAGATGATCTCCGCGCCGCTTTCCGGTTGGGCTACGAGTCGGTTCGACCGTGGCCCGACCTTTCTCCGGAGCTGCTCGCCACTCTTTGCGCAGCGCGGCGTCTTCATCAGCTCAACCTGTCTCTGACGCGTCGCAAACCGGGCCTTGATGTGTTCGTCGCTCGCATGCAGGGTCTCATCGAGCGTTGGCTACGTACGCCCGCGTGAACTGCGACGAGAAGCACATCGATCCCGTACGCACGTCGGTGCAGTTCTCTCCCGACGCCGACGCCCAGGCACCGATTGCACCCGGAACGATGCGGTCGCCAACTGCGATGTGAGTTCCGCCTCGGTGTAGCACGTCGCGGTGATGCCCGGTGCTGGCTCGAATTGACCCCCACCCGCGTGAACCGCGACGAGAAGCACGCCGTCGCTGGCAAGCACGTGCCGGAACTCGCGCAATCCTGACTGCAGCTCGGATCGTGGCAGGTGTTGGAGGACACAGAAGGCGAAGACGCCGGCAGCCGATTCGGTCTTGAAGGGCAACGCGCGAAGATCTGCCGCCGAGACCGTGATGCCGTGGACACCGTGCGCAATGGCAAGCATCGCCGGCGCGAGGTCGATGCCGATCACATCGACGCCGCGCCGCGCGAGATAGCGGCCGACACCGCCAGGTCCGCGCCCGGTCCCCGGCACTGGCTACCGCCTACTCCATGCCGCTGCCGCTGCCGCGGCCGGCAGCGCGGCGCTGATCGACGTGCTGCTCGCTGCCGGAGCACGTCCGACGGGTAGGACTCTCGATGGGAGAACCGCAATCGACCTTGCCGATGGGGCGGGCTGTGCCGACTGTGTTCGCCTGCTCCGCGCCGCATTGGATCAACCGAGCTCGCCTCCCGGCGGCTAACGCCTTGCTAACGAACTCAGCGCGACGCGCTCGCGCGGCGCATACGCGACGGACAGGTGGTCGCGCGAAGTCCCTATTCAGGCGCGCGCCGTAGACGTACGGGCCGCGGCATAAACCCGCGGACTCGTAATGGAGCGTGAGGGTTCGAATCCCTCTCCGGGCACCTGAACAGCACTTATAGGTTCGGCACAATGGGATTTACGTTCCGGGGCTCGATCGGCCGCAACGGCGTGCGGCTACCGTCTGCATGTGGCGGGCTTCGAGACGATACGGGTGGCTGCTGTACAGGCAACGCCGGTGGTCCTCGATGTAGAAGCGACTCTCGACAAGGTGGTCGCGCTCTTGGACGAGGCGGTCCTGGACGGTGCGAGGCTCGTTGTGTTTCCCGAGTGCTTCCTTTCGGTCTATCCGAGCGGAGCGTGGGCGGCCGCGGCCGCAACCTGGGCGGACGGTTGCGACGAGTTGTGGGAGCGGATGTGGGCGTCGAGCGTCGATGTTGACGGGCCGCTCGTCGGCCGCCTGACCAAGGCGTGCGCCGAACGTGAAGTGCATCTCGCGATCGGCGTGAACGAACGTGAGGACAACCGCCCCGGCTCGCTGTACAACACGCTGCTCATCATCGGTCCCGGTGGCGTGCTGCACCGGCATCGCAAGCTGATGCCGACGATGCACGAGCGCGTGTTCCATGGTGTGGGTGCGGGCGACGATCTCGGTGTCGTGGAGCTGGAGGGTGTTGGCCGGGTTGGCGGGTTGATCTGTTGGGAGAACCGCATGCCGCTGGCGCGATGGGCGGTGTACCAAGGCGGCCCACAGATCTGGCTCGCGCCGAACGCGGATGACAGCGAGGGTTGGATCGTGTCAATGCGCCACATTGCCATTGAAGCCGGCGCGTTCGTGGTCAGCGTCCCGCAATACATTCCGGCGTCGGCATTTCCGATCGACTTCCCGCTGCCGCTTCCCGCCGGCGTCGAGGTGTTCGGTCGGGGCGGAGCGTGCATCGTGGCGCCGAGCGGCGACGTCATCGCCGGGCCGTTGTACGACGCTGAGGGCATTGTCGTCGCTGACTGCGACCTGCGCGACGCCCTCCACGCAAAGCGATACTTCGACGTGGTCGGTCACTACGGCCGCCAGGACGTGCTCTCCCACCGCCTACCCGAAGCCGATTGACGCGCGGTCAGCTCCGAGTCTTCCGCCACTCACCATCGCCAAGTTGCAGGTCTCCGGTACCGGCCCCGAGCTTCGGGAAGGTCGTCCACCGCATCCGGCTGCCAGGCTGCGACGGTGCGCATGGCGTCTACCTCGGTGCGCACGGACGCGTATTTGTCGGGTGCAAACGCAACGCACGGCTGGCCCGATCGAAAAGGGCGTCGGGAGACGGCGGTGAGTCATCCGGACCGGCCCGCAGGATCGAACACCCCGTATGACGCCAAGGCAGATGGTCCACCAACGTTGGTCGCCGTTACGACTCGCGCTTGGCGTATTGGTGGTGGCGCTGATCGCGGTGGTGGTCACGCGTTGGGTGGAGGGTCCAAGCATGACGAGCGCAGCTCCGAGCGGCGCGCACGCCATCGTCATCAAGAACTTCTCGTTCACGCCGACGCGGCTCACGGTCGCCGGTGGCACGACCGTCAAGGTCACCAACGCCGACCAGGTTCCGCACACGCTGACCAGTGACGACGGCAGTTTTGATGCGGGTGAAATCGGCGTTGGGAAGACGAAGACGATCGTGCTCAAGCGGCCGGGGACGTTCACGTACTCCTGCCAGATCCACCCGTCGATGACCGGAACGCTGGTGGTGAAATGAACGGCCCGCGGCGCGGCCTCCTCCTTATCGGCGCCGCGGCGGTGCTGGTGTCGGGCTACATCCATTTCTACCTGTACTTCTGGGGCGGCTATCGCGGTATCAGCATCGACCGCGTGGTCGGCCTCGACATCAGCCGCTCGTTCGCGCTGAATGCGATTGCGGCCCTGGTGATCGCCGAGCTGTTGGTCATCGGATCGCGCGTCGACCGACTCGCACGACCGGCCGCGGTGCTGGGTGTGCTGTTCGCAGTAGGTGCGATTGGCGCCTACGTGCTTTCGCGGACCTCGGGACTGCTCGGGTTCAGCGAAAACAGCTGGTCGGTGGAGGCGGTCATTGCCGAGACCGCGCAGGTCGTTGCGGTTGTTGCGCTCAGCAGCTACCTGATCGCATCGACGCGCACCCGTGAGGTGGAGGGCGCGGTTTACTGAACCCGGCGCCGCAACGGGTGATCAACGGGGACTTCTACGAGGCGCAGCTCCAATCCGTCGGGATCGTCGATCCAGCATTCGATGAGGCCCCACGGCATGCATTCGGCAGGTTTGCGGATCATCACGCCGGCGTCTGCGAGTCGTGCCCCTTCGCGCACGACGTCGTCCACTTGGAGCCAGACCCGCACGCCGTCACTCTCGGTTGACGCTCCACCACTGGTGAGCTCCAGGAACCCGCCGCCCAGGAAGTAGACGACTCCGGTGACCATCCCGCCAACCCCGTACTCCCGGTAGATGCTGAGCCCGAGGGTCTGCTCGTAGAACGTTCGACTCCGGGCCAGGTTGCCCACCGCTACCAGGATCCGACTGCTCAGTATCTCCATTCGCTGAGTATCGCGTGTCCCATCGTCACTTCCTCGCGGCGGTCGCCTCCGCCGAGCTGGGCGGGTAGAGTATGTAGCAATCTGCTACACCCGCTGCCAGGAGCGCGACATGGCTACGACATCACCAACTCGGATCGACGATGAGCTGTATTCGTCGGCGAAGGCGGTCGGTCCGTTGATGAGTCGCAGTGCGGCCCAGCAGATTGCACATTGGGCGCGGATCGGCCGGGAGGTTGAAGCCTCGGACAGTGTTTCGCAGCGTGACATCGGGGCGGTCCTCTCCGCTCGGTTGGAGTACGACGGGTTGAGCCCGCACGAGCAGGCGGTCGTGCGCGCGGAATGGATGCAACGAATGGAAGCCCGCCGTGAGGGTCTCGACCTTGCCCGGGAGTTCTCAGAACTTGGGCGTACCTACGTGGAACTTGACTCCGACGGTCACGTCGTGACGCGCACCTGAGCCGCATGTCTGACCCAGTTCTGCACGTCATTGCCGGCCCGAACGGTGCCGGCAAATCGACGTTCTATGCCAAAGTGATTGGCCCGGTCACTCATCTGGATTTCGTGAACGCCGATGTCATCGCGGCGCGGCGCTGGCCCGATGCGGCTGTCGAACACGCGTATGACGCCGCCACGATCGCGGCCGCCGAACGCGACCGGCGCATCGGTGCCCGCCAGTCGTTCGTGGCAGAGACCGTCTTCTCTCATGAGTCGAAACTCTCGCTGCTTCGCGACGCGGAAGCGGCGGGCTACCGCGTCGTGCTGCACATCGTTGCGGTCCCGGAAGAACTCGCGGTGGCTCGCGTGGTGGACCGTGTTCGCAACGGAGGTCACGACGTCCCGGAGGAAAAAGTACGCGGGCGAATCGAGCGGCTTTGGGGACATCTCCGCACTGCGATCGCGTTGGTCGATGAAGCGCGTGTCTATGACAATACGACGGCACGCGAACCGTTCCGGCTGGTTGCAGCCTACGTTGATGGTCGCGTCACCAACGTTCCCGAATGGCCATCGTGGACACCAGCGCCGCTTCGAGAAGCGGGTCGCTGAGCCGGCCTCAAGGTTTCTCGAGGATGTACTTGGCGAAGAATCGATCATCTGAGTAGATGGCCTCGACGATCTCGAAGCCGCACTGCTGGATCATCGGCTCGAGGAGCCATGTGAACGTGGAGTGTTCGTCGCGGACGTGTTCTTCCAACTCGGAGCGGTTCCACCCGTGACCGACGTCGTCGCTTCCGACGGCGCACCACGCCTCGACGCGTTCGGCAACGTCGGTTGGCGGGAAGCCGTAGACAACATCCCAGAGGCGCGCCTGCATGTTCGTAGGTGAGGAAGCCGGCTTGTACAACTTCTAGGTTTGGCGTGCCCACCACGTCGGCTTTGGAACGCAGCACGCCAAGCATGACCGGCGATACGTCCACGGCAAGGGAATCCCCCGATCCTCGGTGCTTGTGGTCATCGTCACAGCGTCGCACACGACGGGGATAGTTGGTAGGCCAACCCCTCGGTGGAGATTTCCGAGGGTCCGGCTGTTTCGGCGCTCTGGGGTACGACCGATTCGGGGTCGTCCCGCCTACGCTGCCGTGCAATGGACGTGACCACCGCAATGCTTGCCGACTTCGCCCAAGTGCGCGAAGGCCTGCTGTTCGTCTCCTCGGGCGGGATCACCCGCTGCTACCGCGAACAGTTGCCTGCGCCGCTTGGCGTGCACCTCGCGATCGTGTTGGAGCTCGATCGCCTCGAGGCCGAACGGCCGCACGAAGTTCGCGTGGTGGTGGTGGATGAAGACGGCGGCCAACTGGCGGAGATCGCCGGTGAGATCCAACTGGGCGACACGCAGCTGATGGTGAACGAGAACCTGAACCTGCCGATCACCTTCGACCTGCGCAACGTTCCCGTGGAGCGGTTCGGCGCGGTCGAAGTCCGTTGCTACGTCGCGGCAGAACACCGCTGCACCCTCCCCCTCTGGGTCCTGCAGACTCCGAGCTGATTGCTCGTTCGGGTTACAGCAACTCGGGCAATGGTTGTGGCGCGGGCGGGCCCACGTACTGGGCGCTCGGGCGGATGAGCCGGTTGTCGGCGGCCTGCTCCAGGATGTGCGCACACCAACCGATCACGCGGCTCGACGCGAACGTGGGCGTGAACATCTGGCGCGGGAGCCCACACGTGTCCATCACGATCCCGGCGTAGAACTCCACGTTGGTATAGAGCCGGCGTCCGGGCTTGAGCTCGGCGAGAACCTCGATGGCCTTCGCCTCGATCTGCGCCGCGAGTTTCACCTTCGGGCCGCCGAGCCGTTCGGCCACGCCCCGCAACATCACTGAGCGGGGGTCGTCGGTCTTGTACACGCGGTGGCCGAAACCCATGAGCCGGTCGCCGCGCTCCACCGCGGCACGGAGCCACGGTTCGGCATTGTCCAACGTCCCGATCGAGTCGAGCATGTCGAGCGCACGACTCGGGGCGCCGCCGTGTAACGGTCCGGACAGCGCGCCGATAGCGCCCACGACGGCCGCGGCAAGGTCCGCACCAGTGGAGGTAATCACGCGTGCGGTGAACGTGGAGGCGTTGAAGCCGTGGTCGATCGTGGAGATGAGGTATTGCTCGACGGCGCGGGCGTGCTCGGGGGCGGGCACGACGCCGGTCTGCATGTACAAGTAGTTCGCGGCGTAAGCAAGGTCGGGATTGGGCGCGATCGGTTCGAGGTCGTGCTGGAGTCGGTAGATCGCGGTCAAGAGGGTGGGGACGACGGCGCAGACCTGCAGTGCATTGGCGCGCAGCTCGGCCGCTTCCACATCGAGCGACGGTCGAAAACCTCGGTGGGCACCGAAGAGTGAGAGCGTGGTGCGCAGCATGTCGAGTGGGGGAGCCGCGGCGCCGAGGCGGGCGATCTCCGGGAGTGCCGCCAGGATGGTCGCGGGAATCACGCGGAGGGCCACGACGGTCTCGCCAAACGCGGCCCGTTCGGCGAGCGTCGGCAGGGTGCCTTCGAACATGAGATGCCACACGTCTTCGATGCTGCGTTGCTCCGCGAGCTCGACCGCGTTGTATTGGCGGTAGTGGTAAAAGCCTTCGAGACCGCGCACGTCGCCGATGTCGGTCTCGGCCACCACGACACCTTCGAGACCGCGCGGAATCTCGTGGGCGAGTGACTCCGCTGGTTGAATCTGCGCGATCCGCATGAGATCACGCATCGAAACGATGCCCACGAGCTCTTCGCCGCTCACCACGGGAATGTGGCGATACCCGTGCTCGGCAAGGCTTGCGAACGCAGCGGTCACATCGGCATCGGGCTCCACGGAGTCCGGCGATGCGGTCATCCACTCGGAAACCACCGCGGTGACGGCATCCGCGCCGGCGGCCGTAAAGCGGACGAGATCGCGTTCGGTGAGAATGCCGACCGGTCGCGATCCATCCACCGCGACCACTGATCCGACGCGCTGTTCTCGCATGGTGGCCGCGGCTTCCGCCATCTTGTCGTCGGGGCTCACGGTGACGACGGGCCGGCTCATGATGTCGGCGACGGTGCGGGTCTTGCCAGGTTCGTTGACGGCCACGGGTCCTCCGTTGGATGTGAGATTCAGGCCGTGGTCGATCCTATGGCGCGGCGCGGGCGGCGCGGTCGACGGGGGCTGGTTTGTGGCCAGAGCATCCACATCACGACCCCACCGACGGCGAGACACCAGACCCACGGCAGCATCGCCCAGAACGTTTCCCCGGGGAGGGGAACGCGAATCGCGAGCCGGCCCATGATGTCGGACGCGTGAGGGCGCCACTGGTCGGCGGTGGCACGGTTGTCGCCTTTGAAGACGTAGCGGTCGCCTTCGCGGCGCACGATTCGGTGGATCACACCGCTGCCCGCGCCGGCTTGACCTTTCGGGATGTGATACGCCGCGATGTCACCCACCTGGTATTCGCTCGCGCTCCGCACCAGTACGAGATCGCCACTGCGGAAGGTGGGGTCCATCGAGTGACCGTGGACCACCACGAACGTCGCGTCACCGCCGAAGCGGGCCGGCCAGATGAACCACAGGATGAGCGCGATGAGGCCGAACACGACGATGTCACCGAGGAGACGTCGGCCGCGGTGCCGAGCAACGGTCGTCGGCCGCGACGCGGGCGTGAATCGCGTTGTGCGCTGCGCTTGGCGCTGCGCGCGGGTCAGCCCCGCGAGCGGGTCGGCATCTGTACCGGGAGAGGAGAAATCGACGAGTGGCGAGTCGGGCGGGGAGAGTGCGTGCTCGCGGCTCCGGTGCCCCAGGACCGGCTCGGGAGGCGTTGGGCGCGCGACCGGCTCGATCGGCCGCTCACGATGATCCCACTCGTCACGCCGCGGGATGCGTTGGGGTCGGCGTTCGAGTGTCTTGGTGGCCATGGTTCGTCAAAAAGTCGACGTGCGAGCGCGTTGTACCTCGTCGGCGTGCCGGTACCGAACGGTGCCAGTGATTCCGCGTCGACGCCCTTGTATCGACCGGATGTCGATCGACCTTGACCGGGGTGTATCAGATCACTTGATGGCGATTGCGACGCCGGCAATCTGGGATACCCGCTCCGGCGTGCCGAGTGTGAGATTGACGCGGGCGCCGGCCACGACCGCCGAGATAGTGGCGATCGCAACATTGGATGGGTTCCGGAGCGTGAGAAACAGCGTGCGGCCCCGGCACGCGGCGACGATCGTGCGCACGCTGAACGCCGTCATCGTGAACGCGTTCATCGCGGGGGTGAACGCGATCGGGCCCTTCACCACGGTGACGCCATTCGTGTCACAGCTCGCCATCAGGCCCTTGTCGGAGCCGATCGAGTCTCCACCGAGTCCGCCGAGACTCGCGGGCCGATGCGCTTGCCATCCCGATGCATGCCACAGCCAGCATCGCGAACATGGGGCGTCGGTGCGACCGGCCGGCGGCCGCGCGTGTCTTGCGATCGTCGATCTCGTTGGTCTGGTCCATCATCTGACCGCTTTCCGGCATTTCGGATCGGTCGCTCATGACATGTTCTTCAGACGTCCACATGGAAGTTGTCGAAGTTGGTGCTGGGATCACCGTTGGCGATGATCCCGAAGCGGGTGTGACCGGCGCTCTTGAACAGTGCAACCTCGGCGGCGGTCAGTGTGTAGGTCAGGACGACCACGCCATTCCACGACACCTGAAGGGTGTTGGTGGTTGCGTCGAGGCGCATAGGAGAAATGACGGGACCGCCGACCCCCGTCACTTCGGCGAGTTGCGCCACAGTGCCGGACACGTATTTGAACAACCGGATCCGGCCACCGGACGACTTTTCGTACTGGGCGAAGACGAACGATGTGCCATCGCTCATGGCGACGAGGCCAGCCGTCGGGCTGCCGCCCAGATCGATGGTCGTGGCCTCAACGGCTGCGTTCACGGTGCCGACCGAGGTCGTAAGGTTGGAAAATCCGGAGTTCGATGAGCCGGCGCGGTTCGAGCTGACCCGCCAGGTGCCGAACTGAGCGATCCACGTCCCACCACCGTTCAGCGCGGCGCCGTTGAGGTCGGTGTTGTTGGGTGCCGTGAAGCTGCTCCACGTTGTGACCGTTGGTGCTCCGGTCGAGCCCGGCATGTTCCAAGCCCCGATCTTCGCGGTGGTAACACCGTTCAGGGTTGCGGCTGAAACTCCTGCGGCCGAGCCAACGAACACCGCGACCAGGATCGCGGTGAGGCTCCGGAGCGTTCGGCGAGCGCGCATGGTTCGAGAAACCAATGCGGAGTGCGGCGCCGGGAAATACCCGGCGCCGCATCCGAATCGATCAGCTGATGACCGCAGCCGCGCCGACGACGAGCTTCGCGTTGGCCGGTGCGCTGAGGGTGATGGCCGCGGTGGTACCGGCGATCACTGCGGTGCCGGAACCGAGCGAGGCGTTCGCCGCGTCGGAGAGGGTGACCGCAACGGTCTTACCGGCGCAGCCGGCGGCGATGCCGCCCACGGTGAGGGTGCTGACCTTGTAGAGGCCGGAGGTGGCGTCGTAGGCCGGGGTGCCGTAGGTGATGGTCACACCGTCGGTGTCGCAGCTCACGACGGCGCCGTTGTCGGCTCCGAGGCTCGCGCTGGTCAGTCCGCCGAGGCTGGCCGCTGATGCTGCCGCGAGGCCGAACGCGGCGATGCCGAGCAGGGCGACTGCTCCGCGGCGACGGCGACGAGGGGGAGTCTGAACCGGGTCCATTCGACGGATTCCTTTCGTTGGCCCGAGTCCATTGCCCGAGCGGAAACCCCTGATCGGTCACCCACTCTCCGTGGTTGAGTTGCGGAGAGACGATACGTCCAGATTGATCGCGTTCGTCCGCCACAATGATTCGACCGGCCCAGCCCGCTCTGGTGTTACTGACCCGCCGGTTCGTTATCCGGGCTCACGCGCGCTCCGTGGCGGCCTTCGCCACTCACGAAGCGATGGACGGCGAGTTCGGGTGATTGGAGGACTTCACGGCCTTCGCGAAGTTCATGACTCAACGCGGCGTCCATCGGCATCGACCACTGGTCGTAGGACGATCGACGGTCCGCGAGCAGGCAGCGCTGCGGATGGTCCGCGATCTCGGCGGCGAGGTTGATTGCGGTGGTCAAGGCCTGGCCCGATGGTGTGACCCGATTGGCCAAGCCCATCCCGAATGCTTCCTCCGCGCCCACCTCACGACCGGTGAGGATGAGGTCGAGCGCACGGGAGTGGCCGACGAGCCGCGGCAACCGCACGGTTCCCCCGTCGATCAGCGGCACGCCGAAGCGTCGACAGAACACGCCGAACACTGCATCCGCGGCCACGACCCGCAGGTCGCACCACAGGGCAAGTTCGAGGCCACCTGCAACGGCGTATCCCTCCACGGCGGCGATCACTGGTTTGGCGAGCTGCATCCGCGTCGGACCCATGGGTCCATCGCCATCCGTACTCACCGAGTTCGCGCGATCGGTCCCGAACGCCTTGAGGTCGGCGCCGGCACAGAAGGTTCCGTGCGCGCCGGTCAGGACCGCAATGGATTGGTCAGGATCGGCGGCGAACGCGCGGAACGCCTCGGCGAGGGCGACGGCGGTCGGACGATCGACTGCGTTGCGGTGCTCCGGTCGATCGATGGTCACGACCGCCACTGCACCGAGCCGTTCGACGGCCACCGTCATCGTGCGCTCACGAGGATGTCCGGGTCGCGATCAGGTGGCCGGCGTCGTTGACCGACGAGACGGAACGGATCCCGGCGCGGTTCGCGCGGACGCGCGAAATTGAGGTGTAGATCGGATCGAACCACAACGGTTGATCGATGCCGAGGATCGAGCCGAGGTAGGTATTGACCACGCCTCCATGACAAACCACCACCACGGTCTGGCTCTGATGGGCTTCGATGATGGCGTCGAGATGGGCAACGATTCGAGCCCGAAACTCGGGAGGGGATTCGCCGCCAAAGCTTTGCCACTCACCCCGCACCATGGCATCCCAGCGGGGGTCCTTCGTGGCCTTGAGTTCCTCGACTGGGATGTAGCTATCGGACTCGGAGTCGTACTCGCGGAGTCCGTCGAGGATCTCGACTTCGAGACCGTGCACCGCCGCGACCGGAGCCGCGGTCTGGTGGGCTCTGGCCAAGGGCGAACTCACAATGTGATCCACGTGCTCGTGCGCCAACCAGTGGGCAAGCCGTTCGGCTTGGGCGTGACCGCGGTCGGTGAGGACCGGGTCGACGGGTTCCCCGCCGCTCTCGTCGCTGGTGATGCGGACGGGCTCGCCGTGGCGGACGAGGAGGAGGTCCATCAGTTGGCCCCGAGAGTGAATCCGAGGTGGGCCGCGAGTTCGTCGAGTGCGCTCGTGGCGTCGAGCACCTTGATCGTGGTCATCCCCATCGCTCGTGCCGGTTTGAGGTTGACCCCCAGGTCATCGAGGAACACGCACTCGTGCGCCGACACGTCGAGTCGTTCACAGACGAGGGTGTAGATACGCGGGTCGGGCTTGCGGATTCCTTCGATCGCGGATTCCACGATTGTGTCGAATCCGAGCTCGCGGTGATCCGAGGCACGAGCCGGTTCGTTGGTGGCCGGTTCCGTTTTCGCCCAGTTGTTGGTGAGCGCACCGACTCGCAGCCCGCGATCGCGGATCGCGGTAATCGCTTCGACCATCGCGGGGCGGGGCGCGAACCCCCGGGTGATACCGCGCATGAGCTCGGCCGCGTCGACGGTCCCACCCGCGGTCTGGCACTCGGCCTCGAACTCGGTGCAGAACCCGGCGAAGTCCACGTCGGACCGTTCGAAGCGCGCCCATGCGCCGGTCTCGGCGCGGTTGGCGACCACCGTGCGGATGAACCGGTCGGGGAGACCGGACGCGCGTTCGTACTCGTCGAAGGCGTCGAACGGCGACGGAAATACCACGCCCCCCAGATCGAAAATCACCGCTCGGTAGGTCATCTGATGTTCAGAGTGCGAGCTCCGCCATGACTTGCAGCGCTTCGGGCTGTTGCGCGCCGAGGATCATGGTGGTGATCCCTGACTCCTGCCATGCCGCGAACCGATCGGCGATGCGTTCCTTGGGTCCGATGAGCGCGATCTCGTCCACCAGTTCGTCGGGCACCGCCGCGATCGCCTCGGCCTTCTTGCCATCGAGGTAGAGGTCCTGGATGTGTTTCGCCTCGCCCTCGAATCCGTACCGGCACGCGAGGTCGTTGTAGAAGTTCTTGCCCCGCGCGCCCATACCGCCGATGTAGAGCGCGGCCATCGGCTTCACGAAGCCGCGGAGCTTGTCGAGGTCGTCACCGACGATCACGCTGACGGTGGGAGCAACGTCGAAGTTCGCCAGGCTCTTCTCCGCTCCGGCCTTCGCGAACCCCGCGTCGAGCGCGGCGCCATAGGTATCGCGGAAGCGGTAGGGCGAGAAGAAGATCGGCAACCAGCCGTCGGCCACCTCGGCGGTGAGTTCAACATTCTTCGGACCGATGGCCGCGAGGTAGATCGGGATGTCGGCTCGGTTCGGGTGCACGATGAGCTTGAGCGCCTTGCCGAGCCCGGTGGCATCAGGACCGGAGTACGGGATGTCGTAGTGCGGGCCGTGATGCTCGAGGGGTGCCTCGCGGCGCAGAATCGTGCGGACGATGTCGATGTACTCGCGGGTCTTGCCCAGGGGCTTGCCGTAGGCCTCGCCGTGCCAGCCCTCCACCACCTGCGGACCCGACAGGCCGAGTCCCATGAGGAATCGGTTGCCGCTCATGAGGTCGAGGGTCGCGGCCGTCATCGCGGTCATGGCGGGAGTCCGCGCCGGCATCTGCATGATCGCGGACCCGAAGTTGATGGTGCTGGTCTGGCCCATCATCCACGCGATCGGCGTGATGCAGTCGGTGCCGTACGCCTCGGCCGTCCAGACCGAGTGGAAGCCGAGCCGCTCCGCCTCCTGTGCGGTCGCCACCGCGCGGTCGAGGCTCTTGCCCCAGTCCTGATAGCCGAAGTTGATGCCGAGGCGCATGTGGAATGACCCTTTCGAGTGAGAGTGGACCGCACCCTACGATGCCGCCGTGCGCGTGGTCATCCTCGGGGGAACTCGCTTCATCGGCCGGGCGATCCTGGAGCGGCTGGCACCC
>JBKJIQ010000023.1:0-46318 GCA_046598395.1 Acidimicrobiia bacterium
GAGCAACCACTCCTCATCGCTCATGTCACCATGCGTTGTCCGCCATGTTTACGCCAATCGAACCGGTTCATCGTCCATAACAATCAACCTATTGCCCAACCGCACCCGAACCACGGCGCTCAGCCCGGACCTTGCCGCCCTTGAACCCTGGCGACCTCAAACTGACCCAGTACCGGTCGGCGCGCCCCGGTGGCGTGGTCCTAGCTCGGTCGCCCCCCAACACCTTCATCGTCCCGAGCAGCTGACGCGGCCCCATAGGATGGAGACCTGGAGTGCACAGATTCAACGTCTGTCACATATCGGCACCGTGACTGGTGCTCCAGTCAGAGCAGGCGACCGAGACAGGACCACGTGTGACCGATTTCCACCGGCGTCCGGACGAGGCGACGGCGCAGATCCGTGGCTCCAGCGGGCTCCTGGTGGGCCGGGTTGGCGCGCTCCTGGTCAATGGTGCCGCGCAGGTCATACTCGTCCGGTCCTTCTCGAAGGAGAGCTACGGGCGGTTCGCGTATGCCCTGTCGATCGCCACGATGATCGAGTTGCTGCTCACTATCATGCACCGGCAGTCGCTGACCCGCTTCTTGTCCATATACAACGAACGGCGCGAGCGCTCGAAGGTCGTCGGGACGCTCGTCATGGCTCTGCTGATCATCGCCGTAGGTCTCATCGTCATCATCGGTGCCGCGCTGGTATTCCGGAGCGCGATCAACGATTACTTGATCCACGATGGGCGCACGACGACGCTCGTGCTGATCGTCCTTACCCTTGGTGCGCTCGAGGCCGTCGACGACATATTCGAGGGGGGGTTCGCCGTACTTTCGCGCCCGCGCGTCATCTTTCTCCGTAAGTACCTGCTGACCCCGTCGCTCCAACTTGCTCTGGTCGCCGTGGTCGTACTCACCGGCCAATCGATCGTATTCCTGGCCTGGGGGACCGTCTGCGTGTGGGCGATCGCGGTCGGGTTCTACGGCTTCCTGCTGCTCGGCGCGCTACGGAAACGGGGGCTCCTGGAGGGATTCTCGTGGCGGCACCTCGACATGCCGTTTCGCGAGGTGCTCTGGTTCGGCGTCCCGCTCATCACAACACAGTTGTTCTTCCTCAGCATCAACAACCTGAGCATCGTGATACTCCAGCGCCAGGGAGGCCCATCTGCAGTAGCCGTGGTCCGGGCGGTGATCCCCATCGCCCAGGTGAATCAACTCGTCCTGTTCACTTTTACGCTGTTGTTCATGCCGCTCGCCGCTCGCCTCTACGAGCGCGATGACCGGGACGGGATCCGCGACGCCTACTGGCACACGGCGGTCTGGCTCACGGCGCTCTCGTTCCCCATTTTCGCGATGACGGGCCCCATGGCCCGTCCCGTCATCCTGACCCTGTTCGGGAGCAGGTACGCCGATGCCATCCCCGTCCTCGCACTCCTATCTCTGGGCCTCTTCTTCAACGCGATGCTCGGATTCAACGCCTTGACGCTCCAGACCTACGGACGCCTCAAAGAAGTGGCACTTGTGAACCTCACGTGTATCGTCCTCAACGTCGGACTCAACGTCGTCCTCATCGAGCACATCGGCGCGCTCGGACTCGCCGTAGCGAGCTGTGTCACGCTCGTACTCCAGAACGTCATGAACCAAGTCGTGATGCACCGTCAGGTCGGCATCGAGTATTTCGACACCCGCTTCACCGGCGTCTACGCCTCGGTCGTCGTTGCCCTCGTCGGTCTCGTCGTCGTGGAACAGGTGTTTGAGCTTCCGTTCATCGTCGCGACACTCCTGGTTACCGCGACCAGCCTCGCGGTCCTCCGGCTGAACCGGCACTCGCTCCGGGTCTCTGAGACCTTTCCGGAGATCGGCCGGCTCCCGTTCCTCGGAGCATGGCTGTCATGACGCGCGTGCTTCTCGTCGGCAAAGGCGAACCCGACCGCGGCGGCATCGCCGCGTTCTTGCACATGATGCTCACGAGCGAGCTCGCCAGCCGCTACGAGATCGACTTCCTCAACGTCGCCAACCGTGATGACAAGGAGGGGGGCAGCCTCTCGATCGGAAACCTGCGCCGGACAATGGGGGACACGGTCGCGGTCTGGCGGCGGTCCCGCGACGTGGATATCGTCCACATCCACTCGGCGCTCGCACCGATGGTCACCATGCTGCGGGCGGCGCTCTTCGGGATTGCAGCGCGTCTCCGCGGCGCCCGCGTCGTGGTCCACGGTCACGGAGGCCGCATCGAGCTCTGGCTCACCACCGCGGCCCGGTCGTGGATCACCCGGATCGCGCTCTCCCCCGCCCACACCGTGGTCACGGTCTCGGCGGGCGGACTCGCGGCGCTGCGACGAGCCGGAGTGGGCCGCGACGCCATGCTGATCCCGAATGGCGTCGACCTCGAGCGCTTCCGGCCGGGCGACCGTCGCGCTGGGCGTCCCCGAGTCCTTTACGTCGGGCTCCTGACCCCGCGGAAGGGTGTCTCCGACCTCCTCGAAGCAGCGACGCTGCTCCGTCGGCGCGATATCGACTGCGAGCTCCGGCTCGTGGGTGGCGCGCCCGACGAGGGCCGGGAGGCCGAGGAACAGGTCCGGGCGGCCGCAGTCGGGGCGGGCGCCGACTTCTTCGGCACCGTCGAGCCCAACGAGATGCCCGCGTTGTACCGAGATGCCGACGTCTTCTGTCTTCCGTCCTGGTACGAAGCCGCGCCGCTCTCGGTACTCGAGGCAATGGCGAGCGGGCTGGCAGTCGTCGCGACTCCGGTTGGGGAGATCCCGACCATGGTCGACGACGACGCGACGGGAACGCTGGTCCCAGTTCGCGAGCCGCGCGCGCTCGCCGACGCATTGGCCGGGCTCCTCACTGACGTCGACCGCCGGGCCCGAATGGGGCGCGCCGGCCGTCACCGAGTCGAGCAGCATTACGACCTACGGACCACGGTCGCCGCGATCGGCGCCCTCTACGAGCGAATCGCGGAGTCCCGATGAGCATCCTCTGTTACCACGCGATCGAGGACGGTTGGCCCTCCCCACTCGCGGTGAGCCCGGCCGTATTCGACGAGCAGTGCGCCTGGCTCGCACGGCACCAACGGGTCGTCGGCGCGGCGGAGGCAGCCCACATGATGCACAACGGCGTGCTGCCGCGTGGCGTGTCCGCAATCACTTTCGATGACGGCTTCGCGTCGGTGCGAGAGCATGCGCTCCACTCGCTCAACCGGCACCGCCTTCCCGCGACGGTATTCGTGGTCGCGAACACCCTTGCCCCCGGAGGCCTCAAGGTCAGCTGGGTGGACACGCCGGCGCCCTATCCGATGCGAACGCTCAACATCGGCCAGGTCCTCGAGATGGTCGACGCCGGGATCGAGATCGGTTCCCACAGTCTCGAGCACCATGACCTGACCGCCCTCTCTGCAACCGACTGCGAACGCGACCTCCGCGCCAGTCGCGAACTACTCGAGGACCTCCTCGGTCGGCCCGTGCGCACCCTCGCGTACCCCAGGGGGCGCCACAGCCCCATCGTTCGTGATTGCGCCGAGCGTGCCGGGTACGACTGGGCCTTCGCACTCCCGACAGCACACGAAGACCCTGGACCGTTCGCGGTGCCACGAGCCGGAGTTTTCCCGGGCAACTCCCTGAGAGCGTTGCGGATCAAGACGCGCCGGCGATACGTCGCGGCACGGACGAGTCGGGGCTTTCAAACCCTCCGACGGTGGCAGGGACGTCCGGATCCGCAACCGGCCGGTTGAGCGGCCGCGTCGCGACGAGCGCAACGTAGGTGATTGCCAGCCAGAAGTACTTGAAGTCGAAGTTGCTCACAAACATGTTGGCAGCGACCACGGCGACCAAACCCGCCCGCGCCCCGGCACGGAGCACGACGGGCTGACGCCGGATCGAGCGGTACGTCGCGACAAGGGCCGTACCCGCGACCAGCAACCCGACGATGCCGGTCTCGATCAGCAACGCGAGCGCGATGTTGTGCGCCTTGTAGTCCTTGGTGCCATGGCCGACAATGTCGAAGTTCCCTGCGATCGTCTGCCGGTAGACCTCGGGGAACCCGGCGATGCCAGCGCCGTAGAGACAGTACGAGTGGCACGAACGCAGCCCGACGGTCCAGATCGCATCTCGTCCCGTGGTCACATCGCTCGTCGAGGATGCGGCCGTCGGCGACTGTCCCTGGATCCGATCGACGATGCTTGCCGGGGCGAAGGCGACCACACCGACGACGAGGAAGCTGGCAAACGTCAGGACCGTGCGCCGACTGACGTAGCTGCGACCCGCGACCAAGACGAAGATCACCGCGACGGCGCTGGCCAACAGACCCCCGCGGGAGCCGGTGAGCAGGATTCCGGCGAAGATCACCGTGGCACTTGCCGCCGCGACTACACGGTGGCGGCCGACGAGCACCGCGTTGCGCAACGCGAGCGTCAGGGGCAGCAGAAGTGACGCAGCGGTCACCCCCGGGTCGGCCAGCTCGCCGACACCGCCGGCGGTCGCGAAACGCTGGACGACCCCGTCGATGACCCCGAAATGGCCCTGCGCGAGCAGGACGAGGCCGTAAGCACCGCACGCGACGCCACCAGCCACGATGGCAGTCTCGAGGTTGCGCAATCGCCGGGCATCGACCCCCGTCGCCGAGAGCAGCAAGTAGCTCACGACCAGGCTCGCGAGCACAACCGCGTGGTCGGCACTCGCGCTGGGATCCACCCCCCACAACACCGTCGCCGCGGTCCAACCCAAGAACGAGAGCCAGAGCAGCGCCGCGCGATCGAGCACATTCCGACGCTCCCGATACAGCACGAGGTGCAGCATCAGCGAGAGGATCAACCAGGCTCCGGCCAACGTCGAGGCCGTGTTGAAGGGCGACGGCAGGCCGACCGGGACGACGAAGCCGGAGCCGAATGGGATAATGGCCGCGTACACGAGCAGTGGTACGCCGGTCGGGGATCGGACCCCCGCGAGGAAGACCACCACAGCCGGGACTGCGAGGAGCAGTCCGATCAGCGCAAGGAGGAGCACTGCGGCGTAACCACTGGCTTGACGACATTGCGGCGGAGCAACAAGTCGCGGAAACCCTCCCAGAACCCGATCCCCCACCCGAAGTGCATCACCATCAGCGCGACCGGAAACCGAGCCCACAGCGAGCGATCCGCTCCCGTCCGTACCTCACGGATGGTCGCGACCGCCACCAGCAGGGCATAGGTCATCGGCAGCAGGAGCCCGAGCGGGTTCGTCAAGAGCAGCATCCCGAGCGACACAAGTATCGCGAGGACGAAGAGGGGCGGGACCGCATGCCGCAGGCGCATCGAACGCGGGTGGAGGCGAAGCACCGTGAATTTCCCCTTCCCGTAACGACGGAACTGGCGGAACAGGCCCCGCATCGATTGCTGGCAGTGATAATAGATGACGAGGGCCGGGTCGTAGAGCAGCGTCCGGCCTGAAGCGACCAGGCGGTAGTCGAGTTCGAAGTCCTGATTGACGGGCAAGTCCTCGTTCCAGCCACCGATACTCCGAAGCAGATCCGTCGGATATCCGGGGAACGGCACGTGGTCTGCCAGTTGCGGTGTCGTGGCGTAGTGGTGCACCGAGTTTCCGATCCCCGCCTTGGAGCACATCGCAACGGCGATCGCCCGACCGGTGGGGGTGACGCCGATCGGCTTCACGTAGCCGCCAACGCCAGCGATTTCACCTCCGGCCAAGTGGCGGAGAGCGTCCGAGACGTAGGTGGGACACACCGTGGCGTGCGCGTCGATGCGCACGAACCACGGCGCTCTCGCTGCCGCGAGGCCAGTGTTCAGCTGCGTCGGCGTGGTCATCCGCGGATTGTGCACCAGCCTGATCCGGGGATCGTCAGTGGCATAGGCCGTCACGATCGCGGCCGTTTGGTCGGTCGAGGCACCGTCCACGACGATCACCTCGAGGTTCTTGTGGGTCTGGGCCAGCACGGAATCGAGGCAGGCTCCGATGAACCCCTCCTCGTTGCGCGCCGGGATGACCACGCTCACAAAATGGCTTGACAGCATCCTGCCGCTCTCCTCGTTTCAGGTTCAGCCGACGAATTGGCGCTACGCGGCCGCTTCCAGACAACTCAACGTCACTGACCGCAAGCCGAGTACCTCAAGACCGTCGATGATCGCGGGGATGGCGGCCAGCGTGCGGGCGGCACGGTTGCCGTCGCCGTTGGCGTGGCCGTCATGCATCAGGATCACCGCGCCCGGACGCGCGACGTCGAGCACGGCCCGAACGATCGATTCAGGAGTCGCGTCCTGGTGCCAGTCCCGCGACGAGTCGCTCCACAGCGCTCTCGCCAAGCCCAGTCGCGGCGCCGCGAACCAGGCGGCAAGATTGAACAGGCCGTGCGGAGGCCGATAGTACCGCGGCGAGCTGCCCGTGGCACTGCGAACCGCGTCTACGCTCGCACGAAGGTCCTGCACCGTCGCTAGCGGGCCCGACCGGGTGAGCTTGCGGTGCGCGTAGCCGTGCGATGCGATCTCGTGGCCGCGACGGTCCAGGGCCGCGACCACCTCCGGGTACCGGCACACACGCTCCCCCACCACAAAGAAGGTTGCGCGACCTTCTCCGAGCGCGTCCGCGATCTGCAACGAGTAAAGGGGATCGGGTCCGTCGTCGAACGTGAGTGCGATCTCAGGACGGCACGTCGGGACCAACGACACCAAGCGGTTCCCCGCGAGGCGGCGTCCGGTCCGGGTCGAGAGTGCGTTGATTCCCCAGTAGGAGCCGACTCCGACCGAGACCCCGACGCCCGCGGTGACGAGCCCCCGTCGACCGATTATTGGCATTGCTGGCTGCCGCTGTCGGTCTGGGTGCCACCGGGGGTCGAGGCGAACTGGTAGTCGAAGCTCCCCGGGTGCAGCGTCATCGTGAGAACTCCAATGGCGCTGAGATCGAAGACGGCACTGTTGCCCTTGAGGCTCCCCGAGGTCCGCTCCTTTTTGCCGCCGGTGCCGACCACGAACTCTGTGATGCCGTCGGCCGCGGCTTGACCGGTCGGGTTCTGGGGAAGGAACCGTTCGTAGTTGTGGTCGTGTCCGTTCAGCACGACGTCGGCGTGCGCGGCGTACAGATCGTTCCAGAAGGCGGCATAGCTGACGTTGTTGCCGTGCTCACCTGAGGAGAACCGCGGGGCGTTCCAGTATGCGAGGGTGCACTGGGCCGGATGGGCGGCTAGATCTGCGGCGAGCCACTGTTCCTGCGGCGACCCCACGCCACAGCCGCCAATCTGGCTGCATTCGCTGTTCAGTGCCACGACGTGCCAGGTCCCGATGTCGTAGCTGTAGTAGCCAGTGCTACGCGTGCCGGCCGCGGCGCCGAAGTAGGTGTAGTAGCCATCCGCTCCGGCGTTGTTGTACTCGTGGTTGCCGGGGACTGGGCGAACCAGCCCGCGCAGGCGGCCCCACGACGGGTCGAACGCAGCCTTGAACTTCGCGAGGGTCGCGTCCTCGTACTGGTGGTCGCCGAGCGTGAGCACCGATTGGATCCGGGAGTCGTTCCACACAAGGTTCGACGTCGCGAGTTGCGCGCAGGCTGTGGGCGTGCCCATGCCCGCCATGTAGTTCGGGTCCGCAGGGTCACACGCGATGTCGCCGACGGTGGCGATCACTGGATCACCGACCGTGTCCGCCGGTGTGGTCGCGCTCGTCGCCGTCGACTTGGCCGACAAGTTCCCGGCCGGGTCCTTGGCCACGATCGCATACGCGTACGGGGTGTTCCCGGACACGGAGCCGTCGGCCCAGCCCGTCACGGAGCCACCGACGACCGCGATGAGGGTGCCGTTGCGATACACCTGGTATCCCGAGACTCCGACGTCGTCGGTCGCGGGCGCCCAGCTCACATTGACCCGGCGGCCGGAGGACGCGGTTGCGACCACCGAGACCGGGACGCTCGGCGCCACCACGTCGGGCGAGCTGTTGACGACCGCCTCGTCCACCGCCATCTGGAATGTACGTGTTGGTCCGGTCGCAGGGTCGCCCAGGTAGACCCGACCCACGTTCGTGGTCCCGAGGTTGGCTGTCATGCTGAGATCCGCGACACGGTTCGCGTCGACCCACAGCTCTACGAGGCCCGACGATCCGACCTTCACGTGGAGTTCGACGAGGTGCCACGCGCCTGCCGACAAAGTGGTCGCAGACGACGTCGTCACGCCGGTCACTTCGTTGTAGATCTGCAGCTTCGAGTTTCCACCGCGACGGAACAGCGAGAGGATCGCCCCCCCTGCGGAAGTCCGAACCCGGAACAGCGAGACGTTGTCCGTCGTCGACTGACTCGCGACATAGACGCGCGCACCGAAATACCCGTCGGCCATTGTCGCCGCCAGGTTGCGCTGGAGGTACGCGTTACCCGCGCTGGCGGTCAACTGCGCGGCGCGACTACCCGCGTAGACAGTCGAGGTCTGCACTGACGCGCCGACCGATGCGCTCCAGGCAGACAGGTTGCCAGACTCGAAGCCGTCGGAGAACACGACGCCCAGGGTCGTTCCCGATACCAGCGCCGATGCCCCCGAGTGGTTCCCGGCCCCGTCGAACGCGTCGACCGCGTAGGAGTACGCCGTCGAGTTCTGTAGCGGCCCATCGACCAAACTCGTGACCGAAGACCCCGTGTTCGCGATGAGCACGCCGTTGCGGTAGAGCGCGTACCCCGTCACCCCGACGTTATCGGTCGACGGTGTCCACGAAACCTGGATGCTCGTGGTGTTGAGCACCGAGACGGTGAGCCCGCCCGGCACGCTCGGCGCACTGAGGTCCGCCGGAATGAACGTCGATCCGGACGCGGATGCGCTCGGCGCTGACAAGTTGCCCGCGGCGTCCTTCGCAATCACGACGTACCTGTGGGTACTCCCGGCCGCCAACCCCGTGTGGTCGTAGACCGTGGTCGACCCAATCACCGTTACGAACAGGGATCCGTCGCTGTACACGTCGTAGGCGACCACACCAACATTGTCACTAGAGGCGGTCCACGAAACTCGGATGGAAGACCCGCTCGTCCCGACCGCGCCGACCAGGCTGGGCACGCTGGGCGCAGCGGTGTCCGGCGGCGAAGCCGTCGTGACCGAGATCGGGACGGAAGCAGCCGAGTGGTTCCCGGCCGCATCAAACGCAACCACCGAGTACGAGTACGTCGTCGACACGCTCAGCCCGCTGTCGTCGAAGAGGGTCGTCGACCCACCGACCGCCGTGAGGTACTGACCGTCACGTCGAATCTCGTAGCCCGCGACACCAACATTGTCCGTCGACGCATCCCAGGCGAGGTGGATCGTCGTGGTACCGGTCGACTCGCCGCGGACATTCGCCGGCGTCGTCGGACCCACCAGGTCGGGTGGCAACGGCGTGGTCACGGTCATGGGGCCCGACTGCGCCGAGTGATTGTTCGCCGCATCAAAGGCGTCGAGCGTGTACGTGTAGGTCGCGCTCGCGTCGACGGTGTTGTCCGTATAGCTGAGCGGGGACGCCGGCAGCGTCGCGATCGCCACGCCCTGTCGGTAGAGCGTGTACCCGCTGACGCCAACGTTGTCGGTCGACGCAGCCCAGGTGAGGCTGACGCTCGCCGAGTCGAGCGCGATCGCGTTCAGGCCGGTGGGGACCGTCGGCGTGGTCGTGTCGGGGGCCGCGGGCGTGGTCACCGCGACGGGGATGGAAGCAGTCGAGTGGTTCGCCGCGGCATCGAACGCGTCGACCGAGTACTGATAGGCCGTCGATGGGGACACGGTCGAGTCCAGGAACTGGGTGGCGCCCGGACCCGCCGTCGCGATGAGCACACCGTCGCGGAACACGCCGTAGCCCGTGACCCCGACATTGTCGGTCGACGACGACCAGCCGACGACCACGGAAGTGGACGAGGTAGCAGAGGCAGCCACGTTGCCGGGAGTCGAGGGCGCGCTGAGATCCGAGGCCGGCACGGTCAGCGCGACCGGCGCGCTCTTGACCCCCACGTTGCCCACAGCATCGAAGGCCTCGACCGCGTAGGTGTAGGTCTGGCCGGCCGTCGTGGCAGTGTCAGAGAATGCCGATGAGGCCGCGGCACCAATCACACTTCCGTTGCGGTACACCGTGTAACCGGTGACGCCGACGTTATCCGTCGCGGCGGTCCAGGTGAGATCGACCCGGGTGGATCCCACGGTCGCCGCCACGAGATTGGTGGGCGCGTTCGGCGCCGTGAAGTCCGATGCGGTGGAGACCAGCTGGTCGTCGTAACGGAACGTGTACGTCCGACCGGCCGCCGGGTCACCGATATAGATACGACCGACCGCCGTGGTGCCAAGCGAGTCGGTCTTACCCACGAGCTTGACGCCGTCGAGCCAGGTCTCGATCTGGCCACTCGTTCCGTTGGTGAGCACGTGCACCTCGAGCTCGTGCCAGGCCCCGACCGTGATCTGGGGACCGACCGTCGTGACACCCGTAACCTCGTTGTAATAGAGGAACGATCCATCGTTCCGGCGCATGATGCTCAGCACCGCCGCCCCGGTCGCGGTGCGCAGACGCGCGATCGAGACGTTGTTGCTTCCTTGGGAGACGACCTTGAACCGGCCGTCGTAATACAGCTCGGTCAACGGCGTAGCCAGCGTCTTGTACGCGTAGGTGGCGGTCGCGCCACCCGCCGCCACCGCCGCGTAAGCGCCGGTATTGACATCGGTCGACTGGACCGTCATCCCAGCCGACGACGTCCACTTCGCAAAGCTATTGCCCTCGAAGCCGTCCGAGAACACGACCGGTGAAGCGGCCTCGGCCGTGCCCGTCACGGTCACCACACTGACCAAAAGGAGCACCGCCGCGCCAACGCGCCGCACCACAGGCCCCCTGCCACATCGCAACATCTTCAGCGCTCCCATTGTTCTGTGCCCTCACCGCGGACGATCATTGGACCATCCGCCCTTCCTTCTCCCAAACCGATCCAGAACGCTCCAACTACGCACCCTATCGGGGGCGGAAGTGTAAACAGAATGGAGCCCTTTAGCAAACACCTCGTTTCGGGAGGAATGGAAGCGAGGGGTCTGCGGATCTACGAACCTGGCGCGAGGCGCTCGGATACTACAGAATGGGTCTTCGGATATTACAGAGTGGGTCTGATGGGTCATTTTTCACGAGGTCTCACGGGCGCGGCCCTCGCGGCTGCGGTCGGCGTCGGCGCGTGGCCCGGGCTGCCCGCCGCCAGCACGACAGCATCGATCTCCACGACGCCGACGGTCGTGCCCGGGAGCCTGGCGACCCTGAAGGGCCAGGCATTCCCCCCGAGCGACCGCGTGGTTATCGACCTCGATGGGCGTCCCCTTGCCGACGCGACGACCACGACAACAGGACAGTTAGCGAAACGGGTGGCGATCCCCGCCCGGTGGCAGGCCGGCGTCAGTGCCATCACCGTCTCGGACGCTTCAGGCGCTCTGGCCAGCACCTCCGTGACCATCGAGACCACGTGGTCACAGCCCGGCGGCTCCGCCCTCGCGTCCGGCTTCGACGCGACCGAGTCGGTCATCGATGCCGCCACGGTCGATCGACTCGGGGCGGAGTGGACAGCGCCGATCGCGGGGACGCCACAGGGCGGCGTCGCGATCGGTGATGGATTCGCGTTCGTGGCGACCGGCGACGGACACCTTGTCGCGACAAGCCGGGCGTGTCGTGCGGACGGCGGCACGTGTGTGCCGGCGTGGACCGCGACGACTGCGCCGACCATCGGGGCAAGCCCCTCGGTGCAAGCCGGCGTTGTGTACATCGGAGCGAGTGACCATATTCTGCGCGCGTTCTCCGCCCGTTGTGCGGTGGGCGGCGCAACCTGTCTGCCGCTCTGGACCGGCGTCGCCGGAGCGCCGCTCGTCAACGCGCCCACGCCAGGAGCGAAGTCGGTCTTCGTGGGCGCAAGTGACGGTCACCTCTACGCCTTTCCGAAGACCTGTGTGCTGCGTTGCTTGCCGTCTTGGACCGCATCGGCCGGCGGCGCCATCGCGGGTTCACCCGTGGTCAACGGAAGTACTGTGTTTGTCACGTCCACCGACGGCAACCTGTACGCGTTCCCGACGACGTGCGCGAGCATCTGTAACCCGAAATGGATCGGTCGGACTTCAGGCCCGGTACGCAGTGGTCCGGCAGTCGGAGGCAACACGGCGTACGTGACGTCGAACGACGGCCGGTTATACGCATTCCCGACGACGTGTGGCACCGGGGGCCTCACGTGCGCGCCCCGCTGGACCGCCTCGGTCGCCGTCGCGCTCGACGCTGCGCCAGCAGTGACGCTCGACACCGTCTACGTGACAACCGGAAGCCGCCTGTACCTCTTCCGGACGGCCTGCGGCGCCACGACGTGCAGCGCGCTCGGCAGCTATCCACTGGCCTCGACGAGCGTCGGGTCGGCGACGGTGGCAGGCGGACTCGTGTACGTCACCGCCACCAACGGACGGGTCACGGCCTACGACGCGCAGTGCCGGCAGTCGTGCTCGGCGCTCTGGAATCGAGCGTTCCCGTCGGCACCCGTCGGCCCCGCGGCCGTCGCCGACGGACGACTATTCGTCCTCGACGCGAGCGGCCTGACGGCCCTGTGGACCCCGCCTCGGACCTGGTATGCGAGCACCACCGGCGCCGACTCGAACGCCGGGACCATCGCGGCACCACTTCGTTCCATCGGTCCGCTGCTCGGGCGGCTCGTGCCGGGCGACACCCTGTACGCGCGCGGCGGCGTATACACCGAGCGGATCACCACGACGCAGGTCCACCCAGGCCGAGCCAGCCTGCCGATCACCGTCGCCGCCTTCCCCGGCGAGCGGCCCGTGATTCAGGGCCTGCTGTGGTTGAAAAACGCCGACTACTGGCACATCGACGGGATCGGGGTCACATGGAGCGCGGCGAATAGACCGACCGACCACATGGTCAAGCTCACCAACGGTGTCGGCTGGACGCTGAGCGGGGCGGAACTCTCGGGCGCCCACTCCTTCGCGGCGTTGCTCGTTGCCGGTGACGTCTACGGCGAGCCCTCCGGCTGGGAGATCCGAGAGACGTGCGCGCACGACACCGTCGCAACCAACGACACAAATCAGGACCAGCTCCTTTATGTCAACACCGGGACCCACGCCGGTGCCGGCCTCGTCTCACACAACCTATTGTTCAACGCCACCAACGGCTCCGGGGTGAAGATCGCCGGTCCGAGCGCGACCAGCGGCGGCGGCGCGCACGTTACGGTCTCCTTCAACACCATCTACAACACTGCACAAGGCGTACTGGTCGGTTGGACTTCGCACGACAACCGAGTGAAGTCCAACATCATCGACAAGACGGGCGCGGGCTTCGGTGCCATCCGCGGCTACCAGCTCAGAGGGACGAACAACAGCGCGACGGGTAATATCGCGTTCGCGACCACCGCAATGTTCATCAACGACTCCGGATACCAGCCCGTCGCCGATCTCGGAGCCAACAGCTTCCCGGTTGACCCGAAGTTCGATTCCGTCGCCGGATGCAGCGGCTTCAACCCACAGAACCCTGCGGTGCAGGGGCTCGGACGCTGAGCTGCGGGCACGGCGACGCTGGCGACACCGCACTCACTCGGGTGCGGCATCGGACACAAGGACGGGAGGGACCAGAGTCATTCCCCGGGCCCGGCGCACAACCCGCTCGGCCTCGGACCTCGCCCTCCCGATGAACGACCACCGCGAGCGTGCGTACCCGGGAATCGGAGTCTCGATTGCCCCATACTTCTTCTTGTATTCCCCCGTCCCACTCAGGTCGAGTTCGTCGGAGGAGCAGGAGGTTCCCCGTCGGATGGAGCGCATCGACCAGCATCTGGACACGGTGGGGCACGGTCGCTCACGCAGTGGTAGCGAGTGCTTGTCGGGCGCGGTGGTCGGGCATGACACGTTGGTAGACCTCGCGTGCGAGGAACCATTTCAGGCAGCAGATGATCTCGCGTTTCGGGAGCCCTTCCGCGGTCCGACGCGTGACGTAAGCGATGGTCGGTTCGTGGAACCGCATGCGCACGAGCACCGACCGGTAGAGCGCAGCGTTGGCTTGACGGTGACCGCCCCGGTCGAGGCGATGCCGTCCCGTTGTCATCCCCGACGACGCGGGATCGGACACGCTCCACACAAGCTTCGCGAACGCGGCTTCGGAATGAACCCGGTCAGGGTTGTCACCGAAAATGATCAGCAGCTCGGCCGCGGAGTCGGGTCCGATCCCGAACCCTTCCCGCAGCGTCGGCGCGACCTTTGCGGTGAACTCGTCGAGGAGCCGATCGTGTTCGCCGATCTCGTCGCGCAACACCAACCACCGTCGTGCGATTGCCCGCAACGTGCGCTTCGCCGACGCGGTCGTCGATGTTCACCGCAGCCGGCCGGCGGAACCCAGCACGGAAAGGAAGTCCGCCGACCGGTCCCGCACCTCCAGGTGGTGACACCCCAGGTCGTGGAACGCGAACCGGACGGGCGCCGAGAACGCCTCTCGTCGGTCGACGCCCGGTAGGAGGTTTTGGCCGAGTTAGACGTCGCGCGACCGGTGAAGGGACTCCCGGGAATCCGGATTCCGAAGCGCCTTTGCACCTTCCCGGTAAACCAGCCCCAGTCTCAGTTCATCGCCTTAACTCGATAATGCATCGCGTCGGGCCGGATCTGACCGGCCATGCGCGTCCGGAGGGTCCGCTTTGGCTCAGACCGTCATCCGAGATACACCGTGCGTCGCTACTTCTTCTTCTCTCGGTGTGCACTCGCGGCCGGAGCGAATGGCCGCCGGCACCGCGGGTCGGTCGAAGTTGTCGAACGGCGAACCGGTAGGTAGACCATCGGGAGTCCACGATCACCGCGAGAGGGAAGACTCATGCCCCAGATCCTCGGCCAGTTCTGTATCAACGTGACCGACCTCGAACGGTCGGTCACCTTCTGGACCGAGGTCATGGGCATCCCGGTGCAAAGCCGGACCGAGATTCCCGGCGTCCTCGAGGCCGTGCTCCAGGCGCCCGAGGGCGGCGCCCGCATGCAACTCGCGCAGTGGACCGAACGCGAGGGACCCATCGACATGGGCAGCGCCATGTGGAAGCTCTACGTGAACACCGACGACTGCCAGTCCATCTACGACCGTGCCGTCGCGGCTGGGTGCGAGTCGGTCTCGGTCCCGGAGCGCCTCGAGCGCTGGCCCGTGACGGTCGCGTTCGTCAAGGATCCGGACGGCTACCTGCTCGAGCTCATCGAGTATCACCAGGGCACGCGCACGGGAGTCCCCGACCCGAAGGCTCACGCGCACACGTCCGTATAACTTGCGGCCTTCTACGCCAGTTCGCGGCCGAGGATGGACACGAACGACACCATCTCACCCGGGTACCCGCCGAGGTTGTGCGTGAGCGCGAGTGGCCGATCATTCGTGATCTTCCGGTCCTCCGGCGCGTCGCCGCGCAGCTGAAGCCATGCCTCGAACATCATGCGCAGCCCCGACGCGCCCACCGGATGCCCAAAGCTCTTGAGTCCGCCGTCCGGGTTGACGGGCAGCTCCCCCTCCAGATCGAACGTTCCCGCGAGGATCTCCTTCCATGCCGTCCCGCGGTCCGCGAACCCGAGATCTTCCATCAGGACGAGTTCGGTCGGGGTGAAGCAGTCGTGAACCTCCGCCATCGCTAACTCGTGGCGGGGATCGGTGATGCCAGCTTGCGCGTACGCATCCTTCACACTCGCCTCCACCTCGGGAAAGTGGGTGTAGTCGTACTGGGGATCGATGAGTCCGGAACCGTTGCCGGCCACGAACGAGAGCGCCTTCACGTAGATCGGACGATCGGTGTAGCGGTGGGCGTCCTCGGCGCGGACCACGACTGCCGCGGCCGCGCCATCCGCCACGCCAGCGCAGTCGAGAATCCCGAGCGGGCCCGCAACCCGTGGCGACGCGCAGATCTTCTCCATGCTCATCTCGCGCCGGAACTGGGCGCGCGGATTGCGCGCCCCGTTGTAGTGGTTCTTCCACGCGATGCGCGCGAGTACGTTCCTCATCTCGTCGTCATCGACGCCGTACTTCTTCCCGTAGGCGGGCGCGACCATCGAGAACATCGCGGCCGCAGTGAGCGTGCGGTTGGTGCCGTCGCTCGGGACCGGGAAGGCGTTCAACCCGGCGTAACCACTGTCCTTCACCTTCTCCGCGCCGACCGCCATCGCAACGTCGTACGCGCCGGAGGCCACTGCGTACGCGGCTTGACGCAGCGCCTCCGAACCCGTTGCGCAGAAGTTTTCAACCCGCGTGACCGGCTTGTTGTCGAGCTGGAGCGGTCGAGCGAGTGTGATCCCGCTCATCCCGCTCTGCGCGGTGCCAAACCAATACGCGTCGACCACGTCCTTGTCGACGCCCGCCGAGCCGAAGGCCTGGTTCGACGCATCGATCATGAGATCGTCGAGGCTGGTGTCGAAGCGTTCGCCGAACGCTGTACAACCCATCCCGACGATCGCGACCCGGTCCTTGATCCCGTGCGAACCCATCAGATTTCCTCCTCCTC
This sequence comes from Acidimicrobiia bacterium, assembly GCA_046598395.1. Classification (GTDB taxonomy): domain Bacteria; phylum Actinomycetota; class Acidimicrobiia; order IMCC26256; family JAENVU01; genus JAENVU01. The sequence goes on from JBKJIQ010000023.1 coordinate 16,424, forward strand.
CTCCGCCGCCACCACGCTGCGCACGGGGCGCGCCTTCCAGAAGTAATCGTGAATACCGTCGGCGGTGAAAAGCCGCCGGAACGTCATCTCAACCCGGTCACCGATCTTCACATCAGCAGCGTCCACATCGGTCATCTCCACCGGGAAGCGGCCGCCACCATCGAAGTCCACCACCGCGAACACGATCGGCGGACTTGGTGAATACGCGAGCTTGTCGATCGTGAACGTGACGATCGTGCCGGCGACATCCGCCATCGGCGCGGGTTCCATATCGTCGAGCGCGCCGCCGTCCATCGACACGCGTGCCGGTGGCAGGTGCAGCGCGCCGCTGGTGCGATCCCGAGAGCCGACGAAGCCGAACTTCCAGTCCTCGGAACGGCCGGCCGCCGACGAGGAGACCCGCGCCGGTTCCGGCCGACGCGGCGGCTCGACCGTGACCATGCCCCGCCAGGTGAGGAACTTGCCATACGGCAGGTCCGCGGCCGATGCCACTTGCGCGGCGACCGGGCAGGCCCACTGGTAGCCAGCGAGTGCGTCGGTGCAACGAAAGAGGAGCACGTCGGCACCGTCGGCCAGCATCACGACCGCGAGCACCTGGCCCGGCGTCGCACGTTCGAGCATCGCGGCCAGCATGAGGCCCGCGTGCGCCGTCCCGGTGACACCCACTGATCCGGCGAGATCATCCACGCGCACACCGTCGGCCAGGCCCAACTTCTTGGCGAGCGCGTTCACGGCCCGACCATGCAGCCCGGTGATCGCGACGCGGTCCACGGCGGCCGGGCTGAGTTCGGCCGCCTTCAGGGCCGCCTGCCACGCCTGCTCCCCGAGCGGCACGTACTTGGTCTCGCCGAAACGCTCTTCCCAGATCTTCGACCGACGCTCTCCCGGGGTACGCCACCGGTCCACGAACTCATCCGTGGCGGATCCCGCGCCGAGATACTCCGCGATCACCGATCCGTCCTCGTCGTCCGCTACCAAGATCGCCGCGGCACCGTCACCGCCGGCAGCTTCATCACCACTGGTGGGCAAGCCCGTGCGGATGTCGGAACTGACCACGAGGGTGGGGCCACCACCGTCGAGGGCGATCCGTAATGCACCGATGCCGGAACGCAACGCGCCGCCGAGATCGAGGGCCGGACACTCACGGTCGAGCCGGAGCGCGGCGTGAATCGCGGTGGCATTCGTCTTGTCCAAATATGCCGGATCGGCCGTGGCGAACCACACGGCGGAGGGGGTCACACCCCGTGCCGATCGCAGCGCGATCCGCGCCGCTTCGACCCCCAACGTGGTGGTGTCCTCGTCGTAGGACGCCACCGACCGCGTGCCCTTGCCACCACCGGCGCCGAACATCTTGGTGATGTCGGCGCGTTGCAGCCGCCGATACGGGACGTACCCCGCCGCACTCACAATTCCCCTGACCGGCCGGTTCATCACGTGTCCTTCCACATCAGCCCGACCCTAATGGCGGTCGTGACCTCAGCTCTAGAGTGGCCGCTCATGCGACTCGGTGACGTGGCGAACGCGGACGCGATCCAATACGGCAAGCCGCTCGACGGCGTGCGCGTGCTCGCCGCCGAACAGATGCAATCCCTGCCGTACGCAACCCAACTGCTCGCCCGGCTCGGAGCCGAGGTCATCAAGGTCGAGCACCCCGTCAACGGAGAATCCGGGCGAGGATCGTCGCCCGCCATGATCGACCCCGAGGGTCGGGCGGTGGGCGCGACCTATCTGCGCAACAACCTCGACAAGCGCAGCATCGGCATCGACCTGCGGAGCCCCGAAGGCGCCGAACTCTTCCGGATGCTGGTCCCCCGTTTCGATGTGATCGCCGAGAACTTCAAGGCCGGCACGATGGATCGCATGGGCCTCGGCTACGAGACCATCGCCGGTATCCATCCCGGCGCGATCTACGTGTCGATCTCGGGTTTCGGCAACACCGGTGGGTCGCCGTACCGCGAGTGGCCCGCCTACGCGTCAGTGGTCGAAGCGATGTCAGGGATCTACGATTGGAAGTCCGGCCCCGATGAACCGCCCGTGACCATCCCCGTGGGAGCACTCGGCGATATCAGCTCTGCGCTCTTTGCGGTCATCGGAATTCTGAGCGCACTGCGCCATCGCGAACACACCGGCGTTGGCCAGTACGTCGACATCGCGATGCTCGACGCGACGCTCGCCATGACCGACGTCGTCACCAATTTCTGGTCCTTGGGAGTTCGTCCCGAACCCGACAAAGCCCTGCAAGTGATCTGCGAGGGCTTCCGCGCATCAGACGGATACGTCGTGGTGCAGATCGTGCGCGAGCCCCAGTTCGAGAAGCTCGCAACGCTGATCGGCCATCCCGAATGGATCGACGACCCGCGCTTCGCCACCCGCGCCGGATGGGGACCCCACCTCGAATCGGTGATCCGCCCCGCAGTGGAGGCGTGGGCCATCACTCGCACCAAGCTCGAAGCCGCGCAACAGCTCACCGAGGCGGGCATCGTGGCGGGGCCGAGCAACCGCGCGCCCGATGTAATCGCAGATCCCCACGTGGCGGCGCGCCACATGCTCGTGGAGATGCCACGCACCGATGGCGTGGACGAGCCGATCCTGATTCCGGGCAACCCGGTGAAGCTCTCGAAGATGGCCGAGGGCCCCGAGACCCGGGTGCCGTGGGTCGGTGAACACACCGCCGCGGTCCTCGCGGCCGAACTCGGCTTCGATGCCGACCGCGTCACAGAGCTACGCAACCGCGGGGTCGTCACCTGAGCGACCCATTCGGTCGCGAACGGTCAAGGAGCGGGCGTCTGGAATTGGCGAGTCCGGAGGCGCCGGTCGCCGGGGTCGAGTTCGATCCGACCGAGCGTGAGGTTCACTGCTTCCACGACGTCGGTGAGGCTCGGGTCGGCCTCGATGCGGTTCATGTCGTCGTCGGCTTCAGGTAGGAAGCCCAGGTCAAATGCCATACTCAAGTTGTACCACAAAACCATTTTTGGTACTTGCCAAATGTGGTAGGGTGGCGTACGCTTCTAGAGTACGACCGGTCAGAGCGACCGCGTTGAGGAGACGAGTGGGTGCCGGAATGACAGTTGGAAAGGTGAGTCTTGACCCACGCCGTCGGACGAGCCTGGCAAAGTTCGGTCGCAAGGAAGACCTGGAGTACTTGGTCGACGAGCAACCCGACGGCACCTTGGTGCTGACGCCGGCAGTGACGATCAGCGCGACGGAACTCGCGATCCTCCGAGACCCAGAGCTGCGCGAGTCACTGACGCGGCCGTTTGAGCGCTCCGAGATCCGCAGCCGCGGAAGCTTTGCGAAGTACGCAGACTGACTGGCAGCTGCGCATCGATACGATCCGCGGCCTCGCGCCAGGTCTGAGCCAGATCGAAGCCATCGGGCTTGACCACCATCTCGCCAGTGCGCTCGACCGCGCTCACGCGGTCGACGCAAAACGTACGCATCCCGGCCGCAGTGTCCGCGATCAGATACCACACCGATCCCTTCGCGACGATGCCGAGCGGGACGCACGCCGTGGGCGGGCCCCGCCGCCGGCACGTTGCATCAGGCTGACCCCCCACTCCCGCACCTTCAAAGTCACCGCCCCACACCGACAACCCCCAAAGTGCTCGCAACCGATGGGAGCCCGTAGGATCTGACGACCCGTCAGATTTTCCCTTGCGCAGCTCAGGAGCAGGCATGGACTTCGAGTTCTCTCCCGAACAGCTTGCGTTCGCCGTCGAGGTCCAGGCCTTCCTCGACGCCAACGACGACCCCGAGGTCTTCGACGTCACTCGCGAGAACATGGCCCAGATCGTGGATACGCCCAAGCGGCGCGCGTTCATGGCGAGTCTCGGTGCGAAGGGCTGGCTCGGGCTCACCTGGCCCGAGCAGTACGGCGGATCCGCGGGCGAAGGCGTGTACGAGTTCCTCCTGAACGAGGCACTCGCGGGGCGCGGTGGCCCGCAGATCGGCAAGGGGGTGGGCATCATCGGCAAGACGTTGATCGCCCAGGGCAACGACTTCCTCAAGGAGACGTTCCTGCCGATGATCCTGCGTAACGAGGTGGAGTTCGCGGTGGGCTACAGCGAACCCAACGCCGGGTCCGACGCGGCGTCGATGCGGTTGAAGGCCGAGCCCGCGGAACGCGACGGCGTGACCGGCTGGCTCCTCAACGGCCAGAAGACCTGGACCACCTCGGCGCACTTCGCCGAGTGGTACTGGCTCGGTACTCGCACCAACCCCGCCGAGAAACATCGCGGCATCACGCTGATGCTCGTGCCGCTCGATCAGCCCGGCATCACGATCAACGCCATCAAAACCATGGGTGGCGTCCCGATGGGCGACGAGCGCACGAACGAGGTCTTCATCGAAGATGTCTTCGTGCCCGACGACTATGTGGTCGGCGAGGTCAACAAGGGATTCCAATACATCTCGCAGGCCCTCGACCTCGAGCGGTTCACCATGTTCACCTTCGCGCCGATCGAGCAACGCCTCGACCTGCTGATCGAGTACGTACGCACCGAAACGCGCGACGGCGTTCCGCTGCGCGACGACCCGGTGATCCGCCGTGAGATCGCGCGCCTCGTTACCGACGCCGAGGTTGCACGCGTCCTCGGATTGCGGGTGGTGGCAGAGTCGATGAAGGCGGAGAAGACGCCGGGCACACCGCCGCCCACGATCGAGTCATCGCAGTACAAGCTGTTCGCCACCGAGTTTTCCCGACGGCTCGCGAGCCTCTCGATGGACATCGCCGGGCCCGGTGGAGTCCTGCGGGTCAAGACCGAGACCGCGCCCATGGAGGGCCGGTCGGAGTCCACCTACCGCTACACCGTCATCGACACCATCGGCGGCGGATCCTCCGAGATCCAAAAGAACATCATCGCCCGCCGCGGCCTCGGACTCGCGAAGACCTTCTGACCCGTGCCCGCATCCGGACTGCTCGACGGCATCACCGTCCTCGACCTCGCGAGCGTGGGTCCGGCCGCGCGCACGTCGCGTTGGCTCTCCGACTACGGCGCCCGCGTGGTGAAGGTCGGACCGCCACCCAAGCACGGCGGCGTGCAGATCACTCCCCCGTTCTACGCGTACGCGGGAAATCGCGGCATGCAACGCGTGATGCTCGACCTCAAAGCCCCGGCCGGCCGCGATGCATTTCTCGCGCTGACGGCCACGGCCGACGTAGTGATCGAGAGCTTCCGGCCCGGCGTGGTGGATCGCCTCGGCATCGGCGATGCCGCGGTCCGCGCCGCGAATCCGGGGATCGTCTATTGCTCAACCAGTGGCTACGGCCAACACGGGCCGAAGTCTCAGTGGGCCGGGCACGACCTCAACTACCTCGCCATGGGTGGCTACCTCCACTGCTCCGGGCGCGATCCTCTTGGCGGTCCTGCGCTCCCTGGCGCCACGGTGGCCGACAGTGCGGCGGGCGGCATGCAAGCGGTGATCGCAATCCTCGCCGCGCTCGTGGCGCGCGCGTCGAGCGGTGAAGGCGCGTACCTCGACGTTTCCATCGCCGACGGTGTGGTGGCGCTCATGTCACTCAATATCGACGAGTACTTCGCCACGGGTGAGGTACCGGGACCCCGACACAGTCTCCTCACCGGTCGGTACGCGTGTTACGACGTGTACCCGTGCGGCGACGAAGAATGGGTCGCGGTCGGTGCGATCGAACCGCGCTTCTACGCGAACCTCTGCCGCGCGCTCGGCTGCGAGCAATGGATCGAGCACCAGAACGACGACGCCGTACAGGACGACATCCGCGCCGCGTTCCGTGCCGCGTTCGCCACTCGGCCTCGAGATGCATGGGTTGCGGAACTCGGACCGGCGGATACCTGCGTGTCGGCCGTGGCATCGGTTCCCGACCTCGTGCACGATGAGCATCTCCGAGCGCGTGACGTCTTCGTGACCGCGTCGCGCGCCGACGGTCCGGATTTCGAACAAGTGGGGTGGCTGCTCGCGGGTGCCGACCGAGGTCAACCGACACCGCACGTCCTGGATGCCGGCGTGACCCACACCGACGATCTGTTGCGGGCTGCCGGTATCGACGATGCCGCGCTCGCCACGATGCACGAAGCAGGAGTGATCGCGTGAGCACAGTTCCGGCCGACGTCACGGCCCTCATCGACCAGATCCAATACGAGGAGACGGGCGAGTTCCCCGTGGAGCGCGGGTACGTGTGGACCTCGTGCGCGTCGGTCGAGAATGGGAACCCGCTCTTCTGGGACGATGCCGTGGCGGCCGAGATCACCGGCGGGCCCATCGCGGCACCCACCATGCTCTCGGCGTGGTTCCGCCCGCACCACTGGAGCCCCGGGCGCACGGAGCAGCCGATGCCACTCCAAGTGCACTTCGACCTGAAGGAGATCTTCGGGCTCCCCGAGGCAGTGATGAGTGACAACACGATCATCTTTCACGAGCCGGTCCGCCCGGGCGACCGCCTCCGCACGCGTCAGCTGTTGCGATCCGTGAGCGAACCCAAGACTACGAAGCTCGGAACCGGACGGTTCTGGGTCATCGACGTGGAGTACCTCAACCAGAACGACGAGCTCGTCGGCGTCGAGAGTTACACCGGCTTCGGCTACCGGCGGGGGGAAGCGTGAACCGCCGTCTCTTGCTCGGCGACGTGACCGTGGGTGATGTCCTGCCGGAGCTCGTGTATCCGGTCAGTGCCACCACGATCGTGCTCGGTGCCCTTGCCGCGCGCGACTGGCGGCCGATGCACCACGACCATGACTTCGCGGTCAAACGCAACGGCACCCAGGACATCTTCATGAACACACCGAACCAGGCCGCATGGTTCGAGCGCTTCGTCACCGACTGGACCGGACCCATGGGACGGCTCGGCCGGATGAAGTTCCGCATGTTGGGCTCCGTCTTCCCGGGCGACACGATGACGATGCACGGTCTCGCCACCAGCGTGGAGACCGATGCCGCTGGCTGCGGTTGGATTTCGCTCACCGTTTCGCTGAGCGTGGCCGGAGACCTCAAGACCGATTGCGCAATCCGGGTCGCCCTCCCCACGACCGCGACCGACAACCCGTGGACGCGTCGGGGCGACGCATGGCAACCATGAACCTCTCATTCCCATTGACCCGCACACCCAACAGGACGTAGACGATGGATCTCGAGTTCACCGCCGAGCAAGAAATGTTGCGAGAGATGGTGCGCGGCCTCTGCGCCAGCGCGTCACCCCTGGAGCAGGTGCGCGCCCAGGAAGATGATCCGATCGGGTATTCGTCCGACTTCTGGGGCCAGCTCATCGAGCTCGACCTGATCGGGCTCATGCTCCCCACCGAGTACGGCGGTTCGGGCATGAGCGCGATCGAAGGAGCTGTGCTCTACGAGGAGTTCGGACGCGCGCTCGTGCCGTCGCCGCACTTCGTGAGCGCGGTGTTGAGCGCGGGAATCCTCCAGCGCGGCGCGACCGACGCCCAGCGTTCGGAATGGATCCCCCGCATTGCCGCGGGCGATGCGATTCTCACCCCGGCCTGGCTCGAGCCGAAGGGCAGCTTCGGCCCGCGCGGGGTACAGACCACCGCAACGTCCGACGGTGACGGCTTCCGGCTCGACGGCGAGAAGTGGCACGTTGCGTTCGCGTGCGGCGCGACCCGGCTCGTGGTGCTGGCGCGCACGGGCGACGCCGAGACCGACATCGACCTCTTCCTCGTGGATCCCACGGCCGACGGTGTGACGCTCACGCAACAGATGACCCTCGCCTCGGACACGCAGTACGCGATCACACTCTCGGGTGTGCACGTTCAGGCGGCCGACCGCATCGGTGACGCAGGCACCGGTTGGTCCATCTGGCACGCCACGATGCTCGAAGGCGCGGTGTTGCTCGCGGCCCAGGCCATCGGCGGTGCGCGCCTCGCGTTGGAGATCACCACCCAATACGCCAAGGACCGCGAGCAGTTCGACAAGCCGCTCGGCGCATTCCAGGCAATCTCGCACTACCTTGCCGATGCATCCACCGCGGTGGAGGGTGGCACGGTCCTGGTGCACGAGGCCGCGTGGGCGTGCGCCGAAGGTCGACCAATCGACCGCCTCGCGCCGATGGCCAAGCTGTTCGCGTGCCGGACGTTCCGCGACACCACCGCGATGGCCCAGCAGGTCTTCGGCGGCGTCGGGTTCACGTTGGAGTACGACATCCAGCTTTACTTCCGGCGGGCGAAGCAACTCCAGATCTCGTGGTGGGATGACCGCGCCCTCGAAGACTTCATCGCGGCCTCCGTCCTCTCCAACTGAACGCCTCAAACCGGCACGCCATCAGCTCTGGCCCTTGCGGCAATTCGCCGGTAACGTCGGGATTCGGGGACCGATGAAGGGGATGGGGCATGCGCACGAGGATCGTTTGGGGACTCGCCGTGGGCGCGCTGGTCAGCGCGTCGCTCACGCCGCTGGCAGTTGCAGGGGCGAGCGCACCGCAGCTATCCGCGGCTGATACTCCGCACCGCAGCGCCTCCACGGAACCGAAATCACCCACACCACCGCCAACACCAGGGACTCGGGAGGCGTGGGACGAAGCGTTGAAGTCGCTGCCCCACGCCGATGCCGGTCCGGTTCCGTCGGGAGCCACGGCCGACGCGGCACCAAGTGCACCCACCGCCACCATCTCTGTAAGCCCGGCCGACAATCTGGTACGCGGTCAACTGGTCTCGGTCACCGGCAGCGGCTTCGGTACGGGCGGAATGCTGCTCGTGCAATGCCCGGCGGGAGTGACCCCGGCGTATCGCTGCGATGTCAACACCGCGGTCTTCGTCCAGCCGGATGCGTCGGGCGCGATCGCGGCCGGCTTCACCGTGCACCGGTTCGTCCGCAGCCCGACCGGTCGGGTCGATTGCGCGACGGCACCGGACGCGTGCGATCTCGTCGCCGCGGATGAAGGTGCCACCATCTTCGCCCGGCACGCGTTGGCGTTCGACCCAACGGCGCCGGTCGCGCAGCCACAGATCACGGTGACCCCATCGACCGGACTCCTGGCGGGCCAAGCCCTCACGGTGACCGGCACCGGATTCCTGGCGGGCGACTTCGTCCGGGTTCGTGAGTGCGCCACCATCGATCCATATTGCTCCGGGTCAGGCGCGTTCGTGACGATCGACGGCAACGGTGCCTTCTCCGTTCCCACCACTGCTCGGCTGCGCGTGAGCGACGGTTCCGGCGCCGCCACGAATTGCCTTGTGGTCGATTGCATCATGCGAGCCGAGAGCAGCTTTGACGTCGAGTACCTCGCCGACGCGCCCATCCTCTTCGACCCCAACCAGCCGCTCCCGCCTTCCCCCTCTATCACGGTGACGCCCGCCACCGGTCTGCTCCACGACCAATCCGTGACCATCGCGGGCAGCGGGTTCGACTCCGGGGGTTTCGTCCAGATCAGCGAATGCGCAGCCGACGCGACCACCAACTCGTACTGCGGCGACTACATCACCGGGCTCCAAACCGACACCGCCGGCGCTTTCACCACCACCGCGAGTGTGTCCCGGCTCGTGACGAGTTTCACCACCAATGTTCCCACGCTGGTCGACTGCGCCACCGAGCCCTGCACCGTCCACGCAGTCGGATTCTCGAACGATGAGTCACTCCAGCTCGTCGCCAACGCGCCGATCTCGTTCGACGACACCGTCCCCCCACCTCCGCTCCCGGTCGTGACGGTTACACCGTCAACAAATCTGGCGTACCGCGCCCAAGTCGCGGTGCACGGCACCGGTTTCGGACCTAACGAATCCGTGTACGCGGAGTTCTGTGTGCAGTCCGCTCAATCCGGCGGTTGCGGGTACTCCTACGCCGACGCCCAGGCCGACGGCTCAGGCATCGTTGACTTCACCCTCAACGTGAAGCGACGCGTCTATAACGGCGATGTCAATCCCGTCGACTGCATCGATGTTGGAACCGAATGCTCGGTGACGGTGTACGGCCAGCGCCAGTATGAACGCACGCAGGTGGCCGTCACCTTTGATCCGAACGCGCCGATCCCGCCGCCGCCCACGGCCACGGTCACGCCCGATCACGACCTCGGGTACCGACAGGGCGTGAGCATCGCCGGATCCGGTTTCACTCCCGGCCCGGTCGCCGTCCAACAATGCGGCCGCGTCCCCGAGGTGGGTCAATCCTTCGACTTTTGCCCCCGTTACGCCGAACTCCAGGCCGATGCCAACGGTGAGATCGCGGGGACGGCGGAAGTTCGCCGAATGCTCGGGGCGGGAACCGGCTTCTCGATCGACTGCGCAACGAGCGCGGTCCCGTGCACCCTCCGCATCGGGTCTCGTGACCCTGACGAATCGGCAGTGGTACCCCTCGGATTCGATCCCAACTCGCAACCACCGCCGCCGCCGGTCCTCACGATTACACCGTCGGCACATCTGCGCGACGGCCAGGACGTGACCGTCAGCGGCACCGGCTTCACGACAAACGCGCTGTTCGGAATGGCACCGTGCAAGAGCGGAGTCATTCAGATCGCCGACGGTTGCGACATCGGTCGGGCGAGCGTGGTCACCACCGACGCCAACGGCGCGTTCTCCACCACCCGGATGGCCGTCGGCATGATCGGGACCGCCGACGGACCCGTCGACTGCACCGCCGCGGCCGACACGTGTTCTTTCGCGGTTGCGAACGCTGCCGATCTGAGCGAGTTCGCGATCGCCTCGATGAGCTTCGACACCCCCGCCCTCTCACTGCACTCCGCCACCGTGACCGAGGGAACGGGAGCACCCACCGAGGCGCACGTGATGGTGGAACTGTCCGAGCCGAACATGATGCCGATCACGGTGGAATGGCACGCCATCGCCGGCACCGCCGGTACCGAGGACTACGTGCAACAGCATGGTCATGTGGTCATCCCCGCGGGCGCGACCGAGGCAATGATCCACGTGGAGATCGTGGGCGACGCGCTCGACGAACCCACCGAACGCTTCACGGTTGAAGCCATGGACGCGCCGGGCGCGCACGTCACCCAGGGGATGGCGACGGTAAAGATCCGAGACGACGACGCCCCGCCGTCGGTCTCCATCAACGACGGTAAGGGCCGTGAGGCGCGTGGCCGAGCGCATGCCGAGGTGTTGCTCTCGGCACCGAGCGGCAAGACCATCGTCGTCCATTACGTGACCCATCACGGCTCGGCCCGCTCGGGGTCCGACTACATCCGCACCGACGATCAGCTGGTCTTCCTGCCGGGCGAGACCCGCCATGTCATCCGAGTCGCGCTCGTGAACGACCAAGTGGCAGAACGCACCGAAACGTTCAGCATCGAGCTCGACGCTGCGGAGAACGCGACCGTCGATGACGGCACCGCGATCGTGACCATCCGCGACGACGACTGACACGTTCCGAACTGACGCCGGGACGGCTGGAACACCGACCCGGCCGCCGCAGTGTTGCTAATGCATGTGCATGACGTCCATGCACATGTCGCCTTCGACCGGTCCACTCGGCGCCAAACAGGGATGGTGACCGACGAACACATCCGGCTCATGGGTCATGCCGGGAACCGTCCACACGTGGAGGAGCCAGTAGTTCCCGAGATAGACCGTGTTGCCGGCCACGCCCGGTGGGCACGGTCCGTCGTAGATGATCAAACCGGTCGAACTCGACAGACACAGGTTCTCGTGACGGTGCCACCAGTCGTTGTCACCGGGGAACCCGGCCGGCGGCCCATCGGGCCCATTGTTCACGAACCAACTCATCCCCACCAGCTTGGCGTCGGGAGTGTTGCCGTCGTATTGAAGGAAGTTCGGCCGGATCGGATCGAATGCGCCCTGCAACGGATTTCCTAACGCATGGTGCGTGCCCATCCCCGCCGCGTAGTTGGCCGACGCCCTCCAGCCGGCGGCCTCGGCCGCGCCGCGTGTTGGCCACTGCATCGCAAACGCCAAGGCTTGGTCGAAGTAGCCGGAGTTGGTGATGCAATCGTCCCAACTCAGGTCACCCTTTTGGATGCCACGGTCGAGGTACCACTGGGCGCCGGGTTCATCGGCCATGAGTTCCGAATGACACCACCACGGACGCATGTCCGGACTCGTCTTCTGGATCTCGATCGCCATCGGCTTGTAACAGGCCGTGAGCAACAGTGCTGCCCCGGCCACCAGCGCAATGTGACGGCCTACCGTCGCCGACCGGAGAAACGAACGCCCCATATCAGACCCCCCACGAAGAGCCGAGAACCTAACACTGTCGCCTCTCGGCGCCAAGACCTACCGACGGCGCGATTGCTGCCAAGGGGGAAACCCGGCGCACCGGAGTATCAACTGCGGCGACTCACGTGTGCCCTCCGGCGCGGATTCTGCTGACGTGCCGTTGGTGCCTGGGATGTCGGAGTCCATCAGCGCAGTCTTGTACGGTGGTATTGGAGGCGTCCCGTCCGGGTAGGCATTTTGAAGCCGGTCCATCGTGGTAGGCAAGGGCATGCCCGACGTCCAGCGGATCCTGAGCCGCATCGACGAGTTCCAACAACGGCACCGCCCCCTTGGGTTCGCGTTCGCAGTCGTGAAGAAGTTCGGCGACGACCGTGGCGGCAACCTCGCGGCGCTGCTGACCTATTACGGATTCGTCAGTCTGTTTCCGTTGCTGTTGGTCGCGACGACCGTGCTCGGGTACGTGCTGCACGGAAATCCCGATCTGCAGAAGCGCATCGTCGACTCGACGCTCGCGAACTTCCCGATCATCGGCGATCAGATCCGGGCCAACGTCACGACGGTGCGCGGTACCGGGATCGCGGTGGTGGTGGGGATCCTGTTCGCCCTCTACGGTGGCCTCGGGATCGCTGACGTCTTGCAGCAGGCGCTGAACCGCATCTGGGGCGTCCCCGTCTACGCTCGACCGGGCTTCTTCCCTCGCCTCACCCGCAGCTTGGCCCTGATCGCGATGCTCGGCCTCGCCATCTTGGCGACGACAGCCTTGAGCGGTATCGGTGGCAGCCTTGCGCCGGATCTCGTCACCAACATCGGAGTGGCTCTCGTCGCCATCGGTGCCAACATCGTCCTGTTCACGATCGCCTTCCAGGTGATGATCGTTCGCACGGTTGCGTGGCGCGAGCTCCTGCCGGGCGCGATCGCCGCCGGCATCGCCTGGGAGTTTCTCCAGCGACTCGGCCGCTTCTACGTCTCACACGTGCTGCAAGGCATGGGCCAGGTCTACGGCATGTTCGCGGTTGTCCTCGGCCTCCTGGTGTGGATCTCACTCCAAGCCCGCGTCGTGCTCTATGCCGCCGAGATCAGCGCGGTCCGCGTCACCAAGTTATGGCCTCGGTCGATCGGGCCACCCCTCACCGATGCCGATCAACGAGCCGACCAGTCCTACCTGCGCGTCGCCCAGCGGCGAGCGAACACCATCGACCAGGTCAGCCGGTGAGGAATATCCCACGATTCACGGGTTCTGCTCCGCGGGGATGATCAGCCCGTAGTGACGATCCCGAGCGTCAACGTGATACCGGAATCCGTCTCCGGAAGTCAGGATGCGCTACGCCGTCGGCGCGACCCCTTCGAAGTCATCGCGAGAGACCCGCCTCCGCACGAGCGAACCGTCGGAGAGGGGCACTTCGGTCGGTTGGCCGGCGAGCGTGAATCGAACCTGACCGATGCCGGGACGACCGGTGAGCGTGAACACCAGCTGCGCCAAGCCAAGGAACTGGTCTGAGCTCGGAAGCGTGGAGAATGCGCTTCGTAGATCGACGGTGGCGGTGCCGCCAGTCACCGAGACCACGCGTGCGAGGCTCGGCCCGAGCAGCGCCGATCGCAGGCCCGCCGCAACTTCGCCTTTGGTTGGACCCCGCCGAAGCATTCCCAGCATCACCTCCGGCGGCGCTGACGCCGCAATCCGGCGCGGCACCGAGACGAGTCGTCCACTCTTCGCGAAATACACCGATCCCGCGTCCCCAACACCGTCGGAGGCGCTGGCGCCGCTGTTTCGATCAAGCAAACCGAACGGAACCTGCTTGGCGCGCATTCGGGTGGCCGTGGAATCGGTCGGAACACCGCACGACGCCACGCCCACGAACGCGACCACCGCGAGCGCGGCTGCCTGAAGCCGTTTGCACATCACGTCGGCCTCCGAGGTATCTCGATGACGAATCGAGCGCCGCCCTGCGGCGAGTCCGCCACCCACACGCGGCCACCCTCGAGGCGAAGGTGTTCGACCACAAGGGCAAGCCCGAGGCCCGTTCCCGGTCTTGATTCCGACGAACTGCCGCGTCCGAATCGGTCGAACACGTGCTCGCGCTCCTCGACCGGAATGCCTGGTCCGGCGTCGTCGACGGCAATGAGCAGCGTGGTTGCCGTACCGCCGAGAACCATCGACCGCGCGCCTCCGCCATACGCGTCGGCATTCTCTAACAGGTTGGTCAACACCTGGGCGATCCGCCGCTGGTCCACGAGCACAATCGCGGGTGCCGACCGCTCGATGTCCACCGCAACGTGTGCCCGTTGGGTCGAATGGAGGACCTCACGCACCAGCGTCTCGGGCGTCACCTCGATCCGCTGCGGAGTTTCGACCCCCGCATCCAGTCGCGAAATTTCGAGCAGGTCGAGCACGAGACGAGTGAACTTCTGCAGCTCGTCGTCGAGCACGTCGAACGCCGCGGCGGCGGCTTCCGACGATTGTCGACGCCGTGCAATGTTCAGCGCCGCGCCCATCGTGGCCAGCGGGGTCCGCAGCTCATGACTGACATCAGAGGCGAATCGAGCCTCGCGTTCGATCCGGCGCCGCAACCCCGCGACCATCGCGTTGAACGAATCCACCAGTGGCTCGAGGTCACTGTCGCCCTCTGCATCCAAGCGTTCCTCGAGTGCACCCTCCCGAATACCACCCGCAATGGCCGCCATACGCCGCACCGGTCGCAGCACTCGCCCCGCCGCATACCAACCGATCACGGCACCGACGGCGGTAACGAAAGCCGCCGCAACCGCCAACGCGCGCGCCAGCAGCACCAGTGTCTGATCGAGGTCCCGGTTCGACGTGAACTCGAAATACGAACCGTCGACTGCGGGCAGCGGCAGCCCGACCGCGACCTGGGGTGCCGACGCCAGCTCCGTGTTCTGCGTACCGGCTGCCCCTCCGGCCACCAAGCTTCGGAGCGAGGCCGGGACTTCGTCGCGGCCGACCCCCACGGAGGTTCCGAACCACTGGCGTCGCACTCGCATGACCACACTGTTGGAACGGGTACGCGCCTGCGCGAGTGCCCCGCGCACGTCGAGCGGGTTCACTTGCAGGGCGTCCCGAACCGCACGAGCGTTCACGAACGCCTCCTGACGCGCGGTGGCAACCCGCCGGTCGAGCAGATAGGAACGGGTCACCTCGTAAGAGAAAATCGCCAAACTGGCGGAGATGATCAGCGCGAGACTGGCGAACACCAACGTGACCCGAGCGCGCAGGCCGAGTCGATGGGTTCGCGGCAGCAGTGATGTCACCGAGCGCCGTGACGCCCACGACATTTCATCGGGGCACGATACAACGTTGTTCATACACGCCGGTGAGCAGCGCGGGCAGCGCGGGCATCACGGGCGGGCGACAAGATAGGTGGCGAGCGGAAGCCACGCCATTGGAATCAACCACACCGCGCGGCGGAATCGCAGCGGTGCCGCGAGGAGGACGAGACCGCCGAAGACGACGGCGTCATCGAGGGCGCGCAGGAATCCGGCGAAGGAAACCCAGACGTCGGAACCGAGGAACACCGCCAGCACCACGGTCCCGATCACGAGGAGCTTCTCGGGAAGGCCTGCGGCCGAGCTGCGCATCGCAAGAAGGGCGCCGGCGAGGATCAGCACCACGAACACGAAGAGCAGCAGGGCCAACGCGTCGACTCCGGCGTGGCGCTCGACGTCGGTACGAACCGCGTCGACAATGCCGGCGAACGGGGGTCCGATCGTGTCGGCCCCGGCCGCACGGATTGGCAGCACCCGCCAACGGTGCAGGAGGAACAGTTGCCACCCGGCGGCGACCGCGGCCGCCACGGTGCCCGCGGCAACGACCTTGAGCCGCGAGCGCAGGGGATCGGAACGCGATTCGAACCACGTTCCGACGACGAGCGCGCCGACCGCGAGCAGCACCGTCTCTCGCGTCAGGATCGCGAGGCTCAAGAGGAGCGTCGTGGCGATCCACCGTCGGGCGCGGGCCGTGACGAACGCGCCGAGCACGAGCGCGAGTGCGAGTGGCTCGGAGAGGTCACGCGCCAACGCGAATGTCAATGCCGGAGCGAGGGCCACTGCAGCGCCTGCGAGCGGGCTGCGACCGAACTCCACCGCCCGACGGGCCAGCAGAGTGGTCACCGCGGCCATCGCCGCGAGGTTTGCCAGCAACAAGGTCCACGGCGCCGCGGCGCGCGAACCGAATGCGAGCAGATACGCCAACGCCGGATACCCGATGCGCTGCTGACGATACGCGGGATTGTCGAGCGGAATCAGCGACCGGTCCCGGTACTGCAGCGGATCGACCGCGAGGCTGTAGAAGAACATTCCGTCGTATCCACCGCCCGGCGCTTGCAGAACGAAGTCGCCGGGAACCGTTCCGGGTCCCGCCGGCGGCCGACTCGCCACGACGAAGAACGTTGGATCGGCGCCGTGGACCACGAACCGGGCCGCGAGCATGCCGCCGAGCACCACGAACACCAGCAGGGCCGCCTTCCACACCGGCAGTCCCACGAGGCCTCCGGGGGTACGACGCATCGTCGCATCCTTGTCCACCCGGTCGATCCGTCGGCGGATCGTCGACGAAGGGGGAGGATCGACTTCGATCCCCCAAGGCGAGCTACTGGGCTTGACACCTTGGCGCCGCTCGCATGAGCTGACGAGAGCGGTGTTCCCAAGACGTCGTTCCAGACTGTCGCGACGCCGTCTGCACCAAAGTCGTGGCCGAGTACACCTAGACCGCCATGAGGTCGCGTGTTTGAGTATCGGTGTGGTCGCGCAGCTTGGAGATTGCGCGCGCCTCGATCTGGCGAATTCGCTCTCGTGTGAGATTCAGGCAATCACCGACTTGTTCCAGCGTGCGCGGCTCACCGTGATGGAGACCGAAACGCAATTCGATGATGTGTCGTTCCCGCTCGTCGAGGGGCGCCATGAGCCGATCAATCGCGGCCGGGAGGAGGGCACGCGCGGCGCCGTCGAACGGTGACTCGATCGTATGATCCTCGACGATCTCACTCAGGTCGGCGTCGCCGGTCTCACCGAGTGGTTTCGACAACGAGACTGGCTCAACCGGGAGAGCCAAGACTTGCGAGACCTTGTCCTCGCTCATGTCGGCTTCGGCCGCCAGCTCGCTCAACGTTGCCCGTCGTCCGAATTGCAGCTCGAGACGCGAACGAGCGGTGTCGATCGTGGCCAGCCGCTCGCGAACGTGTGCCGGGAGCCGGATCGCACGCACGGTATCCGCGCTGCCGCGAGCGACCGCCTGCCGGATCCACCAGGTCGCGTACGTCGAGAACTTGAAACCGCGACGCCAGTCGAACTTGTCGACCGCGCGCAGGAGGCCGAAGTTGCCTTCCTGGATGAGATCAAGCAGCGGAGTCCCGGATCTCTGGTATCGCTTGGCGATCGACACGACCAACCGCAAGTTCGACTGCACGAGCGTCTGGTGGGCGTCTTTGCCATCACGGTCCGAGCGCCGCAACTCCTGCTCCTCGTCCGAATCCGAGACGTTGCCGCGGCCGAGGATCTCACTGGCCACATTGCCGGTCTCCATCTGCTGCGCGAGATGGACCTCATCGGCCCTTGTGAGCAATGGATACCGGCTGATGTCGTTGAGGTACAGACGGACGAGATCTTCATCGTCCCGCTGGGAGCGCACCTTCGCCACCGCTGCAATCCTTCGTCTCGACGGTCGAACCATTCGAGGTCGTTGCATACCGCTCCACCCAGCACACCAGCGGTTGCAACGCGGACCGTCGGGCGGGGTGCTCTCCGTTGAGCGCCCCGCCTTGGGTCACGTCTCTCCAGACAGCTTCCTCGCATCGCGACACGTTGTCGCCACCCGTTCGAGTGATTTGGCAACGACACCTGGCTGGCGGGCGCGCGTAATGGGTCGTTTGACGAGGCTTTAGGCGATACGTCGCCGGGCGAACTGTGGGCCACTGGCGATCTGGATCACCGCTTGTGCTCGTGTGGTGACGGCGGTTTTCTGGAAGATCGCCTTGAGGTGCGTCTTCACCGTGTTCTCACTGATCCAGAGGGCGATCGCGATTTCCTTGTTGCTCAAACCGTCGGTGAGGAGCGCCGCGACCTCGCTCTCGCGCAACGTCAAACCGAAATCAGAGCCCGGCCATGGTGGGGTGTCGTCGACGCCGAACTCTGAGCTCACGAACTCCCCTCCCGCCGCGATCTCGAGCAGCGCGTCCGCGAGCTCACCCGGAGATACCGATTTCGCGATGACGCCGCGAGCGCCGGCGAGGATGGCCGCATCGCGTTGCGCGGGTGTCAACGTCCATGTGTAAACCGCGACCCTTCCCACGTTCGGATCGCGAGCCAGCGACGAGACCCGGTCGAGCCCGAGTCGGGCGTGGCCGTAAGGGTCGAACAACGCGACATCGACTCGAGAGTCGGGATTGCGCTTGACATCGAGTTCGACAACCTCGATCCGGTCGCGAAACGGTTGCAGCATCCCCGCCACGCCGCGGAGCACCAGTTCGTAGTCGTTGACGAGCGCGACCGTCGTACGCCCCGAAGGCTGCGAGTTCCGATCTTCACTGGACACGCGCCCCCCTAGACCCGCCCCGTCGCGGACTCGTCATCGATGATCAAGCGTACGCCCGCCAACATTGCGGTCCTCGCCTCACCGCGGCCCCGATCCGAAACAACGCAACCGAGACACGCGGCGCAATCGTCGGCCGCGGGAGGACTACGGAGCGATCGTCGTGCTCGTCGTGCTCGTGGTACTCGAGGTGCTGCTCGAGGTGCTGGTCGATGTACTCGTCGCTACGGTCGGCGACGGTACGACAATGACCGGTGGAGGCGCGGGGCTTGTTACGAGCGGCCCGGTACTGATGGTGACCACGACCGCCGCGTGTTCCTTGACCCTCCGGCCGCCAGCGGGTGATTGGTCAGCCACGACACCCGCAAGTACCCCATTGTTCGGGGCCTGGAGTGTCGACACCTTGAAGCCCTCGTTGCGCAATCGGGAGATCGCGACGACGGCGGGCCGGCCGACGACGTTCGGGACGAGAACACGCTGCGGATCGTCACGGTTGAGGAGAACGGCAACGAGCACCACGATACCGACCGCCAACGCAACCGCGGCGGCGACCCACCAGCCGACCGGTCGAGAGTCCGCACCCTCCTCCGTTGTGATGACCATCACCGACGGTCGTCGCATTGGTGCTGGGGTGCGAGCGATGGCGGGCGCCTCGAGGCGAGCGAGCGCGACGACAGCCTCGTCCGCGTCGGGTCTTGCCACCGGACGCGAATCGAGAAGCCGCGCGACGAGTTCGTCGTAGTCAGTCGGCACGACCGCGCCGGCCTCCGAGGGCACCGGTGCCGGCTCATGCAGCTTGCGTTGTGTCAACACCGACGCTTCCCAGTCAGAGAAGGGCGGCTGTCCGACCACCATCTCGTAGAGCAGCACGCCCAGCGAGTACAGATCCGCGGCGCCGCCACCTCCTCCTCCGTCTTGACCCGCGAGTTGTTCGGGTGCCCCGTATACCGCCAGGGCAACGGGAGCAGGCGCGACCAGACCGGTCGCGCCCAGCGCCGTGTTCGCGACGTGAACGCCGCCCGCTTCGTCGATGAGGACGTCGCGCGGTGTCAGCAGACCGTGCGTGATGCCGGCGCGGTGCATCGAGGCCAGAGCCCGAGCCAGCGCGCCGCCGATCCTCGCGGCCTCGCCCGGAGCCAGAGGCCCCTGCCGGAGGAGCGACGCCAGGTCATTCCCGACGACGTACTCCGAGACGACGCCAAGGCGGTTCTGGTGCTGCACGAAGTCGGTGGTGTGCAGCACCGCCGGATCCTTTAGGACCAGCGTGGCCGCGGCAGATTCTCGAAGGCGTCGCACCGCATCATCGTCGGCCCCGTTGGCCACATCGACGAAGTCGATGACTACCGGCTGGCCCGTGACGTCGTCGTGGGCGAGCACGACCAGACCGCCACCCTCACGGTCAAGGCGTCGCAAAAGGCGATACCGACCACCGATGGTCGTCGAGGTACCACCGAACTCGTCTCCGAGACCGTCACCGGCCGACTCGTCCGTGACATCTTCTCCCACCGTCGACATCCGAAGTCCCTTCGTCGATCATGCATCGTGCGGGCGTTCCCGCGCGTCTACTCGGCCATGTGCATACCCGGAAGGAACAACTGCGAAACGCGGTGCGCCGAAACTGTGTTTACGCAGCCGACGGGGTGGGCATCACCGGGGGACGAATCGCAAACCAAATCGAAGGGAACTCGAACCATGTTGGTACTGGGAATCATCTGCTTATTACTCGGACTCCTCCTTGGAGTGCCCCTGCTCTGGACCTTCGGCGTCGTGTTTGCCGTGATCGGCGCGGTGCTGTGGGTGGCGAACGGTGCCGGTAGGAGCTGGGGGCGACGTTGGTACTGAGTGCGACGACCGCAACCCTCGTGCACCGGGTCCTCGATGAGCTACCACTCGCGACCCTCGACGCCTACAGGCGCGTCGGCGGCGGTCGGGGGCTCGACGCGGCCCGACGGCTGGGGCCAGGAGCGACCATCGACGAGATCGCAGCGTCAGGTGTTCGTGGCCGCGGCGGTGGCGGTTTCCCAACCGGCACGAAGTGGCGCACGGTCGCCGCGAATCGCGCCGAGACCGAACCGACAACCGTCGTCGTGAACGCAGCGGAAGGTGAACCCGGCTCGTTCAAGGACCGGGAATTGCTCCTGCGGAATCCATACCGCACGCTGGAAGGTGCGCTGATTGCAGCACTGGCAGTGGGCGCAGACCGCGTGATTGTCGGCATGAAACGATCGTTCAGCGATGTAGCGATTCGCGTCCGAACCGCAATCGCCGAACTCGAGGCTGCGGGCTGGACCGACGGGGCAACGATTGAGGTTTTCGAAGGTCCCGGCGAGTACCTGCTCGGCGAAGAGACCGCGCTGTTGGAGTGCATCGACGGTCGATATCCGTTCCCCCGGATCGCGCCGCCATACCGACGGGGCATCGACGAGATCCTCCTCGAGGAACAGTCCGGATCTGCGGCCGAGGTCGAGCTGGCCGGTCCGACCCGTGAGTCGGTGGCGGCACCGTCTCTGGTCAACAACGTCGAGACGCTGGCGCATTGTGCGCTGATCCTCGCGGAGGGCGCCGTTTGGTTTCGGTCAATAGGAACGCCCGATTCACCTGGTACTGCAGTGTGCACGGTCAGCGGCGACACCATGCGCGCCGGTGTCGGCGAGGTCGCGATGGGAACGCCCCTGGCGGCAGTCGTGGATCTCATCGGTGGCGGAATACGCGAAGGTCGGCGGGTGAAGGCGGTGATGCAGGGTGTTGCCGCGGCGCTCATCCCGGGAGATCAACTCGGCGCGCTCGTGAGCTGGGAAGGTATGAGCGCAGTCGGCTCCGGCCTCGGCTCCGCGGCCTTCATCGTGTTCGACGACGCCACTCCCATCGTCGCGGTCGCGGCGACCGCGTCTCGTTTTCTCGCGGTCGAATCGTGCGGTCAATGCACTGCGTGCAAGCGAGATGGTCTCGCGATCGCAGACGCACTCGACCGGATCCATCGTTCGGACAACCGCGACCGCAACATCGAGTCGGACCTCCAGACAGTCACCGACAACCTCCAGACGATCACCAGTGGCGCGCGTTGCTCGCTTGCGACGCAGCACCAGGTGCTGATCGGGAGCGTCCTCGATTGCTTCGGAGCCGAGATGCGCGCTCACGACCCGCGCGGCGCCGACAACGCCCCCACCGCGTGGATCGCCCCCATCGGCGCACTCACCGCCGATGGCGTCGTGTACGACTCGGACGCTCTCCGCAAACAACCCGACTGGTCCTTCGACGAAACGTGGTCAGGAAAATTCCCCGCCGACCTGCTCACCCAGCATGTTGCAGAAGAGGTTCCGGCACCCGCCGAAGCCTGAAGCCGCCCCCACAACACATTCCGAATCCCAAAAGGAGAACCCAATGGAAGGCAAGTTCGACGAGTTGAAAGGCCGCGCCAAGGAAGCGGCTGGAGATCTCACCGACAACGACGACCTCAAACGCGATGGCAAGACCGATCAGACGGCCGGGAAGGCGAAGCAGAAGGTTGAAGACGCGAAGGATTGGATCGAGGAGAAGATCGACAAGCTCAAGCACTAATCAGCGCCATCTGTCGATACGGGCCGACGAATGATCGAGCGACCCGGGACTCACGGCTCGGAGAGCAACTCACGGAGGCCGGCGAGCGATTTGGACAGCAAGCGAGAGACGTGCATCTGGCTGATGCCAATGCGTTCCGCAATCTCGGATTGAGTGAGACCCTCGAAGAAGCGGAGGTGCACGATCTCGCGATCGCGCTCAGGCAACGACGCCAGCAGATCCCCAACCACCATTTCCCGATCGACAGCTTCGAGGCCAGGATCGATCTGGCCAAGCACGCGTTCAAGTCTCCAACTGCTCTCGTCATTCTCGACCGGTGCGTCCAACGACGAAGTCGCGTAGGAACGGTTGACCTCCATTGCCTCCAGTACCGCTTCGACGTCGAGGTCCATCGCCAGTGCAATTTCCGAGAGGGAGGGAGAGCGGCCAAGTTCATGGCTGAGGTCCTGCACCGCGCGCGTCAACCGCAGCGCTCGTTCCTGGAGGCCGCGTGGAACTCGCGTTGCCCACCCTCGGTCACGGAAATGGCGCTTGATCTCACCGGTGATCGTCGGGACCGCGAACGTCGTGAACGCGAGCCCGCGATCCGGATCGAAACGTTCGACCGCTTTGAGCAGCCCAACCGTCGCGACCTGTTGGAGGTCGTCGAGCGCTTCTCCCCGGCCTGAATACCGGCGGGCGAGCGCGTGGGCGAGCCCGAGGTGCTCCAGGATGAGCTCATCACGCAGGCCACGATCGTGAGAGCCGTGATACGCGACGAACCGGTCCTGAGCGGTCGACTCGACCGGCTTCATCATTCGCCGAGCGTCGCCTTCACGAACCGGAAATGACACCCACCGTCGTCCTGGGAGAGGTCGTACTCATCGACGATCGCACCGATAATGGCGCGCCCGAGCTCGCTCGTCTTCGGTCCCGCTCCGGTGCGGTCGCACTGACCTTCCACTTCGACCCGTTGATCGGAAACGCGATAAACGAGCGTCAACCGGGCATCGCCGTCGGCACCGCTGATCGCGTAGCAGAACTCGTCGACCGCGATCCGTAGGTCGTCGATGTCCTCGTAGCTGAAGCCCGCGCGCGCACCGACGTCGGCTGCCGCGAGCCGCGCAAGGCGGAGATACTCGGCCGACCCGGGGATCTCGAGCTGGATCTCGTCGATCGTCATATTCGGATTCCGATCATTGGCAGGCTACAAGCGCGGCCTCGACTGACACATCGAACGGCACCGTCTGGTCGAGTTGGGTGAGGATGAGCACGCGGCGCACGATTGTTGCATCCGAGACGACCAGGCGCAGTTGCTTCCCGTGCGCGTGCAAGTGAACCGCGAGGTTGAAGAGCAAACGAACTCCGGCGCTATCGAGGTATCGCGTCCCACTCAGATCCACGATGAGGCAGCGGGTTTCGTCGGTGATGGGCTCAACCATGCTCCGTTCTACCGCATCGACATTCGAGAGGTCGACCTCGCCCACCAGACGAGCGACGATCACTGATTCATGATGCAGCAACGCCACCTCGGCGAGTGGTTTCATCCCCGCGGCCGCGAGAGCGATGCTCGGGCCGATCCGGCGTGCGGGAGCGCGCAGCCATGAGACCGTGTCACCGCGGCCCGATCTCTGGTCCGTTGGTCATTCTCCGGGGTTTACCCCGGAGAATGACCGATCAAACCACACCGCGGCGATTTCTCTTACGCTGCCGCATGTGGTGACCCGGGACGACACACTGAGCCGGCGTTTGCGCTTGATCCTGGGCGGGTTCTTCGCCTTGGTCATCGTCGTGCTGGTGGCGGTCCTTCCCCCTGCCTTCGTCAGCCGCAATGAGATCGGCGATCTCGACCAGAGGTGGTTGCCCGCCCGTGCAGCCGCCCGGAGCCTCCTGGTCTCGTTCGTGGATCAGGAGACCGGCGAACGCGGGTTCGTCATCACCGGCCGATCAGACTTTCTCGCCCCGTACAACACGGGGAAGACCACGACCGCTGCCGAGTTCGCAACCCTACGACGACTGCTCACGGATGCACCTGGCCGTCGAAGCCTCGACCTCGCACAACAGCGCTACGACCAGTGGCGCGCCGAGGCGGCTGACCCAGACATCGCGCTCGTTCGTGCCGGCCGGAGCCTCGCGGCGCAGCAACGGATCACGGCCGGTTCCGGCAAAGCGTCCTTCGATGCGCTCCGCCGCGCGCAGACGCACGTGATCCGTCGTCTCGACAACGAGACCCGCAACGCGCAGCGGCGGATCAAGAACGCCAACACCGGCCTCTTCGTCGCCGTGATCCTGGGGGCTCTCCTCGCGATCGGATTGGCGCTCGCCTCCCGTCGATGGCTTCGCCGCTGGGCGACGAACCACGACGCGCAGCGCGAGATCGAGCGGAGTCTCGCCGACCAAACCAAGCTTCTCGCCAGCGTCACGGCAACCAGCGCGGACGCTATCTTCCTGAAGGACGCCACCGGCCGCTACGTGTTCGTGAACCCAGCAGCAGCCGCCGCGCTTGGCCGCGATCCAGGCGGCGTGCTCGGGAAGCAGGACGTCGATGTCGTCGCCGCCGAAGATCTCCAGGATATTCGCACCGACGACGCCTCGGTTCGGGCGAGTGGCGCACCCCGGGTCTATGACGAGCACCTCGGTGATCGGATCTTCCTTTCGACCAAGTCCCCGTATACATTCGTCGACGGATCCGTCGGCGTGCTCGGCGTCGCGCACGACGTCACCGCTCGTCGTCGCGCCGAGGGTCGACTCGCAACGATCGCGGCACTGAGCCGGGCGATCGCCGCTGAGGTTGCCGCGCCGGAGATGGCGCGAGCCACCCGCGATCCGATTCGTCGCGCTACCGAGGCGGACGTCATCTGGTTGTTCCTGCACGACCGCGAGCACGATCGACTGGTCACGATCCTCGACGACGGCACCAACAAATCAACCGCCGACGAATGGCGGTACGTGCCCGTCAACGGTCCGACGCTGGTTGCGGAGGCGTTCCGCACTGCCACGATGCGCGTGACCTATCCCCAGCACGAATCCGAAGATTCGATCTCGACCAGTCTCTTTGACGGCGAAGACCTCGAGACGGTCGTCGACGCACCACTCGCGATCGAAGGGGTAGTCGTTGGCGTGCTGAGTCTCGGGTGGCGCACGACCCGGACGTTCCCCCACGACGAGTTCTCATTCTTCGAGAGCCTCGCCCGAGTGATGGCCGAAGGCTTCGGTCGCGCCCGGGCGGCCGCGGCCGAACGAGCTGCGCTCGGAGTGTTCCAGCGTGCGTTGCTCCCTCGCGAGACCTTCCCCGACGCTATCCAAGTTGCCGTTCGCTACGAACCTGCGTCAGGCGACGTCAATTTGGGAGGAGACTGGTACGACGTCTTCGAATTGCCGGACGGCCTCGTGGGCATCGCCGCGGGTGATGTCGTGGGCCACGGCGTGGAAGCCGCTGCGGTCATGGGGCAGCTGCGCAGCGCCCTGCGGGCACTCGCCCGCATCGAGAGCGACCCGGGCGCACTGCTGACGCGACTCGACGAACACGCGCGGGCCGAACCCGGTGCCACTGCTACGACGGTGGTCTTCGCCACCCTCGACCGCAGCACCGGCGATATCCGGTACAGCTGTGCAGGGCACGTGCCACCACTCGCGATGAATCCGGGTGAACCTCCGGTCTACCTCGACGAGGCGCGAGGCATTCCGATCGGTCTCACACTGCAGACATCGGTGCCGCGCGTCACCGCGCGAGCGCATCTCGAAAAGGAAGGTGTGCTCGCCGTCTACACCGACGGCCTCATCGAGCGACGCGGCGCCTCCATCGATGACGGTTTTGCCACGCTGGCCCGAGCGGCATTCGCGCACGGGGATCTCCCCGTCGAAGCGTTAGCCGACCAGCTGTTGGCCGACCTCGGCACCAGTCCGAGCGACGACACCGCGCTGCTCCTCGTGCGCCTCCCCGGCGAGATCCCCCAGCGCCTCACCCGCCGAATCCCAGCCGAAGGGGAGCGCCTCCGCCATCTGCGATCCGAATTCCGAGAATGGTTGGCGGCGAAGCGCGTCCCGAGCTCGGTGATCGAAGATGCCGTCCTGGGAACGATCGAAGCCGTGACGAACTCGATCGAGCACGGATACCAGAACGACACACGAGGCCAGATCGTGGTCGAGGCCGTCTTGAACGGTGACCTACTGATCACCGTTCGTGATCATGGCCGCTGGGCCGGACAGATCCGACGGCCCGGACGCGGACGCGGACTCAAGATCATGGAGTCGATCATGGATGAGTGCACATGGGAGACCACCGACCACGGCACCATCGTCCGAATGCGCCTGCACGTTGGCGAGCCTGACCGCGTTGGGGACTGATCCCGCGACTCGCACCGGGCGAGTTCAGCTGTCGCGTACTTCGAACAGCTCCGCCACGCCGGCGATTTCGAGCACTCGTCTGCAGGTCTCGGACGGCGATACCAAGACCAGGGTCTTCCCGCAGCTCGTCGCGGTCTGCTGACCTTCGAGCAGCGCACCAATGGAACTCGAATCGAAGAACGTGACGCCGGAGAGATCGACGAGCGCCTCCGACGCGACCTCGTCCACCAACGCACTGAACTCACGACTCAGATCGGCGACGCAGACAACGTCCAACTCGCCGGTGAGAACGAGGGTGCGGCCTCCGGGACGATCGTGGCGTTCGTACGTCGGCGGGTGGTACGGCATGGAACCTCCAGCTTCGGAAGAGTGAGCACCTCGGGAGACCCGATTCTTACCATGGCATGGAGCGCCAAGCGGCACATCGGCGGCGTTGTGACCTGCGCCGCTTGGCGCCCCTCGGGCGCATGTCGAACAAATTGGTCCGCCCCGATCGGTAGTGGCCCAGCCTGGTAACGTCGCCACAGTTTTCCGTGCTGCTCCAGACCCCGGCCGCACAACCGGCAAAAGGGAACTCGATGGCAAGAAGGCGCGCAAGCCGTGAGTAATCAGGCCAACTTCCAACGATTCGACCGTGCAAACGGGCGGACGCTCGCCGTCGCCGGCGAGCTTGACCTCGCGGTCGGCACCCAGTTTGCCGACGAGCTCACGCTCCTCGTTGCCGAAGCGCACTCCCCCGCGTTCGTGGACCTTTCCGGTTGCACCTTCATGGACTCCACCGGGATCAACGCGCTGCTGACCGCCAGAGAGCACGGTGCCGCGCACGGCGTTCCACTCGTTGTCGCGGCCGCATCACCGGCGTGTCGCCGGGTCTTGGAAGTCTGCGGCGTTTGGGACCTGCTCCAAGCGCACTCGTAACAAACGGACCCCCCATGCATGGATCTCCCCCAATGCGGGTATCCCCCATTCGGACTCAACCAGATGGGACTCGAAAAATGCGAACACGATCTCTGCAACGGATTCCGACCGAGGGACCTCTACCGCAAATTGCTCGACCACTCGAACGGACACCGGATCGATTACAAGCTGGCATGCCAACTTCGCTGTCGCTCCGGAGGGGACGGCACACACTCGTCCGCGCGCGGCGCCGCTCCCTTGGCGCGACCCCACGAGTGGCACCGACGCGCCGCACCCACACCCGAGGAGCACGGCAATGCTGATGCGATGGACACGCAAGATTGTGATCATCGGACTCGCGGCGTTCGGAGTACACCGGTTGATCGAACTGGCACGGCCACGCCTCGACCATGCCCGGGATCGAGTCACGCCGCATTTGCATGATGCCGCCGCAAGGGCCCGCGGCGCGGCAGACGATGTCGTGAGCGACGTGACCGATGCGCGTGAGG
Source organism: Acidimicrobiia bacterium (assembly GCA_046598395.1). Classification (GTDB taxonomy): domain Bacteria; phylum Actinomycetota; class Acidimicrobiia; order IMCC26256; family JAENVU01; genus JAENVU01. The sequence continues at coordinate 44,359 of JBKJIQ010000023.1, forward strand.
TTCTGAGGGACGCCACCGAGGATGTCTCGGCCGACCTCGTCGACGCAGTGCATGAGATCAAGGCCGAAGCCGAGCATGCAGTCCACGACATCAAGACCCTCGCCGAGCAGCAGGGCTCATCGTTCGGTGACGACCTTCAAGCGTCGGCGCAGAACCAGACGACCTTGCCATGACCTTCGACGCGGGATCCCCAGCTCTGCGCCAGACGCCCCACAATCTCTAGGCCTCGCCCGCTCAACGCGATGGCAGGCGTCTGCCCCTGCGCAACGAGATCCGTCGGGTCGCCGTCGCGTACCTCAACGTAGAGGTGGCCAGCCGAGATGTGCACGGTGACGGTGAAGTCCGTCCCCGCATGCACGACCGCGTTCGTCGCGAGCTCACTGATCAAGAGGCGCGCATCGTCAACCACGCTCCTCATGCTGGCTTCGACCAGCGTTTCGGTCACGAACCGGCGCGCCGCGGAAACGCTCGCCGGCCGGGCCGGGAAACGGGCAGTGACGGGATCCGCGCACACACCTCGATGGGTACCCGCAGGTAGCTCTCGCGAAACCTTCGGTTCTCGACATTTGAGGTGAGAGGCTCAGGGAGGATCCCTGAGCCTCTCCTATGCGACAGAAGCGGGTGGATCGAGCGCAGACACCGTGAGCGTGCCACCGATGACATCGCGGGCCACGCCGACCAGCCGGAGGTTGTGGTTGCGCGAGTGGTTGCGCAACAAGTTGAACGCCTGATCCATATTGAGTTCGGCCCGCTCGGCGACCATACCTTTGGCCTGCTCGATCACGATGCGGCTCTTGAGCGCGTTGTTGAGCTGGTCGTTGAGCCTCTGGGCCTCCAGCGCGGCGCGGTGCTGGAGGATGCCGATGGTGCCAACATCGGTCAGGGCTTGGGGCGCGAATCGGGGCCAGCGGTCGGTAGCCATGGCCAACTCGTGATTCACGACTGGCTGGCCGGTACGAAAGGCATCAAGACAGGGGCCTTCCTGTGCCTGGAGTTCAAAGAGCTCCAGCATCCGCATGGCCTCGCTGGTCGACGCCATCACGCGCAGGCCGCCATCGGGGCCGGCGAGCATGAGTCCGGCGGCACCGACGTCGAGTAGTTCGACGCAACGGTCAACGAGCAGCGTGAGAAACTGACCCAACGCTCGGGTGGACGCCCTCGCGGCTCGGCACGGCTTCCTCTCGACGCACGAACTCATGGCAGTCGATCCTTCTCTCCGCTCTGGGCATCGAAACGCAGCTCCCTGGCCACCACGTCTGCGGCCACCGCGGCCAGGCGACGATCGTCGCCTGGAGCACCAGGATTGCCTGGGCAACGATGTCGGCCGCGACGAGCGCATCGGCGTGTTGTTCGTCGGTGAGTGCCGGTTGGTCGCGGTACGAGTTGAGCGCCCCGAGCCGCACCGCGCCGACCTGGAGCGGGAAACCGAAAATCGCGCGCACGCCAGCGTCGACCGCGGGGCCTGCAAAGGCAAGCCACCGGGGCGAACTCGGTTCGGCCAGATTGGGCTCAAGCACCGGGCAATCTTGGTGATATGCGTCAACGCAGGGCCCCTCCCCCAGCGAGTACTGCAGCTCCTCGATGAGTGCGCTTACCTCGTTGCTGGTACACAGCGAGCCGCGGGGAACGTCGCCCGACATCAGCATGATCCCCGCGCCGCTTATGCCCGTGACCGCTGCGCATCCCTCACAGAGCCGCTTCGTCTCCAGCTCGGGAGCCCCGCTGCCGAGTCAGGCGCGGGGTTCATCGAAGTTGATGCCACGCCCGTTGTCGACGGTCGATTCGGTCTGGCTCGAGCGGCGCACGGACCAGCCGGATGGCAGGAATCCGCTGACGAGGCCCACGAGGCCGGCGATGGCCGCGATGTAGAACCCGGTGTCGAGCACGTCACCGAGGTTCGTGCCAGGGAACTTGTCGACCTGCTGGTTGAGCTGGATGGCGAACAGCACAACCACGAGGA
>JBKJIQ010000040.1:0-215805 GCA_046598395.1 Acidimicrobiia bacterium
GTGGCGGTGTTCTGCCACACGTGCTTGATCTGGCGGTACTCGTTGTAGCCGTAGTCGCCGAGCTCGCGCCCGATACCCGATTGCTTGTAGCCACCGAACGGTTCCGTCGCCGTGATCATGTGGTAGTCGTTGATCCACACGGTCCCGGTGCGCATTTCTGCCGCCATCGCATGCGCCCGGTCGGTGTCCTTCGACCACACCCCGCCGCCGAGCCCGTAGATCGAGTCGTTCGCGATCTTGATCGCCTCGTCGTCGGAGTCGAACGGGATCACGCACAACACCGGCCCGAAGATCTCCTCCTGCGCGATCTTCATCGAGTTGTCGGCCTCGAAGATCGTCGGCTCGAAGTACGCGGTCTGGTCGAGTCCGGCAGCCAGGCCGGTGGGCCTCGAGCCACCGCACAGCAGCTTGGCGCCCTCGTCGAGGCCGAGCTTCACGTACCGCTCGGTGGTGTCGGCCTGACTCGGCGCCACGAGCGGTCCGAGGTCGGTGGCCATGTCCATGTTGTCGCCGATCACGATCTTGCCGGCGCGCTCCACGAGCAGGCCGACGAACTCGTCGTAGATCTTGCGTGAGACCAGGGCACGCGTCCCCGACTCGCACACCTGGCCGTTGTGGAAGAACGTGCCCCAGAGCACGCCGGCGGCCGCGAGGTCGAGGTCGGCGTCGTCGAGCACGATGTTTGCCGACTTGCCGCCCAACTCGAGGGTGACCTTCTTCACCGTGCCGGACGCGAGCTGCATGATGCGCTTCCCGACCTCGGTGGAACCGGTGAACGCCACCTTGTCGACGAGTGGGTGCTGCGCCATCTCTTCGCCGGCGCTGCCGCCCGGGCCGGTGATCAGGTTGACCACGCCCGGCGGGATGCCGGCTTCCTCGACGGCCTTCACCATCTCGATCGCGCTGAGTGAGGTGAAGCTCGCTGGCTTCAGCACCATGCAGTTGCCGGCCGCGATCGCGGGCGCGATCTTCCAACCGGCCATGAGGAACGGGAAGTTCCAGGGCACGATGCCGCTGCAGACACCGAATGGCTCCCGCCGCACAATGCTCTTGGCGGGTGGGAACGGACTCTCGCCGCGTTGGATGACGTCAGGCTCGTGCTCCGCACAGTCGGCGAAGGTCTGGAAGGTGGAGACGGCCCCGGGCACGTCGGCGAACATCGCCTTCTTGATCGTGCCACCACCGTCGCGCGCCTCGATCTCGGCAATCTCGGCGCTGCGGCCGTTGATGAGCTCGGCTACCGCACGCAACTTCTCGGCCCGCTCCTTGCCCGACATCCGGGGCCAGGGGCCGTCGTCGAACGCTTTGCGGGCGGCTTCCACGGCGCGCTGAGCGTCTTCGCGACCCGCCTTGGCAACATCGGCGATCTTCTCGCCGGTGGACGGTGCGTATGTGGGGAAGCTCTCGCCCGATTTCGCCTCGGCCCAGGCACCGTCGATGTACAGCTGCGTGTCGCTCATTGCGATTCCTCTCAGAAAGGATGGGGTACCGAGCACGCTACGCGGACGCCATCCGACGGTCCAGCCCGTGGACTCCTGCGTCAGCGAGGCGGGGCCGGTTCGAGGACGAAGATCCTGATCTCGCGGCCCTTGATCCGCTCCTGGTACTTGTCGTAACCGCCGTACAGCCCGGCCGCCGCTTCCCACACCGCAAAACGTTGCGCGTCGGTAGCTGGACAGGCCCGCAGCTCGAGGCGCCGCGCCCGATAGTCGACCGTCGCACGCGGCTCGCGCTCGAGGTTGAACACCCACGCCGGCGTGTGCACTTGACCGAAGTTCGTTCCGATCAGCGCCAAGGAATCCTCCACCGGCACCGCGATGAGGGGAGTCGTTCGCGGCTGACCGCTCTTGCGGCCCGTCGTTGTCACCATCATCACCGGAAGTCCGGCGAGGAGAGCCGGCGCACTGGTCCGGCCCTTGAACACCCGGAAGAGCACCCGATCGGTCGGAGCCAAGAGCTTCGAGAACAGCCACGCCCCAAGGGTGGTCGAGCCCAACCATTGCCCCACTCGCTGCACCGCGTTCGGATGCTGGTAGACGTATCCGAGATCGGTGGCGACTCCCATGCACCGCGACCGTAGCGGCCGCGCTCCACTTTCGGAGCGGCCACGCTCCCGGACGCGAACCAGGCTCGAAGTGTGACCGCGCGGTTCCCAACCGTCGCAGCAATGGTCGGTCTCGTCGTCTGCGCAGTTCGCGCAGTCGGAGCATCGCTAATGGCGATGTCTGCCCGCGGACTTCCCGGATGCCGTGAGGGATTCATCAAACGACAGTAAGAACAACGTCTCATCCGCCCATCGATCGATGAACGTCTCGGGAACGCCGTCGCTGAAGATGACATCTGCAGCCGCCGCGAGAACCCGGCGGACCCCGTCGCGCGTTGGGACTTTCTCCCTAGTGGCCATGGTGCCTGCCTCTCGCCACTTCGGTTGTCTGACTGATACAGACTACGCCTGCTTCTCCCGCGATGGTGCTGATTTCACACGCCTGGAAAACGAAGTCTGAATTGTTCGCTTCCGACCGAGTCCGGCCCCTGATCATCGAGTCGACGACCTTATGTACCGCTGCGGACCGGGTGCCCATTCACCGAACGGATTCGGGCTCAGCCCACGAGACCCGGTGTCGATAGGGCAGCGTGCTCACGAATCACTCCCTCCGGTCACGCCGCGCCGCGTCACTCGCTGTCGTCGGTTCCATGCTCGCAGTGCTCGGCGTCTCCACCGCACCGGCCACCGCCTTCGCGCCAAACACCAACACGGTGTACGTCGCGCCGAACGGTCACGGGCCTGAGCGCGGCACGTTGGCCGCGCCGTACCGCAACCTCGCGGCCGCGCGTGACGCCATCCGCTCGCAACTCAGTGGGATGCGCGACGACGTCCACGTGGTCCTCGCCGACGGTTCCTACCGGCTCCGCTCCACGTTCCGGCTGAACGCATCCGACTCGGGCCGCCATGGACATCAGGTGATCTACGAGGCGGCGCCCGGCGCGCACCCAATCGTGAGCGGTGGCGTCGCGATCCATGGATGGAAGCTGACTGATGCCGCGCGCGATATCTGGGCTGCGCCCGCACCGCGCGACTTACGGACGCGCCAGCTGTACGTCGACGGACAACGCTCACCAGTGGCCTCCGGCGTCGCGCCGGTCGCGCTCACCCGAACGCCCACGGGCTACACCGCTGCGGGACCGGCGATGGCCACGTGGAGGAACCCCAGACAGATCGAGTTCGTGTACGACCGCGGGCCATCGAACTGGACCCAGAGCCGTTGCCGCATCCGCGAGATCCGCGGCACCACCATCACGATGGTGCAGCCGTGCTGGGACAACACCACGCGCCGCGCCGAGAACCCGCACACCGTGCTCTCCCGCGCACTCTTCAACCAAACACTGTCGGTGGCACCGGTCGTCACCAACGCCTTCGAGCTCCTCGACCAACCCGGTGAGTGGTACCACGACGAGAGCACGCACCAGGTGTACCTGATCCCACGCGCCGGGCAGGACCTCAACTCCGTCGACGTCGTCGCCCCAAAGCTCGAGACCCTCGTCGCCGGCGCAGGCACCACGAACAACCCCGTGCACGACATCACCTTTCGCAGCATCACGTTCTCGCACGCCACGTGGCTCGCGCCGAGCGGACCCAACGGCTACTCCGACTTCCAGACCGCGCAGATCCTCACCGGGCGCGACGCATACAAGAAGGGCGGAAACTGCTCGAAGGGGCGCAGCTGCTTCTTCAACATGCTCACTCCCGTCGCCGCCAACCTCACATTCGAACACGACCGCGATATCTCGTTTGTCGGCGACACCTTCACCCACCTCGGTGCCACCGGCCTCCACTTCGGTACCGGCAGCACCGGCGCAACCGTGACGGGCAGCGAGTTCACCGACACGTCGTGCGCCGGCGTCACGATCGGCCGCGCGGACGACCCCGATGCCAAGCGTGCGGACCGCACCACCGGCACCGTGCTCACCGACAACTGGGTCCACACCGTCGCGACCGAGTTCCAGGGCTGCCCGGGCATCGGAATCGGGTACGCACAACACGTGACCGTCGACCACAACCAGGTGAACGACCTCCCCTACTCCGGCATCACGATCGGCTGGGGCGGCTGGCGCGAACGGCTTGGCAACCTCACGCCGCTGGCGAACTACTCGCAGCACAACGCCATCACGAACAACCTCGTGTTCAACTACATGCAGGTCATGGCCGACGGCGGCGGCATCTACTCCAACGGCGTCCAAGGTTCGTCGCTACGCAACGGCGAACGGGTCATCGGCAACGTGGTGTTGCAGCAGCCCGATCTGAGTTGGGCGGTCTACACCGACAACGGTGCCGAGTACGTGAACGTCCGGGACAACGTGGTGTACGACGTCCTCTACTTCCCCCAGGCGCCGTCGATCTTCCCCGGAGTGGCGCCGCAGTTCTCGTTCGGCGGGTGCAGCAGCGGTCCCGTCGCCTTCTCCGGCAACTGGTCGATCCAGCCCGACCCGATGGAAGGACTCGTCGGCGCGAACGCGACGTGCGGCGGACACCCACTGGTGGGCGTGACCTCCACCGACAACCACGTGATCGACTCACTGACCGACGTCCCCGCCGCGATGCTCGACAATGCCGGGATCCGCGCTGCCGCGAAGACCCGTCTTGCTCCGACTCCCCGGCCGACGAACCTGCCACCGTTCGAGTCGCTCTAACTGACCCACGGAGTTATCCGAGGAACGCGGTCGGCACGGGCCCTTCGATCATGTAGCGCCAAAACCGGCGCGGCTCGCCCTCGGGGAAATCACCGCTGGCCTTGTGTTGGACCAACGCGTTGTCCCAAATCAGGACGTCGTGCGGCTGCCACGCATGGGCATACTGAGGCGCTTGCGCCTCGGCATGGTCCTGGAGGAACCGCAAGAGCGCGCGGCCCTCGACCTCGGGCATCCCCTCCACGTGGGTCGCGCGGTCGAGATCGATCTGCAAGGTCGGGGTCTCCGCGCGCGGATGGGCGCGCACGATCGGATGCGAAACGTCGACGAGCTGCTCGAACGGGCCCTCGGCGGGAATCCGGGGTGGGAAGGCGCCGTGATTGTTGTAGCTGTATGCGACTCGCAGCCCGATGAGTTGGCGGCAGGTCGCGGCATCGAGCAACTGGTAGGCGGCCCGTATATCCAGGAAACAGGTAGCGCCGCCCGGCCTCGACGGGAGCTGGCGCGCGTGGAGCACGGTGGCCGACGCCGGGCGTTCCGTATACGTGTCGTCGAATTGAAAGTCTCGAAGAGACCCGGACGCCGCGGGTCCAGCCCACCCAACGAAAGGTCGCCGAGCTCGGCGCGCAGGTCGTCGGTGAGAACGAACCCGGAATCGATGATCTGTCGGTCGTCGCTGTACCGCAGCATCGTGCCGTCGCGAGCGCGACCGATCGGATCCTTGATCGGTCCGACCATCGATGCGAGGGCCCGGGCCTCGTCGTCATCGAGGGCCGTCGGCAAGCGCAGGCAGACCACCCCGTGATCCGCGAGCGCGTCGCGCACAATGACGCATTTCGCGGCGTCGTTCGCGTCGGCAGGCGTGAGTCCTTCGATGACGACGGCACCGAACGAACCGGGGTCCGCATGCACCATCAGCGATCGACCGCGGCTCACGAACGCCGTCAGACGCGCTCGATAATGATGGCCGGCGCCATGCCGCCACCGGCGCACATGGTGACGAGGCCGAACTGACCGTCGGTGCGCTCCAACTCATCGAGGATCGTGCCGATCAGGATCGCTCCCGTGGCGCCGATGGGGTGACCGAGGGCCATCGCACCACCGTTCACATTCACTTTGTCGCGGTCGAGATCGAGATCACGCATGAACTTTTCGGCCACCACCGCGAACGCTTCGTTGATCTCGAAGAGATCGATGTCGGCGAGCGTGAGGCCGGCCCGCTCCAACACCTTGCGCGCCGCGGGCACCGGGGCGTTGAGCATGAGCGTGGGGTCGTCACCCATGTTGGAGGTGGCCACCACGCGCGCTCGCGCCGTGAGCCCATGCGCCTTCGCGTAGGACTCACTCGCCATGAGCACCGCGGCCGCACCGTCGACCACACCGCTGGAGTTCCCCGCGTGGTGTACGTGTTGGATGTCGAGATCCGGGTACCGCTGGTTGATCAGCTCGCGGAACGTGGGGTTGTCCTCGTGGCGGTAGTCGGCAATGGCCGGGAAACTCGGCGCGAGTGCGGCGAGTGACTCCGCCGTGGTCTGCGGGCGCGGAAACTCCTCGTGGTCGAGCGCGACCGTGCCGTCGAGGTTCAGGACCGTGATGAGGCTCTTGTCGTACCGGCCTTCTTGGATCGCGCGTGCCGCGCGCGCTTGTGACTCCGCAGCCAACGCGTCGAGCGCCTCGCGCGGTATGCCTTCGAGGGTGGCGATCGCGTCGGCGCACACGCCTTGGTGTGATTGGGGGTGGATCTCCTGCAGATGGGCGTTGCCGGAACCCATCGGCATGAGGCCCTTTTTCGGCAACGACATCATCTCGGTACCGCCGCCAACCACGAGGTCTTCCATCCCGGCCATGATCGCGTTCGCCGCGATGTTGTTGGCCGTGATCCCCGAACCACAGAACCGGTCGAGCGTCATGCCACTCGCCCGCACGTCGAAGCCGGCGTCGAGCGCGGTCATCCGACCCAGATCGCCGCTCTGCTGACCGACCTGCGAACTCGTACCCCACACGACGTCGTCCACATCGGCGGTGTCGATCCCGGTGCGGGTCACCAGCGCCTCGAGCACCGTACGGCCGAGGTGGTGCGGGTGCAGGTGCGCGAGCGAGCCCTTCCCCTGCTTACCGATACCGCGTGGCGTGCGGCAGGCGTCGATGATCAGGGCGTCGGGCATCAGGGTTCCTTGTCTTGGAGCGTGGGGTCTTGGAGCGTGGGGTCTTGGAGCGTGGGATCTTGGAGCTGTGGTTTTTGGGGGGACTGCGACGGCCCACAGCATGGCCGAACCCGCGATCCGGAGTCGAAGAGGTGCTCGGTGGGCCGATCCGACCCAGCGCCGGCCCCGTGGTCTCACCCCCGTGGCACTCTGGACCTGAGCCCTCTTCGGGTGATCCGCGCGCATCGGCACGCCTCGCAGTTCTTCCCACCCGGCGGAGGCTCCGATGCGTGTTGTGTACCCCGAACCCGACCATCCGTTTGATCGCGCGCGAACCGCGCCGCTGCAACAAGTGGCGAAGGTGCTCGCGACATCGACCCGATTGGTCGACGCTCGTTTCGATCCCGACGACTTCATGGACCTGAGCTGGTGTCGACAAGATCGACCACCCGGAATCAAGGTCTTCAAGCACGTTCTCACGCGCCAATACCTCTATCTCGACGAGGGTGGTCGGGCATACCGATACGTCGTGGACCGACCCGACGATCTCTGCCATCGCTACCGTCTGCACGCGCGGCTGAGTGATGCGATCGACAACCTCCAACTCGCAGCGGGACTCGACAACGTGCCCCCGTGATACCCGACTCTGATAATCTGATCTTCGTGACCGACGTGACTGCTACCGAGGCGGCTCGGAACTTCGCGGATCTTCTCGACGCCATCGAACACCGCGGCGAGCAGTTCACGATCGTGCGCCGCGGCAAGGCGATCGCTCAGCTCACGCCGATGCACGATGGGCTCGGTACCGACGTGAAGGCGCTCCTCCGCCGACACCGACCCGACCGCACCTGGGCCAACGACCTCAGCGACGTGCGGGGTTTGCTGGAAGTGGAGCATCGAGCGTGACTCGGCTTCTCCTGGACACCACGTTCCTCATCGACGCCGAGCGCAGTGGCCGCGCACTCGACGGGCTCATCGCTGACCATGACGACATCGCAATCGCGGCGGTCACCGTCGCGGAGCTGCGGGTTGGTGCCCTGCTCGCGAATCGCCGCCGTCAAGCCGCGAGAAGTGCATACGTGGAAGACATCATCACCACGATCCCTGTGATCAATTACGACGTTCATGTGGCCGAGGCTCACGCCGAGCTTCTCGTCGAAGTCCGCAACCAGGGCAACCCGCGCGGCGCGCACGACCTGATCATTGCCGCCACGGCGAAGGCCTCGGATCGCACCATCGTCAGCGCGGAGCACACTGCGTTCCAGGATCTCCCCGGCGTCTCCGTCCGGTCGCACCCGTAGACCCGTGCCTGCATCGCGACCGTGCGTCGGCCGCCCCAGCTCAGCGTCTGGGGAGTTTGATATCGCAGTGCTGTTCGATGAAGCTCGTGACCTGCTCAGCCGCGGGGATACTCAACGCCGATCGGGTCAGCGCCTCTACCAGACCGGCCGCCGGGTTCGAAATGCTCCCGAGGGATGTCTCGAGGTTTTCAGCGTTCACGCTCGCGAGTTCATCCATCGCACCCTTGATCTCATCGGGCGCGTGGAGACGAAGGTCATTGAGGGCGTTCCGTACTCGGCCGACCATGGCAAGCGCGTTCAGTCCGGTCTGAATGGGGTCGTCAACTTCAACGGACGCGGCGTGCGCGCGCAGATCCGCGATGTTGTGGTCGAGCGCGTCACAGAACGCGTCGGCGCTGCGGGGGTCGTCACCGCAACCCGACGCGGCGAACACCACACAGGCGGCCAGCACCACCGGGGCCACGCGACGCAACATCTCAGGCACGATTGGCTCTCCCTATTCGTTGGCGTGCACACTCAAATGCAACGGCGAGCGCGTATCGACGTCGTTCCGATTCCAGCGGTTCCTTACGAGCGAGCGCCCAATCGGCGCCGAGCGCGAGCAGAACGCCCAGCGCGCCCAGCATGAACATGTCCCATACCCACGTTCCGAGACCACGACTCCACCCTGCGTCGCAATGGGTCGGCGCTATCGACGTGGGTGTCCCGGCGTTCCGCACCGTCAATCCGGAGCTCGATGCGCCGGACCCTCCGATACACGGATTGCCCTCCAACGTTCGGAGATCGGCCGTCGAGGCCGCGGCGCTCATGCCCCAGTTCGCCGTCGTGAGATACGCGATATCGCGCATGATCGGTTTCGTTTGCAGATCGACCGCGGCACCCGAGAAGAGCCAGGACGCGACGAACACCACGGGAATGAGTGCCATCGCCTTCTCCGAGGTCGAGACGAGCGCAGAAATCAACAAGCCCAGGACGAGCGTGGCAACTCCGCACGCGGCGATGACCACCAAGAGTTCGAGCCGAGCCGGGAGAAGATTGCTCGACCCCTTGGCGCCGGCGTTCATGGTTGCGACCATCACCAGGAGCGCACACTGCACAGCAGTGATCACGCCGAATGTGAGGATCTTCGAACAGAGATAGGCACTCCGGCGGAGTCCGATCGCGCGCTCGCGCAGATAGATCGCCTCTTCCTTCACGATTTCACGAAGTCCATTCGCGGCGCCCAACGCTGCCGCGGTCACCACCAACGCCGCCAACAGGGTGCGGGCATTTTCTCGGGGAACGGGAAGCCCAAGATCAAGGGCTCCACTCCCAACGAGCAGGAGTATCAAGAGTGCGGGAACAACCGCGGCGAGCACGACCAGGGCGAGGTTCTTGCGGTCCGCGAGCAGGATCGCGACCTGCCGACGGACCAGCGTCGCCACCTGCCCGAGCCAGTTGATGGAGGGCGGATCCGACGCGGCGGGCACCCGTTCGACACGAGGACCGCGCCATGGCCATCGCCGCGCCCGACCACCGGAACCCTGTGACGACCCTGCACCAGGCGCGGCTGTCTCCAGCGCACGGAACACCGCCGGATAGTCCTGCTGACCGAAGTGTTCGAGCGCACCCGCCGGCGAGCCGAGATACGCCACGCGCCCGCCGGATGCCAAGAACAGCACCTGATCGCACAACTCGAGACTCCCGAGGGAATGTGTCACCACCAGCACCGCGCGACCGCCGTCGGCCAGCTCGCGAAGCAGTTCCATGACCGTTCGCTCGTATCCCGGATCGAGTCCGGAGGTGGGCTCGTCCAAGAAGAGCAGCGACGGCTTCGTCAAGAGTTCGAGCGCAACACTCGTTCGCTTGCGCTGACCGCCTGACAGTTGATGGATGGGCACCTCGGCACGCGGGGTGAGTCCAAGTTCCGCCATCACCTCATCCACGCGCCGGTCACGCTCCGCACTCGTGGTCTCCGGCGGAAACCGCAACTCCGCACCGAACTGCAGCGCGCGGCGCACCGACAGTTGCGGATGCAGGATGTCCTCCTGCGGGACGTAGCCCAACGTGTGACGCACCTCATCGAAGTTTCGGTACAGGGACCGGCCCGCCACGAAGACCTCGCCGGCGTCTGGTGGCCGGAACCCCGTGATCGCCTTGAGCAGGGTCGATTTCCCGGCGCCGGTTGGTCCAACCACGGCAACCAGCTGCCCGTGAGGAACGGTGAAACTCACATCGTCGATGAGCCGCAGACCGTCCCCAACGGTCACGGTGAGGTGATCGGCTCGAAGCGCCGGGGCCGCAGTGGCGCCAACGGAGGCCGCCAAACACCGACCATCGAGCTTTAGTACCGCCGAACCGATCGTCACCCGGGAGGACGGCGAAAGGATCGTGGGCTCGGCAATACTCGCCCCGTCGACGAAGGTGCCGAGGTGGCTATCGGTATCGACGACCACGATGTGCTCGCCCCGCGATCGAACCTCGGCATGATGTCGTGAGACGACGAGCTCTCCGATCACGAGATCCGATTCAGGCGCCCGACCGATCGTTTGCAGGACACGATCGCCACCGGCCATCAGTGCCGTGAGCCGGAGTTCCACCGCTCCGTCGGCCGAGAGCGCGACGACCGCGAAGGTTCCAACCGGGACCGGCACCGCCGGCTGCTGAACTCCGTTCCCGTCATGGGGCGAAGCGGCTTCGTACCACCAGCGCTCGTTCGCGAAACGCGTCGAGCCGTGCCGGCGCGAGATGCGAAGGTCACTCACGACCACATCGCAGTCGGCGCTCCGGCCGATCGAATACGGTCCGGGCGGTCTGAGCGCAACTCGCTCCACGACCTCTCCCGAAATATGTACTTCGATCTCGAGCGCCTGCATCATCGGTTACCGAACCGGTCGGATCCGGTGTGTCACTACGGCGTGGTCGTCGTCGACGTACCGAAGCCCGGCACATCACTCGGAGCTCCGAGGACGCGGATATCTCCGAATACTGCAACCGATCCCGTACAGCACGTGTGCTGAAGCGTCGTCGCGACCAGGCGCAGTCTCAGCACTCCCGTGACGTCGATGTCGAGCGGGGCGACCTGTCCGATCGTCATGTCCTGTGAGAAGAGGACGCGTCCATCGCCGAAGATCTCGATCTTCACGGAATCGGTGGACGACGAATCGTCTTGGAGACCAATCGTGGCCTGCATGCGGCGGTAGTGCCGGCCCAGGTCGTATTCGACCGTCGCACCGCCACTCGCCGCGCCGAGCCCGACGGGATGTGCATACGCCACGCCCGAGACGCTCGCCGGGTCCGTTGACGGACCTCCCAGCACCGGTTCGAGGTCGGCGAGAAAGGTGCTCACCGACCGCCGCGCGACCTTCAGCGTCACGTCCTGACCTATCGCTGATCCGGAGGCCGGATCCTGGTCCAGCACGGTGCCATCGGTCTTCGTATCATCGAGCACATCAGTGGTCTTGACGGTCAGACCGAGACCCTCGAGCAGGGTGGTCGCGTCCGAGAGCGACTTGCCGGTCACGTCCGGCATGCTCGTCGCCTTCTTCGCGACCGTGAGCGTGATCGTGATGCTCTTCCCGATCCGCTTACCGGATGACGGATCCATGGAGAGCACGGTGCCCGCAGTCTGCGAACTGGGTTCTTCCACCACCGAGATGTCGGTGAAGCCGGCCTGGCGGAGCCGAGAGCGAGCGTCGGAGAGGCGGAGGCCTTCCACGTCGGGGAGTAGGACCGCCCTGGGCGTTGTGGTGCTGCTTCCTCCCGCCGCCGACGACCCCTTGTCGGTGGAGCTGCCGTTGCCACTGCCGCTTCCCAAGGCGAAGGCAATGCCAGCCGCGCCGAGCACCACGACGGCGGCAAGGATGGCGATCATCACGCCTCGGCGAGATCGCCGATCTCGGCGTGTGGGCGCAGCCACATCTGCGGTGGACACTGCAGCCATTTGTTGCGTTGGGGCCGGTGCGGGAATCCGTTCGGAGACCGCACCCACCGCCAGCGACTGAGACCACTCGATGATGTTGGTGGGGCGTCTCGATGGATCGCGCGCCACCATCGACAGCACATGATCGGCGATGTCTTCGCGGCCTTCGAAGCCACGCACTTGCACGAGCCGGCTCTTCATCGCGCCGATGTCGTTCGGAGTTGGAACCTCACCGGTCAGGACGTAGTAGGCCGTGGCGCCGAGTGAGTAGCGGTCGGATGCCTCGCTTGGTTGGGCACCGGCGAGCACCTCCGGCGCAAGGTAGGACGGCGTCCCGGCGATCGTCATCTGGTCGCCGGCCAACCGGGCGAACCCGAAGTCGACCAGGCGGACGTCGGCCCCGTCAACAATGACATTCGCGGGCTTGATATCACGGTGCAACACGGGAACGCCGGCCGTCGCTTTGCCAGAATGGAGGTAATCGACTGCCCCGGCGACCCTCGTGATGATCCGCGTCGCGTCGAGAACGTCGCGGTCTGCATGGGTCACGCACCACGTGGGGAGACTTTCGCCGGCTGCCCAGTTCATGATGAGAAACAGACCGCGCGACTGCGCGTCGGCAGTACCCGCAGCGTGAGGAGACGGCCCCTCAAAAACATCGCGGACCTTCACCAGACTTCCGTGCTCGAGACTACGAAGCAGTTCGGCCTGTTGGTGCCAGCGTTCCGACACTTCGGCGAGCGGAAGGCTCGACGTTGAGTGCAGGATCTTGATCGCCACTGGCAGCGACTGACCGTCGACGAGGATCGACCCTCGCCAAAGCTCACCTTCGGCGCCCCGGCTCGTTAGCTCGACGAGCTGGTAGCGATCGGGGTCATCAAACGGTCCGACATGGTCACTCATCGCGCAACCAGATCATCTCTGAACCTGCGCGCCAGGACCCGCCCCGCAACTGAATCATTCATCCTCGCCCCCAAGAGACAATGCCAGCCGGCCCGGCGGGAGCATAGCCATGGATCGCTCGCGCGCATGCTGGTCATGTACCGCATCACGGGACCGTGATGGTCTGGGTCGGCCACTTGTTGTTGTCTTCATTCGACTCGTCGATGAACCCGGTCGGGTGACCACCGCTCGTGTCATCGACCCAGGCCAAGACTGAGTGCGAACCCGACGTTGCGAGCCACAGGGGTCGGAACATGTCGGCACCGGGGTTGCAGGTGGCATCGCCACGCCCGCCATCGGCCGATAGTGGCCTCGACTCGCCCGGCTGCATGGCCGTTTGGCTCAACGATGTCCAGAGGTGTTGGCCGTCGACCACGAACAACACGCCATGCTTCGTCGCTCCAGGGGTCGGCCCCGTTCCGATGTTCTTGATGGTGACTTCGAAGCGAAAACAGGTACCTGCCGCCAACGTGCTCGGCGGTGAGAACGCCGTGATGACCAGGTCCGGCTTACCGAAAGGGGTCGTCGACGCGGTCGTCGCGGTCGTTCCGGTTGTCGGTATCGTCGGGATCGTTCCCGGCCCCGGCCCTGTTGAGGTCGGTGGCGACGTTCGCGGGTCAAAGGTGACGACGTCGCTGATGGTTGTCACCGTGATGTCGAGCGCATCCGTGAGTTTCTTGCCCTCCGCATTCACGTATTCGGCTCGCACTTTCGCCCGGGCAACTTGATTGTCACCGAACCAGTGCGGTTCGAGATCTCCGTCGGAGCCAATCGATCCGACCCAACTCGGATCGACTGACCAGATCACCCCCACCACGGGAATCACCGATCCATCCTGGGCCTTGCCCTCGACCGTGTACCGACGCGATCCCGGAAGGGCAAGCGCGTTCCCGAGTATGACCGTCTCGTCGCCCAGCACCCGGATACTCGAGGCCACCAGCGCCTGTTGCTGGGTGACCGAAATCGTCAACGAAGTTGGCGGCACCCCCGGGGTTTCGGCGGTCACCGTGGCCACGCCAGGGAAGACTCCGGTGACAAGGCCGTTTCGATCAACCTTGGCAAATGCCGCACCGGCCGGGTCGATCGACCATTTCACACTGTCGACGGTTCCCGCGGGGACCCGACTGCCATCGCTGTTCACGCCTTCGAGCCAGGCATTCGCATTGAAGACTTGGCTGATCCCTACCGCAGCGGGAAATGCGAGAAACGAAATCTGGTCGAGTTGAACAGCGTCACAATTCGAACCGGTGGTCTTGCAGTAACCGCGCCAGAACCGGTTCCGATACCACGCGAGGTTGTCGAGCCGCCGCTGGCTGGTCGAACCGCGCGGGATCTGTACTCGGTAGGACACACGGACCACCGACTTCCCGGCGGCCACCGGGATGCGCGCCTTCAGCCCGGTGGAGGTCGCTTTGATGGCTTTGCCCGCACCGCCGCTCCCGGCCAGCGACGCCGCATTCACGGCAACGGTCGTGCCGCCGAAGTCGACGTCTGCTTCCTTCGTCGTGACCTCGGGTGGCAGCACCTCCAGGAAGGACGCCTTCGCCGGCAAGGGGCCCCGATCCTTCGCGCGGATCGCGAGTTCGGAAACCAGCTCGCTCCCGTCCTTTTTGCCGAACCCCCACGTGCGCTCGATCGTCAGTTTTCCCTGCGTGTCATCGTCGAACGGGACGGTGGCACCCGCCAAGAGGAATCGCCTTGGAGCATCGTGAGACAAGACAGTGACGCCGGCCACCAGCACACCGACGATCGTGAGGGCGCCGAGCACCAGCGCCAGCGATCGACGACGGCCCGAAGCGTTGGCCGGTGCAGTAGCGGCACGGTCGGTTGCCAACCAGCCCCGGCGGCCGGTGCCGGTCAGGTCGGTGGCGTTGCCGTGCGGATCAGTTGTGGCCGTGAGCTCGCCGTCGTCACGCATCGGCGCAAGGCGCGGAAATCTCGGGAGCGCGGAGACGTCGCTCCCAAGTGCACGCAGTCGTGTCGCCGCCGCCCCCGCCGACGGCCGATCGGAGGCATTCTTCGCCAGCATCCCGGCGAGTACGAGCCACAACGAATCAGGCACATCGTTCGGGCGCGTCGCGCAGCCCTCAGCATGAGCACGCAACACCGCGGCCGGATGAGGGCCGTCGAACGGAACGCGACCAAACAACAACTCGAAGAGTGTCACGCCCGCGGCATAGACATCGGCGGGAGGCGCCGCCTTGCCCCGCTCCACCACCTCGGGCGCCACATAGCGAGGCGTCCCCAACAATCCAGTGGTGCGAGTGAGCCGTGACCCCGATGCAAGCCGCGCGATTCCGAAATCGGCAACCTGGACGTGCATGCCGTCCGGCCGGTCCTCGATCAGAATGTTCTCCGGCTTGAGATCCCGGTGGACGACCCCGGCCTCGTGCACCGTGGTCAACCCGTCGAGCACCTGCGCGATGATCTCGACGGCCACTGCCGGCACGAGCGTCCGCTCGGATCGCAAGAGGGTCCGCAAATCGCCGCCGGCAACGAGATCCATCACAATCGCGAGTCGGTCACCTTCGATGACCAGGTCCCTCACCCCGACAACGTGCGGCGAATCGATTCCGAGCAGCAGCGACCGCTCGCCGACGAAGCGTTCAAGGACCAGCGGATCCTGCGCCAACTCACGCCGCAATACCTTGATCGCAACCGGCCCATCGGGACCGGTACCGGACCACACCTCGCCCGAGGCACCCCGACCGAGTACCTCGTCGAGCTGATACTTCGACCCAAGTTGGGTCGTCACGATTGGGCTGCGCGGGCCGGGAAGCTCATGCGGGGATCATTCATCATGCAGGTGCTCCTCGGGAGGGGCAGCACGGCCCCTTCGGTTGCCCATTCGACCCGGAGCATCACTGCGGGAACAGCGCTGCGAGCCGTAACCGCAGTTCCGCGGTGGGTTCAACTACCACGGGCTGGGTACACCACACGCGCCGTGAGGCCGCGAGTATTCCGCCACTCTGTATCTTCTTGACCCCGTCGATCCGAACGAGCGAACCTTCGACGAAGACTCCGGTATCCGTCAGGGAAACCGACCCAACCGGCCCCACTCCCGCCTCGCACGGGCCTCCACCCAGTTGCGTGGAGACCACGACGAAGATCGACCGCGTCTCCCCACCCACGTTGGCGGTGAGAACCGTCGATCCGGGAGCAAGGGCGACGATGACCGGGTATGAGGTGCTCCTTGCTGCTGCCGCGGTGTCGACAGCAGCACCCGCCTTCGCCACGTGGGGATTCGACGACGTCCACTGGACATTCGCGAACGCATTGTGCCAATCCCCTCGCTCGTAGACCGTGGCCTGTTCCGCACGGACGGTCCGGCCCCCGAGGTGGAGCCAGGCTCGCTCGCCCACTGAAACCCGCACTGCGGGCGGGACCGAAACCAGCGCCGCGATGGTGTCCGGGACCAAGTCGGCCGTATCTGCCTTGAGGAAACCCAACCGCCCACGTTCATATTTTGCGAGTTGGTCGAACGTGGTAACGGGCTTCGAGAGCGCAGCCCGGTAGGTCACGGTTTGGTGCACCTTCGCCGAGGATGGAAGTTCAAGGACCACCCGATGAGCGCCAGGATTCGCAGCGTTCACGACGGCACCTCGAACCTCGGAGATCTTCGAGGAGTCCGCTAAGTACTCGACGATGGTCGCCCGCGTGTTGCGCTTCGCCTCGACGTCCAGCGATACCGCGATATCGGAACCGTTCGCAACGAACGTGCGCCGCACCAGGGTCGCGGTCGTGAGATTCGAGTGGTAGCGGTCGGGAAATGTCGTCAACGATGCGGCCCCCGCGGCATCTTCGGTGGCAACGAGCGCAGTGGTGGTCCCGCCCGCGACGAGTACGACCGCCATGCCGATCATCGCGACGCGGCGACCGCGTCGCGGACCACGACCCCGGCGAGCCGCGCGTGTCGTCGGGCCTGGCCCGGTGTCGGCCACCTCGCCGACCGCCCGCCGGGTCGCGATGATGGTTTCGTCGCCGTCGCCGAGAACGAGTGGGTCATCGAAACGAACCACCGGGAGCGCATCAAGACCGGCGACCGACGCGGCCAGCGACCGGAGCATCGCGCTGGCTGCGTCAGCCGACACCGGCCGGAGCTGGGGGTTCTTCGCCAGGAGCTTCAGCAGTATCGGCCACACCGCATCCGGCATTCCGGCGGGCCGGCCCGGTGGTTCATCGACGTGACGGCGCAGCACCGTGACCGCCATACCGGCTGCGAACGGAGTCCGGCCGCACAGCAACTCGTACAACATGATTCCGAGCGCGTAGAGATCCGATTGCGGAGTCGCCTGCCCACCTTCGAGCAGTTCCGGTGCGATGTATTCAGCCGAACCCACGAGTTCGCCGCCCGGCTGCGAGTTCTCGCCATGCGCGAGCTGTGCAATACCGAAGTCGGCGATCCGCGCCACGGCCTCGCCGTCGGGCGATTGCTCGATCAACACGTTCTCCGGCTTGAGGTCACGGTGAACCAGACCTTGCGCATGAACGGCTGCGAGCCCGTCAAGAATTTGTTCGCACAGCTCCATTGCCATGTCCGGTGCGAGCGTTCCGCTTTGGTCAATCACCGTGCGCAGGTTCGGGCCGTTGACGAGATCGGCGATGATGGCGAGCGTGTCGCCCTCGACCACAAGGTCGCGAACGGTCACGACGTGAGCGCTCGTGACTCGCGTGAGCATCGCTCGCTCGCGGATGAACCGTGCAACCAGATCCGGATCGCTCGTCAGTTCCGCGGCCAGAATCTTCGCGGCGATCGGTTCCCCAGTGTCCCGAACCACTCCGGCCCACACCTCGCCCGACGCGCCGCGACCGATGACTCGCGACACGACGTACGAGCTGCCGAGCGCACGACGTTCGTCGCCGTCAACACGCGGCAGATCCGGAGGTTCGACTGCGTTCACGATTTTTCTGCCGTCCACCCCATCGAGCCCTACCGATTTGACGGCGGGATCGTAGACCTCAACGACCGGCGAGCGGTATTGGACGAAGCACGTGGGGGACATCAGGGATCGTGACGACCGCCGCGCCCCCGCAGAGGCGTTCGGTGGGAACCGGCACCCGCACGTGGCCCCTGACCAGATAGATCTTGGGCGAACCCGCGACTCGGAGGAGCGTTTCTGGCGCCGCGTTGGTATAGGGCCAGGTATCGAGCACCCGCCGGGGAACGTGCGGCGCGAGTGTCGGGTCGATCCCCATCTGACGCAACGATTCCTCGGTCACGGGGAACATCGCTGTTCCCGCTGCAAAGAAATACCTTGGCGCGGCCTCACCCTCTCGAGGCGCCCATTCCCGAAAGACCGACCCATCCGGGGCGCTTCGATGGAGCGAGCGGTACTCGGCCGGCGTCAGCAGCCGAGCATCACCGGTGGGCGCGGCTCCGCCCTTCTGCATCGCCGCGGCTTCACCATTTGGCATGCCGATATACGTGGGACCGAAATACATCCCCGCGTGTTCAGCTTTCCCGGTTACCTGGTTCGTGAGGACAAGGATGGTGTGATCAGGCTGCGTGTGAGAAATCCGCTTCACCGGGGCGCCCGGCAGACATCGGTCGCCTGGCCCGGACGGACTACTGGCTGAACCCCGGATCAGCCCGTACCACCCACCGACTCCCAGCGCGACCACGAATGTGCCCACGATCAATAGGACCCGAAGGCGCGAACGTCGCGGCTTCGGCGTGACCGCCGGAACTGAATCCACCTGAGCGGGGGGACTCCGCCGGGTCGCCGCACTCACCGATCTGGTGATCTCACCCACCGTCGTCGGCGCGTCGCGGTCAGCTCGCGGCAGCGGCGGAAACGGAGGCAGATCGCGAAACCGTTTCGCGATTTCAGCCAGTGCCTTCTCGGCTCCGAGCGCGGTCGGACGACGGCTGGGGTCCTTCTCGAGCATTCGCTCGATCACGCGCCACAGGCGATCCGGTACGTCTGGCGGCCGTCCGACTGCCTCTTCCTCATGGGCCCGCAAGACCGCGAGTGGCGTATCGCCGTCGAACACCGGACGGCCGAACAACATCTCGTAGAGCACGATGCCCACCGAGTACACGTCGGCACTGGCGGTGACCGCTGCGCGTCCGGCCATCTCCGGTGCGAGATACCGAGGGGTTCCGACAATGCCCGTAGCGTTGGACACCGCCGAACCGGCCGCGATACGCGCAACACCAAAATCGACCACCCGAGCCAGATCGTCACCGGCATCGGACTCGATCAAAATGTTCTCCGGTTTGAGGTCGCGGTGCACAACTCCCGCGGCGTGCGCAACGGCAACGCCGCTCAAGACCTGTTGGGCAATCGCCACAGCTCGCGCGGGCACCAAGGTTCCCTGTTCACGAAGAATCGACCGAAGGTCTCTCCCGTCGACGAGGTCCATCACAATCGCGAGCCGGTCGCCTTCGACGACTAAATCGAACACCTCGACCAGATGTGGAGAACGAAGGCCGACGAGGATCCGCCGCTCCTGCACGAATCGAGCCACCAGATCTGGGTCATGCGCGAGATCAGGGCGCAAGAGCTTGACCGCCACCGGTCCGTTCGGCCCGTCGCCGCGCCAGACCTCACCCATGCCACCGTGCCCGATTGGTTCAATCAGGTGGTACGCCGATCCGAGCCGTCCGCCCTGTTCCACGAGCGCGGAGGTTACAGGGGCGGGTCGTGACCTACCTCAGCTGGATCCCGGACTCTGCGGCGTCACCCCGAGTTCGTAGGCCAAACGCGTGAGATCCGCTCGTTTGCGTCGGCCGGTCTTCACCTGGATGCGATCGAGATGCGACCGCACCGTGGCGATGCTGATGAACAACGACTCGGCAATCTCCTTGTCGCTGGCCCCGCCGGCGACCAGAGCCAGGAGGTCCCGTTCGCGCTTCGTCACCGTGGGGAGTTCTTCGGGCGGCGCGATCGGGCCGGGCGTGACCTCGCGCCCCTCCGAGGTCGGATGGAGGGTGACCCCCTGCGCAACCACCTCAAGCATCAGCCGATTCGCCAACTGCACCACCCGCAGCGTTGTGTCACCAATCTCGACGAGATCGCCGATGTGCACATCACACCGGTCAACCACTTTGCCGTTGACCCGCGTTGTGTTGGCACTCCCGCAATCACGAATCTCGCCGCCGTCGGCACGTGGGATCAACTCCGCGTGATATCGGGAAGCCCGGTTGTCGTCCAGCACGATGTCGTTGTCGCGCGCTCGACCAATCCGAATCGCGTAGGCCGAACCTTCTCCCGGCGTCACCGTGATTGTGGCCGTAGCACCTTGGGGACTGAACCGCAGCCACACTCCACTGTCAGGGTCGGCGAGATACACATCCATCGAACGTCTGAGTTCAAGCTCTTGGACCCGACGGCCCGAGGCAAACGTTCCGTTGGCACTGGAGAGGTCGACGATTCGCCAGTAGCCGTCTTCGCAGCGCGCCTCGAGATGGCGACGCGAAATGCGGTGGTCGTCGATGCGTAGGTCGCAGGTCTCTCCGCGACCAATCGTCACCACACCGTCGTCGAACTCGAACCGTTCCTCGTCCACCCAAATTTCGAGCACGTGCTTCCTGCCTCCCCGTTCGGCGGCCGCCAGTTTGGCCGCAACGGCACCCGGCGTGCAGACCCGACACAGCCCGGCCTCCGGTCGACGGCAACGCAAGGGGCAGAGCTACCTCTGCGGTTGGGGCATCGAAGAGGGCCTCGCGCCCCTCAACTTCCTCGACGAGGAAGCGCACACTCGATCAAGAGCCGCCGCCGAGTTCAACGACGCACTCGGCGGAGTTCACCACTACATCCAACCGGCAGACCCAACGAGAGAAGGACACCAATGCGTACCTCAGCCATTCATCCCATCCGGTCGATTGCCCGGCGTTTCGGCGCATCGATCGCCATCGCTTCCACCGTGATTGCGGCCGGCGTCGCGGTCCAACCGGCGGCGGCTACCACCACGACCTTCACGATGCCTTCTGGCACCCAGATGGTCAGTGGCGACGTGCTCCGTTCGCCGAGCGGGTGCTTCCAACTCGAGATGCAGTCTGACGGGAACGCGGTTGCATACGTTGCCAACCCTCGCCGGGCCATTTGGGCGTCACACACCGACGGCCACCCCGGCGCATATCTACGGATGCAGACCGACGGCAACGCGGTCGTCTACTCCGGGGGCACGCCGATCTACGCCACCCACACCGACGGTCACTCCGGCGCGTACCTGCAGATGCAGGACGACGGCAACGTCGTGGTGTACTCGACGAACCGCACTGCTCTGTTCGCGAGTCACACGGACATTGGATGTCCGGCGAGCGGCAGCACCCGGGATCTGGCGATCCGGATTCAGCAGAAGCCCCGCATCACCCTCGCGACGGTTCACGCGTCCGGTGTCCGTGACAACGCAAACGCTCGACAGAACATTGCCGACCTCGCGGCCGGACTCGGCTCAGCACGGAGCAGCTACGGCACCGCGCCTGGTGGGCGGACCACCGTCGATTCCCGGGTACTGAAGGCACTGCTGGATATTGAGGCACGCCACACGCTCAGCGTCAGCGAGATCACCGGAGGCTCACACTCCAGCGGTTCGAAGCACTACCTCGGTCGTGCAGTCGACATCAACGTGATCGACGGAACTCACGTCACATCCTCACACGCGGGGGCGAAGGACGCGGTGAACATCTGTAAGGCGGACGGTGCAACCCTGGCGTTCATCGAGAGCAGCAACCACGTGCACTGCCAGTGGTAACCGTTTGACAGTCCGTCACATCAAGACCACACGAACCCAAAGAACCGACAAGCGGGTCCACCCTCTCGAAGGAGAGGTGGACCCGCTTGCTTTGTTCGGGGCGCATACGGCGTCGTGGGCAATCGCGCTGCTTATGGGGCAGCGGGAGGGGCAGCGTCACCCCTTCAGGATTCGCGACCCGCGATCAACAATCGAACGACGACAGCACGCGCAACTCGCGAATACATCAATGGAGGCAGATCATGAAGAGGCACCGCACCACACGATCGCCCAGGACAGGGCACCTCGGACACGAGGTGTCGGCGACGAACACACGGCCCGTGAGCATGATGGGGAGGAAGGTGACGGCGACCCTCGCGACCGTTGCGATCGGCCTCGCCATCGCGCTCCCCGGTAGCGCCTCGGCCGCAACCTCGGCCACGACCGTGCCTCCTTCCACCAAGGCAGCTTCGGTGCCCGCAACCGCGGCGCCCGCCTACGTGCCCGGTGTTGTGCTCGTGCGGTACGCACCCACCACCAGCGCCACCACGCGAGCCGCGGCGAAACAATCGGTCTCGGCAGCAGCGGCAACTCGTATCTCCACGGCAACCACCAACGTCGAGAAGCTGCAGCTCGAGTCCGGCGCCAGCGTGGAGGACGCAGTCACAACACTGGGCCACCAGCCGGGTGTGATCTACGCCGAGCCCGACTACCTGGTGGCACCCACCGACGTCGCCAACGACCCGTATGTCACTGACGGCAGCTTGTGGGGGATGGAAGGCGACACGTCGAACCCGGCCAACCAATATGGCAGCCAAGCGGCTGAGGCATGGCCCCGCGGCCTCACGGGGAACCACGACATTGCGGTGGGCATCGTGGACGAAGGAGTGGATTTTCATCACCCGGACCTCGCGGCCAATGTCTGGACCAACCCATTCGACCCCATCGATGGGATCGACAACGACGGCAATGGCTACGTCGATGACGTGCACGGTTGGGACTTCTTCAACCACAACAACACGGTCTTCGATGGCAACGACACCGAAGGCCTCGACCATCACGGGACCCACGTAGCGGGAACCATCGCGGGCCAGGGTGGCAACGGGCAGGGCGTCGCGGGCGTCACGTGGAACACCACGCTCATCCCCGCGAAGTTCCTCGGCCCAGGAGGCGGCAGCACCAGCGACGCGATCGCGGCGCTCGACTACCTCACGGATTTGCGGATCCGTCATGGCATCAACGTCGTGGCATCGAACAACTCGTGGGGCGGCGGTGGCTACAGCCAGGCACTCCTCGACGCGATCGAGCGCGGCGGGCGCGCCGGGATTCTGTTCGTGGCTGCGGCCGGCAACAACGGGAGCGACACCGACGTCAATGCCTTTTACCCCGCCGACTACGAATGCGCCTCGGGCGGGTTCGACTGCGTCATTTCGGTTGCCGCCATCAACGCGTCCGGTGCTCGAGCCGGCTTCTCCAACTTCGGCTCTCGCACCGTGGACTTGGGCGCTCCCGGAGAGAACGTCGTCTCGAGCGTTCCTAACGGGCAGTACGAGTTCTATAGCGGTACCTCGATGGCGACCCCGCACGTGACCGGCGCCATCGCACTCTGCGCCTCGATCAAGCCGAACGCATCTCCGGAAGAACGCAAAGGCGCGGTGCTCCGATCTGCCGTGCCGACGTCGTCGCTCGCAGGCGTCACCACGACCGGCGGCCGGTTGGACGTGAACGCAATGACCTCCCTGTGCCAACCGGCGACGAGTCCGGTGACGGGGTCACCACAACGGCTTGCGACGCGTGCGGTCACGCCCAACCGCGTGCAGCTCACGTGGGAGGACCACTCGTCGAACGAAGACCAGTTCGGTATCGACATCGCACGCTCAACCGGAGGGCAATGTGGCTCG
Source organism: Acidimicrobiia bacterium (assembly GCA_046598395.1). Taxonomy (GTDB): domain Bacteria; phylum Actinomycetota; class Acidimicrobiia; order IMCC26256; family JAENVU01; genus JAENVU01. Next base: position 23,555 of record JBKJIQ010000040.1, read on the forward strand.
TTCACCAACGCCCGCTTCGCCGCGGCAGACACGACGAGCGTCGCCCTCGATGGCTTGAGCGGCGGCACTCCCTACTGCTTCCGAGTCCGCGCCGAGAACAGCTTCTCGGGCGGGACCGTCACAGCGTGGTCGAATGTCGCGAGCACGACCACCGGTCGGACGTATGAATGTGTGACCACGCCATACCGATGGATCGATCCGACGGCGGGTGGCACCAACCACCGCGTGTACGACGACGGCGACGTGGCCGTCACGATGCCGTTCGGCACACCGCTTTACGGCAACACCATCTCGACCTTGAACGTTTCGGCCAACGGGTTCGTTCGCTTCGACGGCGGATCGGCAACCACGTTTGCAAACTCCCCGATCCCGACTGTTGGCGACCCCGAGGCCATCCTCGCCCCGTTCTGGGATGACCTCAACCCGGAGCAGGGCGGAGGCGTGTGGACCAACACTGTCGGCACCGCACCGAACCGGCGCTTCGTCGTCGGCTGGATCGCGGTTCCTCACTTCGGCGGGGCTGGAGACGTCAGCATCGAACTGATCATCGACGAGACCACCGGCGCGGTGACCTATCAGTACCAAGACGTCGATCTCGGCGACCCTGCCATCGACGGCGGGGCTTCGGCGACCGTGGGGATGGAAGATCCAAACGGTTCCATCGGCACCCAGGTCTCGTACAACACCGCGAGCCTCTCGAACGCGTCGGCATACCGGTGCTCCACGGGTTCCGCCGATCGCGCGGCACTGTCGATCGGAGATGCGGGCATTCCTGAAGGTGACCGCGGTTCACGAACCGTACGGATCCCGGTGACGCTGTCAGCACCCGCCACCGGTCCCGTCACCGCGTCCTACCGCACCATTGACGGCAGCGCAACGGCCGGTCGGGACTTCACCGAGTCACACGGAACGGTAACGATTCCTACCGGCTCCACGTCGAGCTATGTCGCCGTTGTTGTCGCCGGCGACAGAACCCGCGAAGCCCACGAGACCCTCGCCGTTGAGCTCACTGCTCCCACCGGAGCGACTCTGGGACGCGCGATGGGAACCATCACGATTCGCAACGACGACGCCTCGACCGGTTTGCGTTTGGGGGTCGGGCCCTCCACGGTGGTCGAGGGCACGAGTGGCCGCCGCGCACTGCGCTTCGCGGTCTCGCTTTCGGCGACCTCCGGTCAACCCGTCTCGGTGCGTTACGCGACCGTGGACGGAACGGCTCACTCCGGACGCGACTACCAGGCCAGGTCCGGGACGCTCTCGATCCCTGCGGGCGCAACCACTCGATCCATCACGGTGTGGGTGGACGGTGGCACCACGCGCGAAGCGGAGGAGACGTTCGAAATGGTCCTGTCTTCGGCACGCGGGGCGCGGCTCGCTCCCGCCCGAGGCGAAGGGAGGATCCTCAACGACGACTGACCTCGACCATGCGCCGGATCGATCCGGCCTCGGCGGGCACCCAGCTCGCCGAGGCCCGGCCCCGGCCCCGGAACCGCACCCAATCCATCACTCTTGAAGGGACATCATCATGGGAACTGCACTCGCAATCGCAATCCTCGCCACTTGGCTCGGCGGATACATCGCCTACGGCAACTGGCTCACCAACGGCATCAAACCACGCAGCTTCGAAACGTCGCTCAGCGCGGAGCAACTCCGCACCATCTTTACCAACAAGGTGGCGCGGACCGGTTGGAAGATCGTCGACGACGGCAACCCGATCGTTGCGCAGAGCAACCTTGCCACCGGCATCCGTCAACAGATCGGGCTCGAACTCCACACCAATGCAGCCACTGGGAAGATCACGGCACGAATCGCCGCGCATCGGTGGGTGAGCAAGCGCTTCGGGTATCCGACGAAGGCGCACACGATGCGGATTCGCATCAACAGTTTCGTCGAAGCAGCCCGGGCCGCCGAGCCTTCGATCCTCGTATCTATTGGGGAGTTACGGCCGCGATGATCATCTTGTATTGCACCATCCTCGTGCTTGCGGTCCTCTACTGCAGCGTGTGCACGATGCTCGGATTTGGTAACCCTGGAACGCTTGCCGACTTCGGCAAGCCGGAGTTTCGGACTGACCGGAAGTTCGCGAACTCTGTGAGCGAGGTCCGGAGTGCCTACGCAGACGCGGTACGGCGCACACCGGGCATGCGACTCATCGAGAGCCACGCGCAACTCCTCTTCATTGATATGACGCCCACCACGCGGGTGCTCGACGGGAACTTCGGCTTCTTGTTCGTGGTCTCGTTCGAGTCACAAGCCTTCAGTGAATCATCGGCGACGCACGTCAGGACTGAAGCCCGTAAGAAGGTCGCGATCGCATACTTCACGAAGGACCGACCGGCGTTCACCTACTGCGAGCGCGCGCTGCGAATGAACGCGAAGAAGCTCGGCCTCGAAGAACTGCTCGCCGAAGTCGCGGCGCCGCCGGCGCGCTAACGCCAGGAGCAACGCGGATCGCTACACCACACGGGTTCCGGCGCGAGCGCCGGAACTGTCCTGAACGGCCGAGTGCCATGAGATGTGATCGACTGCGCTGATGTTGCATCGACGCAAGGGCCTTCCTGAGGGTTGGCTCGGCATTGTGGAGGAGTCCGTGACGGCCTGGCAGGCGTTGAACGACGACGAACGAGCCCGCCTCGAAACGTCGACCGACTGGCTGCTCCGCCACAAGCATTGGGAGGCCTCGAACGGCTTCGAACTCACCGACGAAATCACCGTCACCATCGCGGCGCAAGCCGCGCTGCTCATCCTCGGCCTTCACGAGGACGAGTACCGGGAGGTGAGCGCGGTCATCGTCTATCCCACGGCCATGCAATCCGTGGGTGCGCACTCCGGTCCGGCCCAAGGCACGGTGACCGACGGAGTAATCCCCATCCTGGGCGAGGCGCACGATCACCGCGGCCCGGTGATCCTTGCGTGGGATCAGGCCGAGTCGGCATCACGAAATCCGGGGCACGGACACAACGTGGTGGTGCACGAGTTCGCGCACAAGCTCGACATGCTCGACGGCTTGGTGAACGGCAGTCCGCCACTCCAAGGTCGCGTCGATCCCGATCGTTGGCGAGCGGTGTGCAGCGAAGCGTTCATTGCGCTCGCCGCAGGCGCCGACCGTCCTCCCGTTCAGCCCTACGGCGCGACCAACCCCGCGGAGTTCTTCGCCGTCGCCACCGAAGCTTTCTTCGACGTGCCGGTGAGCCTCGAGTATCACGAACCCGCGCTCTACGACGTGCTGCGCGGCTATTACAACCAAGACCCCGCCGCACGCTCCCGCACCGCTATCTGAGGGCTACCAGGCGGGCTACCGACCGTGGCCGTGCTCGTTGGCGGGGTTCAGGAACTCCAACACTTGTTGGAACGTTGGTCGGTTCGTGGCGCGGAACGTATCGGGAATCAGACCCGGGGTGAACGTGAGGCGGCGTGAGGGACTCCGCCATGCCGTCGGGTCCGCCGAACCCTGGGATGCGGCCAGGCTGTTCGCCGCTTGTTCGACTACTGCCCACAGCGACGCTCGACACGCGTCGAGCGAACCGTTCCCGCAGTAGCGGAGTTGGAACGGACCTTGCACCGGTTGGTTCAACAACGTGCGCAGGTCCTTGTCCACATACGACTCGCCCGAGAGCGAGCCCAGGCCCCGAATGTTGTCGAGGTCTGCGGTAGAGGCGCCGAACACCGGACGCATCACGGCATCGGCAATCGGGTTCCACACCGCATTCATGATCGTGGGGCCGGCGTCGTCCCACTGACCACTGTTATCCGCGTCGAGCGTGGGTGCATCTTGAGCCACCCAATCGTCGAGCGCCTGCACCGCTTGCGCGGCGAGCGGGCTCGGAGCCGCGCTCCCGTGCAGGACCTGACTCACCACCGGCCATACCGGCGACCGCACATCCTCGGTAGCCGCGCGATTCATCACACTCACATCATCGGCAAGCGTGACCCGATCCGGGTACTGATCGAACAGCTCCACGCGATGCACCGAGCCGTAAGGCTCGTTGTCACCGTGCATGAACCCCGGGGCCGATTGATTGTTCCAGTTCAGCAGCAAACCGTTGGGGCCTGCGGAGGAGTGCGGGTGCTCACGCTCGCTCAAGAAGCCTTGCCATTCGTACTCGCCGTTGCCCACCGTGGGGAGCCGCCGGTCGAGACCGGGTGCCCGTACCGGAAGCAGTCCCGACGTGAAGTAGGCGGTGGCCTTGTGCGATGCATAGGCCCAGTTGAAGGTGAACCCGAACTCGTTCGCCACCTTCCAGAACTTGCGGGGTGTGCTCGCCTTGCCTTCGGTCATGTCCTTCAACGCCATGAGGTTGAGGCCGTCGCGCCCAAAGGTTGACCGCTTGCGGGTGAGCGCAATCGGCTTGCCGCCGGAGAGTGCGGTCCCGATCATCGGACCGTGCACCGAGACCGGGTAGCGGATCGGCGTGCCGTTGAGCGTGCCGGCGTCGAATATTTCGAACGGACGACACACACCGTTGAACAGATAGTTGGTGGACGCACGGGTGGGTGCGGAGCCGTCGGGGTTACAGAGCTGCTCCGCGAACACGTCGCGTACGTCGTGGCTGGCCGAGGTGAGACTCCACGCGTAGTCGGGCGTGCGGCCGATCAACAGGTACATCGCCATCGCCGGCACCGCCACACCCTGCGCCTCGATGCCCGGTCCGGAGAGATGGATCTGCTGGACGATTTCCGGGTAGTAGTAACCGAGCTGAGGCCCCATGACGGCGACGGTGTTTCCCGTCTTGGTACGGCGGGGATCGACCACGAGGAAATTCGATGCATGCTTCGCGGGCACCGGGCCCGCCGCGGGATACGTAGGCGCCTCGGCCGCAAGTTGCGGGTCGATCGGAGACGCGGCCGGCGTGAGCCCGGAAGCCGACGCGGGCGGAGCGGCCGCGGTCGCGGCCGGATCTCCCACGGGTGCGGTCACGCGCGGATTGATTGAAATCACCGAGCCTTCGTCGATGGTGGCGGCACCGGTGACCGGCCCGCCGGTGAGGACGGGATAGTCGAACCGCTTCGTGATCGTGGTGGGGGCCTCCGGATCGTCGAACAACATCGCGTCGTTCCACGCCGATGTCCCGCGATCGGCGCCGAGGCGGTTCTGCAACTTCGACAGGAACTCCGCGTTCGATGCTTCTGCGCCACCACCCGCGCCGAAAATCGATCCGATGAACGCCGCCGTCGCGATCACGTCGTTGACGGTCGCGGGCGCCTCGGTGCTCCCGCTGGCCCTGAAGTAGGCGGTCATGCCGTCGGCCTCGGCTTGGAGTTCCGCGATCATCTCGCGGCCTCGATCGCCGTAGGTATCGATGATGAGTTGCACCTGATCAGTGACGAGTTGTTCCGTGGCCGCACTCGGAATGAACGCCTGCGCGCTCGTCACGAGACCGAACGCGTTGATGCCCGGTACATCGGCCACTGCGACGCGCGCCGGACCGCGGCCGAGCTGCAACAACAACCCGCGATCGCGCGCCGTCACCCAACCTGCGCCGAACGCGAGATCGGCACGGGTTACGCCCGTCACGTGGGCCACACCAAAATCGTCGTACTGAATGGTGGTGCCCGGCCGACCCGTGGGCTCCTCACGCGTCGCTCCAACCGGCTTGAAGTCTTCCGGGAGGAAGTACTTGTTGATGTCGGTATCGGTGACCTTGCCCCGCAGCGGCGTGAGCGCGTCGTAGAGCGGGAGTTGGTCGCGCGACTCGTCGGTGGTCACCAAGCCGCCGTAGTTGCCGGGAGGCAGGATGTACCGCGCCCGATCCTCGGCGTACTTCGAGGGCGGGCGGAACGGGTCGAAGGGCTTGCACGCGGCGAGGATCAACATGCTGATCACCGCGACGGCAATCACACTGCGGCGAAGGTGGACGTGCATGCTGTCTCCCCAGAACCCGGTCAAATCAGACTGCGGGTGCAGGACCGTACTCCTCGCGGAGAACCCGCCACAATCTCCGCAGCTCGGGTCAATACTCCTCCACCGCGAGCACCAACTCGCCCGGGTCGAAGCGTTCGAGGGTCCGCCCAACGTTTCCGGACTCCAGCAATGCGCGGGCCAGCGTTCCCTTTGCCGCCTTGCCCGCGTGCCCGGCCGGTTTCCCATCCGCGGTGGCGAGCACCGGACGCACGAGTTCATACCGACTCGGGTCGGGACTCCAGGCCTCGCGGTGTTCGTTGGGGAGCAGATCCACCACGGTGTGCCCTGCGAGGTGATCGTTGAGCACCGCGGAGAGCGGATCCCGCCAAAACGCGGCCAACCGACCCATTGGCGGGCACGATGCCGAGAGCTTCAACCGAAAATCCGGCACCGGATCGTCCCATGCGGAGAGCCCGGTCACCGCGGAAACCACAATCATCCCGTCGTGCGCTCGGGCCCGGCCGCGCGCGCCAAGCTCATCGACGGCGACGTGTTCCCAGACCACGCCAGTGAACCGTTGGTGTGCAGGCATGGTGGGGGCACCGACGAGTGCGCGATTCGCAACCCGCGACACCGCCAAGAGATCACCCGTCGCGCCCAGCATCCGCGCGTTCCCGCCGCGGGCGCGCTTCAGCGCGTTCGCCACTCGCAGCCGGCGCGGCGCCAGCTCAGAGAACCGACCGGACTCAGGCGTCCATCCCGGACCATCTCCGCCCATGGCCTTGCCCTCAGAGGGCGGCACGAGAATCACGAGCATCTCGGCATCCTCGCCGATCCACTAGGGATCAGACCGAATCCCATAAGGGTCGAGCCGTCACCGCGGGCTCTCGAACCATCGTGGTCGAAGGTCGCATCTCCGATCGTGCGCTCACTCACAACCATTCGATGGTCTCACCGGCCCGGTACCGTGCGCGAGATGGGAAAGAACAACCGCATGCGGCGACGGGAGAAGCAGCGCGACCGAGCTGCCCGGGGCAACGAGGGCCGGACCAACCGGGACCAGACCAACCAGGGCCGGACCAACCAGGACCAGACCAACCAGGACCAGGGCGAACCCGGGATTTCTCAGCCCAACCCGCCGGGGGCCGGCGATCGTCGCCCGCTCAACGCGGAGGAGATCGAACGCCTCTTCGAAGCCACTGCGCTCACCGCGGCGAACCGCGCCGCCGAGCAACGCGGCTTCGATGCCTTGCTGGTGTGCCATCCCGCGCTCATTGCGCGGGGCGCGCAAGCCTGCCTGCTGCGCCGAGTGCCGTCGGCCTGGCGCAACGGTTGGCAACCCACCGAGTTGTACCGCCAAATGAAGCGCGGCTCCAACGCCACCGGCGCCAGGCTCGCGCTGGGCCTGATCGCGAACGACCACGCGCCCCGCGACCCCGCCACCCTCGATCCCCGATGGGCTACCCAACTCGAAGCACTGCGGCTTCCCTCGCCCGTTGACCCCGATTGGATTGTGCACTGGGTCGAAGGCAGCACGATCGACCAGTTCGCGTTCCTCGGTCTGCTGCTCGACATGCTCAGGGCGATCGCGAATCTGCGCGCGATGACGGTGCTCATCCCGCCGCCGGGAACCGGTACCGCGGACCTCATCGATCTGAATACCCGCCTCGACGATCCCATGCTCGATCGCGTGCGCGCGCTCCTCGCCAAGGCTGAGTCCACCGACTTCGTGGCCGAGGCCGAGGCATTCACCGCCAAGGCCCAAGAGCTGATGGCGCGCTACTCGATCGACGCGGCCATGCTCTCGGCGCGCACCACGAACTCCGATCAACCCGTCACGATTCGTATCCCCATCGATGATCCCTATGCCGACGCGAAGTCGTTGCTCTGTCAGATCGTGGCCGCGCATTCACGGTGCCGGGCCGTCCGGATCCCGGAGCACGGCCTCTCCACCATCGTGGGATTTCCCTCCGATCTTGCTGCGACCGAGATCCTGTTCACCTCGCTCCTCGTCCAGGCTCAGAGCGCGATGCAGGCCAGCGCGGCAGCCGCCGAGTCCGGCGCCCGCGCCCGCAGCAGCGGCTTTCGGACCGCGTTTCTGCTGGCGTACGCGCACCGCGTGGGCGAGCGTCTCGACGAGATCAATGCCCACGTAACCGCCGCGGCCACTGCCGACATCGGCACATCGCTCGTACCGGTACTCGCAGCCCGCGAGGACGCGGTCGACGATGCGGTCACCGAACAGTTCGGGAAACTCAGCGAAACTCGGCCGCGAGGTGGCCGCGATGCCGCCGGTTGGGCGAGCGGCACCTTGGCCGCGGAGCGCGCCAAGCTCAACCTCGCCGATCTCCCCGGCACGAGGTAACGGAAACACCCGTCCTCGAGCGCCCGAATGACCCCGCGTGTCGCTCGTTGCGTGACGCAACGGGCTGCTGAGACCAACCCCCGCGCGGGCTCCAATCGGACCGGTGGCCGTCGGCCCGATACCGTCGACGGTCGTGCCTACCGAGACCCGAGTCGTGCTCGACGCCCGGCTCGACGGCGGAGAACTCTGGATCCTCACCGATCCCGACGAGGGGATCCGTCACCCCGACCCCGAGCTCGCCGCGATCATCGGCACACGCGCCCGGCCGATGTTTCGGTCGTTCTGGGTCGCGCCCACGGGGTTCGAACGCCGATGGACCGTCTCGGTGGACGAGGCCACCGCGCTCCGAGCAATCATCACCACCGGCTGGCCGGTGACGCCTGCGTTGGGCACCCTCCTCGAGGTCTTCGTGGCCGCGGTTCGTACCGTGAGCGCGGGCCGGGTACTCCCCGGTGCGGTCCCGAACATCGCGGTCGGTTGGACCGCCGCACCCGATCGCAACTCCGACGATGACCTCGAGACCGCGGTGACCCGCTCGGTAGCGGTGCATCCTGACGCCGAAGAACTCGGCGCGTACCTGGTGCACACGCTCACGACCGATTCCATTGGTCCCATTCCCGAGCCACTCGCGTCCGGAAAACTCACGCCCACCTTCCAACGGTGGACGGCACGCGTCCAGGCGCGAAGTCGGGCTGGGGCACGTATCGTGTTACGCCTCGACGATCCCGCCGACGGCTTCACTCTCGTCCCCTGTCTCCAGGCGCGCCGCGCCACCACCGTCATCGCCGAGATCGACGCCGAGGACCTCGACACCATCGATCGTGCAGCCACCGCGCTCGGCGTGAGCGTCGACGACGTCGCCTCCTTGATCGAGCTCGAATGGGCCGCCGTCGGCCGGGCGTGGGACGCACTCAGTGATCGCACACCGGGTCCGTGCACCCTCGAAATCGCCGATGTGATCCAGCTCGTCGAAAGGGTGGCCCCGCGGCTCGACGCCGCGGGGATCTCCGTCCTGTTGCCCGCGCACCTCGGTCGCCGTCGTTCCTCCACCCGCCGCTATGAGGTGCAGGGTCGCCCCGCCGGTCTCGATGTGGCAAGCCTCATGCTCTCCGGCGACGTCCGTGTCGACGGCGAGATGCTCACCCCCGCCGAGCTCGACGCACTGGCGCGTTCGCAGCACGATCTGGTTTCGCTCGGCGGTAAGTGGGCGTACCTGGCCGATGGTGAACGCGCTCGCATTGCCGCGTTCGTCCGCAGGCTCGGGAATGTGGACGCGGCCACGGTCCTCGAAGCTGCGGCCGACGCGCAAGACGACGAAGAGTCCACCCTCGACATCGACATCCCGTCCGATAGTTGGCTCGCACGGGCACTCCTCGGCAACTGGACTCCGGAACCCGGCGAGCGAGTACCGCTCCCGGATCTCATGAAGATTCCCCTGCGCGACTATCAACGCGACGGTCTCGATTGGCTGGTGTGGCTGGAGCGCAACGAACTCGGCGGCATCCTGGCGGACGACATGGGCCTGGGGAAGACCGCGATGCTGCTCGCGTTGGTGGCCCACGATCGCTCCGGCCCCACCTTGGTGATCGCTCCCACATCGGTGGTCGGAAACTGGATGCGCGAAGCCGAGCGGTTCACGCCAGGGCTCCGGGTTGTTATCCATCACGGTGGCACCCGCGGCGACCCGGTGCCCACCGCGGCCGATGCCGACATCGTGATCACGAGTTACGGCTTGCTGCGGCGCGACGATCGTCTCGCGCAGATTCCCTGGCACCGAGTGATCCTCGATGAAGCGCAGGCCGTGAAGAACCCGCAGACCGCCACCGCGAAGGCCGCGCGCGCCCTGACCGCGCGCCACCACATCGCAGCCACCGGCACCCCGGTGGAGAATCACATCGAAGAGTTGTGGAGCATCATGACGTTCGCGAACCCGGGGCTGTTGTCCTCGCGTACCGCGTTCGCGGAGCAGTACCGCATGACCGGAGACGAAGCCGAAGATCACGCCCGCCTCGCGCATCTCCGAGCGCGGGTCGCGGCTTTCATCTGCCGCCGTACGAAGACCGACCCCGGGATCGCGGATGAGCTTCCCGAGCGCATTGTGGTGAGGGACGACTGCATGCTCACCGGCGAACAGGTCGCGCTCTACGAAGCCACCGCCGCCGCGATGTTGGACGACGTGGAGGAGGCCAAGGATCAGAAGCGCCGCCGCCTCCATGTATTCGCGGGTATCGCGAAGTTGAAGCAGATCTGCAACCACCCGGCCAGCCTCATCGAGTCCGACACCTCCGATCTCGCAGGCCGCTCCGGGAAACTGGATCGGCTCGTGGAACTCGCCAGCGAGATCGTGGCCGAAGACGAAGCCGTGGTGATCTTCAGCCAGTACGCGGGATTCCTCAAGCGGCTCGCCGCGCACGTGGCCCAGGAGCTCGAGCTTCCCGTTCCAATCCTGCACGGTGGCGTTCCCCGTGCCCGTCGCGATGCCATCGTCGAACGCTTCAGTGAGGAACAAGGACCTGGCGTCCTGGCGGTGTCGTTGCGCGCCGGCGGTACCGGCCTCAATCTCGTACGTGCCAACCACGTGATTCACTTCGACCGATGGTGGAATCCCGCGGTCGAAGATCAGGCATCGGACCGCGTTTGGCGGATCGGCCAGACACGCGGCGTGGAAGTACACACCCTCGTGTGCCCCGGAACCATCGAAGAGAAGATCGCGGCCATCATCGAATCGAAGCGCGCGTTGGCCGGTTCAGTGATCACGAGCACCGAAACCATGATCACCGCGCTCGACCCGGCCGAGCTCGCAACCTTCGTCGCCCTCGACATTGCGCAAGCGACCGGCGAATGAGCACGACGGCTGAAGGGTCGGCACCATGAGTTGGTGGGATGATTGGGGGCCCGCGCTTCCGGTAGAAGGCGGCCTGGTCGCGAGCGGCAAGCTGCGCGGTCCCGGCGTCGGCGCAGATGTTCGCAGCCTCGGAGCCGAGATCGTCCGCCGGGTCGTCGAGCGGGTAAATACCGGCGTTGCTACCCGCGGCCGCAGCTACGCACGCAACGGACAAACCATCACCATGACCATCGAGCCCGGCCGTATCCACGCGACGATTCAGGGCTCGGCTTCGGATCCATATTCAGTGACGCTCGCTTGCACTGTTCCCATCGAGCACCGCGATCGACTCATCGCGGCGTTCCGTCACAGCCTTCCGGATCCCGCCAGCGGGATCCCGGCGCGTGGCTCGCCGGGCTTGCGCGCCGAGATCGACGACTCCGGATTGCTGATCGGCGTTCCCATCACCGCGAAGTGCACCTGTCCTTATGGCGCAGTGTGCAAGCACTGCGTTGCGCTCGCCTACGTGGCGGCGGAACGGCTCGACGGTTCGCCGATCGCGATCGCCACGCTGCTCGGTGTGCGCGACGAAGACCTCGTCCCCGCAGCCGGCCCGGCCACCGGCCCGGCCACCGGCGACGACACCGGGGCCGACACCGCGCTGGTCATCTTCGACCCCCAGGTCCAAACGCAACTCGCCCGTGCCCTCGGCCGTCTCGACCGCCGCGACCCACCCACGGTGGAAGATGTCATCGCCCGCGCCGTCCGAACACTCCAACCGTCCGAGGCAATCCTCGCCCAGCTCGGCATCGAGAGCCCCGACGCTCCGGTTCCTTAGGAAGCGCGGATCGCGCGAGCGTCGGCGATCACATCGATGAGCGCCGCAGTGGTCTTGCGGGCATCGAAGCGGGCGTGGGCCAAGTCCTGCGCGGCGCGACCCATGCGGGTGCGCATTTCGTCGTCGGCCAAGAGCCGTTCGATCGCGTTCGCCAGCTCAACGTCATCACCCGGTGGAACCAGCAGACCGGTGGTGCCATCGATCACCATTTCCGGAATGCCGCCGACGGGGGTTGACACCACGGGGAGTCCGGCGAACATCGCCTCGAGCACGGAGTACGGCGACTTGTCGATCTCGCTCGGTAACGCGAAGACAGCAGAGCGCGCCAACATCGCGATCAGACGAGGATCGCCTGGAGTCACATCGGTAAACACGCGTACCCCTGGCTCGGGCGGGATCGGATCACGCGTCACCAGGTTGAGCACACACTTCCCCCGCAGGCGCGATCGAAACGCGCGCAACAACGCCATACCGCCCTTGCGTTCCATCGAGTTGCCCGTGAAGGTCACCTCGGGAAGCGCCGCGGGGTCGATCTCGGCGGCGAGTGGGGGTACCGGGGGGATTATCCCGAACGGGATCACCCGGAGACGATCCGGTCCGAGCTCGTAACGATCGCGTATCGCGTCCGCGCACCACTCGGACTGCGCAACGATGATCGTCGCCGCGTCGAAGACCCGCGCCTCGAAATGTTCGCCGACCCGTGCGGTCAACGGTGTGAAGCGCGCCGGGTGACGGAAGGGAAGCTGCACCGCATTCTGGGCCGCGGACCCGTCGGTGGAAATCACCGACGGATACGCTCGCAGTTGGTCGACCGACCGGAGTACCACGTGCTGGGAGTAGGCGTGAATCGCACCGACCGGAGCCCATGCAATCGCGGCTCGCAACATCCGGTGCGCCGTCACGGATGACGCAAGCTGCGCCCGCACCGGAGCCAAATCCGCGTCCAACGCGCTCAAGCCGGGGATGCGCACTCCCGCGACTCGGCGAGCGAGGGACCGGGGCGGAAGATCGAGTGGGACCACATCGATTTCCGGGTGCTCCGCGAGCGCTCGGTAGATGTGGAGATGCATGGTGGCGTGCCCACCAAGATTCTCGTTGAGCAGGATCAGCCGACCAACGTCGGGCCATGATCCGGCCGTCTCCAGTGCCACCATTACCCGCGTATCGGAACAACGCGCGGCTGACTCAACCCGGAAGTTCGCCGCGCGGAGGGCTCCGGGAGCGCTCGCACCAAGACTTCGATCGCGGCATAGGCCGCCTCGGCCGGACCGATCTCGTCCGGTCTGAGGAGATTGGCCATAATGCGCAACACCCACTCCATAAGAGTGTGCGAATGCATGCCGACGCGGGTGAGTTCGCGCATGACCGCAGGGTTGCCGATGATCTTCACGAAAATCCGAGCCGTCTTGAAGTACAGGCCGTAAATCTCGTCGAGCCGGTCCGGGTAGCGGGCCAACGCCAGGCCGTCACCGGTTCGGAGCGCCTCATCCACCGTCTCGGCCACCATCCGGCCCGTCTCATACGCGTACGCGATTCCCTCGCCATTGAAGGGGTTGATGGATCCCGCGGCATCGCCGGCGACGATCCAGGTGGGCCCCACCTTGGGCAATACGGAACCCCCCGTGGGGAGCTTGCCGCCGGTCGGTGGGCCACACGATGTCTCGGGCGAGATGCCCCAGCGCTTGGGCGCAGTGGCCACAAACGCGTCCATGAGCTTGGAAGTATTGATCGCCTTGAACCCGGTGAAGGTGTCCAATAACCCGGCGCCCACGTTCACCGTGCCGTCGCCCACGGGGAAGATCCAGCCGTAGCCGGGCATGTGGTTGCCATCCCGGTCCCGCAGATCGAGGTGTGACTCGATCCACGGGTCATCATGGTATGGACTGGTGAAATAGCCGCGAATCGCCATGCCCATCGGGTACGTGCGGTCCCGAGCGGTACCGAGCGCCCGCCCGAACCGAGAGTTCGCCCCATCGGCCACCACGATGTATTTAGCTCGAATGGTCTCGGTAATACCGGTTTCCTTGCGATAGATCGTCGCCCCGGTGACCAAGCCGGCCTCCACGACCGGCGCAGTCGCCTCAGAGCCCTGCCACACCGTTGCTCCAGCCTTCACCGCGCGGTCGGCGACCATCTGATCGAGGTCTCGCCGCCGCACCACATACCCGTGCGACGGGAAGTCGGGGTGGTCGGGCCAAGTGAGTTCCAGGGTGATGCCGTGCGCGATCGACCGCAAACCTTCGTAGCGGTGGAAGTCTCGCAACGGATCAGCCAAGCCCATATCCGTGAGCTGCTTCACCGCACGCGGCGTAAGGCCGTCGCCACAGGTCTTCTCCCGCGGGAACGTCTTCTTTTCCACCGCGAGCACCGAATGGCCCTGCTCGGCCAACCAGTAGGCGGCCGCGGCGCCGGCAGGGCCCGCGCCGATGACAAGGACGTCGACCCGAGCGGGTACGCGGCGATCGGTCGCGCCACTATCGGTCGCGCCACTATCGGTCGCGGGCCGGTTGCCAACGCGAGGTTCAGACACGAGGGACATCGTCTCACGCCGTTGCCGCTCGGGTCACACCGCCCCGGGTGCCCGGCGAAATACCCGACTCGAGGAACCCATCGGCAAGAATGCCCATCGCTTGATCGCACGATGTGTACGCCCGCGATCTACCGTGGTAGAGAAACGCCCGGAAGTTGGCGCTGAGCCAGACATCGAGGGGGATGTCGGCTCGGTCCGAGGAGGAGAACCGGTCCATGCCGAACGTTCTACGCAACCTGGGGAACTGGTTCGGAATCGATTTCCTCGCGCCCAACGGTCGGCTCATCTGGTTCACCCTGATCGCACTGGTGATGCTCGGAATCGCCGTCCGGAAGATGCGCACGCCGAAGCCCGACCGACCCACCACCTGGGCCGAAGCCATGTCAGGCGCGATCTACGTGTTCGCCCTCTTCCTCCTCTGCTACGCCATCATCCCGCACGAGTTCATCACCGTGTCGGACAAGTACTGGGGACTCTCCACCAACCGGTACCTCATCAAGTCCACCACCGCAATCCCCTTCATCAAGTCGTGGAACTGGCCCTTCTCTCTCGACCTGCAGCACGGCATGCGCGACATCCTCGTCGTCGTGATTTACAACATCTTCTTCGGCCTCAACATTGCACTGTTCGTGATGTGGCAGAAGCGCCCCACGCAGTCTGAGTTCGCCGAGCGCGAGCCGATTGCCGCAGGCACCTCCCGATTCGGTCGACCCCTCAAGGCCAAGGCTTAAACATGGCCAAGACCGATGCGAACCCGCCGATGCCGGAGTTCGCGACCGACTACGTGCTCCAGGAGGTCGACGCGGCCTTCCTCACCCAATCGGTCAAGCCCAAACAATTCCTGCACATCGACCAAGCCGAGTGCATCATGTGCGAGGGCTGCGTCGACATCTGCCCGTGGAAGTGCATCCACATGGTCTCCGTCGGCGCAATCGATGCCGCAGTTGGCACCGAACGGCCCGGCGAGGACCCTCGCGACCACGTTGCGTTCATCGTGGACGAAGACGTCTGCACTCGTTGCGCACTTTGCGTGGATCGATGCCCCACTGGTGTCATCATCTTGGGCAAGCTCGCTCCGCTCGACGCCTTGGGAGATCCCCACACCCGCACCAACCGCCACGGCTACAGCTACGGCGTGCGTTTCTAAAGCACCACTGCACCATCACTGAGAACAGACGACGGTAAGGAGAGGCACTCGTGGCCAATGGCACCGGGAGCAATGGGAACAGCGACGGCATCGGCGTGAAGCTGAGCGCGCGCGCCAAGGAGATGGGCGACAAAGTCGGCAACTCCCAAGTTGTCACGTCCATCATTCGCCCCGGCTCCATCTTCCGGAAGGGCTACACCGATAGCCCGAGGAACCGCTCGTACGTGATCATGAACAGCGTGCTGTACCACCTCCACCCGGTGAAGGTGAAGCGCCACGCCGTGAAGGTCAGCTACACGCTGTGCCTCGGCGGGTTGTCGTTCTTCCTGTTCATCTTGCTCACCGTCACCGGCATCTTCTTGATGTTCTTCTACCGTCCCACCGAAGCCGCCGCCTGGACCAACGTCCAGCAGCTCGAAACTGCAGTGTGGTTCGGATCACTGGTCCGAAACATGCACCGATGGGGAGCGCATCTCATGGTGCTCACGGTGTTCCTGCACATGAGTCGCGTCTTTTACCACGGCGCGTATAAGGCCCCTCGGGAGTTCAACTGGGTCATCGGCGTGGTGTTGTTGCTCCTGACGCTGATGCTCTCCTTCACCGGCTACCTCCTCCCGTGGGACCAGCTTGCGCTCTGGGCGGTGACCGTCGGCACCAACATGATGGGCTACACGCCCGTCTTCGGTGGTCAGATGCGCTACGCGCTCCTCGGCGCGAAGGAAATCTCCGGCGACACGTTGCTGCGTTGGTACACGCTGCACGTGCTGCTGCTGCCGTTCATCATCGTGATCTTCATGGCGATTCACTTCTGGCGCGTCCGTAAGGATGGCGGCATCAGTGGACCGCTGTAGGCCGGAGAGGAACTGACTCATGGCTGAAGTCCCGGAACACCTACTCAAGCGCAGCGCCGAACGCCGCAAACAACTGGGCTTGCCCGGCGGTGAAGCAGCCGATGACGCCCCCGCGACCGACGTCCCTGCCGACGCGGGCGGCGAGACCCCGGCCGAGACGCCTGCGCCGATTGCCGCCAGCACCTCAGACGAGGGCGTCATCACCGAGGACAAGGGCGGTGTCCCGGCCCATCTGCTCGAGCGCTCTCGCAAGCGTAAGGAAGCCAAGGCCGGCGGCGCGGCCGCGGGTGGCGGAGTTGCCACCGCCACCGCCACCGCCGGTGCCCCGATCGCGGCACCGGTAGGTACCGGGCCGGGCGGACACACACAACGCCTACTGACCGTGGTGAAGTCCGGGTCGATTCAGCAAACTCGGGCCGAGGCGCAAGACAAGGTCCACACCTGGCCGCATCTGCTCGTCGTGGAGTTCGCGGCCGCGCTGTCCATGATGGCGATGGTGCTCATCTTCTCGGCCATCGTGCGCGCCCCGCTCCTCGGGCTCGCCGATGTGAACCAGACGCCGAACCCGTCGAAGGCGCCGTGGTATTTCCTTGGCCTGCAGGAGCTGCTCACGATGTTCCACCCGATGGTCGCCGGTGTGACCATTCCGGGCATGGGACTGTTCCTGCTCATGATGGCTCCGTACGTTGATTCCAACCCGTCGAACAAGCCCGAAGACCGCAAGTTCGCGATCTCGCTGTTCACCATCTTTCTCATGTTCTGGGCTGTCCTTGTCATCATTGGATCGTTCTTCCGAGGGGCGGGTTTCAACTTCGTCTTCCCTTGGAACGACGGCATCTTCTTCGAGCTGTAAGGATCACCCGTGAACACCGCGTTGCTCATCGGAATCCCGATCGTGATCCTCCTCGCGGCGATCACCGTCTTCGCCTCCGCGCGGCGGCGGTCCACCGACGCCGCGGGTCACACGACCGGGACGCTGACGGCCGAGACCAAGTCGAGTGACACCAGCCTCGCCACGATCGCCGATGACACGACCGCCGGCGATGCTCGGGCCCGCGCCGGAGAGACCCGCGACAACATCGGCGGTACCCCGGCCACGCGCGGTTCCACCGGCGTGGCCGAATACACCCCGGCCGAGTACGAAGAGATTCAGGTCAGCCGGCGTCAGTTCTTCAACCGCGGCATCTTGGCCACGATGACCCTGAGCGTGAGCACCTTCGGCATTGCCGCGATCGCGTTCCTGTTCGCAAAGTCCTCTGGTGGTTTCGGTGGCAAGATCGACGCCGGCGCGAGCTTCGCCGACATCCAGGCCATCTGGGACGCCACCAAGGCGCCCTACTACGTGCCCGCCGCTCGTACGTACCTCCAGCCGTACCCGAAGGCCGACGTCGCCAGGGCCAAGAAGGTCGCTGAATACGCGCTTGTGGTCCCCGGCATGGAACAGGGCATCGTTGCCATTTACCAGAAGTGCGTGCATCTGGGCTGTCGCGTTCCCTGGTGTCAGACCTCGCAATGGTTCGAGTGCCCGTGTCACGGTTCGAAGTACAGCCGGGTCGGCGAGAAGAAGGGTGGGCCCGCACCGCGCGGCCTCGACCATTGGATCGTGACCATTTCCGGCAGCAAGATCACCATCGACACCTCGGGTGTGGCCGTCACCGGCCCTCCGATCGGTACCGACACCACGAGCCAGGGTGCCGAAGGCCCCCCGTGCGTTTGAACCACTTCTCGTCCTACCCGCATCCAGGAGCTCCGAAGAGGCAACTGTGACCCTGCGCACCCTCCTGATCCTCATCAATGTCGCCGCGGTCATCGTGATCCTGGTAGTCGTCGGCGCCAAGGTCCTCTCGGTTCGGCGCGAGCCGAACGAGAAGACTCCCGCAAACCAGACGCCGTTCTACGACGACAACGTCCTGGAGGACGGTCACCTCACCCGCGTACTGCGGTGGGCGCTGCTGTTCTCCACCATCGTTGCCGTGGTCCTTCCGCTCTACTGGCTGCTCGAGCCCAGCCGCCAAGACCAAGAGCAAATCGGGTTCGAGGAGCGGGCCATCGAGCGGGGCGCCACGTTGTACGCCAACCCGTCGATGGAAGCGTTCAACAGCGCCAAGTCGCTGCAGTGCGCGAACTGCCACGGTGCCGACGGGAGCGGTGGCGCCAAGGACTTCGTCTTGACCCCGGAAGCGCAGGGTGATCCGAAGGCCGCGCCGGTATCCGAGATCTGGGCCGTCCCCTCCCTGAACGACGTGATGTACCGATACGTCGAGTGCACCTCCGCCGAAGTGACCACGAAGTCGGCAGGGTGCACGCGCGCAGAGCAGCAGATCACTCAGATCCTCATCTACGGCCGACCGGGCAGTCCAATGCCGGCGTGGGGTGTAGCGGGTGGAGGTCCGAAGAACGACCAGGCGATCAGCGACCTCGTCGCCTATCTGAAGAGCATCCAGATCAGTCCGGCTGCTGCACAGGCCCAGGCCACGAAGAAGATCGCCGCCTTCAAGAAGTCCGTCAACGGCCAAGAAGACAAGGCCCGCACCGGCCTCGCCGCCGCGCAGGCCGGTCTCGCCGCTTCGAAGACCGACGCGCAGCGGTCCCTCTACCAAGGTCGCATCGACGCCTACACCACCGGCATCACGCGATCCCAGGAATACGCAGCCAGCGTGGCCAAGATGAGCAAGGGCGAGCTCCTCTTCAACACGCAGTGCGCCCGCTGTCATACCAAGGGTTGGTCGACCCTCGAACCGAGCAACGGATTCGTCCCCATGCCCTCACCCACCGGCAGCGGCGCCTACGGTCCATCGCTGCGCGACGGTGCGACCACCGATCAGTTCCCGGGTGAACCGGGCGCCCGAAAGCAGTACGACTGGGTCTCCGAAGGCGTCGAAGCCAACAAGGGCTACGGCGTGCGCGGTATCTCATCGGGACGCATGGCGCACTTCGGCCAGATCCTCACCAAGGCCCAAATCGAGGCCATCGTTGCGTTTGAGCGAAGCCTCTAGGAGCGGATCGTGCACGCATTGACCATCCTCGCCAACGAGGGCATCAAGAACCGCGACCTCTGGTACCCGACCATTCTCGGCGTGCTGGTCGTCATCTCCGCGGTCGCGCTGTTCTGTGGAACGCCGTATCTGCTCCTCGCCACCAACATGGGGAGCCGCCTCGGCTTCCTCATCGCTTCGGCCGGTCTGGCTGGTCTGATGCTGTTGCTCTCATTGCTCTGGCTCACCAACCCATCACCGGTCAACACCCTCAAGGGTCGCATCCCGCAATGGGTGGCCGTGGAGAAGATCGACACCGGAGATGTTGCGCGGTCGAAGATCCCCGCCGTCCAGAAAATCAACACCGAGGGTCGCGCCGCCAGCGAAGCCGACGTGACCAACCTCAAGGCATCGGTCGACACCAACCTGATTATCAACAAGAACGAGCTCACGGGCGAGAACCTGGCAGGTGCGGGCGGCAAGTTTGCGATCTACACCGATGCCACCGGCTATCTCGTCACCAAGAATCAGGTCACAGGTGGCGGCGAGATCTTCAGCCAGTTCAAGGTCTCGTTGGGCGACGGGTTCCCCTGGGTCCACGTGAGTCTCCACGATCCGTTGTACGCGGTGATCACCACGTGTAAGACCGACCCGGCGCTCTCCGTGAAGGAGGTGCCGTTCGGGGCAAAACCACCCGCACCGCAGTGTGCGGACGACACCCGCCAGATCATCGTCTTGGAGCGGGATCTCGGCTCATTGCGGGTACCGCCGTTCGTGGCGTTCCTGGCATCGGGACTGCTCCTCGGGCTCTGCTTGCTCTGTTTGCAGTGGCGGGAGAGGGATCTCCAAGACCAAGCCGCCAAAGTGGCGGATGAGGCCGAAGCCATCACCAAGGCCGCGGCCACCCGCGACCCCGAGACTGTCTGAGGAGTCTGGTGACGTTTCGCTTCGCCCCCACCGCTCGTACCTGGGTCATCGCCGCGCTGCTCACGGTGGTGACCGCCGGGTGTAGCGACGGACAACTCGTCGACGCCGGCGGTGAAGGCGGCGGTGGCGGCCTCGCGTTCGTCCTCCTGGTCGTGTTCTTCTTCCTGTTCCTCGGCTCGCTGTTCTACATGGATCGCGTGCGCCAACGTCGCCAGGGCGACGGACCCGAGTAGCTGGTGGTGCCAGCACCACCAGCTGGTTGCCTGCTCACACCCTTGTTCGGAACCGCCGCCCGTTGAAAGCTGCCCTGAGGACGGTCACCGGGCTGGTCTCTGGGAGGGGAAGAACATGGGTAATCGGTATCGGATTCGACGTGGGTTTATTGCTGGGGTGTGCGCGCTTGCGATCGGCGTGAGCGCGTGTAGTTCCGACGAAAAGAAGTCGTCGGAGAAGTCACGTACCACGACGAGTACCACGACTCATCCGAAGGTGAGTCCGGAGTTCCAGGCGTATTGCGACGCGGCCTGGAAGTTGGCCGGCCAGGACGGGTTCCCGACGGCGAAGCAGCTCCAGGTTCTCAAGGACAGCGCCCCGGCCGACATCAGTGCGCCGATCGATGTTGCGGCTCCGAAGTTGATCGCCGCAGGGTCCGACACGGTTGCGCAGTACAACGCGTTCGCAGCTGACGACGTGGAGGCTGCCATCGCCCAGATCAACGCGTGGGAGACCCAGAACTGCAAGATCCCCCACGACGAAGGACCCGGCGCCGGCGCAACCCGCGAGGTCGATCCGGCGGCGGCCCAGGTCGACGTTGCGATGTCCGAATACCAGTTCACGTTCGACGAGCCGGTCGCGGCTGGACCGACGTCTTTCGTGGCGACGAACAACGGTGCACAGGCCCACTTCATGGTGGTGGTGAAACTCGCCGAAGGAGTGACGCTGGCTGAGGCGTTGAAAAGCGAAGACGACAGCAAGACCGTGGGCCAGTGGTCTTCGGGCTTCGCGGCAGCGGGCGGTACGGACCACGAGGTACTCACCCTCGACTTGAAGCCCGGCACCTACGGGATGATGTGTTTCGTCTCCGACCCGGACGGGACACCCCACGCGATGAAGGGCATGGCGAACGAGTTCACCGTCACCTGATCGCTGTGCGCCTGCAGAGCCCGGCGGCGACCTCCGCGGCGACCTCCGCGGCGACCTCCGCGGCGAGTTCGACGGTGCGATTGATGATGTCGTCCGTGTGGGCAAGCGAAACGAAGGTGGTCTCGTAGCCGCTGGGAGCGAAATACACCCCACGGTCCAGCATGCCGTGGAAGAACCGGGCGTACCGCTCGTGATCGGCCTGTTGGGCCTGCGCGTAATCCGTGACCGGCGTGGGTGCGAAGAACAACCCGGCGAGCGTGGCCGCCTGTGTGACCTGCACGGGAAACTCGGCGGCGGCGAACGCAGCGCGTAGCCCAGCCACCAACATCGCGGTTTTACGTTCCAGCTCGTCGTAGGCAGCCTGGTCCAGCTGATGCAACGCCGCGAGTCCGGCGGCGGTCGCGAGTGGGTTTCCCGACAACGTGCCCGCCTGGTAGACCGGTCCCGACGGCGCGAGGTGATCCATCACCTCGGCCACACCCCCCACCGCGGCGAGCGGCAACCCACCCCCCAGCACCTTGCCGAAGATCGACAGGTCGGGGGTGATGCCAAATCGGTGCTGCGCACCACCGACACCGACCCGGAAACCGGTGATCACTTCGTCGAAGACGAGCAGCGCGCCCACACCCGCGGTGCGATTGCGGAGGTAATCAAGGAACCCCGGGGCGGGAGGAACCAGACCCATGTTCGCGGCGATCGGCTCCACGAGCACCGCCGCGAAGTCGTGTTCGAGGAACGCCGCGTCGACCGCCGGGATGTCGTTGAACGGCACCACCACCGTGTCCGCTACCGCGCCGGGGGTGACCCCCGCGGAGCCGGGGATCCCCAGGGTGGCCACACCGCTACCCGCGGCGACCAGCAACGAGTCGAGGTGGCCGTGGTAGCACCCGGCGAACTTGAGGATCTTGGTCCGACCGGTTGCGCCGCGCGCGAGGCGCACCGCGGTCATCGCGGCCTCGGTGCCGCTGCTCACGAGTCGCACTTTTTCGATGCTGGTGACTCGATCGCAGATCGCTTCCGCGAGTTCGACCTCGCGAGCCGTGGGCGCGCCAAATGACGTGCCGTCAGCGGCCGCCCGCTGCACCGCCTCGACGATGCGCGGATCAGCGTGTCCGAGGATCGAGGCACCCCACGACTGCACGTAGTCGATGTAGTGATTGCCTTCGGTGTCCACCAGCTCCGCACCGTGCGCGGATGCCACGAAGAAGGGCGCACCACCGACCGCGTTGAACGCGCGCACCGGCGAGTTCACCCCGCCGGGAATACACGCGTTCGCGCGTGCCAGCAATGCATCGTCAGTCATGGCGCTCCTCTTGGCCCGGCCGGGCACCGTTCAGCGGTTCAGGGATTCAGCGATATCACGAGCAAAGTACGTGAGGATGAAATCGGCACCGGCGCGACGGATCGCCAGGAGATGCTCGAGCGCAACCGCCTCGCCATCGATCCAACCGTTCGCGGCGGCGGCCTTGACCATCGCGTATTCGCCGCTCACGTGATACGCCGCCAACGGCAGATCGAAAGACTGGCGTAACGACGCGATCACATCGAGGTAAGCCAGCGCAGGTTTGACCATGATCATGTCGGCGCCTTCGGCCACATCGAGTGCAGCCTCATCCAGCGCTTCGCGTGCATTCGCCGGTTGCATCTGGTAGCCGCGCCGATCGCCAAACCCCGGCGCGCACTCGGCCGCTTCCCGAAACGGGCCGTACAGGGCAGACGCGTACTTCGCGGAGTACGCCAAGATCGCGGTGTCGGGGTGGTGGCTTGCATCGAGTGCGTCGCGCATCGCTCCCACCTGACCGTCCATCATTCCGCTCGGCGCGACCACATCCACGCCGGCATCGGCCTGCGCGACGGCAATCGCCGCGTACCGTTCGAGGGTCGCGTCGTTGTCGACCTCACCGTTGGCCATGAGCAAGCCGCAATGTCCGTGGTCGGTGTACTCATCGAGGCACGCGTCGGCCATGACCACGAGGTCATCGCCAATGTCGTCGCGCAGGTTACGGATCGCGATCTGCACCACGCCGTCGACGGCGTCCGCGCTGCTACCTCGCGCATCTTTCGCCGCGGGAATCCCGAAGAGGATCACCGCCGGGATTCCGAGATCGGCCAGTGCCCGCACCTCGGTGCGCACACTCTCCTGCGTGTGTTGCATGACCCCCGGCATCGAGACCACCGGCTGCGGTTCGCTGATGCCTTCCTTCACGAACAGCGGCGCTACAAGATCGTCCACTCCGAGACGAGTTTCGGCAACCAGACGGCGCAACGCAGGGGTACGGCGCAGGCGACGCGGGCGTTGGACAGGGAAACTCACTGCTCGATGTTACCGATCACGTTCAGGCGCGAGGGCGGCGAGCAACGCGGCGACCAGGCCGTCGACGGTGTGAGGGTCCGCTTCGGCACCGACGGTGAGACCACGTTGCTGGGCCGCCTCGGTCGTGACGGGTCCAATCGACACCACCGTCGGTCCCGGTTGGGGCAGCTCCCCAACGAGATCGCAAAAGTTGTTCACCGTTGACGCCGAGGTGAACGTGACCGCGTCCACCGCTCCGGAGTGCAACGCGTCCAGATCAGACGGGTCCGGGGTCGCCGTGACCGTCCGGTACACCGCCAAGATCTCGACGTCATACCCGAGTCGCTCCAACCCCTCGGGAAGGACGTCACGAGCCAGTTCCGCGCGCGCGATCAAGACGCGGTCACCAATCAGCGCCGGCGGAAACGCGTCGAGCAGCGACTCGGCCACGGAACGCTCGGGCACGAGATCGGCGCGTATCCCGCGGCGGGCAAGCGCCGCTGTCGTGCCGGGACCGATCGCGGCAAGCTTGAGCCCAGCGAGCGCGCGGACATCGAGGTCGTGATCGTTCAGGCCGCGCTCGAAGAACCCGTCGACGCCGTTCACCGATGTGAACACCAACCACGCGACGTTGTTGAGGCGCGGCGGGTCGAGTGGCAACGGCTCGAGCGCGATCGACGGCAGCTCGATCACCGAGGCACCGAGCTCTTCCAGCCGAAGACACAGCGTGCTCGCCTGTTCACGCGCTCGGGTCACGACGACGGTGCGTCCAAAGAGCGGCCGGGCTTCGAACCAGGTGAGGTCGAGGCCCGCGACGGCGCCAACCACGATCGCGCTCGGCGATTCCACGCCGAGTGCCGTGATGGTGGAGAGGGTGGCGCGCGTGGTGGCCTGCTCGGGCCGCGTGCCCCATCGCACCGCCGCAACCGGCGTGTCCGGGTCGCGGCCATGTTCGATCAAGAGCTCCACGATCGACTCGAGCCGGCCCGCTCCCATGAGGATGACGAGCGTGCCACCCGCACGAGCCAACGACGCCCAGTCGGTATCGGTGGTTCCCTTGGTGGGGTCTTCGTGGCCCGTGACCACCGTGAAATGGGTGGACAACCCTCGGTGCGTGACGGGGATCCCGGCGTACGCGGGCGCGGCCACCGCACTCGTAATCCCCGGTACGACCTCGAAGGGAATACCCGCGCCGATAAGAACTTCGGCCTCTTCGCCACCTCGACCGAACACAAACGGGTCCCCGCCCTTGAGCCGAACCACCGTCGCTCCGGTCCGGCCGTGCTCGACGAGGGTTGCGTTGATGCCGTCCTGGTCCATCGCGACGCGCCCGGGCGCTTTCCCGACGTCGATCTTGCGCGCCGCGCTCGGCGCGAGGTTCAGCAACGACGGGTGGGCGAGTCGGTCGTACACCACCACATCGGCGCGCCCAAGCAGTTCCGCGCCCCGCACCGTGATCAACCCAGGGTCGCCCGGCCCGGCACCGACCAAGTACACCGTCATCGCGGATCGCCCGAAACGTGTCGCGATTCCGTCGTCCCGGCAACGGAATCGCGACACGTTTCGTCGGGGTTCGGGTCGCTGACGAGGAGCGCGGCTCCGCCGAGATCATCCAAGATCCGCCGTGCCACCATGGTCCCGAGTGCTTCCGGGTCATCGCCCGTGGCTTGCGTGCGAACCACTGTGGACCCATCGACGGTCGCGAGTAGCGCATCCAAATGCAACCCACCTGACTCGTTGACGGTCGCGTACGCGCCGCACGGCATCGAGCAGCCGCCGCCCAACCCACGGAGGAACGCCCGCTCTGCGCGTACGCCACGATGCTCTCGCGTGTCGTCGATCGCTCGCAATGCGTCGCGGCTCACCGAGTCGTCCTCACGGCACTCCACGGCCAGTGCACCTTGACCGACCATCGGGAGCATCATCTCGGTCGTCAAGATCTCGGCGACGTACTCGGTCAGCTCCAGCCGGATGAGCGCGGCGTGCGCAATCACCACCGCGTCGAAATCGCGCGCTCGCTCAACTCGGGTCGGTACATTCCCGCGCAACTCCGCAAACGTGAGATCGGGACGGTAGGCCGCGAGCTGAGCGCGTCGGCGCACCGCACCGGTACCGATCGTGGCACCAGGGGGGAGGTCCGCGAGTCGCGAACCCACGAGCGCGTCCCGCACGTCAAGGCGTTCGGGAACCGCCGCGAGTATCAGTCCGTCGGTGGTCTCCGCCGGCAGGTCTTTCGCGGAATGCACCGCGAGGTCGGCGTCGCCGCGCAGGACCGCGTCTTGCACTTCTTTCACGAACACGCCGGTGCCACCGATCGCGTGAATCGCGCTCGTGCGATCGCGATCGCCTTGCGTGCTCACGATCACGAGTTCGCCAGGACGCCCGAGGCGCGCCACCACTCGATGGGCCTGCCAACGCGCCAACGCCGAACCGCGCGTGGCAACGCGAATGGGGGCGGTCATTCCTCGGGTTCACGAATGTCGAAGAGCGCACTCAGGGCATCGGAATACAGCTCGCCACGGGCGGTTCCGGCCGCTTCCTTGAGCCGGACGGTCGGCTCGTGGAGCAGCTTGTTCACGATCCCGTGACTCAAGGCTTCCACCATGTTGCGGGTCTCCGGGTCAAGACCGTCGAGCTTGCTACGGAACCGGGTGAGTTCACCCTGGCGTACTTCTTCGGCACGGTCCCGCAGACTCGTGACGAGGGGCGCAACCTCGCGGGCCGCCCGATCCGTTTGGAACCGCTCCAGCTCCACTCCGATGATCTCGCGCACCGTGGAGACTTCTCGGCGCCGTTCGTCGAGCGCCGCTTCGGTCAGCTGGTGGAGATCGTCCACATCGTGCAGCGTGACCCCCGGAACTTCGGCGGCGCCCGGATCAACATCGCGCGGTACCGCAACATCCACGACGAGCAGCGGCGTACCACCGCGCCGGTCCATGACTGCCTCGATGTCGGCGCGTTCCACATGAACTTCGGTGGAGTCGGTCGCGGTCAGCAAGACATCCACGGTCGTGAGGACGTCTTGGAGATCTCCGAGCGGTACCGCGCGGCCACCGAGACGTTCTGCCAGCGCGACCGCGCGAGCATGGGTGCGGTTCGCTACCACTACCTCGCCGACGCCGGCACTCACCAACGCCCGTCCGAGACCTTCGGCCACATCGCCCGCACCGAGAATCAGGACCGAGCGCCCGCGCAAGGAAAACATCGTGCGTTCCGCGAGCGCCACCGCGGCCGACGACACCGACAACGCCTTGCGGCCGATCGCGGTGTCGGTCCGGACGCGTTTGCCGACTTCAATTGCATGACGGAACACCCGCGCCAACGCTTGGCCGGATGCGCCCTCACCATCGGCGAGCTGCCAGGCGTCGCGCACCTGGCCGAGGATTTCGCCTTCGCCCAAGATCATCGAGTCGAGCCCGGCGGCGACGCCGAAAAGATGGCTCACTGCGCTGTCGTCGTAGTACGTGTAGAGATGCTCGGAGAAATCCTCCGGCGGAGCGCTGCCCTGCTCGGAGAGAAACTCGAGCACGTCCGACACCGCCGAGTGGAACTTGGTGGAACGCGCGTAGATCTCCGTGCGGTTACACGTGGAGAGCAAGACCACCTCGGCGAGATGCTCACGACTCGAGAGGTCGTGCAGGGCCTTCACCATGCGTGACGACGGAACCGCGACCCGTTCGCGCAGTTCAACTGGCGCCGACCGATGGTTCAATCCCACGACAATCACAGACACGAGCGGAGCAACTCCCTAGCTTCAGCCTCGCGGCCACCACGGACGAGATCGAGAATGCCGGACTCGAAGGCTTGTCGCCAATCGGCGTCCTCGCTGGAACGCCCCGAAGATCGAATCGCTTCCCGGGCCTCCGAGAGAATCTCGAGCAGCGTGGCGTACTCCTCACCCATTTCGGTGGCCACATGGTCTCGGAGGAAGGTGGCGAGCGCCGGACTGCGCCCGTTCGTACTGACCGTGACCACAATGTCGCCACGCCGAATGATCGACATGAGCGTAAATGAGCAGTTCATCGGGTCATCGGCCGAGTTGGTCCAGACCCGGCGTGCTTCGCCCTCGTCGAACACGGACTGGTTCACCGTGGCATCGGCCGTGGCGGTGATCGCCAGCCAGGCTTCGTCGAGGTCCGTCGGTACGAAACCCCGCTCGTGCCAGGTGAGTCTTCCCTCTGAGGCCCAATCGCGAATCTGATCGACCGCCTCGGGCGCGACCACCACGACATCGGCGTTGGCAGTGAGGAGGCCCTCGATCTTGCGCTGTGCGATCCGACCCGCGCCCACGACGATGCACCGCCGGCCCGCCACCAGGAAATTGGCGGGATACCCAACCAGGCTCGGCCGCACGCGCTTCTGCGCCCCGGTCACGTCATTTCCCCTCTTGGCCCTGCGGGCCCGGGCCGGTCGGGCCCCGCTCGGCGAACGCGGGCCAGGTACACGCCGTTCTGCGCCTCGCTCACGATGCCCGCTCCTCGAGCCGACGGTGGGATTGATAGAAGGAGAGGATCTGCAGTTCGGTGGCCAGGTCGACCTTGCGGACCGAAACTTTCTCCGGAACAACAATGACCGCTGGCGCGAAGTTCAGGATCGACTGCACCCCGGCGGCGACCAACTGATCCGCAACCAGTTGGGCGGCGGCCGCGGGAGTGGCGATGATTCCGATCGTGATGCCACGGGTTCGCACCAGCTCGGCCAGATCCTCCACGGCCTCGATCGCGAGCTCTCCGACCACCGTGCCGACCTTCGCCGGGTCAGCATCCACCAGTGCGAGGACCCGAAACCCTCGGTCACTCAACCCCGCGTAGTTCGCGAGCGCCTGGCCGAGATTGCCGAGGCCGACGATCGCGACCGGCCAATCGTGGGTGAGGCCGAGTTCACGGGAGATGCGATCAAGGAGGAATGCCACCTCGTAGCCCACACCTCGGGTGCCGTAGGAACCGAGGTACGACAGGTCCTTGCGCACTTGTGCAGCATTCACGCCCGCGAGCACGGCGAGCCGCTCAGAGGACACCGTGTCGACGTCGTCGTCACCGATCTCGACCAGGGCGCGGTAGTAAAGCGGGAGGCGAGCCACCGCCGCACCAGGGATCTTCCGAGGCGTGCTCGCTGCTCCGATGCGCTGGGCCACCCAGCACCTGCTTCCCATGGTCGCCCACGCGCTCCGCCTGGGCTGGACCGCCAAGATACACCCGCCTCGTGCACTTCTTCACAAGCAGCCCGCTGAGTCTCGAACGCCCCGGGATGGGGCGCCTGCGGGCTGGGGATGGCCCGTCACGTACGCTCGGCGCGCCATGGTCGTCGGGCTTGCCTTTCTCGCCACCGCCGTCGCGACCCTCTTCTTCCAGGCCACGCTGGTCCGAGCCACGCGTGACCACCGTCCCCAGGACCGGGCGTGGACTATTGCGCTCGGTCTCACCGCACTCGCGTCCGCCGCGCTGGCGACCGGCACCTCCACTGGCTGGGACAACGGGACCTTCCGGGTCTTCTATCTACTCGGAGCGGTGCTCTCGGTTCCATGGTTGGCCCTGGGGACCGTCCATCTCCTCGCCCGGCCCGCGGTCGCCAAGCGGGTCGAGCGGGGACTCATCTTCGTGAGCGGTCTCGCGGTTGGAGTGTTACTCGCGGCGCCGATGAAGACGGTGCACGGCACTGCCATTCCTATCGGCAAGCACACGTTCGACGTGTTCCCGCGCGTGCTGGCGGCGGCCGGGAGTGGCATAGGGGCAACGATCATCATTGTGGGCGCGCTCATCTCCGCGTGGCGCTTCGGCCACGACCGCTCGGCCATCGGCCACGGACGCCGAGCGCTCGCAAACCTGCTCATCGCACTGGGAACCATCACGCTCTCGAGCGGCGGACTCCTCCAGGGCATCGCGGGCAAGGACGAGGCGTTCGTGCTTTCTCTCGCGATCGGAATCAGCGTGATCTATGCAGGATTCCTCGTCGCCACATCCGCGCCCACTCCGAGCGACGCCGCGAGTTCGCGCCGCAGCACCTTGCCTGCCTGATTGCGCGGCAGTTCGGGGACCAGGTGCACTGCGGTCGGGACCTTGTACCGAGCCAAGCGACGTGCGACGTGGTCGCGAAGTGACGCAAGCGTTGGCGCGGTTCCGGCGCGTGCCACCACGAACGCGGCGATCGACTCGCCGGTGCGCGGACTCGGCACGCCGATGACAGCAACGTCGGCAACGTCGGCATGCTCCTTCAACGCGTCCTCGACTTCGGCCGGGTAGACATTGAACCCGGACACGATCACCAGGTCCTTCATCCGATCCACCAGGCTGAGGAAACCGTCGTCATCGGCAACCGCGACGTCGCCGGTTCGGAGCCAGCCGTCGTGCAGCACACGCGCGGTGGCCTCCGCATCCTCCCAGTAGCCCACGAACACATTGGGTCCCCGCACCCAGATCTCGCCGGGATCACCCACCGTGACGTCGGTGCCATCCTTGTCGACGAGCCGCACCTCGACACCAGGGAGCGGCGGACCGATCGAACCCCAGCGGGGCCGGCGATCGACCGCGGTCGTTGACACAATCGGCGCCGCCTCCGTGAGGCCGTAACCCTCGTAGATGGTGACCCCGAAGCGATCGTGGAACCGCGTCGCGATCGCTTCGGGCAGCTCGGCCGCTCCCGCAACCGCGAGCCGGACGGTTCTGAACGCCCCAGTGCTCGCTACCGACTCCGGAAGTTCCAAGAACGCGGAAAACATCGCGGGGACCCCCGCCACCATCGACACGGCGTGCTCGCGAACCAGCTCGACGGCGCGCACGGGATCGAACTGCGGAAGCAACACGATGCGAACACCACCGGCGAGCGCAACCCCGAGGGCGACGTTGAGACCGAACACATGGAAGAACGGCAACGTGGCAAGCCCAACATCTTCGGGACCGACCTGCAATCCAGGGTGTGACTGCACCTGACCGATATTGGCGGCGAGGTTCCCATGCGTGAGCATCGCGGCTCGAGGCGCACCGGCGGTGCCCGATGTGAACAGCAGGACCGCGACTTCGTCGTCATCGCGCTCGGCTTCCGCGCCCATCGGCTCACCGGGCGGCAAGGCCCCGCTTGCGATCGCGCCCGGCAACTCCGCGAGGTGCTCTGCTCCGGCCCCGAGCACCAGCACGTTGGCCCCGACTCGCTCCAGTTCGGCCGCGTGGGCAACCGCGGGAGCCGCGGGATTGAGCGGTACGGCGACGGCACCGCACCACAACGCGCCGAGGTAGGCGCCGATGAAACTCAGGTCGTTCCATGCCGCGATCGCGACTCGGTCGCCGGCAACGACCCCCAGCCGCTGGAAACCCCCTGCGGTGGTCGCGGCCAGCACTTCGAGCTCCGCGAATGTGAGCGCGGTTTCACCCTCGATGATCGCAATCGCATCGGGGCGCGCCTGCGCGTGACGAAGCAGAACGGAGACCAGGTTCACGGCCGGAGAGTCTGCCACGAAGCAGGGTTGGCGTTGGAGTGT
Source organism: Acidimicrobiia bacterium (assembly GCA_046598395.1). GTDB lineage: Bacteria > Actinomycetota > Acidimicrobiia > IMCC26256 > JAENVU01 > JAENVU01. Next base: position 54,761 of record JBKJIQ010000040.1, read on the forward strand.
GGGTTCGAAGCCGATGATGGTGGCAAAGAGCGTGCCGGACTCCCAGAGAGGGCAGTTCCGAGGCCCCTGCTTCGGGCCCGCGACTGTTTCGACATCTGTAACCACCGCCTACTGGGTTTCTTGCAGACAAGAACGCTCGCGCCTGTAAGCATGAGCGCTCGCGACTTTGCCGACCAACGGAGCACCAATGAAATCCACGAGCACTCTGAAGGACCGCGTCGAACTGGTCCTCCCCGATGTCCGAGAGGCGGCGGCGGGAGTGGACCGCGACGGCTCGTTCCCGGCGGACCAAGTGCAAGCACTTGCCGACAACGGGTTGCTGGGCCTGACGATCTCGCCCGATGTTGGAGGCCTCGGTGGCGGGCCAACGGAATTGGTCGAAACCATGATGGCGGTCGCATCCGCATGCGGATCGACGGCGATGGTCTATCTGATGCACATCGCCGCAGCCTCGGTTGTCGCTGCGGCTCCTCCGGTCGACGGCGGTGACGAGCTGTTGCGAGACTTCGCGAGCGGCGCTCGGCTCGGGACGCTCGCGTTCAGCGAGAAGGGTTCACGCAGTCACTTCTGGGCGCCCGTCTCTCAGACGACACGGATGACTTCGGACGCGGTCGCGCTCAAAGCGGACAAGAGTTGGGTGACGTCGGCAAACCGGGCCGATGTGTACGTCGCCAGCTGCCTGGCGCCAGGGTCGGAGACACCGATGGAGTCGAACCTGTATGTCGTCAACCGGAGGGACGCCGGGGTCAAGGTGCTCGACGCATTCGACGGCGTCGGATTGCGCGGCAACGACTCCGCGCCGGTGCGACTCGATGTTGAAGTAAGCGACGGCGCCCGACTCGGCGACGAGAAAGGCGGCTTCGGGCTGATGATGCAGGTCGTGCTGCCGTGGTTCAGCCTCGGCAACTCGGCGGTGTCGTTGGGTCTCGCCCGGGCGGCGTTGGAGGCAGCGATCGGTCACGCGACCGGTTCCCGCTTGGAACACCTCGACTCGACATTGGCCGACCTTCCCACCATTCGGGCGTATCTGGCCAAGGGTTGGGTCGATCTGGCCGCGCACGAAGCGCTCCTGAAGGAGACGGCATCCCGGGTCGAGACCCCCGACGACGGCACGGTCCTTGCAGTGCTCACCACCAAGGCGGCGTGCAACGAAGCGGCGCTCCGCATCACCGACATCGCGATGCGCGTTGCCGGCGGCGCCGGGTTCTCGAAGCACTTGGGAATTGAGCGGTTCGCCCGCGATGCCCGCGCCGGGTTTGTGATGGCGCCCACGTCAGATGCCCTCTTCGACTTCGCTGGCCGTGCCCTTTGTGGCATGGACCTCTTCTGAGACCGGAAAGAACTCACCATGACTGACCGCCAGGAACTCATCGTCGGTGCGGTGGCGTACAGCGCCAACGTCGTGCCCATATGGGAAGGCATCCGGGAGTATTTCGCCGACAGCGACGCCCCAATGGACTTCGTGCTGTTCTCGAACTACGAACGCCAGGTCGAGGCGCTCCTGGCCGGGCATATCGACATTGCGTGGAATACGAACGTCGCTTGGATCCGCGCGCTCCGGCGCACCGGGGGAACCGCGAGGGCGATCGCGACTCGCAACACCGACCTGGTGTTCACCACTGTGTTCGTCGGGCGCGCCGGCTCAGGATTGGTTGGGCTCGAATCGCTTGCCGGTCGACGCGTCGCGCTGGGATCGCGTGATTCAGGTCAGGCGCGCATCCTTGCGATGCATTTCCTGAACCGCGCGGGGGTCTCCGAGACCGACATGGATCTGATCATCTTCGACTCCGATGTCGGCAAGCACGGCGATACTGGCCGCTCCGACCTCGACGCTCTGCGGGCCGTCGTCGATGGCGACGCTGACGCCGCCGCAATTGGTGTGAACACCTGGGACTCGCTGCGCGCCGGCGGCGACGCGGCCACTGGAGATCTTGAAGTGATCTGGGAGTCCGAGCACTACAGCCATTGCAACTTCACAATTCTCGAGTCGACTCCCGAGAGTCGTGTGCAGCCCTGGCTCCACCACCTTCTGGCCATGGATTGGAACAACCCCGACCACCGCCGGATCCTCGAACTCGAAGGCCTGACCAAGTGGGAGCTTCCTGATCTCTCCGGGTACGAGTCCCTCGCAACTGCGATGGACGAGCAGAACATTTCGGACCACTGGTGACGTTGTGTCGTTCGCTCTGACCCTTCGGCTCATCGAAGCAGTCGGTGCGACATCGGCAGGTTCGACCGTTCGGGTGCCCGTCGACGGCCCCGGCGACGTCGAGGTCGTCAAACAATGGACGGACGCGACGGGTAACACGGTGCTCACGGTTCACCCTGACGCCGTGGACATCTATCGAGGCCGGGTCGCCGATCCGATCGAAGCGATGAGTCCAGAACGTCGACCCGGCTACCGGCTATGGGTCTACACGAACTTCCACTGCAACTTGGCGTGCGATTACTGCTGTGTTGAATCGTCGCCGACCGCTCGCCGACGCGTCATCGGGGTCGACGAGTTCGCACGTCTCGTCGACGAGGCAAAGGGCGCGGGCGTCGCCGAGCTGTTCCTCACTGGTGGTGAACCGTTCATGCTGCTTGACCTGGACGAACGGCTGCGACTCGCTGCGGCGGCTATGCCAACCACGGTGCTCACCAACGCCATGCAGTGGCACGGAGAACGATTGCGCCGACTCGTTGCGCTTCCCCGGGACAACATCACGTTGCAGATCAGTCTCGACTCGGCCACACCGGACCTGCACGACCGCCACCGAGGTGCAGGCAGCTTCGACAAGGCCATCGCCGGGATCCGGCTCGCCCTCGACTTCGGGTTCCGAGTCCGGGTGGCGGCCACCCTCGGTGCCGACGCCGGGACCACCGAGATCGAACTGGAATCGCTGTTCGATCAAATGGGACTCAACGCCGACCAACGTGTCATTCGACGCGTCGCCCGTCAAGGTTCCGCGAACGCCGGGATGACCGTGTCTCGGGCATCGCTGGTTCCCGAGGTCTGTGTCACCGCTGACGGGGTCTGGTGGCACCCGGTCGCAGCGATCGACTCCGACATGAAGGTCTGCGACGAATGGGAGCCGTTGTCCAAGTCGATCGACGCGATCCGCGACGAGTTCCGGACCTACCGGATCGCCAACGATGTGCTCGCCAGCACCTTTCCGTGCGCCTGACGAGGACCATGACCCTGCGGGAACGGACCGACTAACTCACATCCGCGGTCGACCGCCTCCCACCAAGGTGGGGCGCTGGGGCTCAGACGGACCGCTCGCGCCTCGGCGAGCCGCAGCCAGTGCCGCACCCAAGCCCACGAGACCCCCGCCCGCCACGACCACATCTGGGTAGGCGAGCACCGGGAGTTCCATTGCGCCGAGCTGCATTCGCGCAGCGTAGGACGCATGCCGCACCTTCAAGATCCGACCCCGCGGCCCAGAACTGTCGAATCCTGCAAATCGCGGCTCAAGCCCGACAGCGAACTGGCCGATGAATGGACTGTTCCTATCCGAAAGAGGGAGCAAGGCGGACAGATATGGGAGGCACGAATGCGACTTCGAAAGGCGGTCTACGGCATTGCCGTGGCGTTGGCCGTCGCCGGATCGTTGTTGGTCCCGTTATCAGCGGGAGCGACTGCGGACCCCGGCGTCGAAGGAGACTTCGTGGCCAGAACGAATGCGCTTCGGGCCTCACAAGGGCTCCCAACGCTGCAAGTCAACGACACCCTTGTCGCCAAGGCCCGTGGATGGGCCGAATCCATGGCGGCAGCCGGTGCCATTAGTCATTCGAACCTCGCCGATGGCGCGCCTCCGGAATGGACGCGACTGGGCGAGAACGTCGGGCGCGGTCCGAGCACGGACGCCATCCACAACGCACTCGTTGCATCACCAGGTCATTACGAAAATCTCATAGATCCGGGGTTCCGGTACGTGGGTGTGGGCGCTGTGAACGCCAACGGGACGATCTACGTCTCCGAGGTATTCATGGAATCAGCCTCCCAGCCCGCCCCAAGCACGTCCGCACCAGCGGCCGTTACCCCGTCGTCGGGAGAACCGCGGTCGGCGCCAAAGGCGCCGGCCGCGGCCCCGGCACCTCCTCCGCCACCGCCGCCACCAGTTGTGGTGGCGCCGCCCGCGCCGGTCCACGCCTACGTGGCGCGCTTCGCCCGGCGGGCCATGTTGGGGCGCTACCACTTCCGATTCGGTGCGCACCACTTTCGTCGGCACGCGACGATCCGCGACCAACTCCCGATCTTCTGACCGCTCGGGAGCAGTGTCGAGCTGCGCCGATAGGTCCATCTTCACCGGTGACATCGGATCGGGTTTCGCGATGCCGCGTCATCCGATCACCCCGTCGGCTCCGAACTCCTTCTATGCATCCACCCGCTCGACGCGCCACGCGCACACCATGGTGTTCCCATGGCCGCTGACGTACGCCGCGAGCGGCGACTCGATGAGCTCGACGACATCGCACTCGTCGCCGAAGTGGTCGACCGATCTCCCGATGCGGTGGAGGTCCTCTGGCGTCGTCACGGGAGCGCGGTCTTGGGGGTGGCGCGTCGGGTCACCGGTACGGCCGGCCTCGCAGAGGAAGTACTCCAAGAGGTGTTTCTCCGGCTGTGGCGCGCGCCCGAGCGATTCAACCCGGCCCGCGGCGCACTGCGCTCGTTCCTCCTCATGGAAGCCAACGGCCGGGCCATCGACGCTATCCGCAGCGAGACCTCGCGCCGCGGCCTCGAAACCCGCACGCTCCCCCGTACCTCAGCCCGGGCCGACACTGACCCGGTGGCCGCCGAGGTCTGGGATGCCGCGGTGGCCGACCACCTCCGCGATGCGCTCGACGGCCTGCCCGACGGCGAGCGCCAAGCCATCGAACTCGCCTACTACGGCCACCATCCGTACAAGGAGGTGGCGATCATCCTCGGTGTCGCCGAAGGAACAGTGAAGAGTCGTATTCGGGCTGGACTATCACGATTGCGCGATCGCTTGATCGCCGTAGATCTCGGGGAGCAGCAATGGACGAACGACTGACCCCGGACGAACTCCGGAGCCTGCTCGGCGCGTTCGCCCTCGGCGCAGTTGACACCAACGAACGCGAACAAGTTGAGGAGTTCGTCCTCGACGATCATGACGCGCGCACTGAACTCCACCAGCTGGAACACGCAGTTGCCTGGCTCGGACATGCCTCGCCGCGTCCCACCGCGGCCTCGTGGGACGCCATCCGCGCCGAGATGAACCGGGACCTCCACCGTGAGGTCCCCACCAACGTCAGCGATATCCGAGGCCAGCGCGACCACGAGATCAGCGGCCGAACCATCCGTGAGGGAGGCGGGTGGCGACGAGTCACGGCGATCGCCGCCGCGGCCGCGCTCGTGGTTGGCATCTCGGTCGCGGTCACTCAAGTCATCGATTCCGACTCAACCACGACGACCGCGACCGCGGTCGCGATGCGCGCGCCGGATGGCAACGCGGTCGTCAAGCTGCGGGTCGGCCCCAGCGGCAGTGGCACGATCGCCGCGTCAACGCTTCGCGCCGCGCCCGCAGGTCACGAGTACCAACTCTGGACTCAGCCCAACGCCAAGACACCGATGCAATCCGCCGGACTGCTCGGCCGGGTTCCCCACGCCGGGCTGCCGATCCACGTTCCCAAGCGCTCCGCCCGGCTTGCGATCAGCATCGAGCCGACCGGCGGGAGCGCGGAGCCCACCACCGAGCCGGTCGCCGTCAGCGCCCTCGGCGCGGTGTAACCACACTCCGAGTTTCCGGTATGCCCGTGGTGCACCTCACGGGTTGAGGTGCACCACGAACTGCAGCAAGGCTGCGCCGAGAATCAAGACGAGCAACGCAACAATCGCGATCGTGGTACCTGGTCTCATGCTCCACCTCCGGGGGCAACGATGGTGATCGCCAAGCCCGCATGCAAGCCACAGTCGGCCGCGGCGGAGCGACGATCGAGGGCCAACGAGACCAGGCCGTAGGAATCGACAATCAGGGCGAGCTCGGACGGCTTCGCGTCGGCGTAGGTATGAACCCATCGAGCGCTCCGGGCGGTGGCGCCGAAGCGAACCTCGACGGTCTCACCGGGCCGCGCTCCGAGTTCCCCGAGCTCGTCGGGCCCGAGGTTGAGCTGACAGTTGCCGTAATGGTCGACCCACCAGACCTCGCCCACGATGGTGCCCTCCTCCACACTTGGCAGCGGCACGAGCCCGGGGGTGAGGCTCGCCGGGTCCACCGTGTCACCGAGTTCGCTGAGGGGTACGCCACTCGCAAGAAACCCGGCGGCGGGCGCGAGCACATCACGGCCCGCGAAGGTTGGGCCCGGCGACGCGAGGTGGTACTCCGCATTCGTCAACGACACCACCCGTTGCGCACCACCCACCATCGCGACACCGGGCGCGAGCAGGCCGTTGTCGGGACCCAGAAAGATTCCCGATTCAGTCTCCACCGCGATCGCCCGTCGGTCGGTGCCCACGCCAGGGTCGACCACGGCCAGCACCAAACCGTCGGGGAGGTATTGCACCGCCCGTACCAGGGTGAGGGCGCCGGCGCGCACATCGTGGGCCGGGATCTCGTGGCTGATGTCGACAATCGTCACGCCCGGGGCCAGTCCGATCATCACCGCCTTGCAGACGCCCACAAACTCGTCCGCGTGGCCATAGTCGGAGAGAAACGACACGCACCCGGGGTTCGTCACTCCATGAACGTAGTCACGAACTCCCCGGCCGCCCGAGTTCGCGCGACCGCTCCGCGGCCGCCGTGACGGCGTTCAACACCGCTGAGCGCATGGATCCCGCCTCCAACGCCCGGAGCCCGGCCGCGGTCGTGCCTCCCGGCGAGGTGACGGCGGCGCGCAGTTGTTCGGCCGTCTCACCGCTCTCGGTGAGCAACACTCCCGCGCCGCGGATGGTGCCATGGACAAGCGTGGCCGCAACGTCTCGGGGGAGTCCGTTGAGCACTCCGGCCTCGATCATGGCCTCCGCGAGCAGGAAGACGTAGGCCGGTCCGGAGCCGGACAGGCCCGTGACTGCGTCGAGCAGAGATTCCGGAACCACCACGACCGCACCCACAGCCTCGAGCAGGCGCCGAGCGACGTCGAGGTGGCGGTCGGTCGCGTGCGTCCCCGGCGCGATCGCAGCAACTCCTTCACGCACCACGGCCGGCGTGTTCGGCATAGCGCGAACCACCGGACGTCCCGGGGCCGCGGCTTCCAGTGCGGCGATCCCGACACCGGCGGCAATGGAGACCACGAGCGTGTCGTCACCCAGGGTCGGGATCGCCGCTTCGAGGACACTCGCCACGTCGGCTGGTTTGACCGCGACGATCACGACATCGGCCTCGCCCACCACCCAGGGGGCGCTCGGTGCTACGCGCACGGGCGCGAGTTCCTCCTCCAACGCGCGTCGACGCGCCGGATCCGCCTCCGCCACCGTGAGGTGCTCGGGATCGAGTCCGGCATCGAGAAGGCCGGCTACCAGCGCCGCGCCCATCCGACCGCCACCGAGCACCGCGATGCGTTCCATGGCTCGAGGCTATGGGCGGACACGGCCAAGACCGCGGCCCATTGCCGACGGTGGGGCGGGAGGGGCGCTCGTATGAGAGGTCCGGACGCGAGAAAGCCCGAGGAACGTTGCGCCGGCCCCGCACTTCCCCGAGCAGGGTGACCAATCCGTTCTTCGGACTTTCTCACAATCCCAGCGCCCGTCGGTACCGAGGAACTCGACGATACCGTTCACCGGAACCAGACGCAAATCAAGGCAACCGTATGAAACAGAATGATTTGTAGGGATCAGCGCGCGTCGAGAGCGTCACCGAAAGGCAATCGAGACCGCCGCCTGGAACCACCGTTCCGTCAGCTCAAACAGGACGCCGATGATGCGGTCCAGTTCCTCCACGGAGAGGTGCTCGATCGCGACCCGACCGGTGAGATACACGTCTCCGTCGGGGCCACACGAGAACCGGGCTCCGTAGAGGTCGTGGTTGCGGCGCAACACCCAAGCGTGCAGCGCGGCAATCCGCTCCGGATCCTCCGGCGCAGGGAGGAAGTACAGCTCGTAGCGCAATGTGCGCTGGTGGAGGTCGAAGTAGATGGTTGCGGCATCCCGGCCGTCACAACCGAAGCGGACGTACCAGCGGCACAACTCGGACTCGTACTCCACGTGCTGAATCGCCGGCTCGGCCGCGACCGAACCGAAGAGATGGGTGTCGATCAGTTCGTGGACCGCAGCGAGTGCAGCGTCATCAGGGGTCAGCGGCACGACACCGGCTCGCGCACGAGCAGATCGGTGTACAGCCTCCGCAGACGCGCCGCGGTCATGCTCCAGGCGTAACGCCTCGATCGCGCCTCCGCGGCCACGCCCATCGCGTGAGCAGCTGCCGGGTGGTCCAACAATCGTTCGATCGGCGCGGCGAAATCGGCGGGATCACGGCTGTCCACCAGGTATCCGGTGACCCCGTCCTCGACGAGCGACCGCAGTCCACCAACGGCAGCCGCCACGACCGGCGTGCCACAGGCCGCAGCCTCCAACGCCACCAGGCCGAAGGACTCGCTGTGGCTGGGCACCAGACAGACGTCGACCGATCGGTAGTAGCGAGCAAGTTCCGCGTGGGTTTGGGGAGGAACGAACCGCACCCGCTGCGCCAGCCCGAGCTTCGCGACCAACTCGTGCAGGCGGTCCAACTCGTAGTCCCCGTCAAGGCCACTGGGCCCACCCACGATGAGCAGCTCAGCCTCAGGGTGGCGCAGTTCAGCCAGGGCCTGCACCGCAAGGTCAGCACCCTTCAACGGCTGAATCCGGCCTGCGAAGAGCAGCACCGGGGCGTCACCGATTCCGAGACTGTGCCGTTGCGCGTCCCGTTGATGCGCAGTCACCGCATGGAAGATTTCGTGATCTACACCGGGCGGAACGATCTCGATCCGTCCGACATCGGCGCCGTACAACGACTCGAGTTGATCCCGCTCCGAGACCGTGGAAGCGAGCATCAGGTCCGCACACGCCACGATCTCGTGTTCAACGCGCGCACGCAGTTCCGGATCGTCGTCGATACCGGCATCGGCCTTCACCCGAGCCAACGTGTGGAACGTGGCGACCAGCGGCTTATCGAGTTCGTGCTTGAGGCGATGCCCTACCGCACCGGAGAGCCAATAATTCGCGTGGATCGCGTCGTAGGTCTCGCCGCGATCGACGAGATCCAACGAGGCTTGCACCATCGGCTCCACGAGCCCCATGAGATCGTGCTTTGACACTGGCGCAAGCGGTCCAGCATCGAGGTGCACCACTCGAAAACCGGATTCGATCTCGACCACCGCCGGTTGATCGGGATGCTCACGTCGTACGAGCACATCACACTCGACCCCGGCCCGGGCGAGCGCCACCGCCAGGGCGCGCACGTAGACGCTCATTCCCCCGCCGTCGCCCGATCCGGGCTGCGCGAGGGGTGAGCTGTGAACGCTGAGAACGGCGAGACGGCGGATCGACATGGGGCTTACGGATCCTAACCTCAGCCCCCTGAGCCCTATTCCGGGGAGGCGTGTTCTCGCTGGAAGGAGCGGTAGATATCCACGAGGGACTGTTTGTGGCGCTCGGTGATCGTGGCGTCCGCGAGGATCGCGGCGACGAGATCGGAATCGTCCTTTTCCTCGAGAATCCCCGCCCGCACGTAGAGGGTTTCGGCCGAAATCCGCAGTCCCTTGGCGATCCCCTGGAGAATCTCGGCCGACGGCTTGCGCAGACCCCTCTCGATCTGACTGAGGTACGGGTTGGAGATTCCTGCCAGCTCGCTCAGCTTGCGCAGGGATAACCGATCCCCGCGGCGCTGGTCCCGAATGAACTCGCCGAGATCTCGCAGCCGAGCCTCCACGGCATCGGCGGGAGCGTTCATCCCGCCGAGTCTGGCACCAGCCGCCGAGCGACCGCATGGGAAACAGTGTCGATGACCTCGTGGAGGGAACGACGGCGTTGCGACGAATCGTGTTCGAGTTCACGGAGCTGGACCAGCGTGGCCGCCAGCTCCTCATCACTCAACGTTGGCAGGTTGGCCAGGGTCGCATCATCGACCAGCCGCTCCAGACCGCGGTTCCACTCAATGCCGTCGGCCGGTGCCAGCAACGACTGGGCCCGAGTGTTGGCTTGTCCGCCCCGGCCGGACTCGTCGGCCAGGATCGTCGGCAAAGACGCGATCAGATCGCTCAGCGACCCGCCTGATTTCCGGCGGCCGCTCTCGGCTTCGATGATGTCGATGCGGGCCTGGGCGAGGCGCCGCACGTAAGAAATCTCCGTCTCCACCTCGAGACACTCGCGTTCCATGACCCGCAGGTCATCGAGGGAGCGAGCATCGATGTCGGCGGTGTACCCGTCGGCGAGAATGCGGTCAATGCGGCGGACGTGCTCGGTCATCGACGGGAGGCTACCGCGCTCACTGGTTTGATCCGACCCACGGCCAGCTCCGCCACCCCCAGACCAACCCCGGAATGACGCAGCGGCCGGGGCGGTTGCACCATCGACCCCACGAGGAGACACACAATGCCCGCCTACACCTTGCCCGAGTTGTCCTATGACCTCGCCGCACTCGAACCCCACTACTCCGCCGAAGTCCTCGAGCTGCATCATCACAAACACCACGCCGCCTACGTCGCCGGCGCCAATACGGCGCTCGACAAGCTCGACGAGGCCCGCATCTCCGATGACTACGGGTCGATCAACCAGCTCCAAAAGAACCTGGCGTTTCACCTCTCTGGCCACGTCTTGCACTCGATGTTCTGGGAGAACCTCTCCCCCGACGGCGGTGGATCACCCGAGGGGGAACTCGCCGCGGCAGTCGACGACGGCTTCGGCGGGTTCGACCGGTTCCGCAGCCAACTCACGCAGGCGGCACTCAACGTTCAGGGTTCGGGCTGGGGAGCGCTCACCTGGGAGCCACTCGGCCAGCGCTTGATCATCGAACAGATCTACGACCACCAAAGCAACGTGGGTCAGGGTGCACCACCGCTGCTGGTTCTGGATATGTGGGAACACGCCTACTACCTCCAGTATCGAAACTTGAAGGCTGATTGGGTCGAGGCGTTCTGGAAGATCGTGAACTGGCCCGACGTGGCCGCCCGGCTCGAGCGGGCCCGAACCCTCGAACTGCTCTGATCGCGCGGAGCCCACCAACGAGCCCACCGACGAGCCCACCAAGGAGTGCCATGAATGGTCACCGTGTCGCATGACGGGTGAAGTGTTGCTCGCGGCCACCGGCGCAATCGGCGCGCTCATGCTCGTCATGTGGCTGTTCTCGCTCGCGTGGCGAGATGCTTCGATTGTGGATCCGGTCTGGCCATTCGGGTTCGTGGTGGTCGCGTGGGTCACCCGCTTCGTCGCGGATGGCAACGATGCCCGGCAGTGGGTCCTCGTCGCGATGGTCACCATCTGGGGGCTGCGCCTCTCAGGGTATCTCGCGTGGCGCAAGCGCGGCGCGCCGGAGGACTTCCGATACCAGGCCATGCGTCGCCACTGGGGCGCGCGATTCCCGATCATCAGCCTCGTCACCGTCTTCCTCCTACAGGGGGTGCTGATGTGGGTGGTGTCGCTTCCCGTGCAACTCGGGTCGATCCGTTCGACTCCGGACCTCGGAGTGCTGAGCGCGCTCGGGGTGACGATCTGGCTCGTCGGATTTGGATTTGAAACCATTGGCGATGCGCAACTCGCACGGTTCAAGGCCGATCCCGCCAGCGCCGGCCAAGTGATGAACCGGGGCTTGTGGCGGTACACCCGTCACCCCAACTACTTCGGCGACGCCTGCGTGTGGTGGGGAATCGCGTTGGTTGCAGCCGAGACCGGACTCGGAGCGATTGGGATCATCGGCGCGGTCGTGATGAACGTGTTGTTGGTGCGGGTGTCGGGTGTCCCGATGCTCGAACGTTCCATGGCGAAGCGGCGGCCGGGGTATCCCGACTATGTCGCGCGCACGAGCGGGTTCTTCCCGCGACCTCCCCGCGATCCCTCGCGCTGACAGAAATCCGCCGGCGTCAGCCGCCGCTCACCGGCGGGAGCACGGCAACCTCTGTGCCGTCGGTCACTGGGGTGGCATCACCATCCACCGGCTCATCGCCATCGATCCACACCCGCGAGCCTGCGAGCACCGCGGCGAAGGTTGCGCCGAACCGCCCCCGGGCCACGTCGAGGACCTCCCCGACGGTGGAACCATCGACCTCAGCGGACCCGGTGCCCGCGGCTTCGCGTGCGGCCGCGAAGAGCCGGAGCCGGACCGTCGCCAACGCTCATCCCCACCGGACCGATCGACCGAGCGCCGAACTATCCGGCGATCTCCGCGAGGCCGTCTTTGATGACCACTTCACCGTCACCGTTGCGAGTTTCGAACCCGAAGACGCGATGACCATCGGCTTCCCCCGCCGACCAGAACGTGGTCGTGATTTCCTGACCGGGAAGCACCGGACGCGAGAACCGCACCGCGAGGCGCCGCAGGTTCGTCGAGTCTCCGGCACACAGCTCTTGGACCGCGGCCACCGAGGTGAACGCCATGGTGCACAGGCCGTGGATGATGATCCCAGGTAGGCCAACGGACTTGGCGATCTCGGCGTCGAGGTGGATCGGCATGGTGTCGCCGGAGGCCTCGGCGTAGCGGTACGTCTGGTCGGTGTCGAGCTGTTGGGTCACGACAGCAACCGGTTCGCCCGCCTTCGTGGATCCCTCGAGCTTGTGCGCGGGAGCGTCCTCGCCGCCGCCCTCACCGTCGCTCACCCCGCGGAAGAACGACGTCATGTATTGCTCGACCACGAGGTCGCCGGCTTCATCGTGGGTTTCGACCTTCACGATGACCGTTGTACCGTTCGGCTTCACTCGCACACCGAGCGGCGCAGCCTTCGAGCGTAAAACCGCGCCCGGGACGATCGGCTTGTGAAACCGCATGTCCTGCTCGCCGTGCACGACCAACATCAAGACCTCGGGCGGAACCACCCCGGCCATCGCTCCCGCCATCGTGTCCCAGATCGGAACGACCGCGAAGACCGGCGGCGCAACCACACCCGCCACGTGCGCGGCGTTGGTGTCGTTCGTTGCGGCGGCATACGCCTTCGTGCGATCGGCCTCGACCTTGAACTCAGGTCCCTCCGTCCATTGACCCAGTTTGTCGATTCCAAAGCCCACAGCGTGCTCCTCTCTTGGCGGCGGGCCGGACTGTAGTGGTCCCGCTGCGATGGTTGGCAAGGCGTGTGCATCCAGCTCACCCGCTTCGATCCGTTCGACCGCGTGCTCGATATCGGCGAGCTCGGCTTCGAGCGATTCGAGGACCGAAAGGTCCGGCGGCGAAGCCGGAACACTCGCGGCTGGAGCGGTTCGTTCGATCGGCGCGTCGCTGTCAGGCTGCATCGAAGCGACGTTAGTTGGGGCGAGGATCAGCCGGTCGGAGACGCGACGTCAGGGAAGTTGGAGCTCGAGCAACTCGGCCGCGTCCGCGAGCGCGGCCACAACCCGGTCGAGGCGAAGCGCGGGGTCGTCCTCACTCAGGATTGCGAGCACGTCGAGGGGACCGATCGGTGCGAACGCGGTCGCCTCCCAACCGGCCCGTACGGGATCGTCGCCGAGCACGAGACCTTCAGGGACCATCGCACCGAGCGCGCGGGCGAGCTCGACCACGCGATCGAAGCCGGCCACGACGGCGGCGCGCCGCACCAGCGCGTCAGCGCCGACGTCGGGCTCGATCACGAGATCGACCTCCGCTCGGGGATAGGGATCGTCGGGCAGCCACTGCCTCACTCGGAATCGGTCGGTCCCGATCGTGGCGAGCGCATACTGGCCGTCGGGCGTCTCGATATGTCGGCCGATCTGCGCCACGGTCCCGACGTCGAACCGGACATCACCACCACCAACCTCCGAACCCCGCTCGATCAGGACCACCCCGAACTTGCGGTCGGTCGCCAAACAGTGTTCGACGAGTTCCCGGTAACGCGGCTCGAAGACCTGGAGCGGCAAGAGCTGATACGGGACCAGCACGGAGCCGAGCGGGAACATCGGCAGTTCCATCAGTTCGACCTCGACCGATAGGCATTGGCCCGCTGGATGAGCGCGTCGCGCGTTGCATTAGGCCCGTCCGCCGTCTCCGCGATCATGGCGTCCATCACTGCGGCCGCGTCGCCGAAGGCACCGACGGACGCCAAGACCTCGGCGGTGTGCTGACGTTCCTCAAGTGTGAGTTCCGGGAAGGCCAGCCGCAGGTTCGCGGCCCAGCGCGCGTCGGGCGATCGGCGGGCCACGTAGGTGAGCTGCAAGTTGGTGAGCATGCGCAACAGGATCAGGCGGGTGCTGGTCGGTACGAGGAACCGGGGATCGAACTCCGCCTGCGATCCGTACAACGCCGCGAAGCGCGCCGCGCAACCCGACACATCGAGGGAGACACCCGCGTGGAACGGATCGACGAACTGCGCCGGATCGTCGTCGACCCCCACCAAGAAGTGTCCCGGCATTCCAACCCCATGCAGGGGAACCCCGATTCGACGGCCGAGTTCGATCATGAGCACGCTCAACGTGATCGGGAGTCCGAGGCGGCGGTCGACCACGTCGGGGAGAAAAGAGTTGCGCGGATCCTGGTAGTTCGTGGTATTCCCGGCGAAGGCCCACTCCACAAACAGCACACGCGCGAGACCACTGGGGGTCCGGGCATTCGGGAATGCGAGCACGGCGCCGGCGAGATCGTCGAGGCGCGCCAGCCATGCCTCCACATCGATACCGGATGCGGTAGCCGCGATCAGCAGCGCGCCTTCGTCGAGCGGCGGGTCACGGTCGGGCGCCGCGACCAGCGCTCGAAACCGCTCCGCCGCGCCGGGATCCATAATGCCGACGGTATCCGCATCGCTACGCTCACTCGATGTCTCCCGCCGTCGGCCGCAGCGATCTTCGTGACACGGTTGCGGCACGGCTGCGCGCCGAGGGTCAGCGGGTCACCGCCGGCCGCATGGCTCTGGTCGACGTATTGGGGCGGGCGAAACGCCCGCTCACCCTGCCCGAGATCCTCGAGCGTGCCCCCGCGATGCCCACCAGTTCGGCCTATCGGAACCTGTTGGTACTCGAAGAGGTGGGCGTCACCCACCGAATCGTCACGAGCACCCCAGCCAATGGCGACCACGCTCGCTATGAGCTCACCGAGGACCTCACCGAACATCACCACCATTTGATCTGCTCGCGGTGTGGCGCAGTCGAGGACGTTCCGGCCTCGAGCACACTCGAAGAGTCCGTGAAGCGCGCCGCAGTGGAGATCGAGCGGGGTACCGGGTTTCAAACCCAGCACCACCGCGTCGATCTCGTCGGCCTCTGCAAACGCTGCGCCTAGGTTCTACGACGCCGGATTCGAGTCCGAGGGCTTCTTACGGCGGGCAATGACGAATGCCCCGATGCCAAGCGCGATCACTGCCGCGGCCACACCGATGATGATGCCGGTCGAGCTGGAGTCATCGGACTTCTTGTCCACCGTGGCCTTCGTCGCGGTGGGCTCGACGCCGTGTGAGTGCGAATGCCCGTCCGAATGACCCGCGTGATCGAGGGCAAGTACCAGCGCAGGGAACTCGGAGTTCTCACCCGCCTCGATCCAACGGAAGATCTTGCCATCGGCACAGACCTGAATCGCCTTGAAGTTGATCGGCTCCTGATCCGCGGTGATGCGTCCGAGCGCAATCCGAAACTCACCGTCACCGGCCACACCGTCGGTATTGGTCCAGGTCACGCTGGCGACCGCCGCGGAGTCGGGCTGCTTCTCGACCGCGCTCGTCCAGCCGCCGGTCACCTCGGGGGCCGCCACCGTGAGCTCCGGCGCGGCAGGGAAAAACAGTTGAACGGTTTTGAGCGCATCCGTGCATTCGTTCTCCGCGAACAGTGAGGCCAGGACCACATCGTCGGCTCCCGGTGGATTCGCGGCGGTGATCTCCACGTGAGCGAAGGCCGTACCCGGGACAGCCAGAACCATCGCGACCACCGCTATTGCCAACCAGCCTTTGCGAAACATCGCGTTCCTTTCGGGATTATCGGACGGGAACAGTGACCGAGGCCGATACTTCGTCAACCTCGGTGAGCAGGGCATGGATCTCGAGCGTCCAGTCGCCCGCGAACGGGACGCTGACGTCTTCAGCGGCGAAGTGGCCGTGATCGCCGGGCAGGAGCTCGATCGGGATCCGCGGGATTCCCCGCGATGGTATGGAGAGCGACGCGCGCATCTCGATCGCTTCGGCATGTTCGAGGCTGGACGTCAAGACCGTCACATGAAGGGTGTTGCCGCCGCCCACTTGCGCCGGACCGAAGAATGTGTCGAACTTCATGCGACCCGCGCTCAGGACCGACTCGTACGGGACTGGCTGCAGTTTGGCCTGGGGTGGCGAAGTGTTGACCAACATCGATGTCAACGCGAGCACCACAGCGCCGAACATCAGCTCGCCCCGCACACTGCGTTTCAGCCGGGTTTGGGTGCCCGGAGATACCGACTCCGGCACGGTTTCGGGCGCGACGGTGATCGATGGTGCTTGGTCGGTCCCGAAGATGCCCATTCCCGGACCGTGGACCAACCGGCGACTCCACGCCGCGATCAGGATAAGGACGCCAAAGGCCACGAGCTTGGCGATGAGCAACCGGCCGTAGTCCGAGTCCCAGAGCGCGCTGAACGGCTGGAGTTGGCGGATCGCTTGGAACGCGCCCGTCAGTGTGAGGACCACCACGGCGCCGAGCGCGAGGCCCGAGAATCGTTCGGCCACCCGCCCGTAGGAGTCGTGGTCCGTACGAGCGATCGCGAGCGTGACGAGGCCACCGAGCCACACCGCCATTCCCAAGACGTGCAGCATGTCGGCCGGGAGCGCCAACAGGACCCAGCGACCGGTCGACGCGTGGCCTGCCAATCCCGGTGTCGCCGATAACGCGAGCCCGGTCACGGAACCGGCGCCGAACCACCAGCCCGGGAGCGGACCCTCGTGTCGGACCATCATTCTCACGAGCAAGCCGGCGACGACCAGCAGACCGAGCCGCAGCATCCATACCACGCCGAATCGCGTATCGAGCACGGCCGAAATCTGATCGCCCGACAGCATGTCCCCGAATCCGCCGCCCGACGTATACGGCCCCTGGAGTAACAACCCGAGCACCGTGGCCGCGCCGGTGAGGGCGAGGGCTCCGCCGAGGAAACTCCGCACGCGCGGATCGCGCCGACCCTCCGGCCACAGGTATGCCGCGAACCACGCGCCGCCGATGAGCAACGCAAGACCGAGAAACAGCGCGAATCGCGCCACACCAAATACCACGCCCAGATTCGGATCGCCCGAATCTTCCGACAACGCGGCCTTCGTGAGCAGATCGGCGTGCGAGCCCGAAACACGGGCCTCGCCAACCGAGAACGTGAACGCGCCACGAATCGGGTGGGAGTCTTCTGAGGTGGCGCGCCATACGAGCGCATAGAGGCCGTCGGAGAGGCGAGGCAACGAGACCCGCACCACTCGGCTGCGCCCGCCTGGGTGAACCGGTTGGCCGATGGCGACCTCATCCTCACCCGCGTCGAGCAGTCGGATGCCACCGTCTCGGACCGCAACCCCTTCGGTGAACGTCATGGTGATCGCCCGAGGAGCCTTGACCAGCGTCGCCCCCGATGGTGGATCCGATCGCTCCAAATCCGCGTGCGCCCCGGCGGGACCAGCCATCCCCATCGACACGCCAAGAATCACCAGGCCGAAGGCACCCAACCGGCGAAGCTTCCTCAACTTCCTCATGGGTTCCACTAGCCGAGCACCGGTCGGCGGCCTCGGGAACTGTCGGCCGGTTCGTGCCACGAGCGACTCAAGAACCACACCGTGCCCAACCCCGCCACATCTGCGCCGTGAGCGATCGCGCTCCCCGGCAGCGGATGACCCGCAAAGAGATCGCCGAGGCAACTCCACACGAGACCGACCACCAAGACCGCAAGGATCGGCAGCGTCCCCCGAGCGCGCTCGGGTCGCCACGCCACGGTCAAGAGCCCAACGGCGAGGGCGACCGAGAACGCTCCCACGTGGCGAGCCAGATGGCCGTGCATTTCATAACCGTTCCCGAAGAGCAGCGGCACCGACGCCACCAGTTGCACCATGGCGATCGCGCAGGTCATCAGACGCAGTAGTCGCACACGCTCATCGTGCACCGGCCGCCGGATCGGCAGCGCGGCGATGATCGCCTCGGTTCGATCGGGTTCCACAGGCGCCGATTGGACCCGAAGACCGCGGTGGAGCTCGGTGACATCAGCGGCCCACAGCCGACACTTCGTACATACCGCTAGGTGATCCGTGACCACCTGCTCGGGCACCGTGAGGTCTTCGCCGTCGAGGCGCGCCGAGACCGAAGCTCGTACTTCGAAACAGCTCATCAATGG
This sequence comes from Acidimicrobiia bacterium, assembly GCA_046598395.1. GTDB lineage: Bacteria > Actinomycetota > Acidimicrobiia > IMCC26256 > JAENVU01 > JAENVU01. The sequence goes on from JBKJIQ010000040.1 coordinate 73,111, forward strand.
AGTAGTCGCTCGGCGGCGCAGGAAAGTTCCGAGAACTCTGAATGTCGGTTGGCTGGATGTCGGAACCTCACGCTTCCCGCTAGCTTTCCCCGCCGTGGATCAGCTCACCGGATATCTCGTTGCCGCCCGTGACGGCGATGAACAAGCGCTGACCGCAGCGATCCGCATGACCCAGCCCGACGTTCGCCGCTTCTTGCGGGCGCTGGTTGCGCCCACCGAACTCGATGACGTCACCCAGGACACCTTCGTGCGGGCCTACTGCGCGCTTCCTCGGTTCCGTGCCGACTCAACCGGCCGAACCTGGTTGCTCTCCATCGCTCGGCGCGCCGCGGCCGACGCGACCCGCCGCCAGGTTCGGGTACGCCGCGTGCAAGCCCGAGCTCACCAGCTCGCTCCCGTTGGCACCGCCCCCGACACCGACGATGCGTATGCATTGCGCGAGTTGGTGACGGCCCTGGAGCCGGAACGCCAGGAAGCGTTCGTGCTCACGCAGATGGTCGGGTGTTCCTATGCGGAGGCCGCCGAAATCTGCGGCGTTCCCGTCGGCACCATTCGGTCGCGCGTTGCGCGCGCCCGCGACCAACTCCTCGAGCAGGTCCTCGCCGCCCGCTCGGCATGACTCATCGGCGTCGCCGCATTGCGATCGCCGCATCCGTCGCCCCTGTAGTCGCCGCGCTCGTCATGTTCGCGGCCGCTCCGGCCGACGCGCACGGAACCAGCGGGCCACCCGCGGAGAACTTCCGGTCGCTGATCCACGGCACCCAGCCCCGCGCCGCGGGCTTCACGGTGGGCCTCGGGCCCGACCGCGAGCAGGTCGAACTCCGGGTGTCGGGACCCGCGCGCGTCACGGTGCTCGGATACCAGGGCGAGCCATATTTGCGGGTGGACGCGCGCGGAGTCTTCGAGAACCGTGCGTCAACGGCGGTGGAACTCAATCGGACGCGAGTCCCGTTGGCCACTGCCACCAAGACCTTTCACAACGATCCCCAATGGCGGAAGATTTCCGAGGATCCGGTGGCGCGGTGGCACGACCACCGCAGTCACTGGATGGGTGGCGCGATTCCTGCGGTCGTGCGCCGCGCGCCTGACCAGACCCACGTGATCTCGACCTGGCAGATCCCCATCCGTGTCGACGGTCGCCGTGCGTCGATCAATGGAACGATCGAGTGGACTCCGCCGCCGCGCGCATGGCCATGGTGGCTCCTCGCGGGGGTGCTCGCCATCGGACTGTTCGTCGCGACCCGCGCCGGCGCGGCGCGGGCCGTGCTCGGCGCGGCGATCACGGTCATGGCCGGGGCCGAGGCAGCGCACGTCTGGTCTACTTGGACGTTTTCTTCTGGCTCCGCCGCCGGCCGGATCGGGGAGGCGCTGCCCGCGCTCGGCGCGGTCCTCGTGTCGGTGATTGCACTGATCTGGCTCGTCCGCCGCGGCGAGTGGTCGGCCGCTCCTGCGCTCATCCTCGCTGGCCTCTTCGTCTTGGTCAGTGGTGGTCTGGCCGATCTCCCCACGCTGTCCCACGCCTACGTCCCGAGCCGCTTGGCTCCTGATGCCGCACGCATTCTCGTGGTGCTCGCACTCGGGCTCGGCCTCGGCACCGCGATCGTCGGCGCCGCTCTCCTCAAAATCCCGAGCCGCCCGGACTGACCACTGCCCACGCGCACCGCCCGGACCCAAGACTCCTGGCCCCAAGTCGAGGCGCACCGGCTCGGCCCCGATAGACCTGACAGGCTGGCCCCATGGCCACGATCTTTACGCGCATCATCGAGGGTGAACTACCTGGTCGGTTCGTGTGGCGGGACGACACGTGCGTCGCGTTCCTCTCGATCAACCCGCTCCGGCCCGGGCACACGCTCGTGGTGCCGCGTGCCGAGCTCGACCATTGGATCGACCTTCCCAGAGAGACCAACACGCACCTCATGCGGGTTGCCCACGAGATCGGATCGGCACAGATGGCCGCGTTCCACCCGGGTCGTATCGGTCTGATCATCGCCGGCATGGAGGTGCCGCACGTGCATCTGCATGTGGTCCCGATCGATGCCGAGCGCGACCTCAACTTCGCGAATGCCGACCTCTCGCCGTCGCCCGAGTCGCTCGACGACGCGGCAGCCAGAATCCGCACCGCGCTGCAGGAACACGGCAACCCCGAACTCGCGTAACGCACCGGGTCAACGACAGCCGAGCGCAGTCCGCAGCGCCGCGAGGTTCCGGCGCATCGCTGACACGTAGCCCGCGAAGTTCGTCACGCCATTTCGCGGCGATTCGATCGGGTCGAGCACTGCGGTCTTGACCGCAGCCTCACGGGCCAGGGTCTGGGCCACCCTCGGGGACACCAAACTCTCGGTGAAGATCGTGGTCACGTCCGCGCGTTTCACCAGATCTGCGAGATCGGCAAGCCGTCGAGGGTCGGGTTCCTGCTCCGGCGATATCCCCGCAATCGCCTCCTGACGCAATCCATACCGGGCGGCGAGCCGGCCGAACGAGTCGTGCGCGGTCACAACCACGGAGCGATCGCAGTGCGCGAGCCCGGCGCGGTACTCCCCGTCGAGGGTCGCCAGTTCTCGGTCCACACGCGCGCGCCGAGCTGCTAGCGCCACGCGCCCGGCCGGAAATGCCCGGTCGACCGCAGTTGCGAGGAGCTTGACCACCCGTTGCATCGTCAGCGGGTCGAGCCACACATGCGGATCCGACCCCGAATGCAGCCGATCCAGAACGAACACCGCACCGCCATCGCGATGACGAGCCGCCCGCTCGACCGCAGGCTGGAATCCCCTACCCATGACCACCACCAGGTGAGCGTCGAGGATCGCATCCATATCGTCGGTCGTGAGCTCGAGATCGTGCGGTTCCACCCCGGGCGGTGTCAGATCGCGGACCGTCAGCGCGGGTCCGCCCAGCGCGCGCAAGGTCGCCGCAATCGGGAAAAAGGCCGCGACCGCACGGTGTGACGGCGCGCTCGTCGCTCCTTCGCTCCCTGAGCTACAAGCACCAATCACGACCGCGAACCCGATGAGAACGAATCGTCTCATTGCGCCATCTCTCCTGGGAATGATTCTCATTAGCAAGAAGGATAGTATTGGGAATCACTCTCATTATGCAACCCCCGGTGCTTCGAGCCTGCGATCTCTCGTTCGCGTACGACCAGGACCTCGTCGTCGACCACGTGGACGTGGCCTTGGCCCCCGGCGAGTTCGTCGCGCTGGTGGGTCCCAACGGTTCGGGGAAATCCACCCTGCTGCGTCTCCTCCTGGGCCTGCTGCGCCCCGCGAGTGGGTCGGTCGAACTCTTCGGCATTGCGCCACGGGATCTCGACGTTCCCGGCCGACTCGGCTACGTCCCCCAACGCGGACGCCTCGCTCCCGAGCTCCCCACCACCGTGCGCGAGGTGGTGGCCGGCGGACGACTCTCCCGACGGGCGTGGTGGCGACGACCCACCGGCGTCGACCGCGATGCGGTCGAGCACGCGCTCGGCGCGGTTGCCTTGACCGACCTCGGCGATCGGCTCATCACCGAACTTTCGGGTGGACAACAGCAACGCGCGCTCATCGCTCGCGCGCTCGTGGGTGATCCCGAACTCTTGATTCTCGATGAGCCAGTGGCCGGAGTCGACGCAGAGTCGCAACGGCTCTTCCGCGACTCGCTCGTGCATCTGGTGAAGGAACACGCGGCCGCAGTCCTCTTGGTGTCCCATGAGCTCGGCGCGGTCGCGGCCGACCTCGATCGGGTCATCGTGCTCAAGCACCGTGTGATGTTCGACGGCGCACCGGCCGATCTCTCGGCGCGCGGCGTGAGCCTCGGGATCCACGCCGAGGATCTCCCCCTCTGGCTCGAGGATTTGCAATGAACCTTTCGCTTCCCTGGCCGTTCGACCGCGAGTACATGCAGCTTGCGCTCCTCATTGGCGTGATCGTTGGCGCCTGCGCCCCACTCATTGGAGCCTTCCTCGTCGACAAGCACCTCTCGCTCATGGGCGATGGGATCGGCCACCTCGCATTCGCGGGCGTGGCCGGTGGACTGCTCCTCTCGATCTCCCCGATTTGGACGGCGCTGGCCGTCGCGGTCACCGGCGCGCTCGCGGTGGAGTGGCTCCGCACCCGGGGCCGGACATCGGGCGACCTCGCGCTTGCGCTCTTCTTCTATGGCGGCATCGCGGGAGGCGCGGTCCTCGCCAGCCGCGCCGCGACCGAGGGCATCACGGTGAACGTGCTGCCATACCTGTTCGGATCGATCCTCACTGTGACGCCCGGCGATCTGTGGCTCGTCGGCGGGATCGGCGTGGTGATCTTGACCTCGGTCGCGGTTGCCCACCGGGCCTGGTTCACCATCGGGCTCGACGAGGAGTCCGCCCGCGTGATGGGCCTCCCCGTCACCATGCTCAACGCGCTCCTCGCGGCACTGACCGCCGTCACGATCGTGGCCGCAACCCGAATCGTAGGAGTGCTCCTCGTAGCCGCGCTGATGGTGCTCCCTGTGGCATCGGCACGGATCTTGGCGCGTTCGCAACGCCAAACATTGGCGATCGCGGCGGTGATCGGTGTCCTCGCCGCAATCCTCGGACTCGCTGCTGCACGCGCCTGGGGGTTGGCGCCGGGAGGAACCATCGTGTTGGTCGCGGCCGTGATCTTCGCGACCGTCTCCGTCATTCGCGGCGCCACCCATGGCACTCCGATCGGCCACCACTGACGCAGCGCTCGGGTCGAGATCGAGGGTTAGCCTGCGCGATGTGCGACTCGCAGGAGAGCTAGCGCTCATCACCGGTTCGACCTCCGGTATCGGAAAAGCCATCGCCGTACGGTTCGCGGCCGAGGGTTCGGCGGTGGTCGTCACGGGGAGAGATCGAGCGCGCGCCGATGCCGTCGTGACGTCCATCACCGAGGCCGGCGGCGTCGCGCATGCAGTACTCGCCGACGTAGGCGCCGAGCAGGTTTGCGCCGACTTGGTCGCGACGGCCGCGCAGCTTCTGGGTGGCCTCACCGTGCTCGTGAACAACGCGGTCGCCAGCGCCGTCGACGGCCAGGATGGTCCGGTCGCGGACCTCACCACCGATGCGTGGGACGACTCCATCCGCGTGAACCTCAGTGCACCGATGTGGTTGTGTCGGGCCGCGATTCCACGGATGCGCGCAGCAGGCCATGGCTCGATCATCAACATCTCCACCCGCCAGGCCGAGCGGGCCAGCAAGGGATTCGGGGCATACATCGCGAGTAAGGCCGGTCTCAACGGACTGACTCGTTCGATCGCCGTCGACGAGGCCGAGCACAACATCCGCGCCAACACCATCAGTCCCGGATACGTCATCAACGAACGCCGGGACGCGAAGCTCACACCCGAACGAGAACACCGGCTCAAGGCGATGCACCTCACTCGCTTGGGCGTTGCCGACGACGTTGCCTACGCCGCGGTCTACCTGGCGAGCCGAGAGAGTGAGTTCCTCACGGGGACCAATCTGGCACTCGACGGCGGTGGACACGGCGCACGCGGCGCGGTCCTCGGCTGATGCACGACCGCATTTCGGTCACCCTGCTCGTTGCGGCCGGGGCCTGAATCATCGCGGTGGTCCCCACCTCGTGACCGGAGCACGAGGTTCGGCGGGAATCACGCGGCCCTCCACCACGGCGACCGCGTCCCAGTAAAACTCGGGGAACCCCACGACCTCGCCGTCGCGCACGAGCAACTGCACGGCCCACGCCCGCGCCACCACCAGATCGCGCGCCGCGTCCACAATCCGTTGCTCGACGATTTTCGCCTTTCCCTGACGGGCCGAAACCCGAACGCAACCCACCAGTTCGTCGTCCAGCGTGGCCTGGCGGTCGTAGGCAATATGAAGCTCACGCACCACGACCGTGAGCATCTCGGCACGCAGGTGGTCACGCCACCGGTCACCCGGACCGGCGTAGATATAGGCAATGCGCAGGTCGTTGAGAATCCGCGCGACCGCGGCGTTGTTGAGATGACCCTGATGATCGATGTGCTCAGGCGTCAGACGAACAGGCTCCACGAATCGGTAGCCCTCGGTATTGGTAAGGGTCATGCCCACATGAAGGCGCCGCCGTCGGCCATGAAGGTGTGCCCGGTCAGGTATCGACACGCGTCCGAACAGAGGAACCAGGCGAGTGGGCCAATGTCGGTTTCCGGATCACCTTGGCGGCCCATCGGGCAGTTCTCCACGAAGATCCGGTAGCCCTCGCTCTGCTGCGCGGCATCACCGTGGTGATCGGCCGCGGCCGGCGCGATGCAGTTGACCACGATCCCGTCCATCGCCCACTCGCGCGCCGCGGTGCGGGTGAGCGCACGGACGGCTTCCTTCGACGCGTTGTACGCGCCGAATCCGCTCCCGCCGGTGACGCCCATCGACGATGCGAAGTTCACGATGCGGCCCCAGCCCTGCGCGGCCATGTGTGGGTACACGGCCTGCATCGCCCACAGCGTCCCCTTCACCCCCGACGTATAGAAGACGTCAACATCCTCGGCACTCAACTCGGCCATCGCGGCCATCGGCCGAAACGTCTGCGCGTTGTTCACGATGGCATCGACGCGGCCGAACCGCTCGATCGTCGCCGCCACCATCGCGTCGATCTCCCCGCGTTCCATGATGTTGGTCGCCACGCCGAGCACATCAACGCCCAGACCGGTGAGTTCGGCGACCGCGGCATCCAGCAGTTCGGCTTTCCATTCGGCAACCACGACTCTCGCGCCACCGAGGCCCAGATGGCGTGCCATCCCGAGACCAACGCCGCGGCCCGAGCCGGTGACGATGATCACTTTGTCCGCGACCTCGTGCATCGCGGCAGTGTGCTGATGGATCATTCCGCCTCCGGGTTCGCGCTGGTGGCTCACGGTATCGCCGGATACGGTCGTCCACCATGGAACCCACGTTGGACGGCCGCGTTGTTCTGATCACCGGCGGTGGTAGCGGTATCGGACGAGCGACGGCGTTGGAGGTCTCGGCTCGGGGAGCCGCCGTCGCGATACTCGACCGCGACACCGATGGAGTGACGGTCACCGCGATGGCGGTCCGCGCGGCAGGCGGTACCGCCATCGAGCTGCCCATCGATGTGGCCGTCGACGCCGCCATGCGCGATGCGATCACCACCACGGTCCAAACGCTGGGCCAGTTGGATGGTGTGGTCACCGCGGCCGGGATCTTCTCGCCTCCCGACCTCCAACCATTGGCCGACGTCACCCTCGAGACCTTCAATCACGTGCTCTCGGTCAACCTGGCCGGAACGTTCTTGGCGATCAAGTATTCGATCCCTCACCTTCTGCGCGACGAAGGTTTACCCCGCAGCAGCGTGGTGACGATTGCCTCCACCGCCGGACTGCGCGGCCATGGATACGGATCGGGCTACACCGCGAGCAAGGGTGGGGTCGTCGCACTGACCCGACTCGTCGCCGTGCAGTACGGGCCGCACGGGGTACGGGCCAACTGCATCTGTCCGGGCGCGGTCGACACGCCGATGACCGGAGGGGTGTGGGACACCGACGAATCCCGGGCGCGCATGAAACGCGACGTTCCCCTCGGCGTTGTCGCTCAGCCCGAGAATGTCGCGTCAGTCGCGGGCTTCTTACTCTCGCCTGATGCGCATCACCTCACCGGTCAGATCATGGCCGTCGATGGCGGTACTACGGCGGCATGATCCCGTGATCTCAGCCCTATGACGAGCGCGCCTTGGTTCGGGTTGTTCCTCCCGCAACTACGGATGGATTTCGCCACCATCCTCGAGCGCACGCTCGCAGCCGAAGCCGCGGGGTTCGATTCGGTGTGGCTGATGGATCACTTGGCCGCGCCGGCCGCGAACGATCAGGACACGTTCGAAGGGTGGACGCTCGCCGCGGCCCTCGCGGCGCGCACCGAAACGATCCGCATCGGCCACCTGGTCACGTGCGATCCCTTCCGCCATCCCGCGCTGCTGGCCAAGATGGCCGCCACCCTCGACGTGATCTCCGACGGTCGGCTCGAACTCGGTATGGGGTGGGGCTCGGTCCCCGACGAACTCACCGCGTTCGGGATCGGTGCCGGGTCACCCCGGACGCGAGCCACGCGCCTGCGCGAGTCGCTCGAAATTCTTGATCTGATGTTCGCGGGGGAGCGTTTTGACTACGACGGCGAGCACTTCACGTTGCGCGGTGCAATCGGACGACCCCGGCCCACGCAGACCCCGCGGCCGCCGGTCCACATCGGCGGGGCCGGACCACAACTCACCATGCCCATCGTGCGTGACCACGCCGACTGGTGGAACTGCCCGTCGTATGCGATCGACCGCCTCGACGAGATGATCCCCCAAATCGGCGCGGCCCGTATCTCCACCCAGCATCCCGTGGCACTCGCGCCCGCTGGCGCGAGTCGGGACCAGGTCGTGGCGATTGGCGAACGCCGCTTCGGCGCGTGGGGTGGACTCATCGGCGGTACCGCACACGAAGTGGCGGACGCGCTCGCGGCTGAAGCCGCTCGTGGCGTCGAAGGGTTCGTGGTCCAGTTCACCGACTTCGGCCGCCCCGAAACGATCGACCACTTCATGGACACCGTCGCACCTCACGTGTAGCTACCGGCCGAACAATTCGCCCACTGAGTCATCCAGTCCTCGCGCTGGCTCCGAACACCTGAGGCAACCGAATCTCAGATGCGACGAGGTCGCAGCTATCGGAAGGACCCGCTCGTCGGGCCTGGCGGCACGGGGGGCGAGATGCATATACCGGACGGTTATCTGAGCCCGCAGACGTGCGCCGTCCTCGGCGCCGGCATGGTGCCCGCTTGGACGATCGCCGGACGGAAGGTTCGTGCCGTCGTCAAGCAGCGCTACGTCCCGCTCCTCGCCGTGGGAGCCGCGTACTGCTTCCTCGTGATGATGTTCAACGTCCCGGTTCCGGACGGCACGACCGCGCACGCAGTGGGCGGCGTCCTCGTTGCGATCTTGCTCGGACCGTGGGCTGCCGTGATCGCGGTCACGACTGCTCTCGCGATTCAAGCTGCGTTCTTCGGCGATGGCGGCGTCCTGGCCTTCGGCGCGAACAGCTTCAACATGGCACTGGCAATGCCGATGGTGGGCTACTGGGTCTACAAACTGGTTGCCGGCAACGCGGCGTTGACGGCGAGGCGTCGCGCCATCGCGGCAGGGCTCGGAGGGTATGTCGGCATCAACGCCGCGGCCTTGCTGGCCGCGATTGAGTTCGGCTTGCAACCCACGCTGTTCCACAGCGCCAACGGAACTCCGTTGTATGCGCCGTACCATCTGAGTCAAACCATCCCCACGATGTTGTTCGCGCATCTCGTAGTGGCCGGCGTCGTCGAGTTCGTGTTGACCGCGGGCGTCGTCTCATACCTCCAGCGCGCCAACCTCCCGTTGCTGCGCATCAACCACCCGGCGCCCGTTGACCACACTCTCGTGGCGGCGACACCGCTGCGAGTGCGGTGGCGCGGTGTACTCATCGGACTCGGGGTCATGGTTGCCCTCACCCCGCTCGGACTGCTCGCAACCGGCAGCGCCTTCGGAGAGGACGCCCCCGGCGATCTCAGGCTCCGCGAGAACGGGCTCGCCCGTATCCCGAGTGGCCTACGGCATTACGCCGGTTTTTGGCATAACGCGCTGTTCGATGGCTACGACTTCAAACACGACGCGCACCCGACGTTGGGGTACCTCGTGTCTGCGGCCGTCGGCATTGCGGCGGTGGCACTGTTTGTCCTCGCCGGGTTCGCGCTGACGCGGTTGGCCCGCCGGGCGCGCGGCAGACGCGGCCCGACCCCGGATCGCGACATGGCCGGCGTGCTGACATGACCGCGACCGTCGGAACCCCGTCAGCCGCGAGGACGTCAACCCCCGATTGGCTGTTGCGCAGTGAGATCGGACTCTGCCCCTGCGGCTGCATCGGCAAACGGCGCAAGGGGGGGTTCGTCGAGAAGACGCTGTCCGGCGGATCAACCTTGTTGCGCCAGGCGATCTTCGCGGATGACACCGCCACCGCCCCCGGCCTGCTGCAGACCATCGAACCGAGGGTCAAAGTGGTGACCCTGCTCGGGCTCCTCGTGGCCGCCGCCTTCGTTCAGCACGTGGCCGTCTTGGTCGCGCTGTACGGCGCAGTCCTGATCCTCGCCGCAGCATCAAAGTTGTCGTTGCGATTCTTCGTCAAGCGCGTGTGGCTCTTCATACCGATCTTCACCGGCATCGTCGTGCTGCCCGCCACCTTCAGCTTCGTGACTCCCGGCCATATCGTCGTCCCCCTCGGCACTTGGTTCGGGTCCACCGTTGGGCTCACGAACCAAGGACTCACGAGCGCAACACTCATCGTGGCTCGGGTGGCGGTGTCAATTTCCCTCGTCGTCTTACTCACGCTCACCACTCCCTGGACCCGCCTTCTCGCGGCGGTGCGCGGGTTGGCGGTTCCGCGCATGTTCGTCCTCGTACTCGGCATGGCCTACCGCTATCTCTTTCACCTCCTGAACGCCGTCACCGACATGTACACCGCACGCAAGGCCCGCAGTGCGACCCGCACCGTGGATGTGCGCTCGGGTCGTGCGTTCGTGAGCGCATCAGCCGGGGCATTGTTCGGCAAGTCCTACGCGCTGGCCGAAGAAGTGCATCAAGCAATGGTGGCGCGCGGATTCACCGGCAACGTGCGCACCAGTCAGGCCACCCCCATCCGACGCGCAGATCTCATGTGGTTCGGCGGATGCCTCATCAGTGCCTTCACCGTGTTGGGAGCAGATCGTGTCCTTGGTAGCTGAACCGATTGTGGGCGAACCATTCATTGCTGAGCCGATCCTGGCGGTCGACGGCGCGAGCTATGCCTACCTCGAGCGCTTCCCCGCGCTCGACGACGTGTCGATCACGATCCGCCGCGGCGAGAAGCTCGCGCTGCTGGGCGCCAACGGGTGCGGTAAGTCCACATTGCTCAAACTGCTCGACGGCCTGCTGTTCGCAGATACCGGCAGCCTCACGGCGTTCGGTGCGCCGGTCACCGAAGATGCACTCGAAGACGAACAGTTCAACCAAGGGTTTCGGTCCCGGGTGGGGTTCGTCTTCCAGAACTCGGATGCGCAGGTCTTCTCACCCACAGTGCGCGATGAGGTCGCGTTCGGTCCGCTCAACCTCGGCCTCGAATACGATGACGTCGCCCAACGGGTGAACGACACGCTCACGATGTTGGACATCTCGGACCTTGCCGATCGGGCCCCGTATCAACTTTCAGGTGGCCAGAAGAAGCGCGTCGCGATCGCATCGGTGCTGGTCATGAACCCCGAGGTGCTGTTGTTCGATGAACCAACCGCGGCGCTCGACCCCCGCACCCAACAGTGGCTCATCGATCTGATCGTGGAACTCAATCGCGCCGGGAAGACGATCGTGCTCGCCACCCACGACCTTCACCGTCTCGATGTTCTTGCCGATCGGTGCGTCGTCTTCAGCGAGGACCACCGCATCGTGGCCGAGGGCACTCCCGAGGTCGTGCTGGCCAACGTGGATCTCCTGCGGTCGGTGAACCTCATCCACTCCCACGTCCATGGGCACGGCGACCTGGCGCACGACCACGATCACGACGGCACGCACCACACCGACACTGACGCGGCAACCGTCACACGCGAATGACTTCGAGTCCCGGAATCTCCGCATAGTCATCGTCTCGGGTCACCACCGGGATCCGCTGGGCGATCGCGGTAGCCGCGATCCAGGAGTCGTTCACCGGCATGCGCCGACCACTATCTCGGAGGGCAACCCGCAGCCGCGCCCAGGATTCGGCGACGCGCTCGTCGATCGGAAGCGGCGCGAACTCACCGACGCGGCCGAGGGTCGCGAGACGTCGGTCACGGGTGACGAGGTCGCGCGCCGCAAGCACCCCCGCGCGGAGTTCACCGACGGTGATAACCGATATCGCCAATGAGTCGGGGAGAAGATCGCTTCGCAACGGGCGGTCGACCTCGCGAGCGATGAACACGCTGGTATCGGCCAAGCCCCTCACCATGCGAGATCGTCGGTGGTATCCGGTGCCAGGTCGGCCAGATCCGCCGCGAGGCCAGCGTCCGCTTGGGACTCGCCGACCATCCGAAGGAACCGCTCGCGTGGCATCGACTCCGAGCGGCTGGCCACCGGCTCGAGCGCTGCGACCTCCCGACCATCGACGGTGATCAGGATGCGCTCGCCGGATGCGACCCGATCGAGCAGGGCTCGGGTGTTGTTGCGCAGCTCTCGGGAAGCAACGTGCGTCATCGCGCCATTGTAGCGCTTATGCGACGACCGTCGCACTCCAGTACCTGCGGACCTCCGGGAATCAATGGGTCTGGGGAAATCCCAGGTCAGGGCCGCGTTGTGCGGGATCGCCCCAGCGCGTGGTGACCACCTTGGCACGCGTATAGAAGTGCACCCCTTCGGGACCATGCACGTGGGTGTCGCCGAACAGACTCTGCTTCCAACCGCCAAATGAGTAATACGCCATCGGGACCGGGATCGGAACGTTGATCCCCACCATTCCGGCATCAACCTCGTGGGCGAATCGTCGTGCCGCACCGCCGTCACGGGTGAAGATCGCCGCGCCATTCGCATACGGATTCTCGGACACGAGCCGTGCTGCCTGTTCGTAGGTATCGACCCGCACAACGCACAGCACTGGGCCAAAGATCTCGTCGGTATATATCGACATCGTCGACGTCACACGGTCGAAGAGACACGGTCCGAGAAAGAACCCCGGGTCATCCGCCAAGCTGCGGCCGTCCACCACCAACTCGGCGCCCTCTCCGACTCCGGCGTCCACGTAACCGCGAACCCGATCGCGGTGGACCGACGTCACGAGCGGACCCATCTCGGATGCCTCATCGGCGCTGGCACCGACGCGTATCTCGCGCGAACGCGATGCAATCGCATCCACGAGTTCGTCACCGATGCTCCCCACCGCGACGACCACGGAGATCGCCATGCACCGCTCACCCGCGGAGCCGTAGCCGGCGCTGACTGCGGCGTCGGCCGCCGCGTCGATATCAGCGTCGGGTAGGACGACCATGTGGTTCTTCGCACCGCCCAGCGCCTGTACCCGCTTCCCGTTCGCGGCCGCGGTCTCATACACGTAGCGCGCGATGGGCGTGGAGCCCACGAAGCTCACGGCGCGCACGTCGGGATGGGTCAATAAACCATCGACGGTGCCCTTGTCGCCGTGCAGCACCGTGAACACACCGGCCGGCAGCCCGGCCTCCGCCCAGAGCCCGGCAATCCAGTTCGACGCCGAGGGATCGCGTTCGCTCGGCTTGAGGATGAACGCGTTCCCGCACGCGATCGCCACGGGGTACATCCACATCGGGACCATGGCCGGGAAGTTGAACGGGGTGATACCGGCCACCACGCCGAGCGGCTGGCGCATCGAGTGCACATCAGTGCCGGTCGAGACGGATTCCGAGTAGGCGCCCTTCAGCAGATGGGGGATCCCGCATGCGAACTCAGCCACTTCTTGGCCCCGCGTGATCTCACCCAACGCGTCGGACACCACCTTGCCGTGCTCCGACGAGATAATCCGTGCGAGTTCCGCCTTACGCGCGTCGAGTAGTTCCCGAAACGCGAAGAGGATCGTCACGCGTTTTCCGAGCGACGTCTCCATCCACTCCGCCGCGCCGCGCTCCGCTCCTGCGACCGCGGCGTCGAGTTCCACGTTCCCCGCGAGTGCCACCTGGCGCGCGACCGCGCCCGTTACCGGGTCGAAGACGGGCGCGGTACGTGCCGGCGCGCCGTCCCAAGGCTTCCCGTCGATCCAATGCTGCACCGTCGTCATGTCACATCCCCAGTCGTTTGCGGCGGCGGTTGCCGAGCCACGATCCGAACACCATCACGGCGATGCTGCCGAACAGGATCATTGAAGCGAGCACGTTGATTTGCGGCGGGGTCGCGACGCGCGACTGTCCGAAGATCCGCACGGGGAACGTGGTGGTCGATGGCCCCGAGACGAAGTACGTGATGATGAAGTCGTCGATCGACAGCGCGAACGACAACAGGAACGCGGCCAGGATTCCGGGGATGATCAACGGCAGCGTCACCTTCAGAAAGGTTCGGGTCGGCGTGGCCCCGAGGTCCATCGCAGCATCCTCGAGCGCCCACTCGAATCCCCGCAGCCGCGCCCGTACGGTCATCGCCACGTAGCTGACGCAGAACATCACGTGCGCGATCAGGATGGTTGGGAAACCCAGGGTGATCTGCTGGTTCGCGAGCACGAGATGGGGCTCCAGGAACAGCGTCAGCAACGACGCGCCCAGCACGATCTCGGGGGCCGTCAGCGGCAACACCACGAGGAAGCTGACCGCGCCGCCACCCTTGAAGCGGTAGCGGACCACCGCGATCGCCATGAACGTGCCGAGCACGGTGGCGATGGCCGAGGCGATCAGCGCGATCTCCAGGCTGAGCACCAAGGCATCGACCAGGGCCGAATCCGCGAACGGGTGGGCCCAGTTGTTCAGCGTGAAGCCCTCCCAGATCGCGTTGAACTTTCCGGAAGGCTCGTTGAAGCTGAACGCCACGATCACGAAGATCGGCAGGAACAGGAAGACCAGCGACCCGACCGCGGCGGCATTCACGAGAATCTTTCCGACTCGTCCACCGGGCGAGGTAACGGTGCCGGCGTTCTCGCGATGATCGCGACGGTGTTGGCGCGACGGCACGATCGCGGTCATACGAGTTCCTCCGTGCCGAGCACCCGTGAGTACAGCGCGACGATCACCATCACGATCGCCATGAACACGAATGAGAGCGCGGCGGCCACCGGGTAGTCGACCTGCACCAAGAATTGGTTCTGGACCACATTGCCGATCATCGAAGTCCGAGAGTTCCCGAGGTAGTACGCGTTCACGAAATCGCCGGCCGCGGGGATGAACACGAGCAGGCTGCCGGCGAACACCCCCGGCAGTGAGAGCGGGAACACCACCTTGCGAAATGCACGCCACGTATTCGAATACAGGTCGCGAGCTGCGTCCACGAGCCGCGGGTCGATCTTCTCGAGCGCCACGTAGATCGGCAAGACCATGAACGGCAGGAAGTTGTACGTGAGCCCGCCGACCACCGCCCCGGGTGTCCGCAGGACGGTCCCACCCGAGCTCAGCAACCCAACGTCGCGCAGCAACCCGACGACGGTGCCCTGGTCACCGAGGATCGTCTTCCACGCGAGCGTGCGGATCAGGAAGTTAGTGAAGAACGGCACGACGACCAGCCCGAGCAACGCGCTCTTGTAATTCCCCCCGCGGAATGCGATGACGTACGCGAGCGGGTACGCGATCGCCAGCGTGAACAGTGTCGCGAGCGCCGCGTAAACGAACGACCGCGCGAACTGGCCGCCGTAGCTGGTGAAGGCGCTGTCGAAGTTCGACCATTGCCAGTCGAAGACCGGGTCCGCGAACCGGCTCGGGCTCGACGACAGCGCCATTCGGCCAAGCGTGTAGAGCGGGAAGAAGAAGAAGATCAGCAGGAAGAGCAGGCCCGGCCCGAGGAGCAGCCACGGTGCCCACCGGGCCCGCTTCCTGCCTTCGTCGTCGCGTTCGACCATCGGTGCGGATCAGGTCCCGGTGACCTTGGCGAACTGCCGCGAGAAGCGCTCCTCCTCGACCGGCGACAGCGGCCCGAAGATGGACAACTGCGCAAGGAACTCGTCGGTTGGGACCACGAGCGGGTTGTCGACGAGCTTGGCCGCTTCGCCGCCGAGCTTCATCAGTTCGTCGGCCACGCCGTCCACCGGGGAGATGAACTGGATCTCCGCGGTAAGCACCGCGGCGTTTTTCGGGTCGTAGAAGAAGTTGATGAAGTCGGTCGCCCGCGCCTGGTTATCGGTGGTTTTCGGGATCATGAAGTTGTCCGACCACAGCGTGCCGCCGGATTCGGGCACCGCGAAGCGCACGTCGGGGTTCGCCTTCTGCACTTGGGCGACGTCGCCGGACCATGCGAATGCGGCGGCAAGGTTCCCCGCCTGCAAGTCATTCACGTACTCGTTCCCGACCACTGCATCGATCTTGCCGTCGGAGAGGGCCGTGCCGATTCGATCGAAGGAGGGTTGCGCCTGCGCGTAGACCGGCTTCGTAATGTCCATGCCGTCGGCCATCATGAACAGGCCAAGGGTGTCGCGCATCTCCGACAGCACAGTCTTGGTGCCGTCCACCGCGAGGAAGTCGTCGACGGTCTTGATCTCCTTGCCGCCCGTGCTCTTGACGTTGTACGCAATGCCCGTCACGCCGCTCGCCCACGGCGCGCTGGACTTGCGGTCGGGGTCGAAGGCTGGGTGGGCGAGCGCGGTCCGCAGGTTCTTCTTGTTCGGGAACTGTGCTGCTACGAACGGCTGGGTCCACTTCACCTGGTTGATGACGCGGTTGGCCATCCAGTCGGTGAGGACGAACGCGTCGGTGCCGATGCTCTGGTTGCGCTTCATGTTCGGCTGGATCTTGGCGAAGTACTCGTCGTTGTCGTTGACGTCCTCGTTGTAGATCAGCTTGATGCCGGTGTCCCGGGTGAAGTCGCTCTTGGACTGCTTCGAGATGTACGACGTCCAGTTCGAGATGGTGACGGACTTCCCGCCACCGACGGCGCCCTTACTCCCGCCGTCCGAACCGCAGGCCGCGAGCACCGCGGGTGAGACCACCGCAGCCCCCATCAGCATTCCGGCGCGGCCGAGGAACCCTCGCCGCGACACGGCGTATTGCACCATCCGCTGCGCTTCAATTTGGGCAGCATCTCGGTTACGGCTCATGGGGTCTCCTCGGCGCTTGGTGTCCTTATCGAACGGCTCGGCTTGATCAGTCTGCTCATGGCAATCACTCGGTCCCGGACGCGACGAGCACTCGTTCCCGACGGCGCAAGAGCCGGCCGGCACCCGGATCCCAGCGGACCTGGACCCGATCACCGGGACGCAACATGGGAAGGTCGGTTTCGGGCCCCACATGCGCGACCAGCGCCGAACCATCCTGGGCCCGCAACTCGAAGCGAATCAGCGGCCCCTGAAAGACCAGATCGATCACCTCGGTGTCGAGCGATGCACCCTGATCCGTCGAACCGTCGCGGCCCGGGATGCTGAGATGCATGCGCTCCGGCCGAATCATGAACGTGGCCTGGTCGCCCACCGCGAGATCGGCAGTGACCGAACCGGTCACCACCGTGTTGTCAGCCAGTCGAGCGGTCGCAGTGCCGTCGCCCCGCGCTTCGATCATGGCCGGCAACAGGTTCGCCATGCCGATGAAGCCGGCCACGAACTCCGACGCCGGTTCCGCGTAGATCTCCTCCGGCGATGCGATCTGTTCGACGCGCCCCTCGTTCATCACCGCGATTCGGTCGCTCATGGTGAGCGCCTCCTCCTGGTCGTGAGTAACGAACACGAATGTGATCCCGACTTCTCGCTGGATCCGCTTCAGCTCGAGCTGCATCGTCTGGCGCAGCTTGAGATCCAACGCTCCGAGCGGTTCGTCGAGCAGGAGGGCCTTCGGATAGTTCACCAACGCGCGGGCCAGTGCAACCCGCTGTTGCTGCCCCCCGGAAAGCTGCGCCGGCCTCCGTGCCGCAAAGCCACTGAGGCGTACGACGTCGAGCATCTCTTGGACTCTCGCGCCGATGTCGGCCTTGGCCACTCGTTTCGCCTTGAGACCAAACGCAACGTTTTCCGCCACCGACATGTGGGGAAAGAGCGCGTACTGCTGAAACACGGTGTTGACGTCGCGCTTGTAGGGCGGCACGCGTGACACGTCCTGGCCTTCGAGTCGGATCGCACCTTCGGTCGGTTGCTCGAAGCCGGCGATCATGCGCAGGGTCGTGGTTTTGCCACAGCCCGACGGCCCCAGGATCGAGAAGAACTCGCCACGGCGAATCTCGAAGTGAGCGTCGTCGACCGCATTGAAGGCACCGAAGCGCTTCGTCACATGATCAATGCTGATGACGGTTTCTGGCGTCAACGATCAACCATCCTCGGGGACAGCGCGCGGGTGAAGCGCGGAGTCTGGGCGATGGATGCGACCGGCGCAAGGACTTCTTACTGTCGGATTTCGCGTGAGACCGTCACAAATTCGACGGATTCCCTTGCGTGCACCCGCCTTCGCCACGCAATATCGTGGTTCGCGCGGGACACGGTCTCGCTCGCACGCGATCGAGGAGTACATCGAATGCCGAATCAGAACTTCATCAACGGCGCGTGGGTCGACGCCGCAACCGGCGCCACGGACGATGTGCTGAATCCCGCGACCGGCGCGGTCATCGCAACGGTGCCGGCGTCCGATGCCGCCGACGTCGATGCCGCGGTGGCCGCGGCCAAGGAGGCGTACGGAAGCTGGCGCACGCTCACCCCGCGGGCGCGCAGCGAAGCGCTGTTCGCGGTGGCCGACGCAATCGAAGCCGACCTCGATACCATCAAACGCCTCGAGATGGAGAACTGCGGCAAACCCGCGGGGATGATCGAGTTTGAGATGGACCTCACGCTCGACAACTGGCGGTTCTTCGCGGGCGGCGCCCGGTTCCTCGAAGGTCGCGCCGCGGGTGAATACCTCGAAGAGCACACGTCATTTCTGCGCCGCGACCCGCTCGGGGTGATCGGTTCGATCGCCCCTTGGAACTACCCGATCAACATGGCCACCTGGAAGCTCGGTCCCGCGCTCGCGGCGGGGAACACCGTAGTGCTCAAGCCGTCCGAGCTCACGCCGATGACCGCGCTGCGCCTCGCCGAGATCACGGCCGACATCCTGCCCAAGGGTGTGCTGAACGTCATCACCGGCGACGGCATGCACGCCGGCGACGCGCTCGTGCGCCATCCCGACGTCGCCATGGTCTCGCTCACGGGCAGCGTCGAAACCGGGAAGGCCATCGCGCGCACGGCGGCCGACACGCTGAAGCGCGTCCACCTCGAACTCGGCGGCAAAGCGCCGGTCATCATCTTCGACGACGCCGACATCGACGCCGCCGTGGCATGCCTCACCGACATGTCGTATTACAACTCGGGTCAGGATTGCACGGCGCCGTGTCGACTGATGGCGGGGCCGAACGTGTTCGACGCACTCGTGAGCGAACTCACCGAGTCAGTGGCCAACATCGTCACCGGTGATCCGTTCGCGGAGGGCACGGCGATGGGACCGGTGATCTCCGAGCGCCAGCGGGAGCGGGTGAGCGGGATGGTGAGCCGCGCCGCCGATGCCGGCGCGGAGATCACGACCGGGGGCCGCGCCCTCGACGGTCCGGGGTTCTTCTATGCACCCTCGGTGGTAGTGAATCCCGCGCAGGACTCGGAGATCGTGCAGCGCGAGGTCTTCGGGCCGGTCGTGACGGTGCAGCGATTCTCCGACGACGACCAGGCGCTCGCGTGGGCCAACGACGTGAACTATGGGCTCTCGGCCAGCGTGTGGACGATCGACGTCGGCCGCGCCATGCGTATGACCGCGGCCCTCGACTTCGGCTGCGTGTGGGTGAACGACCACATCCCGATCGTCTCCGAAATGCCCCACGGCGGGTTCAAACAATCGGGCTACGGCAAAGACATGTCGATCTACGCGATCGAGGCCTACACCGAACTCAAGCACGTCATGATCAAACACTGAGGACCGGAATGACCAACGCACTGTCCACCGACACCTTGACTACCAACGCGGGCGCGATCGCGGCGGCCGAGAACACCCGGCTGTGGGCCCGCACCGGCGGGTCGAAGGCGCTGTTCGAACGCGCCGTCAAGCACATGCCGATGGGCGTCGGCTCGTCGTTCCAGGCGTGGGATCCCTATCCGGTCTATCTCCGAGAGGGCAAGGGCAGTCACGTCATCGACGTAGACGGCAACGACTACGTCGATTTCCACAACGGTTTCGGCTGCATGGTGGTGGGGCACGCGCATCCGAAGGTGGCCGAGGCGATCGAGCGCGCGGCGCGGACCGGTACCCACTTCGCCGCACCTACTGCGGCCACCGTGGAGTTCGCGGAGATCATCTGCGACCGCTTCGGTGTGGACGAGGTGCGCTTTGCCAACTCGGGAACCGAAGCCACCATGAGCGCGATACGAGTGGCCCGGGCCGCGACCGGTCGCGATCACCTCATCAAGATCGAAGGCTCGTACCACGGTCACCACGACCCGGTGATGTTCTCCGTAGTGCCCGGCTCCGATCTCATTGGTGGCCGCGACGCACCGTCCACCACGCCGATGTCGACCGGCATTCCTGCCGCGGTGGCTGACTACACGCACGTGGTGCCGTTCAACGACCTCGAGATGTTGCGCGCACTCCTCGCGGAACGCGGCCACGAGATGGCGTGTCTCATTCTCGAGCCGGTGATGATGAACATCGGTATTTGCCAGCCAGATCCCGGGTACCTCCAGGGTCTGAAGGATCTCCTCCATGAGCACGGCGTGTTGCTCATCTTCGACGAAGTGAAGAGCGGCGCGACCGTGGCCTATGGCGGTGCCGCCGAGCGGTACGGCGTGGCGCCGGACCTCGCGTGTTGGGCCAAGGCCATCTGTGGCGGCACGCCCGGTGCCGCGTTCGGTGGACGCTCCGATGTGATGGACGCCATCGGCAAAGGGGCTGCGCAGCAGGGCACGTTCAACGGCAACCCGCTCATCGCGGCGGCGGGCATCGCCACGCTCAGCGAAGTGATGACGCGCGACGCCTACGCGTACCTCGCGGCGCTCGGCACGCGGCTTGCGACCGGATGCGCGAAGGCGATGGACGAGAACGACATCCCCGGCCACGCGGTCGACCTGGGCGCGAAGGGGTGCGTGTCCTATCGGCCCACGCCGTTGCGCAACTACCGCGACTTCCTCGAGACCAATCCCGAGCTGTACCTCGCGAGCTACCCCTGGGCCATGAACCGCGGGATCTTCATGACACCGGGTGACGAGGAACAGTGGACGCTGTCCGTCCAGCACACCGACGCCGACATCGACGCCTACGTCGACCAGTTCGCCGAGTTTTGCACCACCCTCGCCGCCGGCTGACGTTCCGCGGGGCGCTCCGCGGAACGGGTCAAATCCTGGAAACCACGCGCCACGTCAGATGACGTGTCGCTTGGGTGGGTAGGCGATGACGACGTTGTTCCGCGCCTGTTGTCAGCAGCCGATTCGATCTTGGGACCCTAACGATCGGCGCGTTCACGCTCGCGCAGCTGCACAAGAACTCCGTGGACGCCACCATCGACATCCTCGGCGCGCACGGTCGGCGCAGTCCGGGCCCAGAGCACTTCCGCGGCCACCGACACCACGGTGACGATGCCCCAGATCGCGAGTGCTTCCTTCATCACCCTCACCCCTCGTCACCCCTCGACCTCCGGGCGACGGATCGGAGCTCGGCGCGAGTGGTACTGGTGCGCCACGCGACGGCGACTGCGAACACGGGAAGGCCGCCCGCGAGGTAGGCGAGGTCGGTCGCCTGGCGCCACCGGTGCGGGTTGCCGTACCCGGTCCAGAGCCGGCGGGGGTACCGGCGAAGATCTAAATATGTCCAGGCAAAGGCCGGGTAGGCCACCAGGTATGCCGCAAGGACCACGGCCGCGAAAACCACGTGTGCACTCCAAATAGCGCCGTCGGGCTGCCGAGCGGCTGTGTCGGGCGCGGACAGGCGAGCGACGGTCCGGGTCGCCCCCAGCGGGCACTCGACCCGTCCCGTCATGAAGTCAACGCCCCCCGAGACCGGGGCGGTTTCCGAGAGCGACGGGGGTCACACGGCCCGCGGCCACTGCTTGCTCTCGCCTGTGCCCGAACTCGCGCGCCTTCGAATAGCAGGGAGCATTCTGATGCATCTTGCATTACGATGTAGAGATGCGAACCACCATCGACCTCCCCGACGACCTCCACCAAGCCGCCAAGTCGCTCGCCCACGACCGCCGTCAGACCCTGAGCGAGGCAGTCGCGGAGATCATGCGCCGGGGCATTGCCGGCAGCTCGGTCCGGGAGATCGTGACCGATCCCATCACCGGCTTCCTCGTGATGCGCGGCGGTTCGTACGTCACGAGCGACGACGTCGCGGCCATGCTGGACGACGAGTGACGGCGACGCTGCTGGACGCGAACGTCATTATTGCGCTGTCCTACGACGGCCACGCCCACCACGAGCACGCGGCGCGGTGGCTGGGTACGCACGAGGACCAGTTCGCTACCTGTGCCATCACGCAAGGTGCGCTCATCCGATTCCTCGTCCGGTCGGGCGCCACGGCCGGTGAGGCGACCCAAATCTTGGAGTCGCTGACCACAAGCCCCCACCACGAGTTCTGGCCTGCCGACTTCCCGTTTGCCGCGCCGATGCTGCGGGGAGTTATCGGTCACCGCCAAGTGACAGATGCCTATCTGGCCGAGATGGCGCTCCGGCGCGGGGCCAAGGTGGCGACCTTCGACCTCGGGTTGGCGGCGTTGCATCCCGACGTGGCCGAACTCGTCCCCACCTAGCATCCGCCCGGTGACGGGCAAGCAGAGCAACGACGAGTGGGTGCAGCGCGATGCAGCGGTTGTGTGGCATGGGTTCACCCAGATGGATACCTACGCCGAGAGCTCGCCGATCGTGATCGATCGCACCGACGGTCGGTACGTCATCGACACCGATGGCAACCGATACCTCGATGCCATCTCGTCGCTGTGGGTCACGACCCTCGGCCATCGCGTGGCGGAACTCGACGACGCGATCATCAGCCAACTCCAGCGCGGCGCGCACACCACCATGCTCGGCAACGGCAACACGATCGTCGTCGAACTGTCGGAAGCGTTGGCGAAGGTCGTACCCGTCGACGACCCGCACTTCCTCTACGCGTCCGACGGCGCCAGCGCGGTCGAGCAAGCCCTCAAGATCGCATTCCAGTACTGGGTGAATCGCGGCGTCGAGGGCCGCACCACGTTTCTCGGCTTCGGCGGCGCATACCACGGCGACACGATCGGCGCGTTGAGTCTCGGCGGAGGCGGGTTCGGCACCAGCATCTTCGACCCGCTGCGGTTCCCGGTGCTGCGCGCGCCGGAGTTCAACGACCCGAGCTGCTTCGACGTCGCGTGCCAGATGGTCGAAGCGCACGCAACGGAACTGGCGGCGGTCATCATCGAACCGCTCGTGCAAGGGGCGGCGGGAATGCAGCTCTGCGACCCGGCCGACTTGGCGCGCCTCGCGGCCGCGTGCAAGGACCACGACGTGCTGCTCATCTGCGACGAGATCGCGACCGGCTTCGGCCGCACTGGCACGTTGTTCGCGTGCGAGACCGCGGGGGTCCGACCCGATCTCCTGTGCCTCGGCAAGGGCATGACCGCCGGGTATCTCCCAATGTCGGCGACGGCCGCTAGTGGCGCCGTGTTCGCAGCGTTCCTCGGCCCCGACCTCTCCGAGAAGACGCTGTACCACGGTCATTCGTACAGCGGGAACGCACTCGGCGCCGCGGTCGCACTCCGTCACCTCGAACTCATCGAGGCGTGGGACGTACTCGCCAATGTGCGCGAGCGGTCGCAGGAGTTGAGCGATCTGCTCGACGATCGCATCGCGCCTCTGGAACAAGTACGCGAGACGCGGCTCCGCGGGCTCATGGGTGGCGTCGAGCTCGCGCCACCGCGCTACGGGCTCCGGTGGGGTCGGCGCGCCAGCGCGGGCGCAGTCGCACGCGGCGTGCTGCTCCGACCGATCGGCGACACCGTGATCCTGATGCCACCGCTCACCATCACGTCCGAGGAACTGCACACCACGATCCATGCGTTGCACGACTCCATCGCCGAGTTGGACGACTCGTGACCTGGGAGCAGTGGGTCACTGCTGCATCGGAGCGAATCCACCAGGCCGACCAGTGGCGGGCGCCACGAGAACTCGACGGCCCCGGACCGACGGGAGTCCTCACCGCGACCGGCCAGGCCGTCGTCCATTTCGCATCGAATGACTACCTCGGCCTCGCCCAGCACCCGGCCGTGGCGGCCGCAGCCCACGACGCTATCGATCGATGGGGCACCGGCTCGGGGGCCGCGCGCCTCATCGTCGGGACCCGCCCGATCCACACCCAGCTCGAAGCCGAGCTCGCCGCGTGGACGCAGAGCGAGGCCGCGGTCCTCTTCCCCACCGGGTTCGCAGCCAACCTCGGCGTCATCAGCACCTTCGGCGACGAGGGCACGCTCATCTGCTCCGACGAGCTGAACCACGCATCGATCATCGACGGCACGCGACTCGCGGCGGCCGAGGTGCAGATCTTTCCCCATGCGAACCTCCAGGCACTCGACGAGATCATCCGCGCCCACGCACGCGGGCGGCGAATCATCGTGGTCACCGACACCGTGTTCTCCATGGACGGTGACGTCGCCGATCTCGGCGCCCTCCTCGCGTTGCGCGCCGAGCACCAGGCACTGCTCATCCTCGACGAGGCGCACGCGGTGCTCGGCCCCGAGCCGACGATCGCTCCGAACGCTCCGGTCTTGCGGGTCGGCACACTCTCGAAGACCCTCGGTGCGCTCGGCGGATTCGTTGCGGGGCCACGAGCGCTCACCGACCTCATCGTGAACCGCGCACGCTCCTACATCTTCACCACCGCACCCACTCCACCCGACGCTGCGGCCGCCCTCGCGGCACTGAACATCGTCCGTTCCGCGGAAGGTGATGACCTGCGAGCCCGGTTGCGCATGAACATTGATCAACTCCGCGAGGGTCATCCGTCGCCCATCATTCCGATCATGTGCGGCGCCGAAACGCGCTCGATCGAGGCGTCCGAGGCGCTCCTCAGCAAAGGCCTGCTGGTTCCTGCGATCCGCCCACCGACCGTCGCGCCGGGAACGTCCCGCCTGCGGGTCGCAATCTCGGCTGCCCACACGCTCGATCAAGTGCGTCAACTCCGTGCCGCGCTCGACGCACTGCAGCTCGGATGACCGTCGTCTTCGTCGCCGGCACCAGCACCGAAGTGGGCAAGACCTGGGTTGCGGTCCAACTCATTGCAGAACTCCAAGCGCGTGGTCACGAAGTCCGGGCGCGAAAGCCGGCACAGTCCTTCGCGCCCGACGAGCTCGGCCACACCGATGCCGAGCTGCTCGGCCGCGCTACCGGTGAACCGCCATCCAAGGTTTGCGCGGCGCACCGCTGGTACGAGACTCCCATGGCTCCGCCGATGGCCGCGGCGGCACTGGGGCGCACGCCCTTCACGATCTCGGACCTCGTGGCCGAAACCACCGAACGCGCCACCGACGGCCTCACCTTGGTCGAAGGCGCAGGGGGACCACGGTCCCCCCTCGCCGCCGACGGCGACAACGTGGATTTCGCTCGCGCCATCGGCGCGCGACTCGTTCTCCTCGTCGCCGACGCCGGGCTGGGCACCATCAACTCCATCGGTTTGAGCATGGAAGCGCTGACCGGGTTCGAGACCGTGGTGGTGCTCAATCGGTTCGATCCCGAGAACGATCTCCATCGCCGGAATCGGGCCTGGCTACTCACGGTTGGCTACGAGGTCGTCGTAGAAATCACCACCCTCGCCGATCGGCTTCTCGCTCGACTTCCGTAGCTTTTGCCCAGCGATTCCACGGATTCCTTCGTCCAGACCCAGAAATGCGACGGATTCCCTTGATTTGACGGTGCGAGACCCGGCAGACTGGCGACCGCATGGCCCGCCGAGAACCCGCCCCGACCGATCATCGATCCACGGACCCAAAGCCCGTGACGATCGACGACGTCGACAAGGCGATCATCGAAGCGCTCCAACAGGACGGCCGACTTCCGTATACGAAGCTCGCGGTCCAGGTGGGGCTCTCGGAAGCCGCGGTGCGCCAGCGCGTGCAACGGCTCACCGAATCCGGGGTGATCCAGATCGTCGCGGTCACCGACCCCCTGATGTTGGGCTTCCGCCGGATGGCGATGATCGGACTGAAGGCCGAGGGTGATCTCCGCGTCGTTGCCAACGACATCGCCGCCATACCCGAGGTGTCATACGTGGTCGTCGTCAGCGGTTCGTTCGATCTCATGATGGAAGTCGTCTGCGAGGACGACGACCATCTCCTCGCACTGTTGAACGACACCGTGCGCTCTATCCCGGGGGTCCGCACCACCGAGTCGTTCACCTACCTGAAGCTCTTCAAACAGACCTACGCCTGGGGAACCCGATGAACACATATTCAAACGAAGAGATCGCCGAACTCAGCGCGTCGGCGCGCGACCACCTCTGGATGCATTTCTCACGTCTGGGATCCTTCGACGATCATGAGATCCCGATCATGACGCGCGGCGAGGGCTGCTACGTCTGGGACGCTCACGGCAAGCGGTACCTCGACTCCCTCTCCGGGCTCTTCACCGTGCAACTCGGCCACGGACGCCAAGAACTGGCCGACGCCGCGTCCCAACAGGCATCCACGCTCGAGTACTTCCCCATCTGGAACTACGCGCATCCGCCGGCAATCAAGCTCGCGGCCAAGCTCGCAGAGCTTGCGCCTGGAGATCTGAACCGGGTGTTTTTCACGACCGGTGGGTCCGAAGCCGTCGAGTCGGCATGGAAGCTCGCGCGCCAATACTTCCGCGCCAAAGGTGAAGGCCAGCGGTACAAAGTGATCGCACGGGAAACCGCGTATCACGGCACCACCCTCGGAGCGTTGGCCATCACCGGCGTCCCGTCGTTGCGGACTCCGTTCGAACCCCTCACTCCTGGCGCGAGCCATGTCGCGAACACCAACCGTTACCGCCATCCGCTGGGCAAGGACGACACCGCGTTTTGCGACTGGCTCACCCAAGGCATCGAGGACCGCATTCTTTGGGAAGGCCCCGAGACGGTGGCCGCAGTGTTCCTCGAACCGGTACAGAACGCCGGCGGATGCTTCGTCCCACCCGAGGGTTACTTCCCCCGCGTGCGCGAGATCTGCGACAAGTACGGCGTCCTCTTGGTCTCCGACGAAGTCATCTGCGCGTTCGGTCGACTGGGCGAGTGGTTCGGCGCGCAACGCTACGACTTCCTCCCGGACATGATCACGTGCGCCAAGGGTCTCACGAGCGGGTACTCGCCGCTCGGTGCGGTGATCTGTCGGGATCACCTCGCCGAACCGTTCCTTTCGGGGACCTCGAGCTTCTTGCACGGCATCACGTTCGGTGGCCACCCGGTGAGTTGCGCCGTCGGACTCCGGAACCTGGAGCTTTTCGAGGAAGAAAACACCCTCGAGCACGTTCGTGCGAACGAAGCCGGGTTCCGTGAGCGCATCGAGGGTCTGCGCGATATCCCGATTGTCGGCGACGTCCGCGGCGCGGGGTACTTCCTCGCCGTAGAGCTCGTGGCGGATCCGGAGACCGAAGCCCAGTTCACCGACGAGCAGAGTGAAGTGCTGCTGCGCGGCATCCTCTCCCCGGCGCTCTTCGATGCCGGGCTCGTATGTCGCGCCGACGACCGGGGCGACCCGGTGGTGCAGCTTTCACCGCCGCTGATCGCCGGGCCTGACGAGTTCGATCAGATCGAGTCGATTCTTCGCACCTGCCTGACCGCGGCCTCGGACCAACTCGTCCGATGAGCCTGGTCGTCGGGGTCCCCCGCGAGGTAAAGGACGGCGAACATCGGGTCGCGATCACTCCCGACGGCGTCCACGAACTGGTAGCCCATGACGTGACCGTGCTCATTGAGGCCGGCGCCGGTTCCGACTCCGCGATTCGCGACGACGAATACCGCGCGGCGGGAGCCGAGATCGTTGCCGACGCGGTCGACGTCTGGGCCCGCGCCGGAATGGTGCTCAAGGTGAAGGAACCCAAGGGCGCGGAGTTCGATCTCCTGCGACCAGATCTCGTCGTCTTCACGTATCTGCACCTGGCCGCGTACCCGAACGTGGCCGATGCCTTACTCAGCCACGCCACCACCGGCATCGCGTACGAGACCGTGCAGGTGAACGGGGCGTTGCCGTTACTTGCGCCGATGAGCGAAGTCGCAGGGCGCATGGCCACGCAGGTTGGCGCTCGGTTCTTAGAGCGCGAACTCGGCGGGCGCGGGGTGCTCCTCGGTGGCGTTCCTGGCGTACGTCCCGCTCGCGTCGTGGTGCTCGGCGCGGGCAACGTCGGATGGAACTCCGCGTGGATCGCCCAGGGCATGGAAGCCGAGGTCCTCCTCCTCGACAAGAACCTCGACCGACTCCGGTGGGTCGATCAGATCCATCAAGGCCGCATCGTCACCCTCGCGAGCAACCGCGGGGCGGTGGCGCGCGCCGTGGCCGACGCGGATCTCGTGATCGGCGCAGTCCTCGTACCCGCGGGACGCGCGCCGGTAGTAGTCACCGAAGACATGGTGCGCACCATGAAACCCGGCGCAGTGATCGTGGACGTGGCCGTCGATCAAGGCGGCTGTATCGAGACCACGCATGAGACCACCCACGCCGATCCGGTGTACGAACGGCACGGAGTGATCCATTACGGCGTCGGCAATATGCCGGGCGCGGTCCCGTTCACTTCCACCTACGCACTCACCAACGCTACGTTGCCCTACGTGTTACAACTCGCCATCCACGGCGTGGCGCGCGCCACCGAGGCCGACCCCTCGCTCGCGCTCGGGGTCAACACTGTGAGCGGACACATCACCCATCCCATCGTGGCTGAAGCACTCGGCCACGATGTCACTGAACTCGCGGCGGCACTCGGCGCGTAAGGACCAACGGCACGCGTCAAGATTTCGGGGGAACCATGACGGAAGTGCATACGCCACCGGCATCCAGCGGCGTCATCGACAAAGGGCTGAAGGCTGGCGCGATCGGTCTGACCTCGACCATCGTGATCGGCGTCGCCTCCACCGCACCGGGGTACAGCCTCGCCGCGTCTCTCGGCCTCGTGACCGACGCCGCGGGCGCGCAGGCACCAGCAATCCTGTGGCTTGCCTTCGTCCCAATGTTGTTCATCGCGGCGTCGTACTTCTACTTGAACCGCGCCGACCCCGACTGCGGCACCACGTTCACCTGGGCCACGCGTGCGCTGGGACCAATCCCCGGGTGGATGGGCGGCTGGGCAATCATCATCGCGGATCTCGTCGTGATGCCGAGCCTGGCACAAATCACCGGTTCGTATGTGTTCCTACTCTTCGGAGCCGACGGGCCAGCCGGGAACAAGTACTGGACGATGCTGGTCGGAGTCATCTTCATCCTCGCGATGACGTGGATCTGCGTGATTGGTATCGAGCTGAATGCGAGAACCCAAGTCGGGCTGCTCGGCGCGGAGGTCATCGTGTTGGTGATCTTCTCGGCGGTCGCGTTGTTCAAGGTCTACAACGGCGACCTCGCCGGCTCAGTCGAACCCTCGCTCGACTGGATCAACCCGCTCAAGATCACCGATGCGACCGCTCTCTCCGGCGGATTGCTCGCGGCTCTTTTCATCTACTGGGGTTGGGATACCGCGGTTTCAGTCAACGAGGAGTGCGAAGACAGCCACCGGACCCCGGGGCTCGCGGCGATCCTGTCGACCCTCATCCTGGTCGGCATCTATCTCATCGTCGGGATCGCCGCCCAGTCGATCCATGGCCCGGCCTTTCTCAGCGCCCATAGCGACGACGTCCTCGGCGCCGCGGGCAACCTCGTACTCGGCTCGCCGTTCGACAAGCTCCTCATCATCGCGGTGCTCACCTCGGCCGCCGCGTCGACCCAGACCACCATCCTTCCCGCGGCACGCAGCGAGCTTTCGATGGCGGTACATCGCGCCGCGCCCCGCTGGTTCGCACACATCGACCGAGCGCATCTGACTCCGTCCAACGCAACCTGGGCGTTCGGTATCTTCTCGGCCGCGTTCTACGCAGTGCTCACACTGGTGAGCGACAACGTGTTGGCTGCCTCGATCGACTCTGTCGGTCTCATGATCGCCATCTACTACGGACTCACCGGAATCGTGTGTCCGATCTACTTTCGGCGCCATATCTTCTCGAGCTTCAAGACCTTCCTGTTCGTCGGTCTCGCGCCCCTCATCGGCGGGGGCATCCTGTTCTGGACCTTCTACCAAACCACGCTCGATGCCTTCCGGGTCCCGGAAACCAAGTGGTTCGGGATCGAGTCGTACTGGGTCATGGGCATGGGGCTCCTCGCCCTCGGCCTTCCGCTGATGTTCTGGTGGCGCAGCCGTGAAGATGCGTTCTTCCAGCGAGGGATTGATCCAATGGATCAGCGTCCTCACCCGGACGGCACGGGACCCACACCGCCGCCGATCCTCGTCGGCGTCGACGCCAGCATGTTGAAGGAGGCGTGATGGGAACCAAGAGCGGAGAAATCGTCGTTGGCTTCGACGACTCAGACGGTGCAAACGCGGCGCTGCACCAGGCCGTCTTCATCGCCAATGGGCTCGGCGTCGGCTTGGTCCTCGTGTTCTGCACCGAGCCGCCTTCCGCAACGGCGGGCGGGGCTGGCGACCAACGAGACATCATCGCCTCCATCGGCGAGGAACGGCTCGGTCACGGCATCGCGACCGCGGCGGGCGCGGGCGCTCAGGTCCGAGGCGAACTCGTGAGCGGGGGGCCCGTCGATGGTCTCATCGCGATCGCCGACCAGGTGGACGCGCCGATGATCGTGGTGGGACATCACGGCGAGGGACCGCTTCGCGGCGCGCTCCTCGGTGCCACTGCGAACAAGTTGCTCCACCAGGCCGAACGGCCGGTGCTCGTGGTCCCCGCGATGGAGACCTCACCGCCGCCCGGTTAGGTCGGCGCGCCCGCTTCGCGGTCGCGGAGAACAACTTCTTCGCGAAAGACCTTCACGTCACGCGGGGCATCGATCCCAATGCGAACTTGATCGCCGCGCACCTCGAGCACTGTGACGACGACGTCGTCGCCGATCATGATGCGCTCGTTGACGCGGCGGGTGAGAACCAACATGGTGGCCTCCCTTCCATGACGAGGACCACGTCAGCCTAGAACGCGGCGCGGTCCAAAACCCGAAGGCCGAGACCCGTACTCAGCTTCACGTCAGAAGTCCGAGGCTCATCGCGCGCCCGAGTGCTTCGTTGCGGTTCCGCGCTTCGAGCTTCTCGTAGATGTGGGCAAGGTGCGTCTTGACCGTGGGCAACGAAACAAACAGTGCCGCGGCAATCTCCCGATTCGAAGATCCCACTGCGAGCAGGCCCAAGACCTCACGTTCGCGAGCCGTGAGCGACATCGGTTCGAGATCTTCGTCGGGGACATCGCCCGCGACCAGCGCAGGGTCGATGTAACGCTCGCCCGCGAGCACGCGCTCTACCGCAACCAGCAGCGCGGGTGCGCTGATCGAACGCGCCAGCAGCCCGTCGACATCCACAGCAAGCAGATCGGCCAACGTCTCCCGCGGTGCGCGATTCAGCATCACCACCAGCCGAACTCCCGGCGCGTCTTCCCGTATCTGGCGGGCCATCTCTGCAACCGAGAGATCGTTCACGACTCCGACCACGGCAAGGCCGGGCGAGTGTTCCACCACGGCCTTCGCGAACTCTCGGGCCGATCCCACGTCGGCCACCACGTCGTAACCGTCAGCACGCAAGACGGTCGTGAGACCGACTCGCACCAGGGGGACGACGTCCGCGACGACGACGCTCGTCATTCGCGGAGGCTACCGGTCCCTCCCAGAAAAACCATGCCAATCGCTCTACCAGCGCACCGGCAGCTTGGCGGGACCCCAGATACCAAAGGTGTCCGGTTTCCATTCCACCGGCCCCGCGGGTGCGAGGTTCGGCAACTGGGTGGCCAGCACCACCAGGGCTTCTTGGAGTTCCGCGCGCGCAAGATGGGCGCCAAGGCAGTAGTGAATCCCACTGCCGAAGGTGAGATGCGGCGCGGTGGACTCGCGAGTGATGTCGAAATCCATGGGCTCAGGAAAGACCTCCGCGTCACGGTTCGCGCCAGACAGCGACGCGAAGACCAACGTGCCCTGCGGAAATATTGCGTCGCGATATTCGATGTCCTGAGACGCGACCCGCAACGTCCCTTGTACGGCGCCCAAGAATCGCATCGTCTCGTCGACCACGCGCGGCGCGAGCGCGGGATTGGCCACGAACCGTTCCCACTGCTCCGGGTAGGCGCCGAAGAGCGCCACGCAGCACGCAAGCTGATTGCGCGTGGTGTCGGTGCCGGCCATCAGCACTGCCTCCGCCAGCATCACCAGCTCATCGGTGGAAAGCCGATCGCCGGACTCTTCAGCCGCAATCAGCGCGCTGAGCAGATCGTCGCTCGGCTCGCGCCGCCGCCGCTCCACGAGAGCCCGTACGTAGGCATCGAGCTCGGCGCCGGCCTGCTCGATCGCGGGCAGATCCTCCGCGAGGTTCTGGTTGAACATGCGGAAAATATCGGTGGCCCATCGCGAAAAGAGCTGCCAATCCGATCGCGGTGCGCCGAGCAACTCACAAATGATCGGGATCGGGTACGGATCACACACGTCCGCCACGAAATCGCACTCGCCGTGCGGCTCGATAACACCGATCAGCTCGCCCATGACTTCGCCCATGAAAGGCCGCAGCCGGTTCGCGGCCGCCGGCGTGAACGCGGGGGCCACCAGGCGTCGCACCCGGGTGTGTTCATCGCCCTCCATCGAAAGAATCGAGGGCTGGCGTTCCTCCCTCGATTCGGCCATGCCTTGCATCTGAGGGAGAAGCGAGAGCGCGGAGTGGAAACGGCGGTCCCGCAGGATCGCGACGATGTCCGGATAGCCCATCACCCCGTACCCCAGGGGGGTGCGCATCAACCAGTGCTCGGAATGACACTCGAGCAACCGCGCCATTCGTTGGTCGCGGTCGAGTCCCTCCGGCTCATACATCGGAAGATCGAGCTCGTGGACCGAAACCGAAACCACGGTGCTCCTTCCGAGTTCGCCGAACTGTCTGAGTGGGTCGCCAGGGACTTGAACCCTGAACCTGCGGGTTAAAAGCCCGATGCTCTGCCAGTTGAGCTAGCGACCCGAGCGGTAGACACGATACCGCCGCCGGTCGCCCGAACCGTCAGTGATCCTCGCCCGGCAACAGTTCGTAGATCGGGTTCAGAATCGCGAGGCGCTGGTGATGCGCGCCGACCCGGCCGAACGCTCGAATTCGTCGGCCCAGGTGCACGCCGCCCAACTGCCGGCGTCCGAGGAATACGAGTTCGATACCACCGGTCTCGTCCAGCACCGTGCATTCGAGGCTCGGAACCGCGTCGGCCCAGGGCCGCATCCGCACCGACCGGATGACACCTTCGATCGTGGCCATGTCTCGCCACCGAACGTCACCCACAGGAGTCGGTGCCGACATTGGACTCATTCGCGGTGGTCGGGCGCCCCGACCAACTTCGTGATGTCGTGCGGCGACCGCAGCTGGTACGGAACGAACGTGACGTTGGCGTGCGGCAACACACCCAACGCCTTCGCGATTGAATCCGACGTACGGTCGTGCAGGAAGCGGTGCCAGAACTCCTTGTACTCGCGTCGTGGCAGGAGCACGGTGACCTCGGTCCGACCATCCGCCACCGCTTCGGCCACCACTTCCAGCGCGGCTCGGGCTATCCGCCGGTCGGGACACGCGACGATCTCCAACTGAAACTTGGAGAGCGGGAGCGTCGCCCACTCCTCCATCAGTTCTTCCGCAAGCTCCGGGTCCGCCGCGATGTGCACGGCGCGTAACTCGTCCGGGCGCAACGTGCGCGCGTACTGCACCGCACGGGCTGCGCTGCGGTCGAGTCGGTCGAGCAGGACCAGCACGGTGTGGCGCCGCAGCACCGGGACCGACGCGGCGGCCCGCGCGCCCTCGCTCAGCTGTTCCTTCTCCGACTCGTACTGACGGTTGAGTCGCACGAGCAGGAACACCAAGACCGGGACCAAGATCATGATCGCCCACGCGCCGTGAGTGAACTTGGTGATCGCGATCACGATGGTCACCACTCCGGTCACCACGGCGCCGGTCGCGTTGATCGCCAAACCAACTCGCCAGCCTGGTTCCCGCAAGCGGAGATGACGCACCGACATTCCGGCTTGGGACAACGTGAAAGACGTGAACACACCGATCGCGTACAGCGGAATCAGGTGCGTCACGTCGGCCTGGAACAGCACCACCAGCCCCGCCGCCGCGATCGAGAGCAGCACGATGCCGTTCGAGAACACCAACCGGTGGCCCCGCTTCGTGAGTTGCTTCGGCATGAAGTGATCATCCGCGTGGAAGCTTGCGAGGCGGGGGAAGTCCGCAAAGCTGGTGTTCGCAGCAAGGACCAGAATCAACATCGTCGTGGCCTGCACCGCGTAAAAGGCCACGTGCCCAATCGTGCCGCTTCCGAAGACCCCGGCTGCGATCTGGGAGATCACGGTCTTCTTGTCGCTCGGGATCACCTGCATCTGCATCGCGAGCCACGAGATCCCGATGAACATGACACCCAAGCAGGTGCCCATGACCATCAAGGTCGACCGCGCGTTCTTCCACTCGGGCGGCTTGAACGCCGGTACACCGTTGGAGATGGCTTCCACCCCCGTCATGGCCGCGCCGCCGGACGCGAACGCGTGCAGGAGCAGGAAGATGCCCACGGAACCGCTCACCCCAATCTGTACGTGGCCGATAGGCGCGGGGGTGTGCTGCAACGTCCCGGTGGCCGCGTGATAAATCCCGACGCCGATCATCAGGAACATGCTGACCAAAAACGCGTAGGTCGGTACCGCGAACATCCGACCGGACTCTTTGACCCCGCGTAGGTTGCCCCACGCGATGATCGCGATGAACACCAAGGCGATCGGCACCCGATAGGGCCGCAACCAGCCGAAGGCGGAGTACAGCGCGGCCACACCGGCAGAAACCGACACCGCGACCGTGAGGATGTAGTCGGTCAGCAACGCAACGCCGGCCACCTGCGCGGGCAACAGACCAAGGTTGTCCTTGGTGACGATGTATGCGCCGCCCGCCGATGGATACGCCTTGATCGTCTGGCGGTAACTGAACATCAAGATGACGAGCACCGCGGTCATCGCGAGCGTGATTGGGAGGACGAACGAGAACGCGAGCAGTCCCACCACGGGAATGAGCGTGCGCAGGATCTCCTCGGTCGCATACGCCGTCGATGACAGCGCGTCGCTCGCGAACACGGCGAGGGCGGTCGGTCGACCGAGCCGCTCATGTTGGAGCTGGTCGGTATCCAGGGCGCGGCCGAGCAATTTCGACTTGAGCAAGTATCTCCGGGACTCGGCGATCTCGGCCGGTGCAACCGGCGGGAGTGGTCGCAGCGCCTCGGCATCACGCACAAAGGAGGAAGTCATCCCTCGATTCAACACCCGCCGATATCAAGATCTGATCAAGAGCACCGCCAGACCCGCAAGGATCGCGTAAAGATCTCTGACCATGGCCCGCGTTCCAAGTTCTGGTACCGCACCGTGGCTCGGCGCGACCCTCGGTGTCCTCACCACCGTCGTCATCGGGGTTGCGCTCCTTCCCGTACGTGACCAACTGACCTCGGCCACGGTGGCGCTGGCATTGGTGCTCGTCGTGGTGGTTGCGGCGATCGTCGGCGGGTCCGCCGCCGCATTGGCCACGGCCGTCGCGGCCGCGGTCACGCTCAACCTCGGCTTCATTCGACCCTACGGGCGGTTCGACATCGCGGATGTCGATAACGCAACGGAGCTGGTTGCGTTCCTGGTCGTCGCGCTGATGGTCGGCCAACTCGTCGCCCGACTCGCCCAGCGACGATCACAGGCGTCGGAAGCGTCGCAACACGTCCGGGAGCTCGACGAGCGCGTCGAGGCGCTCCGCGACGAACGCTCACAACTCGCCCGCCGCGCCACGCGGGCCGAGGAGCTCGAACAGCTCGACGTCCAACGGGCCGCGCTCCTCCGATCGGTATCGCATGACCTGCGCACGCCACTCGCATCGATACGCGCCGTGGCTACCGACCTACGCGACGGCGTCGAGTACGACGACGCCACCCGCGTCGAGCTTCTCACCACGGTGTGCGACGAGGTCGATCGCCTCGACCGGTTCGTCGCGAACCTCCTGAGCATGAGCCGAATCGAAGCCGGGGCATTTGAACCCGACCGCCAAGCGGTCGACGTTCGTGAGCTGGTTGAAGATCGCGTGCGCCAACTCGCGCCGCTGCTGCGAGATGTGAGTGTCCGGATCGACTTGCCCGACGACACCCCCCTCGTCGACGCCGACTACGCGCAGCTCGAGCAGGTGCTCAACAACCTTCTCGCCAACGCCTCGCGTCATGCACCAGCCGGGAGCGACGTGTGGACTGCGGCCATCCGCGACGGCAACCTCCTTCGGATCGAGGTCTCGGACCAAGGAACCGGGATCACGCCCGACGACGCAGCACGCATCTTCGAACCGTTCGTCCGTGGTTTGGGTAGCCGATCGACCGGCATCGGTCTGGCGATCTGCCGGTCGATCGTGGAGGCTCACGGAGGAACGATCAACGTCCGTCGCACCTTCGGCGGCGGCGCTACGTTCGCGTTCACGGTCCCGATCCATACGAGTGAGCTGCCGTGACCATAATCCTGGTCGTTGACGACGAACCCGCAATCCTCCGTACCCTCCGGGCGGGCCTCACCGCGCGGGGCTACGAAGTGATCACCGCCGCGTCCGGCCGTGCAGCATTGAACGAGCTGACCCTCCGAGCCCCCGACGCCGTCATCCTCGACCTTGGCCTCGGTGACGTGGGCGGCGTCGAGATTTGTCGAACGGTCAGGGAATGGTCGGATGTCCCGATCATCGTGCTCTCCGCCGAGGATTCCGATCACCGAAAGGTCATGGCGCTCGATGCGGGCGCAGATGATTACGTGACGAAGCCATTCTCGATGCCCGAATTGTTGGCGCGCGTTCGCGTCGCCCTCCGACGGCCCCGCGGCACGGACGAGCCCAACGATCCGATCTTCGAATGCGCCGATCTCCGGGTCGATATCTCTCGCCACCTCGTGACGTTCCGTGGCGAGGCGGTCGAACTCACCCCAAAGGAGTTCGCGATGCTCGCGGTCCTGGCCCGGAATCCAGGACGGGTACTGACCCATCGAGCGATCCTGCACGAAGTATGGGGGCCGGGATACGACACTGAGACGCACTACTTGCGGGTCTACGCGAGTCAGATCCGCAAAAAGCTCGGGCCGGATGGTGGCCCTTTGCTCGTGGCGGAACCGGGGATCGGCTACCGCCTGATCGACCCAACGCTCTAGCGGGTCAGATCTCCGCGAGCGGACGACGGTCCTCGATCTGGGGCTGGCGTCCCGTACGCAACGGAGCAAGCGGCGCGTCCACCAACAGCGTCCGCTGGGTGACCGCACCGAACTCACGAACGGCCTGCTTCCACGAGCCCAGGCCGTCACGGTGCATGCTCGCCTGTTCGAACGCGGTCCAATCCGTCCAGGACGGGATCGCCCAGATCAGAATCACCTCGCCTTCGGATCGCATCGCGGTCGCGAATGCACCGACGAGCGAGATCCCGAACTCGGCGTACGCGTCAACCCCATACTGACCAACCGTTTCCAAGTAGTCACCGGCCGCGCCTACTGCCGTGCTCACGACTTCATGGGCGTAGACCTCGGTGCGGCGCCCCTCGGCGCACAGTTCGTCGATCGTTGGGCTCCACGGCGCGGGGACCACAATGCGGTCGACCCCGCCGCGGCGCAGATCGGCCGCCGCGGCCCACCATTCAGCCAACGACGGATCCTGGGTCCCGCCGCCCGTGAACTCACGTTCGAAGTTGGCGACGAGGCCGTCCCAACCCTCGAGCTCCCAGAGGTTGACGACCTCGGGCCAACGTCCGGTGGAGCCGACCGTCGCCCACACACCGAAGCACAGCTGGTTGCGTTCATCTCGCGCCACGGGGCACCAGTTGGCGGTCATGTGCTGCATGTAGCGCGCCCGGTTGTGCCCGATGATGTCGATGAACTCGTGGATGTACACCTTGCCGTTCACCGCGTCGGTCATCGAGGTCACCGGCCCCGGAACTTCGCGTCGCGCTTCTCGCGGAACGCCGCCATTCCTTCGCGGAAATCCTCGGTACGCGACGACAGCTCCAGCGCGAACGCTTCATCGGACAGTTGTGACTCGAGCCGTGCATGGCGACCTGAGTGCAAAAGCGCTTTCGCCAACCCCAGCGCAACCGTCGGCCCGGTAGCCAGCCGGTCCACGATCACCGCGACAGTCGAGTCGAGTTCGTCGGGCGCAACCGCGTCATGGATCGCGCCCCACGCCGCCGCGTCGGTTCCACTCAGCACGCGGCCGAGCAACAGCAGTTCACGCGCCCGTACCTCACCTACCCGGCGCGGCAGCATCCACGTGGCGCCACTATCGGGCGTGAACCCGCGCTCCGTGAATGGTTCCCAGAACCGCGCGTCGGTCGTGGCCACGCAGAAATCAGCGGCGAGCGCGAGCTGGAACCCGATCCCCGCCGCCCAGCCTCTGACCGCACACACCACGGGAACTTGAGTCTCGAGCATGACCGGGATCAACCGGTGCGCATGCGTTGGCAATCGACGTTGGATACTTCCCGGTCGTGGCCGCTCGGTGCCCGCGTTGCGCGCCACAATGTCGGCACCGCCACAGAAGTGTTCACCAACGCCAGAGAGCAGGATCACCCGCACGGCGTCGTCGGTTCCCGCCTCGGTGATTGCAGCGATGAGGCCCAGCATCATGATGTCGTCGATTGCATTACGCCGCTCTGCACGATCGAGCGAAAGGCGCAGCACACCTTCAGCGAGCGTGACCTCGAGACCAGCGACAGAGTCCATCGGCTGGACAACCTATATTGCCCCCACCGCGGGGCCCGACCAGCCCGCCCCAGGGCCCTGAGAGGAACCGATGACCACCGTTGCAACGCGTCAACCCGACCTCTCCATCATCAGCGGCGAGTTCTGGGGACGCAATCCCCATCCGGAACTCGCGTGGATTCGCGCCAACGATCCCGTCTTTTGGGACGCGGCGGGCCAGGTCTGGGGCATCAGCCGCTACGAGCACATCAAGGAGATCGAGTCTGACCCGGTGACGTTCTCGAATGCCGGAGGGATCCGGCCCGAGAACGGACCGATCCCGATGATGATCGACATGGACGATCCTGAGCATCGGATGCGCCGAAAGTTGGTGGCCCGGGGATTCACGCCCAACCGGGTCCGCCAACAGGAACCCGGGATTCGAGACCTCGTCCATCAACTCATCGACGAAGTGTGCGAGCAAGGCGAATGCGATTTCGTCTGGGACATTGCGGCGTGGATCCCGTTGATCATGATCGGCGACGCACTCGGGGTTGAACCGGATGATCGAGCCACGTTGATGCGCTGGTCCGATGACCTCTTGCGCGGCCTCGGCACCGAAGACCTGGACCTGCTCATGAAGAGCATGGCCGCATTCGTGGGGTACAACGAATACGCAACCCGCGTGATCGAAGATCGCACCGCGTGTCCGCGAGACGATCTCATGAGCATCCTGGTGCATGCCGAAGTCGACGGCGATCGGCTCGACGCCGAATCGATTCTCCACGAGTCGTTGTTGATCCTGATCGGAGGCGACGAAACCACCCGCCACGTGATGTCCGGCGGTGCCTACCAGCTGCTCGTCCAGCCCGATCGGTGGCAACGCATGCTTGCCGACCGATCGCTCATCATTCCCGCGGTGGAGGAGATGCTGCGATGGGTAACCCCGATCAAGAACATGGCTCGCACCGCGACCAAGACCGTGGAGTTCCACGGCAAGACCATCGAGGCGGGCCAGAAGCTGTTGATGCTGTACCCGTCTGCGAACCGCGACGAGGATCAATTTCCCAACGCGAACGATTTTGATCTGGAACGTGCGCCGAATGATCACGTTGCCTTCGGGTTTGGAACCCACTTCTGTCTGGGCAGTTCGCTGGCGCGGCTCGAACTCCGAGCGCTCTTCGAGGTTCTGTTGGACCGACTCCCGGATCTCCACCTCGTCGACCCCACCGAACCGGCGCACCGGGCCGCGAACTTCGTCAGCGGTTACGAGGGGATGAAGGTCGCCTTCACGCCAGCGGCGCGGCGCATCCCCGCCGAGTAGTTCACCGTTGGCGACCGCCGGCCCGTGCTGGTTTCAGGTCGCGTCGTGCAGAAGTTCAGTCGTCGTCGCGGATGGTGACCACGCCGATGCCGTCAATCACGGTTGCGCTGCTCGCGGAGTTGATGACGATCGAGAAGTTCTCCGTGCCCTCCGAAATCGCGTCGGAGAGCAGCGGGATCGAGACATTCACCTGGCGGCCATTCGCCGGGATTTTCACGGTGCCGGATTTCGCGGTGTAATCGCCGCCGATCCCTGAAGTCGCGGTTCCGTTCTGGGTGGACCACGAGATGATCACGTCAGTCGTCGCGGGGTTGGTGAGCGCAATGGGCACCAGGAGCGACCGCAACCCGGAGTCACCTTCGACGACCGTGGCATCCGAGACAGTGAGATTGACTCCCGTGCTCAGATCGTCATTCACGATCGTTCCGGTACCTCGCTCGCGGTGGTTCTCGCCCCCGTCAACTCCGGCGACCGCCAGGTACATCAGCTCGTTGGCTTCGGGGATCGTGTCGGGTTTGATACCGACCGAAAGCATCTTGAAGACCTGGCTGCCGCTGAAGACGATCTTGCCCTTCTTCACCGCAAAGTCGGCAGTGCCCGCGACGCCCGGAGCCGTGGACCAGTAGACCGTCACGGTCTTACCCGGGTCCGGCGGCGCGGACAGCGAGAGCGGAAACTGCAAGGAACGAGCGCCTGCGTTGCCCTCGATGATTGATGCGTCACCGACCGAAACTTCCGGTCCGGTAATCACACCGGGGTGCGCAATATCCCAGGCCCGCGCCGCGGCATCCCACTCGGAACGGTCCGCGGTGACTCTGAAACAGGCCGGAAGCGTGCCGGGGAATGCCCCTGGTCCGAGCCAGACCATCACATTGTTCGAGCAGGTGACGTCGTAGCCCGTTGGCATGACCAAGGTGCCGTGATTCGTGTCCTGATCAGCGCGGAATATCGAGTTCGAGATATTGAGCTTGGGACTCGTGGGCAGATCTTCATCCCACTTGAAGAAGCCACCGTGGCCCGCCGCGGAACCTTTGTAGACCGTGGGCATGGCCTGGAGACGCACCAACGAGTTGTTGATCGTCCACGTGTTGAGACTCCCATCGAACGTGGTACCCGACGAGCGGCGGGCCGAGAATGCCACGTAACAACCATCGAGAAACGAGTCGGTCACGGTGCCGTTGAACAGATCGTCGTTCTGAACGCAGTCATCGTGGACATAGGAGAGGTACGCGTCCTTGATGAGGAAGTTCTCCGCGAAGTCGCCAACCGCGATTCCGTCGCCGTAGTTGAAGACCCTCGGATGATCAAGCGTGAAGTTCGGCGAACGAAACCCAAATGCGGTGTTGCCGTGAAAGACGTTCCATGTCGTCGTGACCGGGAACGTGCCCTTGATCGAACCGCCGTCCCAGCAGCTATCTCCGCCGGAGCTGAAGTACACCGGATAGGGAACGGTGCCGGTCCAGGACGCGGTGTTGGCATCGACGCGCTCGTTCGGCGCCAGCGCGGTGATGAACGCGGAGGTCTGAACACCGCTCAAGGTTCGAGTCGCGGTGGGCGCGCACGGTCCCACCGCGGCAACTGGATCTGCGGGCATGAGTGCGAGTCCACCGACTCCCAGCGCGATCGCGCTGATGAAAGAAAAGGTCCGCCTCGCCACCACAACTTCCCCCCGTCGTTACCGCGTCCGATCCACCATCTCCAGAATGAGATTCGGCACCGCGGAATCGAGCCCATCGACCCGTTTGACAACTGGTCGATGGGTTCCGGGGGAATGTACCAATTGCGAGCACAACGTATCCAGTAGGACGGCCCCACGTTCCAATTCAGCCCGTCGTTGGGCCGTTTCGACAGCCTCGAGGCGACTTTGTCGAGCCCCTCGTGCTCCTAGTCGGTCCAGTAACACGTCGATCGGCGTATCGACGCGAACCAACAAATCCGCGCGATCCGCACGATCCTCGGCCGCCAAGGCGAGTACCCGTTCGCTATTCGCGCGCAGGGCGGCCGACCACCACTCCTGGAGTGGTCCTTGATCGAGCACATACACGCCGACCCCGGCCCGAGCCCGCCTGACCGCATGGCGCACCACCAAGAGGTTGGCCGGGCGCGCCACCCGATCACGACGATCTGCTTGGCCACTCCGCAGACCAACCTCCGCAATGAGGCGCGCCGAACCGGGATCCCCGAGCCCCCGCGCGATCGCCCCAACCTTGCGCACGATTCTCGACGCTCGTTGCGCGTCCGGCCCCAGCGGTGCCATCACCTCGGTGGTGGGAATCCCCTCGACGCGGAGTCGGGCCACCAGCGTTCGAGCGAGCGTCGACTTCCCGGCACCCGGCAGACCACAGAACTCGACGACGAACCCCATCTCAACCGACACCCATCCTGAGCGAACGACTACAGCCGGGACCAAATCGCGCGCAGGATCGCCGTCAAGACTTTGTCGGGCGGTTGCGTTGCGTCGATCTCCACGGCCCCGAACAATGACCCATCGAACGCAAGCTCGCGCACCAGGCCAATCCGGCGATCGAGATATTCGCGTCCGTCCTCCGGGCGCCGCGCCGAGGCCGTGTCAACATCCACGTCGAGCCGGATCACGACATCCGGTGGAAACCGGCGGGCCAGCTCGTACGGCCGGAGCTCATACGCCGCGAGCTTGCGCTGCCAGGCAGTGCCCGTCGCCCAATGGGTCAGCCGAGGACCGTCGAGTTCGCCGGGGTACTGCATCTGAGGCCAGCGGTCACAGATCACCACCATGCCGCGCGTTCGCGCTCGCATGACCTGTTGGAGCTTGCGGGTCTTTTCGGCGGACAAGGTGAGCGCCCACAGTGCCTTGGCCCCGGACATCGCTCGCGGGTGGTCATCTCCCGCTCGCTCCTTCTTGGCGATCGTCTCGCGGTTTCGAGATGGTCCGAAGAACTTGTCCCGTACCAGCTTCATAGGCTTGCGCAACAACGACGACGATCCATCGCCGGAGCCCAGATACATCGGGTATACGTCGAGCTTGGGCGCAAGGAACGCACGGGTCTCACCGACCATGGTCGACTTCCCCGAGCCATCGCAGCCGACGAACGCGATGAGCAACCCACCGCCAGTACCACCCCGACCCTTGAGCACCGGGCGGGGCGCGACCTTGCGCGAAATCCCGCGCATGGCCCACGCCGCTTCTCGATTCATGCGTCGAGTGAACGCGGCCGGGCCACGTGAGCTGGTCTGACTTCCGAGGACGTGCAACACCACGCGCCGGAGCCGGTAGAGCTGCGCCGTTCCGGCTCCATCGTCGAGGCACCGCGCGATCGCGGCACTCCCACGAGCACCAAGTAGCGGTTCGGCCAGGGCCAACACCTCGGCGCGATCAGTGCGCGCCATCAAGAACTCGAGCTCGGATCCCGGCCCGCTCGCCCCGCGTGCCATGTCACGACCGCGGAGCTTGAGCGCATAGCGCGTCAGCAACAGGACCACCTCGAGCGCGGGCGCGGTGACCCACACACCGGACGCATCGCGCACGCGCGTGTCGAGCACAATGCGTTCCCAGGGCAATCGAAAACGCTTGTTGTGGCGCTCGCCACC
This sequence comes from Acidimicrobiia bacterium, assembly GCA_046598395.1. Taxonomy (GTDB): domain Bacteria; phylum Actinomycetota; class Acidimicrobiia; order IMCC26256; family JAENVU01; genus JAENVU01. The sequence continues at coordinate 116,467 of JBKJIQ010000040.1, forward strand.
CGGCAGCCGGTAGTGAACGTGGAAATGAACGAGCCGCCCCGAGTCTTCATCCACGCCGAGGAAGTCCTCGAGGCCGATGTCGTTGCGGGCGTTCGCGACCCGGCCGCGCCGGCACGAGAGTTCGGCGAATACCGCGTAGGCATGATCAATGCCCGCGGGGTCAACGAGAATGTCGAGGTCGGTATCCGCGGCCAGGGCTGCGTCGAGGTGGTCGTTGCTCTTCCAATGGCAGTACGCGACGCCGCGCTCGTCGAAACGCCGCAGCACCTCCATCACCAGACTCATTCTTTGTCCTCTTGGGCCCGCGGGCCGGGTTTCTGCAGCGACATCACGCGTTCAGTTCCATCGGCAGCGCGCCCGAAGACTTGCGCGATCGGATCACATTCACCAACCACGCACCGTCGCCACCGAGGGTGAGATCGGGGCGAATCAACCATGCGAGACCCAGCGCGGCGGCCGCGCTGAGCGTTGCTGCGCCGATGATCAACAGGTTCTCCAACTGACCGTTGGCCAAGTCGGCCGATCGGAGCCCCAAGACAACGGGAATGCTGACTGCGGCAACCAGAACGGCGAGCACCAGCCCTCGCATCTGGCGGAGCACGAACCGGGCCCACGAAATCCCTGCGGTGTGCAGGCTGAGCTGGGCCATCAAAAGGTAGTTGATGAGGATCGCAACCGTGACGCCCAACGCGACCCACGCGAGCCCGTACTGCGTCCCGATCGAGGCACCGATCACGACCGCAAAGGCATACGCCCCCTGGCGCCAGGCCCGCCGATACACCGTTCCCATCGCGCGGGCTAGTGAATCACTGATCTTGTAGCTCGTCCGAAACAGCAACCCGGCGGCCATAATCTGGAACGGCACCACGACGTCGTCCCACTTCGGTCCGTTGCCGAGGAGGAGATGGATGAGTTCCGGGGCGACCAGTACTGCAACCACCGACGCCGGGATCGTCAGGATCGCGATCAGTGAGACGCCCCGGAGATAGGCCGACGCGACCCGTTCGCGATCAGCCTGAAACCGGGAGATGACCGGGAAGATCACGCGGTCCATAACCTGGCCCAACATCTGGGCCGGGAACGCGGCGAGCAGGTACGCGTTCTTGTAGGCGCCCAGGTCGGCCGAGGTCATCTGGTTCCCGACCACGCTGTTATCGCCGTTCAGCGCCATGAAGTTGAACGCGCGGGCAAGCGTCATACCGCCGGCGTAAACGACGAGATCCTTCGATTCCTTCGCTCGCGGCCGCAGCGACCGCGGGTGTGATCGACGGGCAACGAGGATCCCGGTGAGGAGCGCGGCCTGCGCCAACTGGGCGATCACGATCGACCACACCCCGAGACCGCTGATCGCAAGGACAACTCCGACGAGCGCGAACCCCAGAAAGTACGAGACCGTCTCGGCGATCGCGATCGACTTGAAGTCGAGATCGCGCTGCAACATTGCCATCGCGATCACGCCCGGCGCCTGAAGCGCGAAGACGAAAGCGAGCCCACGCACGATGTCGGTCAACTGGTCCTCGTGGAAGAAGTCCGCCACGAGCGGCGCGCCGAGGAAGACCAAGACCGTCATGACGAGTCCGGTGATCATCGACAATGCAAACCCGGTGCGGATGTGCTCGTCGGTGAGGTCTTCCCGCTGGATCACCGCGGGGCCGAAGCCGGCCTCGGTGAAAAGTTGGCCGAACGCGATCACGATGACCGCCGCCCCGACCAAGCCGTTGTCGGACTTGGTGAGGTACCGGGCGAAGACGATCACGACGAGGAACTGCGCGATCCCCTGGGCGCCGAGGCCGGCCCCTGACCACACCATCCCTCCGAGCGCGCGCCGGGCCGTACTGACGTGCGGTACCGCCGTCGGCTCGTTCACTCCAGGACCACTTCGACTTCCGGGTTCGCCCGACGCGCTTGCTCCGCCGCCACCAGCGCCAGCGGCAGAAACAGCCAGAAATGTCGGTAGTGCCAAGTCTCCCGAAAGAAGCTCCCGAAGATGTACGCCAAGACCATGGCCCGCGCCTGTGAACCCCGGGGCGACAAGCGAAGCAGGGCGAACCACATCAGGAACAGGCCGAACAGACCGATGACGCCCCGCTCCACGAGGTATGCGAGCGGTTCGTTGTGCAGTTCGGTCTCATGGGCGTTGAGATCCAATCCGCGCACCGAACCCGGACCGACTCCCCACGGCGCGTCGGGAATCTTGTCGATGGCTTCGAACCACACCGCAAAGCGCAACCCGCCACTGCGGTCGAACCGCGCCTGGTTGAAGCCACTCTTCTGATCACTACCGCTCGCACCTACGAGCGTGAACACCAAGATCCCGAGCACCGCGACGAACGCAACCAGGACCGTCGCGACCAGGCGCCGACCCCGGATCATTTCCCCGGCGCGATCCAGATGAGTGATCCCGAGGTACCCGAAACCCACACTCAGCTGCAGCATGGATCCAAACGAAGCCGCCGACAACAGTCCGACGAGCGCGACGATGATCACCCCAAGCTTGGGCGCCCAGCGGAACGGCGCGGCCGACCAGCACAACAGGCCCATCGCCAAGAGGTTCGCGGCCACGTTGGGATTCGGGAATGTTCCACTCGCGCGAAGTTCATTTCCGCCCGACGTCGTCAGCTGGACCGCGCCGAAAATGATGCAGACCCCGAGCGCGCCGAAACAGAACCGGACTGCTCGCGTCCCACCTCGGCGGAGAATGTCGATCGCAGAGAGAAACACGAGGAGCGTCGCGATATCGCGGACCAAGTCGCCGATGATCCAGCTGCGCAGGCCCGCGTACAGCGACCCGATGAGTGCGCCGAACCCAATGACCATCGCGGGCACCAGAATCTGTCGGCCGATGTCGCGCGACAGCCAGTCCCCCCGGAAGACGTGCAACATCGACGCGATGATGGTGGCGCCGATCAGCAGGTCGGTCAGGACAATGTCGGAGCCGATCTTCGGAAAGAGGAAGGCAACGAACACGATCGACAACGCCAACAGCAACGTGGGCACTGGGGTATCGATGAGCTCTTGGCGCCAGCGGCGGCGCGGGGCAAGTGGCTCAGCCAGCACGGCGATGCTCCGTCAATACGGCGTCGACCACGGAGCGGTAGGAGTTTCGGATCACCTCAGCGTTCCACGAACTGAGGTCGACCGTTGGGGTCCGCGCGGTGTGCTCCGTCAACATTCGCGCCACCGCGTCGGCCGCACCAACAACATCGCCGAGTGGAACGACGGCCCCCACTGCGCCCAGCCCCACCACCTCGCGTCCGCCATCCACCTCATAGGTCACGAACGGAACACCCGCGGCCGCCGCTTGTACCAGCACCTGCGGTAGGCCCTCTGCGTTACTCAGCAACACGAGTGCATCCGCGCGCCACAGCAGTGATGCGACCGGCTTCACGTAACCCAACAGTGCAACATCGTCACTGAGGCCCGCGGCCTGCACTGCGGCTTCAAGGTCCGCGCGTCGCGGGCCATCGCCCGCGACTGCAAGGAAGGCATCCGGAACTGTCGCTCGCACTTGTTGCAACAGGGGCACCAAATCGAGCGGGTTCTTACGATCTTCGAGCGCGCCGAGGCTCACGATGACGCTCCGGCCGTCCGGAACTCCAGGTACCGGCGGAGGCTCCGCGGGTCGGGGCCCGGGCAACGTGGCTCCCGACCGAACGATCGTCAAGCGGTCGGACGCGATGCCCGCGACCTCGAATCGGCGCGCCAGGTCGGCACCCACAACCACGTAGCGCGCGGTGATAAGTCCGAGGAAGCGCTCGATGTTTCGAAAGACCGCGCTCTCGGTGCGCCCGTATCCCGGACCAAAGTTCGCCATCGAGAGCGAATGAATCACGGGAACGCGCGAGTGTCGTCCAAGGGAACGAGCGGCGATTCGCCCGACGACTCCCGCCTTCGATTGATGGGTGATCACAACATCGATGTCGTCGCGCTTAAGGCGCGCTCTCACCGCGGCGATTGCCCGCGCATCGTGATCAGGGCGAGGCGGGCGCACGAGCTGCGCCATGACCTCCACCGGTTGGCCCAGCTGGACGCGCGCCAGATCAGCATCAGAATCCGCGCCAACGACAATGGTGTGATCGGCGTCAGGAAGTGCGACAACCAAGTCTCGCACCCGTTGCTCGGAACCACCCTGTCGGTAGCGCGTCACGAGATGCAGCACCCGCGACCGGCGCGTCGTCATGGCCATACGCTCAGCCCGCCGAGACTCCGGTGGATCGGGTGACGTACGCGGGACTCGCCGCCCCGGGCTTGGCCGGGTCAGACAGCACACCGAGCACGGCACCGCCAACACGCCGGAGCCGCGTTCCCGCCCGCTCCGCGTCGCGCAACTTCGTCACTCCGTGCTGCGCGATCATCAGGGTGGCATCCGAAAGTTCCGCGAGTACCAGCGTTGCCGGCTCGACCGTGGGCGACGGTCCCGCAATCACCACGTACTCACACTGTTCGGTGAGGCGACGCAATACGGTGCGTGCTCGTGCAACGGTGAGTTCGCTGACCGCGATGCCGTCGTCGAGCACACGCAGGCGACCGCCAGTTTGCTGCTCGTGGACCACGGAAAGACGAGCCCGCGGCACCGGCGCCTCAAACTCGTCATCACCCGTCACGTCTGCGACGCCGCGGCACGCCGCGTAGACCACTCGTGCGCCCGACTCGGCAATCGCCTGCGCAATACGCCGCGCGGTGCCCTCGGGCGCAGGGCCGTCGACTCCGCAGAGCAGCACCACGTTCGGCTTACTCCGTCCGAGCAGATGCACGAGCTGAAGTCCGACTTCATCGACGGTGGCCCCAGCCCCGGTGACGACACCGCGGGGAAGCGACCCCTTCGAGTTGGGCAACACGCCCAGCACCCGAGCACCCGCGCGGCGAGACTCACTCGAGTCCCCGCTACGGAAACGACCGGCGAGCTCCTCGCGTCCGTAGACCACCGCCACGGCAATCAACAGGATCGCCAGGCCACCAAGAATCGACCAACTCATCGGCTTCGGGAAGTCCGGGTCGAGCGGACGGGTGGCCTCTTCATAGATCTCGACGCCACCGTCGGCAGTGAGCGCGTCGGTTGCGCCCGCGGTGGCCTTCGTGAGCGTGTCGGTGAGTTGTCCGTTCGCCGAGTCGAACTGCGCCTTGAGCGCCGGATACGTGGGATTTGTGGTGGCCAAACCATTGAGCTTGTTGCTCAGGTCGTTCACCGTAGCTTCCAGCTTGGTCGCAGACGCCTGGTTCTGTGCGGCCCTCGTGGTGAGTTTGTCTCTCGCCTTCCCGGCACGATCGGCCACCACAAAATCGGCCGCGGCGTTCGCCGACGCTTCTGCCAATTCCGGCGTGGAGGCTGAAGTGTCGATGCGAATCAGCGGCGATGCTTCGAGGCCGGTCGCGACCACGTTGTCGACATCGGCAAACCGTTTCGCACCGAGTGTCTTCGCGAGCGCGGTACGCAACCGCGGCGTTTCGGTGGAGACGATGACCGCACGCTGTTCTTTGGTGAGGTCGACTGACTTGCCCGCCAAGTCAAAAATGTTTTGGCTCTGGTCGTTGATTCGGATCCACGCAACGGAGGAATACCGCTTCGGGAGCTGGCTACTGCCCGCGTAGATCAGCGCGAACGCAAGCGCGAAGACACCGAGGAGCAGTAGCCCACGCCGACGCAGGACTCGCATGACGCCGCCGAGACCCAACTCAAGCCGACTGGAACCCCCGAGAGTCTCAAGGTTTCGGTCACGTCGGATTGGTGCGGATACTGGCTCGCCCGTAGGCATCAGATGATCGTCGATCACCTCAGTATGCACCACCGCGAGAGGGTCGCAGAACGCGTCCGAAGGTTCGGGCGATGATCGAAAGATCTCCGCCGAGACTCTGGCCGAATGCGTACTGGACATCGAGCGCCACGCGAGTTGAGTACGAGACGTCATTGCGTCCCGAGACCTGCCAGAGGCCGGTCATCCCGGGCCGTGCACTCAACACAATCGGCATGTACTGACCGTATCGGCGCATCTCGGCCTCGGTGATCGGGCGAGGTCCGACCAAACTCATTTCACCTCTGAGCACGTTGATCAGCTGCGGAAGCTCATCGAGAGAGGTCTTGCGCAACACGCGTCCGACGGTGGTGACCCGAGGGTCGTCCTTGAGTTTGAAGTCCCGAGCGAACTCCTCGGCCAACGCCGGGTCCGATGCCAGGAGTTCCGCGAGTCGTGCATCGGCTTCTTTAACCATCGTGCGGAGTTTGAAGCAGCGGATGGTCTTACCGCCACGCCCAACGCGTTCGTGGCCGTAAAAGGCAGCGCCCTTGGATGTGATCCGGATGAGACCCGCGATCATGAGCATCAGCGGCCCCCAGAGCGGGGCGGTGACCACAACCGCAGTGACATCAAAAATTCTCTTCGACCCGTCACGGGCGGCCCGCGGCAGGACCGATACCGATGGTGGTGCAGCTTCGCGGTTCGCTCCGTCAACCGAAACGAGATCGAGCGAGCGAGCGCGTTCCTCAATGGTACGCAGGTCGATGACGACCTCGCCGGAGGTGGCGTCGACCGAAATCACGCCGGGGAGATCATCGGGAGCTGCGCTCTCGCCACTCCGGAGTTCCAGGCCATTCAGAAGGCCGACGGCGCTCCTACCGCGAACCCGACGCCGGCGGGCACGCTCCGTGATTCGTAGATCGAGTTCTGGATATACGCCGCTCGCCATGGAACCTCGCGCCCCTTTCTCCCCAGTTCGTCCGGATCGTGCGACGCGTGAGACGACGTGGTGAGAAAAACCTGACCCCGTCGCTCCCGATGCCCACGAACGAGCAAATGCCTCCGTGTTCCGGGCTCTATACGCCTCCCGGAAGACCACTGAACCTACCACCCAAATTGGAATTTTACAACCAATAACGCCGGGATTGAGTCACCTGACCCATTCAAGGGATCCCGACCATCCCGTCGATACCTCCAACTGACACCGAACCCCGGACGGCCTGCATTTGCGCGGAGAGCGAGCTCCGCATGCGGCCCCCGACCCCGACCCAAAGGAGCTATCCGATGCCGTCGAAACAGTCGCCGTCGTACCATCGAATCCGGTACCTGATCGCGCTCTGCGTGGCCTTCGCGGTGCTGCTGGCGCCACAACTGGCTGGAGCGAGCGCGGGTTCACCGAAGCGCCTGGATGCCCGAGAGGCCTCCGCGCACCGGCACCACCACAAGCACCACCACCGTCACCACCGTCACCACCGGCACCACCGGCACCCCGGGACCACGACCACCACCACTCGTCCGGCACCGGACCCCACCCCAATACCGGACCCCACCGCAATACCCGACCCCACCCCAATACCGGAGCCCACCCCAATACCGGACCCCACCCCAATACCCGACCCCACTCCAGTACCGGTGGCGAGCGAGTGTCTGGCCCAAGCGCCCACACAAACGGTGACCGGTAATCAAACGAGTCGCTACCGTCCCGACTTCAGCGGACCAACGGTGATCGACGCACGGGGCGCGACCTGGACTCAGGTTGATGCCTGGCCCGTCTCGATTACCGGCAGCGGCAGTGTCTGCATCGATGGTGGTTCCATCGTGGGCACCTACGCGCTCAGCACCGTTTGGGACGTCTTCCACCACACCGGTGGATTCAGCATCGCCAACCCGAACTCCACCGTCGAGAACGTCTCGGTTCACAACTACGGAGACGCCATCAACATCCGCGATGGAGCGAGCAACTGGCGGGTTCGTGGTGCACACACCACCCTCATCCACGATGATTGCCTCCAGGACGACTACCTCAACGCCGGAGTCATCTCGGACTCACTCTTCGACGGTTGCTACGTGGGCATCTCCACGCGGGCATCGTCGAACAACACCACTTCGGATGGCCACACCAACACCCTGACGCTCGACTCCTCACTGCTCCGTTTGGCCCCCATGCCGACGGTGTACAAAGGAACCGCTCCGGGCCACGGTGGGTTCTTCAAGTGGGATGACGCGGCACACCGTTCGCCGAAGCTCGCGCTGCACAACAACGTGTTTCGCGTGGACCAGACCCCGAACCACGGATCCCTCGGACTTCCCGACGGCTACCAAGTGGATTGCTCGGGCAACACCATTGTCTGGCTCGGCGGCGGGGCGTTCCCCGAAGCCGCGTCGTGGTTGGCGAAGTGTCCTGACACCCACATCGTGACGGCAAAGTCCACCTGGGACAACGCAGTCACGGCGTGGAAAGCAGTGCACTGACCCAACCCGTCTAGCAACACGTGATCGAAAACGCGCGGGCCCTCCGGCCCGCGCGTTTTCGCGCGCACGGTCCCCCGGGTCACCGCCACCGCGGTCATCGTGACCCCGTAGGTCGTTGGATTCATTCAGCTACCTACCGGGAAAGTGACGGTTTTGGCCGGTTTACAATCAATGGCCACCTCCAGGTCGAACGCATCCGTCGCCGACACGACCAGGACCGGCGCGCAACGCAGCAACGCAGGAGAGCCATGAACGACGTGAACCCCTCACTGACCACCGACACTGCGACGAGCGGTGGTCGGCGCATGCTCGTCACCGGTGCCGCCGGTTTTGTCGGCAGTCACCTGGTCGACACGCTCCTCGCTCGAGGCGACACCGTGATCGGGGTTGACTGTTTCACGCCGTACTACGCGCCCGAAGCAAAGCGCCACAGCCTGAACGCCGCCCAGGAAAATCCGCGCTTCACCCTCGTGGAAGCCGACCTGCGCGACACCGATATCACCGCGATGCTCGACTCGGTGGACACCGTGTTCCACCAGGCCGCGCAACCCGGAGTTCGACTCTCATGGTCCGACGGCTTCTCCGAGTACGCGAGCCACAACGTTCTGGCCACCCAACGGCTCCTCGAGGCCGCCCGTGACGCCGAAGTACGCAAGGTTGTGTACGCGTCGTCGTCATCGGTGTACGGCAACCAGGCTCGGTATCCAACCGTCGAGACCGACCTGCCAAGGCCCTACAGCCCCTACGGCGTCACCAAATTGGCGGCCGAACATCTGTGCTCGCTCTACGCCGAGAACTGGGGAGTCGACACCGTGGCGCTCCGCTACTTCACAGTGTTCGGACCTCGTCAGCGCCCCGACATGTCGATTCATCGTCTGTGCGAGGCCGTCGGTACCGGGGCATCGTTCCCGCGTTTTGGCGACGGCAAGCAAGTGCGGGAGTTCACCTACGTGACTGACATCGTGGCGGCCAACCTGCTCGCGGGCGACGCCGAGGTTGCGCCCGGCACGGCGATGAACATCGCCGGCGGGGGCGAGATCACGCTGAACGAACTCATCGCCATGGTCGGCGACCTCGCGGGTACCAAGATAACGATCGAGGATCACCCGGCCCAGGCCGGTGATGCCAGACGCAACGGCGGCGCAACGGACCGCGCTCGGAATCTGCTCGGGTGGGAACCGTCGGTCAGCCTGCGCGACGGCATCTCGGCTCAGTTGGCCTGGCACGACGATCGACGACGCGTCAGCGTCTGAGCACCGACGGCTTCCCGTCGTTATTCGAGGGAAGTCCGATCGCGGGCGACTGCTACAGTGCTCTGCCTCTCCTGGAGAGCCGAGCCCCCATCGTCTAGTGGCCGAGGACGCCGCCCTTTCAAGGCGGTAACGGGGATTCGAACTCCCCTGGGGGCACTACCGTCATCGCGACGGAGCCACGGTCCTGTGGTGCAGTTTGGAGTGCACGTCGCCCTGTCAAGGCGAAGGCCGCGGGTTCAAATCCCGTCAGGACCGCCAGACGCCTCGGCGTCCACCCGGCCGGGTAGCTCAGTTGGTAGAGCGCGCGCCTGAAAAGCGCGAGGTCACCGGATCGACGCCGGTCCCGGCCACTTGGCGTTTCACCCGGTTCCCCGGGGAACGCAAGGCCGGCACTGCAGCGTGCTTATCTACTCAGAGTTCGGTGTGCTCTTCGACCTTTTCGAGGAATGAGCGGATCTCTGCGGCCCGGAAGCGGCGGTGACCGCCGAGTGTCCGAATCGCCGAGATCTTGCCCGCACGTGCCCAACGCGTCACGGTCTTGGGGTTGACGCGGAACATCGCAGCAACCTCGGAAGGCGTGAGGAGCGCATCGTCTTCGGGAATTCCCTGCATGTCAGCCTCCGGAGTGGGCGGGAAGTCCGGACGGTTTCCGTCCGGTTCGTTACCGGGAGGGTACTTGGTCCCGCGGTTCACGCCGTGGATCCTTCTGAAGTTCCCCCACAGGGGTTCCCCGACGACGAACTAGGTCCAACGTACCACTCGGTCCCATTCGCGCGCCGGTCTCGGGGTCGCCTCGCTGAACTCGTCCGGCAGGGCGCTCATACACTCGGCCACATGGCCACCGTCGTTGCGATCGCGAATCAGAAGGGCGGCGTCGGCAAAACCACCTCGACCCACACGCTCGGTGAGGCAATGGCTGCCAGTGGCGCTCGGGTCCTCCTCGTGGACCTCGACCCTCAGGCGTGCCTCACCTATGCGGCAGGGCTCGACCCCGAAAGCCTGGTCGCATCACTCCACGATGCGCTATCGGGCAAAACTCCGGCGGCTGAGCTGGTGGTCCGCGCCGGAAAGTGCGCCATCCTTCCGGCCTCGATCGACCTTGCCGGTTCCGAGGTGGTCCTCGCCACCCGCGTCGGCCGGGAGCACGCTCTCGCTCGGGTCATCGCTCAGGTCCGCGATGACTACGACATCGTTCTCATCGATTGTCCCCCGTCGCTTGGCATCCTGACCATCAACGGCCTCACCGCAGCCGACGCGTTAGTCATCCCGCTGCAGTGCGAGACGTTGAGTCATCGCGGAGTGGGGCAGTTGCTCGAGACCGTGGCCGACGTGCGGGCGTATACCAAACCCGATCTCGTCGTCCTCGGCGCGATCGCCACGATGTTCGACGGCCGCAGCCGCCATCCGCGCGAGATCGCGGCCGACGTGGAGGCACGGTACGGCATCCGCGTGTTGGAACCGGCGGTGCCACGCTCCATTCGGTTCGCCGAGGCGCCCGCGGCGGGCCACACGATCCTGGAACATGCGCCCAACTCTCGCGGCGCGCTCGCCTACCGCGAACTCGCGGCACACATTCTCGAAGTGCTCGCGACGTGAGCGGCGCGAAGCCCATACCGACCCCGCAGCCGAAGCCGCAGCGCCGCGGGGCCCGAACGGCCCGGCCCGAAGGGCCAAGAGTGGGGGACGTGAGCGGCGCGAAGCCCATACCAACCCCGCAGCCGAAGCCCCGTCGGTCGGACGGGAGAGACTCTCTGTTTTCCGCGGCGGTACGGAAGCCGGGCACACTCGTCATCGAATGTTCGCAGTGTCGGGCTCGATCACGGCTGAGCTATGGGCAACTCGCACAACGATGTTTGCCGTTCACCCTCTGGCTGCCGTGGCGTCATCACTCACGACTCGCGCGATGCCCCGCATGTGAGCACCGAACGTGGGTCGCAGCACACTGGTTCACGTAGCTCAGCGCCTACCGCTCGACGTGAACCACACCCGTGCCCGAGATCACGTCGCCGATGATCCACGCGTCATGGCCGGCCCCGTTCACGATCGCAATCGCGCGTCCGGCATCGGTTGCCGGCAGCACGACGGCCATGCCGATCCCGAGATTGAACACCGATTCCATTTCCGAGTCTGCGATCACACCCGCGCGTTGCACCTCGCCGAAGATTTCCGGCTCACGCCAGTTGCTGCGCCGCACCAGAGCGTCGGCGGCGGCGGGCAACACTCGATTCAGATTGCCCGGCAGCCCGCCCCCGGTGATGTGCGCGAACGCGTGGACCGCAACCCCGGCGCGCAGCGCCGCCAATACCGGCGCGTAGATCACGCTCGGCCGGAGCAGTTCATCGGCCAGCGAAGTAGCCGCGCCCTCCCATGCGGGTCCGTCCAACGATCGACCCGCGTGGTCGAGCAACGCGCGGCGTGCCAGCGTGTACCCGTTGCACCGCAGGCCGGGACTCGCGATTCCCACGATGGCATCACCAATCGAGACCTCACGTGGCAATACTTCGTCACGTTCCACCGCGCCGACCGCGAAGCCAACGAGGTCGAACTCGCCCGGCGCCATCAGCTGAGGATGCTCGGACATCTCCCCACCGAGCAGTGCGCATCCAGCCTCTCGGCACCCCCGCGCGATCCCACCGACGATCGTCGCGGCGACGTCGGGTACCAGACGGCCCATCGAGAGGTAATCGAAGAAGAAAAGCGGATCGGCACCTTGGGCTGCGATGTCATCGGCGGTCCCCACGAGGTCGATCCCGATGGTGTCGTAGCGACCAGTGGTCCACGCGAGCACCGACTTCGTTCCCACACCATCGGTGGACGACACCAGGAGCGGGTCGCGGTAGTTGAGCGCGCCAAGGTCGAAGAGTCCGCCAAATCCGCCGAGGCCGCCGACCACCCCGGGCCGCGTGGTGGACCGTGCGTGGTCCTTGATGAGTTCCACGGCATGTTCACCCGCCGCGATGTCGACCCCGACTCCTGCGTAGGTGAGGCCGGTCGTGTCCGGCCCGGATCCAGCTGCAGTATCGCCGGTCACGAGGTGGGAGTCACCAAGTCGACCATGGTCTCCTCGAGCACCAGCTTCGAATCATGCGCGGTGATCTCGACTGGTACCGGGTAATCGGCGGTGAGGCACGCGGTGCAGAACGACGTGGACGAGGCGTGGGTGGCTCTCGTGAGGCGATCGAGTTCGAGATACGCGAGCGAGTCCACGCCGAGGTAGTCGCAGATCTCTCCGACCGAGAGATCGGCGGCGAGCAGTTCGCCCCGGCGGCCGGTATCCATGCCGTAAAAGCAGGGATACCGGTACGGCGGCGACGACACCCGGAAATGCACTTCGGCGGCGCCGGCTTCCCGCAGCATCGCGACAACCTGGCGGGTCGTGGTACCGCGAACGATGGAGTCGTCAACAACCACCAGTCGCTTGCCGCGGATGTTCTCGGGGAGTGGGTTCAACTTCATCCGCACGCCTGCGCCGCGCTGCGCTTGGTTGGGCTGGATGAACGTGCGACCGACATATCGGTTCTTCACGAGTCCGTCGCCATAGGGGATCCCCGACGCTCGGGCGTAGCCCTGCGCGGCCGGGATCCCGGATTCAGGAACGGGCATCACCATGTCGGCATCGATCGGCGACTGGGCGGCGAGTGCTTCGCCCATCCGCTGCCGGGCCGCGTGCACCGACTGGCCGTAGAGCCGGGTGTCGGGACGCGAGAAGTAAACAAACTCGAAGAGGCAGAGGCGCGGGGTTGGTTCTGCGTACTGGAACTCGCGGTGCACCCCAGATGCGTCGATCACCACCATCTCACCCGGGTTCACGTCCCGGACGTAATGCGCACCCACGATGTCGAGCGCGGCGGATTCGCTCGCCAGGATCCAGCCGCCACCATCCACGCGTCCCAGCACGAGTGGCCAGAAGCCATGCGGATCGCGGACGCCGATGAGCCGGCTGTCGTCCATCAGGACGAACGAGAACCCTCCCTCGAGGCGCGGCAGCACCTTCTCCAACGCGAGTTCGAGCTCCCGACCGTCGGAACGTGGCTCCGTGGGCCACGCACGTGAGATCAGTTCCGCGACGAGCGCAGAGTCGGTGGTCGAGTCGAACGAGGTCTCATCCGGGGTCAGGCCCGGCAACATGTCGAGACTCGCCGCCAGCTCGGCGGTGTTGGTGAGGTTCCCGTTGTGACCGAGCGCGAAACCGGCGTCACCCACGGCTCGGTAGATCGGTTGCGCGTTCTGCCATGACGACGAGCCGGTGGTGGAGTAGCGGTTGTGACCGATCGCAAGGTGACCCTGTAACGACGCGAGCCGACGCTCGTCGAATACGCGGGTGACGAGGCCCATATCTTTCATCACCGTGATCATTTCGCCATCGCTCACCGCCATCCCCGCCGACTCTTGACCCCGATGTTGGAGGGCAAAGAGCCCGAGATAGGTGAGGTTCGAAACGGACTGGCCGGGGGCGTAGACGCCAAAGACCCCGCAGGCGTGTCCGACCTTTTCTCCGGAGGAATCCGCCGCAAGCATCAGCTCCAGTATCGCAGAGTGACGCCGAGCTCGGGGACCCCTGGCCCGGGCCCAATCGCGGCCGTACCATTCCGGCGGTGCGACCACGATTCGGTCTCGGTTTGGTCATCCTCCTGGCTCTCAACGGATGCGCGTGGACCCAGGTGCGTGGCGACGGGCGCCACGCGGCAGTCAACCCGTTCGCACCCGGTGTCGATTCCGGAACGGTCACCACCCTCGTGCCGGCCTGGACCAACACGACCACCTCGGTCACGGGCGAGGTGGTGACCCTCGACGGCCGTGCGATCGCCCGCGCCTCGGCTGCGGTCTACGGATTTGATCTCACGACGGGTGCCGCGCAGTGGCACGTCGATCAGGCATTGACGTCACCCCAGTATCAGATCAAGGGCGTGGGCGAGGTCACGACGATCGGAACCGGTGCAACGGCCCGCGTGGTGATGTCAGAGTTCGAGATCGGTTTCGATCCCCAGAACCCGTCCGTGTTCGCGGCCGATGGGTTCACCCGTTGGGCACCTGGAGCAGATCCCAACTTCGCGGTCTCCTTGCCCAATGCCGGGATCACCGAGGTGGTCTCCGACGGTACGACGACGTTCGCGGTCGACAACGGTGTCACGTTCGCGATGCCCGCGAAGGGGTGCGGCCAGGCCAGCTGTCCAACCAGCTGGTCGACGGGTTTCACCGGTCATCTCACGGTGGTCAACGGCACGCTGTTCGGCGTCGACGCGAGCGGAAGCCTCGGCGCGGTTCCGGCCGCCGGATGCGGAGGCGCGGTCTGCTTGCCGACGTGGACCGCCCCCTTGACCGGCGCACCACTCGGCCTCGCGGTCACTGGCTCACGCGTGTTCGCCACGAGCGGGAGCACGTTGGCCGTCTTCAACGTGGACGGCTGTGGCACCGCCACCTGCAACCCCCTGTGGAGCTCGACCACCGGCGCGGGCCTCACCGCGCCCAGCGTCGTCAACGACCTCGTGTTCACCGGTGGGGACGCCGGACACGTCCAGGCATGGCGGACCACCGGGTGCGGGAGCCCAATCTGTGACCCAATCGCCTCGCTCCCCCAGGGTTCGCGGGTTGGGAACGTGACGCCGATCAGCCGCGCGCTCGTCTTCGTCGTCGACGGCAACCTGCGCAAACTCATGCTCCCCGACTGAATCACCGCCGCGAACGCGTCCGCGCCCCGGAGCCGACGCTCCCGACCTGGTCAGACCCGGACGGCGTTCATGATGGTGGGGATCGCGTCGCGGTACGCGGCGGTGGCGGCGGCCAGCGATACATCGAAGGCTCCCGTCGCGACGAGCCGGTCGCCACCG
Source organism: Acidimicrobiia bacterium (assembly GCA_046598395.1). Classification (GTDB taxonomy): domain Bacteria; phylum Actinomycetota; class Acidimicrobiia; order IMCC26256; family JAENVU01; genus JAENVU01. Next base: position 131,752 of record JBKJIQ010000040.1, read on the forward strand.
GCGACCCCGACGACTTCCACCACGACGCCGGCCGCCTCTGCTCGAGCGGTGACGACTGCGAGGTGTTCGGCCGATACCGACAGCACGACCCGTGACGTGGACTCGGAGAAACATGCGAGCGCGTTGCCGACCGTGACCTCGAACCCGACCTCGCCATTGATTGCCATCTCCGTGAGCGCGACCGCAAGACCGCCATCGGAGCAATCGTGGACCCCACTGGGAACGCGCTCGCTGACGAGAGTCGAGACCAAGTTGTGCAATCGCAACGCGACCTCGAGGTCGGCCTCCGGCGGGGCACCGTCGCGAAGTCCGTGCATGGTGGCCCACGCCGACCCGCCGAGTTCGGGGCGCGTCTCGCCCAGCACCACAATCGTGTCGGCGTCGTTGAGGCGCGGGCTCGGCGGCGCGTCGTGCAGATCGTCGATCAGGCCGATCACGCCTACCACCGGGGTCGGGTCGATATCGGCGCCGCGGCTCTCGTTGTAGAGGCTGACGTTGCCGCCGACCACGGGGATTCCGAGGGCCACGCAGGCTTCGCTTATACCGTCGATCACCTCAGACAGCTGCCACATGACCTCGGGATGTTCCGGGTTCCCAAAGTTGAGACAGTTGACCAGAGCTTTCGGCGTTGCGCCGGCACAGGCCACGTTGCGCGCGGCCTCGAGTACCGCCAACCGGCCGCCCGTGCGCGGTTCGAGCGCACTAAACCGTGCCGTGCCGTCTACCGAGATCGCGAGCGCGCGCGGCGCGGCGTCATGGAGACGCAAGACACTCGCGTCGCCGCCCGGCCCCACCACGGTGTTGAGGAAGAGTTGGTGGTCGTACTGGCGGTAGACCCACGAGGGGTCGGCGATATTCGGTGACGCGAGGAGGGCCAGCAGCTCCGCGCCGAGGTCCGTTCCAGTGGGAAAACGCAGCGCGAGTTCCGCCGCGGGATCACTCGCGAGTCGGTCGTTATGATCGGCCGGTCTCGCCAGTGGCCGGTGATACACAGGGCCGTCGCCGAGGCTGGCGATCGGAACGTTCGCGATCGGGGTGCGGTCCGACGAAATTTCGGGGGGCTCATCGCCAATCGGCGGCGCGGGGTTGGTGCCAGGTATTCCGATGGCGTCGAACAACCCGTCGAACACTCGGAAGCGGCCGGAGTCGGTGACTCGTCCGATCACGGAGGCGGTGACCTCCCACCGGTCGCACAGTGCGAGCAGTTCGTCGAGGTTCGCGGGGGTGACGATTGCCAGCATGCGCTCTTGGCTCTCGGACGTCATGAGTTCCACCGGATTCATACCCGGCTCGCGGTGAGGCGCTCGCGCCACGTCCACGTCCATGCCCGCGCCGGTCTTGGCCGCGGTCTCCGAGGCGGCGCACGAGATCCCCGCGGCGCCGAGGTCTTGAACCCCGATCGCCAGACCGGCATCGAGCAAAGCGAGGCAGGCTTCGATCAATTTCTTCTCTTGGAACGGATCGCCCACTTGGACCGACGGTCGCTTCGCCTCGCTGCCTTCCTCGAATCCCGCTGACGCCAAAACGCTGGCCCCGCCAATCCCATCTCGACCGGTGGACGCGCCGAGGAGCACCGCGAGGTTGCCAATCCCTTCCGCCCGAGCCAGCACGAGCCGGTCGATCGGCAGGATGCCGAGACAAAAGACGTTCACGAGAGGGTTGTCTCGATAGCACTCGTCAAAGACAATCTCGCCGCCGATCGTGGGGACCCCCACGGCGTTGCCGTAGCCACTAATCCCGCTCACCACACCCTCGAACAGATACCGCGTGCGCGGATCATCGAGCGGTCCGAAACGCAACGGATCCATCACCGCTATTGGCCGGGCACCCATAGAAAAAATGTCGCGGATGATGCCGCCCACACCGGTTGCCGCACCTTGATAGGGCTCGACCGCCGAGGGATGGTTGTGGCTTTCGATACGGATCGCCACCGCTTGACCGTCGCCCACATCGATGACCCCGGCGCCCTCTCCGGGCCCAACGAGCACCCAGGGCGCCTCCGTGGGGAACCGTGAGAGGTGCGGCCGCGACGACTTGTAGGAGCAATGTTCCGACCACATCACGGAGTACATCGCGAGTTCCAGGTGCGTGGGTTCCCGGCCCAGTTCACCGACCACCGCGGCAAGCTCGTCGTCGGTCATACCCAGTTGTCGGTGCAGAGGTTGGTCGGCCACCGTTCGATCCTACCGACCGGCTCCTTCGCCATCGAGTCCTGGAGAACGAGCAATCGCCCGAAATAGTGCGGGCTATGATAGAACATATATCGACGCTGCGTATTGGCGATATATGTGCCCAAGACCTGAACGGAGCCCCGATGGCTGGACGCAAGACCCCGATGACCGATGAGCACAAAGCCAAGCTGGCCGAGGGGCGCGGGCTCAGCCGGCCGGTCCGTGATTACCTGGAAGCGATCGACGGCAACAAGCCCAAGCGGGGCCGCAAGCGCACCCCAGATTCGATCAAGGCTCGGCTCGAAGTGATCAAAGAGCAGCTGCCGACCGCAGCAATCATGAAGAAGGTCGAGCTGGTCCAGGAGCGGCGCAACCTCGAAGTCGAGCTCGCCACCATGGGCACCACGGTCGATCTCACCGAGCTGGAAAAGGGCTTCGTTGCGAGTGCGAAGACCTACTCCGCCCGCAAGGGGATCTCGTATGCGGCCTGGCGCGAGATCGGTGTCAGCGCCGAAGTTCTGAAGAAGTCCGGCATCACCCGCGGTGTCTAGGAGCCGTCAGCTGCCGAACTCGTAGCCGAGGTCTGGGGCACCGAGCACCGGAACGTAGGGGATGCCACGTTGCCCCAACTCGGCCGCAACCTCGCCACCGCGGTCGAGGAGCAGCGACACCGCGACAATCGGGCAATCCAAGGCTTCCACCGCAGGGAGAGATTCCAGAAGCGCTCCGCCCGTGGTCGCGGTGTCCTCCACGATAAGCACTCGTTGCCCCGCCTCGAGCACGCCGGCGATCTGGCCGCCCGTGCCGTGATCCTTCGGTGCTTTACGAATGGCGAACGACGGCTTCTGCGTCACCATCGCGACGGCGAGTGCCACCGGAATAGCACCAACCACAGGACCACCGACTGCGTCGTAGTCCTCGGCTCCGATCCCTGCGACCGACAACGCATCGGTGATCGCTTCGCCCACGATCTGCAGGCAGTCGCCGCGGAAACTCACTTGGCGGCCGTCGAGATACCAGTTGGACGTCCGACCAGAGTTCAACGTGAACTCGCCCTCACGGATTGCGTACTGGCGCAACACCGCCGCGAGCGCGTCTTGGGTCGGCCGCAGACTCACGGAATACTTGTCATGCCGGGACCGTGACTGATGCCAACAACGACCGCAACAACACCAGGCCATCCACCGATCCGAGGAGCGCATCGGATGCTCGCTCGGGGTGGGGCATCAACCCCACCACGTTGCGCGCTTCGTTACAGATACCGGCGATGTCGTCACGCGCACCGTTGGGATTAACGACGTACCGCACCACCACGCGCTCCTCCGCCCGAAGCGCGTGGAGGGTGCGGTCGTCGCAGACGTAGTTTCCCTCAAAGTGGTTGATGGGAATACGCAGAATCTGGCCAGGTGCGGCCTGGTTCGTGAGCACCGTCGTGACGGTCTCGACGCGCAGATCGACCGACTGACACAGAAACTTCAGGCCCGCATTCTTCTGCAGCGCACCCGGCAACAGACCGGCTTCACACAGAACTTGGAAGCCGTTGCAGATACCCACGACCGGTCCACCGGCCCCCGCGTGGGTCGCCACCGCTTCCATGACCGGGGAGAACCGGGCGATCGCGCCAGCGCGCAGATAATCGCCATGAGCGAATCCGCCCGGCACCACGACCACATCGACGCCGTTGATCGTGGCCTCGGCATGGAAGAGGAGCTCCGCCTCGCCGCCGAGCGCTTCGACGACCCGGACCACATCGAGCTCGCAGTTGGTTCCGGGAAACTGGACGACGCCAACGCGAGCGGTCATCGGGACCTCATGCCCGAGCCACCGTGATCTCGAATGCCTCGATGACGGGGTTGGCGAGAAGACGGTGACACATCTCATCGACCTGGGCCCGGGCCGCGGCCTCGGACTCGGCCTCCACCACCAGCCGGACGCATTTCCCGACCTTCACCTCGGTGACGTTGGTGTAGCCCAGCGCCGGAAGCGCGCGATCCACCACCGCGCCTTGCGGGTCGAGAATGCCGGGGAGATGGGTGATGTCGACAGTGGCTGCGAAGCGCGGCATCGACTCGACCCTACCCGGCCGCGCGCGGCGACGTCGGGCCGTACCAATCGGCGAAGGCACTCCCGGTGATGCGCTCATACGCGTCGACGTAGCGCTCCCGCGTTCCGGCGATCACTGCCTCGGGCAACGCAGGCGCCGGCGCCGTGTGATCCCAGTCGAGCGTGAGGTAATAATCGCGCACGTACTGCTTGTCGAAACTCGGAGGTGATCCTCCCGGGGCGTAGGAATCGGCCGGCCAATAGCGCGACGAGTCAGGCGTGAGGACCTCGTCGATCAGCAGGAGTCCACCGTTGGGTGCGGTGCCGAACTCGAACTTCGTATCGGCCAAGACAATGCCGCGTGACTCCGCGTGGGCGGCGCCGCGCTCGTAGATCGCGATCACCGCAGCTCTGAGCGTCTCGAACATCTCGGCGCCCACGAGATCGATCGCCTCGGCGTCGGTCATGGGAAGGTCGTGGCCGGAATCGGCTTTGGTGGTGGGTGTGAACCGCGGTTCCGGGAGGCGCTGTGCCTCCTGCATCCCCGTTGGCATCGACACCCCTTGGACAGTGCCCGACGTTCGGTACTCCCTCCACGCGCCGCCGAAGAGGTAGCCGCGCGCAATGCATTCCATCGGGACCGGATCGGTGCGGCGCACCAACATTGCTCGGCCATCCGCCTCGGGACGCGCCGCGGTGGGGAACTCGGCCGGGTCTACCGAGATCACGTGGTTCGGGAGCAGATCGGCGGTGAGGTCGAACCAGAACGACGAGATCGCGGTGAGCACGCGCCCCTTGTCCGGGATCAGGTCGGGCAGCACGACATCGAATACCGAGACGCGGTCGGACGCGACCATGAGGATCTGGTCGTCGCCCGCGTCATACAGATCCCGGACTTTGCCGGAGTAAAGGTGCGGAAGATCGATGGTCATGCCGGAGCGTCCAGTACCTCGAAGATCCGGCCAGTGTTCGCCACGGCTTTCGTCAGATCGAAACAGCCCAGGAGTGTGACGGCGTCGAGCGCCGCAACCACTTCCGGATCCTCGCGTAGTACATCGATGAACGGACGCCGTTCGTCCCATGTCTTCATCGCGTTGCGCTGCACGATGCGGTAGGCGGTGTCACGCGACTGTCCGGCTTCGACGAGCGCGAGCAGGACCGGCTGGCTGAAGACAAGGCCGTAGCTCGAGTTGAGATTCTCGATCATGCGCTCGGGGTAGACGACCATCCCCTCCGCGATGGCACGCATCTTGACGAGCATGTAATAGGCGAGCATGCACGCGTCGGGAAGGATCACCCGCTCCACCGAGGAGTGGGAGATGTCTCGCTCGTGCCAGAGCGCAACGTTTTCCATGCCCGCCATGAGATCGGCGCGCAAGATTCGGGCGAGGCCGCAGAGCTGTTCGCTCTTCACCGGATTGCGCTTGTGCGGCATCGCCGAAGAACCCTTTTGCTTGCCAGCGCGGAACGGCTCCTCCACCTCGCGCACCTCGGTACGTTGCAGATGGCGGATCTCCAGCGCGCACTGCTCCACGGTCGCTCCCACCGACGCACACGCGTACAGCAGCTCCGCGTGGCGGTCGCGCGCCAACACCTGCGTGGCCGGAACCGGCGTGAGCCCGAGTGCTTCGCACACGTACAGTTCGACGAACGGATCGACATTCGAATACGTGCCGACCGCGCCAGAGAGCTTTCCCACCGCCATGCCCGCGCGGGCACGACGAAGCCGCTCGATGTCTCGGCGAACCTGGAGTGCCCAGAGTGCCAGCTTCACACCGAACGTGGTGGGTTCCGCATGGATGCCATGGGTGCGCCCTACCATCGGCGTGTCTCGGTACACATGGGCTTGTGCCGTGATCGCCGCGTCCAACGCTTCCGCCGCTCCGATCAGCAGATCCGCGGCTCGGGTGAGTTGCAGCGCGAGTGCGGTGTCCACCACGTCGCTCGACGTGAGGCCGTAGTGCACCCATGCGCCTTCGGGTTGGCCGATCGTTTCTTGCACGATGTCGACGAACGCGGCGACATCGTGCTCGGTGATCTTCTCGCGTTCGTCGATCGCCGCGACATCGAATCCGGCGCGCGACCGCACCGCGATGGCGGCTGCCTGAGGAACCACACCGAGCTGCGCCCACGCTTCGGTCGCGAGGATCTCCACTTCGAGCCAAGCACCGAACTTCGCTTCGTCGGTGAAGAGGGCCGACATCTCCGGCAGTGAATAGCGCGGGATCACAGTTGCTCCATCTCCGATTCCAGTGGTGAAACGACGAAACCCGACGACACCGCGGCCACCCGGAGCCGTCGGTCGAACGCAACAAACGTGTCGCAGAACTCCAACGATTCACGGGCGACGATCGCGCATGCGAGTTGCACGGAATCGGCGGCGCGCAAGTCGTGACGCGGGAGGAGTTCGGCGGCCCGGTCGAGGACACCGTTACTCAACTGCACCGTGGCGAACCGGGGCGGCTGGTAGCTGCTGCCCCGAACGTCATAACTGAACGCAGACACGAGCAGACTCGCATCTTCGGCTGAGAGTTCACCGGCCCGGTGTTTGCGCCAGATGGCCGACGGCACCTCGACAACGGAGAGGCCCGAGACCACAATGCGCTCTCCAAGGTCCGAGACTGCGGGGCTCCACGCCTCGGTGACATAGCGCTTGACGATGGCGGATGCGTCAACAAAGACCGTCACTCCCCCCGCCCTTCGCTGACGTATTCGGAGAGTGGCCTCCCGGTTGCGGCTCGCGCCCCTGCGGCGCGGACAAGGTCGGGCTCGGGCGCATGTCCCGCGAGTGGTTCTTGTTCGGCGAGCACCCCTGCGTTGCGGAGTCGCTCCCGAATCCGCTCGATCTCGGAACCGGCAGCTTCGGGATCCGTCGCGGCTCGAAAGACCAGGTTCGCCCACTCGTTCATCGACCGACCGGCGGCAGCGGCAGAGCGCTTCACCCGCTCGATCAGATCCTCATCGGCGCGAATGGTTACCTGCATGCAGGCATGGTAGCAGTCGAGACCTCACTGTCGCAAAAGCCGCGGCGTTCTCGAGCCGACTGCGGTCTCAACTCATCGCTGCGCTGCGGCGATGTCGGAGCGGCGAACCAGACCCGGCCACGAGATCAAGTCTGCGGCTTCGTAGGCCCGAGCGCGGGCCGCCGGGATGTCAGCTCCGAGCGCCGTGACCGCGAGTACGCGGCCGCCAGCAGTCATGAGATCGTCGCCCGCGAGCGCCGTCCCGGCGTGGAAGACCATGACATCGTCCATGGCACCTGCAGCGTTGACTCCGGCGATCACGTGACCGGTCTCGGGAGAACTCGGGTAACCCGGGCTGGCGAGCACCACACTCACGCACGCGTCATCGCGGAACACCACCGGAGTCCGCAAACGACCGGTGGCGGCTTCCGAGCAGTGCACCGCGAGATCGCTCGCGAGGCGCGGCACCACCACTTCGCACTCCGGATCGCCGAACCGCACGTTGTATTCGATCACCTTCGGGCCCTCGGGCGTGAGCATGAGCCCCGCGTACAACACACCTCGATAATCGATGCCGTCCTGGCTGAGCGTCGCGAGGGTCGGCGTGACCGCGAGATCCATGATGGTGTCGATCACATCGGCCCCGGCGATCGGGACCGGGGAGTAAGCACCCATTCCGCCCGTGTTCGGGCCAGCGTCGGCATCGCCCGCCCGCTTGAAGTCTTGGGCCGGAGCGAGCGGTACCCCTTCGAGGCTGCCGTCGCAGAGCACGAGGAGCGACAGCTCGGGTCCGGTGAGGCCTTCTTCGATCACGACCGTGCGTCCCGCGTCGCCGAACGCACGACCAGCGAGGTATTCGCGCACACCCTCGCGCGCCTCCGCGATGGACTCGGTGACCAACACGCCTTTGCCTGCGGCGAGGCCGTCGGTCTTGATCACATACAGGCCCGGCAACGTCTCGAGGTAGGCGAGCGCAGCGTCTTCCTCTGCCGCCCGGAAGGTCGCGTGGCACGCCGTGGGGACGCCGGCCCTCGCCAGCACCTCCTTCATCCAGGCCTTCGAGCCCTCGAGTCGGGATGCCGCGCCCGACGGGCCGAAGACCGCGAGGCCCCGCTCGCGCAACTCGTCGGCGAGCCCATCGACCAATGGCGCCTCGGGACCGATCACCGCGAGATCGAACGCGTCGAGACTCTCCATGGCGTCAGTGAACGGGAGACACGGACCGAGCTCGGCTATTCCAGGGTTGCCCGGTGTCGTGACCACACCGTCCACGATCGGCGAACGCGCCAGACCCCACGCCAGCGCGTGTTCGCGGGCCCCGTTGCCCACCAGCAGAACCTGCATCAGGCCACCCGTGGCAGCACAACGGTCTGGTCCCGGGCCGGACCGACCGACACGAAACTCACGTGGACTCCGGTGTACTCCTCGATGAACTGCACATAGTCGCGCGCCTGGCTCGGAAGGTCCTCGAGTCGCTCAGCGCGTTCGATATCAGACTGCCAACCCGGGAAGATCTTGTAGACCGGCTTCACCTTGTGGATCACGGACTGGTGGTAGGGAACGTGGTCATATCGCGTGCCGTCCTCACCCTCGTACGCGATGCAGACCTTGAGTTCGGGCAACGACGACAGGACGTCGAGCTTGGTGATAGCGAGTTCGGTGCACGTATTGATGCGCGATGCGTGCTTGACCATCACCAGGTCGAGCCAACCGGTTCGGCGGCGACGCTTGGTATTGGTTCCGAACTCCTTCCCTCGGTCGACCAGGAGGTCACCCACCGGATCCCCCTGGACCAGCTCCGCAGGGAACGGCCCCGCGCCCACACGCGTGGTGTAAGCCTTGACGACGCCCACGATGCGTTCCAGGTCGCGTGGACCCGCTCCGGCTCCGGCGCACACCGCGCCCGAGACGGGGTTGCTCGACGTGACGAACGGATACGTCCCGTGGTCCAGGTCGAGGAACGCGGCCTGCGCCGCCTCGAAGAGCACCCACTGCCCCGCGTCGAGCGCGTCGTGAACAACGTGCACGGTGTCGTCCACGAGCGGTTCGAGGCGAGGTGCGAGTTCGAGGTACCGCTGCGCGAGCGCGGCGGCATCGACTGGGAGTCGGTTGTAGACCTTGGTGAGCACACCGTTCTTCTCGCGGAGCGCGAGGTCGAGCTTCTCGCGAAAGATTTTCGGGTCGAAGAGATCCTGCACTCGGAGGCCAACACGCATGGCCTTATCGGCGTAAGCCGGGCCGATGCCACGCTTGGTGGTGCCGAGCTTGGCGTTCCCGAGGTACCGCTCATTCAAGCGATCGAGCTCCTGGTGGTACGGCATGATCAGGTGAGCGTTGCCGGAGAGCCGCAGCCGTTGGGTCTCGATTCCTCGCGCCTCGAGCCCCTCGAGCTCGGCCAACAACACGGTTGGGTCCACTACCACCCCGTTGCCGATGACCGGCACCACCCACGGATACAGAATCCCGCTGGGGACCAGCTGCAACTTGAAGACCTCGCCGTCCACCACGAGCGTGTGCCCGGCGTTGTGTCCGCCTTGATAGCGGACGCAGAGCGACGCGTCTTTGGCGAGGTAGTCGGTGAACCGACCCTTGCCTTCATCACCCCATTGGGTACCAACAATTACGACCCCGGGCACGATCCACCCCCGCGAAAAGGACCGGATCCCTGCGAGGAACCGGTCCACGACGTGACTGCACTCACGTTGGGAGCAGGTTAGTCGAGCGGGTGCTCCGACTTCGGTGAGTAGATCGCGGTCACACCACCGCCACTGGCTTGGCCCGATGAAAGACGAGACCGTCAGGGCCCGCATCCACCTGGACGACGTCGCCATCGAGGTACGCACCTTGCAGGAGTTCGAGCGCGATGGGATCTGCGATCTCTTTCTGCAGCACGCGCTTGAGCGGGCGGGCGCCGAAGTCAGGGTCGTAGCCAACCCTCGCCACATGATCGAGTGCCGCAGTCGTGAGCTCGAGGCCGAGTCCCCGCGCTTCGAGGCGAAGCCGCAAGAGCTCCACCTGGATCTCGACGATCGACGCTATGTCAGAACGGTCGAGGCGGTGGAACACCACGACCTCGTCGATGCGGTTCACGAACTCCGGCTTGAAGTGACGGTGAACCGCGGCCATGACGGCGCTCTCATCGCCTCCGGCACCGAGGTTGCTCGTCATGATGAGCACGGTGTTGGTGAAGTCGACGGTGCGGCCCTGGCCGTCGGTCAAACGGCCGTCGTCCATCAGCGCGAGCAGAACGTTGAACACATCCGGGTGCGCCTTCTCCACCTCATCGAGCAGCACCACCGCGTAGGGGCGACGGCGCACCGCCTCGGTGAGCTGACCGCCCTCGTCGTACCCGACGTATCCCGGAGGCGCGCCCACCAGACGTGACACCGAGTGCTTCTCCATGTACTCGCTCATGTCGATACGTACCATCGCCCGCTCGTCGTCGAAGAGGAAGTCGGCCAGCGTGCGCGCGAGTTCGGTCTTGCCCACGCCCGTAGGCCCCAAGAACAGGAACGAGCCGATGGGTTGGTGCGGATCCGACAGTCCGGCCCGTGATCGACGAATCGCGTTGGCCACCGCGGCGACCGCGTCGTTCTGGCCGATCACGCGCTGGTGCAGCTCGTCTTCCATGCGCACCAGCTTCTGCATTTCGCCTTCCATGAGGCGCGACACCGGAACTCCGGTCCATTTCGCCACGATCTCGGCGATGTCTTCCTCGTCGACCTCTTCCTTCAGCATCGCGTGCCCACCTTGGAGCTCGTTGAGATGCTCGGTGCGCACCACGATCTCGGCGTCGAGATCGCGCATCGTGCCGTAGCGAAACTCGGCGGCGCGCTGCAGATCACCATCTCGTTCGGCCTTCTCGGCGTCGGTACGCGCCGCCTCGAGTGCCTCCTTGCGCTCACGGATCGCTCCGATCGCGTCCTTCTCGAGCTGCCACTGCGCGGCCATCGCGTCGCGCTCTTCCTCGAGACCGGCGAGCTCAGCATCGAGCGCCGCCAAGCGCTGCTTCGACGCGTCATCGGTCTCCTTGGCGAGCGCCGCCTTCTCGATCTCTAACTGACGGATACGCCGCTCCACGACGTCGAGCTCGTTCGGCATCGAATCGATCTCGATCCGCAGCCTGGAAGCCGACTCGTCCATCAGGTCAATCGCCTTGTCTGGGAGTTGGCGGCTCGGGATGTACCGGTCGCTCAACACCGCCGCTGCCACCAGCGCGGCATCCTGGATTCGGACACCGTGATGGACCTCGTAGCGCTCCTTCAAGCCACGGAGGATCGCCACGGTGTCCTCCACCGATGGTTCGCCCACGAATACCTGCTGGAAACGCCGCTCCAACGCGGCGTCCTTCTCGATGTACTTGCGGAACTCGTCGAGCGTGGTCGCACCGATCATCCGGAGTTCACCGCGGGCCAGCATCGGCTTGATCATGTTGCCGGCGTCGACCGCTCCCTCGGCCCCACCCGCGCCGACGATCGTGTGCAGTTCGTCAATAAATGTGACGACCTCGCCGTCGGAATCCACGATCTCCTTGAGGACGGCCTTGAGCCGCTCCTCGAACTCACCGCGATACTTCGCTCCCGCGATCATTGATCCGATGTCGAGCGAGATGAGCCGCTTATCGCGCAAGCTCTCCGGGACATCACCCTCAACGATGCGACGCGCGAGGCCCTCCGCAATCGCGGTCTTGCCCACTCCCGGTTCTCCGATGAGCACCGGATTGTTCTTGGTGCGGCGAGACAACACTTGGATCACCCGACGGATCTCTTCATCGCGTCCGATCACCGGATCGAGCTTGCCCTTGCGCGCTTCCTCGGTGAGATCGCGGCCGTAGCGCTCTAGCGCCTGGTACTGGTCCTCGGGGTTTTCCGACGTGACGCGATGTGATCCGCGCACCTGCTTGAGCGCGGCGAGTACCGCCTCGGTGGTCACGCCAAGACCGCGCAGAAGATCGCCCACACCACCCGCGACCTTGGTCATCGCGAGCAGGAGATGCTCGGTGGAGAGGTAGTCGTCTCCGAGGTCCCCGCGCTCACCGTCGGCGGCTTCCATGAGGCGGTACGTCTCGGGGGAAACCTGCGGGGCCTGGGCGGTGGTGCCGTAGACCTTCGGCAGCCGGGTGAGCGCGGCCTCGACCTGGTCTCGGATCGTCTTCGGGGCGACTCCGATGCCTTCCAGCACGGGCAGGACCACACCCTCGGCCTGACCGATCAAGGCGGCGAGAAGATGTTCGCCGCCGACCTGGCTGTGGTTTTGATCTCGAGCGATTCCTTGCGCAGCGCCGATGGCCTCTTGGGTCTTACGGGTCAGCTTGTTCGGGTCAAGTGCCATGGTTCGATCGTCCTCGTGACTCGGATGGGACTGCGATAAAAGTTGACAACAGCGCTATCAACTTTTCCATTCCCAACTTCGAGCGTGCACGAGAAACCGACAGAACACCAGGGTATTTCGTACTTTCGTCGACCCGTCAGCACGGTGTCAGGAGACGGACTCGAACTCACGGTCGAGGATGGCGATCGGCTCGTTCTCCCAGATGCCGTACCGAAGGTGCCATCTGCGCAACCAGGCGGGCGCCCACCAGTTGGAACGCCCGGCCAGCCGCATGAAGGCGGGCACGAGCGTTGCGCGAATCAAGAATGCATCGACGAGCACTGCGAGCGTCAGGCCGATCCCGAACAGCTTGACCGTGGCAACGTCGGAAGTGGCAATGCCCAGAAACACGATCGTGAGCAGCAACGCCGCGGCGGTCACGATCCTGCCGGTCTTCTGGAGTCCGACCTCGATGGCGTGCTCGTTGTTGCGGTCGAGGTCGTACTCCTCCTTGATGCGCGAAATCAGGAAAACCTCGTAGTCCATGGAGAGTCCGAACGCGATGCAGAACATCAGGATCGGCGAAAAGACGTCGATCGATCCGGTCGGGGTGATGTTGAGAAAATTCGAGAAGTGACCATCTTGAAAAATCCACACCATGGCCCCGAACGTGGCCGTCAGCGACAGCACGTTGAGCCCGAGCGCCTTCAACGGCACCAGAATGCTCCCGGTCATGAGGAAGAGCAAAATGAATGTGGCGAGGCCCACCAGTCCTATCGCGATCGGCAATCGACTCAGTACCGACTCCTTGGTGTCGATGAGTCGAGCTCCGAGGCCACCCACGTTCAGCTCCAGCGGCGTATTGATGCCACGGATGCTCCGAACCAACTGATCGCCGGCGGGCGACATCGGTTCCACTCTCGGCGTCACCGTGAGGTAGGCACCGCTCCCGCCCGACCCTGGCGTGAATCGCTCTTTCTGCGTCGGCGCCAGCGCAATCGCCGCGAACGAGACCTTCCCGGTCTTGGCATCCTTGAGGAAGAACCCCAACCCGCTGTCGACTCGAGCGGCACCGGGCAACTTGGCGAACGCGAAGCCGAGGCGCTTGATCTCTCGCTCATCTCGTTTGAGGTCGGCTCGAGGGAACGATACCGGGATGGCGTTGGACTCTCGGGTAGAGAAGTTCTTTCGGATCTGGTCGACCGCTCGGCGGCCGCTCACGCTGTCGGACACGACGCGGTCGTCAGTCAACCCGAGGTTGAGATGGAAGAACGGCGCGGCGAGTAGCAGGATCACCGTGGTGACGGTGATCGCGTATGCCACAGGGTGCTTCATGACTCGACGCGCCTGGGCGCCCCAGAAGCCACCGGTCTCGGACTCCGGCTTCGCTTTGAACAGCCGTCCCTTTTCAATCCGCGTGCCCAGCACTGCGAGAATCGCCGGCAGAACCACCACCGCGGCCACCGCCGCGAGCGCGACCACCGCGGTCCCCGCGAATGCGAACGATCGGAGATAGGGAACGTTGAACACCGCGAGCGCCGAGAGCGAAATCATGACGGTCCCCGCGCTGAACGCGACCGTGCGGCCCGCCGTCTGCATCGACCGGCCGACGGCGACGTTCGAAGAAACGCCCTTGCCCAACTCCTCGCGGTAGCGCGAGACGATGAACAAGCTGTAGTCGATCGCCAGTCCCAGACCCAGCGCGGTGGTGAGGTTGAGAGCAAACACCGAAACATCGGTGAACAACGTGAGGATCAGCAGCACCATGAGCGTGCCAACGATGGCGATCGCGCCCACGGCCAGGGGGAGCAACGCAGCCACAACACTGCCAAAGACGATGACCAACGCGACGGCAGTGATCGGCACGGAAATCAACTCGGACTTTTGGAGGTCGTCCTCCGCCTGCTTCGAGATTTGATGAGTCAGGACCGCCTCACCGGTAGGCAGGATGGCGATCGGTGAGGAGGCGCTCGAGTACTTGGCCACCAGTTCATCGGCGATCTCACCGGCCCGAGGGAACTTCTCGTCCTCGGTTCCCGACATCGCGGCAACCACCAACGCCTGGCGGGAGTCGGTACTGCGAAGTTGCTCGACCTTGCCGAACGTCCAATACGAGTTGGCCGAGATCACCCCCTTGCGGGAAGCGAGTTCCTTCGTCAGTTCGGTCCCCACCCGCGTGACCTCGGCACCGTCGACGGTCCCGTCCTTCGCGGTGACGACCAAGACGAAATCCGAAAGCGCGGCCTGTGGGAACGACGCCTTGATCTCGGCGCGGGCCTGTGCCGATTCGGTGCTCGGGTCTTCGAACCCTCCACCGCTCAGCCGATCGTGCACCCCGCCACCGAGCACCCCGGCGATGACCAACGCGATGAGAACACCGATGATGACCGCCCACCTGCGGCGGACGATCAACACTGCAAGCTTGCGCATGGAATGCCCCTGGTTCTCGCTGTGGCTCGGTCCCTCCGAGCGCCGGTAGGCTAGGACGTCCAGACGCAGCGCACATGGGGCGGAGGAAATCAGTGGGAGCAAAGCGAGAGTTGGCCGATTTGCTTGAGGCAGTGGGGTTGTTTTCACGCTGCACGGCCGGCGAACGGCGAACGGTGGCGCGCCACGCGCAAACGGCAGATCTCCCGGCGGGGACAGACCTCGTTGTAGAAGGTGAGCCCGGCGACGCCTTGTTCATCATCATCGAGGGAACCGCATCGGTGCACCGCAGTGACACCACCGAAGTCATCGAGGTCGGTCCCGGCTCCTACTTCGGTGAGCTGGCGATCCTCGACGGAGGCACCCGGAGTGCCACGGTCCGCGCGGATTCCAACGTGAAGGTCGCGGTCCTCGGGATTCGCATGTTTCGCACGCTCCTGCGCGAGGTCCCCGACCTCGCTGAGCAACTGCTCATCGGCCTCGCCGGCGAACTCCGCAAGGCCCAGGCGCAAGCCACAACAGCAGTGGGGTAGGACGTGTGACCACAACCGAGACGACCCCGGACGAGCTCGACGAGCTCGTCCGAGCCAACCGCGTGCTCGGCGCATTGCCCGACGATGCGCGCGCACTCGTGTGCGAATCACTGGTTCCCGTGGTGGTGCGTGCGGGCGAGACCCTGATCCACGCGGGCGACGCGGCTGACTGCCTCTATCTCGTGGTCGCGGGCCGCCTCCGCGTGATCGCCCACTCCGAGGGCAAAGAGACGGTGCTGGCCGAGATCGGCCGCGGCGACGTCGTGGGTGAGATGGCCCTGATCATCGACCGCCCGCGGACCGCGGATGTGGTCGCGATCCGCGATACCCACCTTCTTCGGTTCGGCGCGGAAGCATTCGTTGCACTCACCGCGGCCTATCCCGCCGCGTACCGAGCGGTCAGCACCGCGACGGTGGACCGCCTGCTCGAACGTCAGAGCACCCGCGGTCGCGCGAGTACTCCCGCGGTATCCATTGCGATTCTGCCCATCGACGACACCCCCGCCGTCCGCCAGTTCGCGGCGCTCCTGACGCAGAGCTGTTCCCGGCTCACCGGCGCCGCGCAGCGCGTCGATGTCGCCGATGCCCGGACCGTGGCCGGCGTCGACCTGGACCACGGCCGGCTCGTGGCATGGAGCAACGAGCTCGAGCAGGAGTACTCGCTGGTCGTCTACTACGGCGAGACGGAGCCGACCCCGTGGACTGAGGCCTGTCTGCGCCAGGCCGACGTCGTGCTCGTGGTGGCGGATGCCACCACGGGTCCCGAGTTGCGACCCGTGGAAGGTCTGGTGCAGGGCCATGCCCGCACCGACCGCCGAACCGAGTTGGTTCTCGTTCATCCCTCGACCACGCAAGACCCGCGGCGTACCTCGCTCTGGCTCGGACCGCGCACTGTCGACCGTCACCACCACGTGCGGGGCGACAACACTTCCGATGTTGACCGTGTAGCGCGCCTGGTACTCAACCGCGGCATCAGTGTGGTGTTCAGTGGTGGCGGCGCACGCGGCATCTCCCAGGTGGGCGTCTACGCCGCGCTGCTCGACGCCGGGATCCCGATCGATGCCGTGGGTGGGACCAGCATCGGATCGATCGTGTCCGGAGGGGTCGCTCGAGACATGACTCCCGCAGCCATCGGTGCGCAGCTGCGCGCCGCCGTCGCGGAACGAAAATCCTACCTCGACATGACATTCCCGGGTGTCTCGATCGCCGCGGGCGCGAAGGTCACCGAACGGATGCGCGAGGCCGCCGACGGCCTCGACATCGAAGACGGGTGGCGTCGCGCGTTTGCCGTCTCCACGAACCTCACTCGTGGCGATGTCGAGATCCACGAAAGCGGTCCCGGGTGGTTCGCGTTGCGCTCGTCCTTTTCTATCCCCGGCGTGTTTCCCCCAATGCGCACCGCCAACGGCGACGTGCTCGTGGATGGCGGACTGGTCGACAACATGCCGGTCGGCATCATGCGGTCGCGCCACGATGGCATATCCGTGATTGCGATCGATGTGGGGAGTCAGCGCGACATTCGCGCCGGTGGCCTTCCCGACTCCGGCGTGGTTTCCGGGTGGCGATGGCTGCTCGATCGCGTCAACCCGCGGACTGCGTCCCAAGACATCCCCGTCGGCGTCAAGGTCTTGATGCGCATCACCGAGCTCGGAGGGCGTGACGACGACAAAGGCGATCTCTACATCCGCCCCGTCGTCGACGGCGTGGCCATGCTCGACTTCGGCGCTTTCGATCGCCTGGTGGACGCCGGCTACGAGGCCGGCACCAAATCCGCAAAGGAATGGCTCGCCAGCGGCACCGCGCCGAAGTTCTAAGTCAGCGGCGGGTAAAAAGTATGTCGACCGTGCACGGCAGCACGCGCTGGAGAAACGGCAGTCGCTGGAGTCCGAGGTAGTAGACGGTCTCAACCCCACCGCGGTAGGTGGTGGACGGTGAGAAGGTCACCTGCGCGTCCAACCCGCACTCATCGGCAAGCCGTTCGATGTTTCGGTAGCGCAGCAGATCCTCGGGCACCACGGGCCGCTTGGCCATGACCCGCCTGAGCGCCAGCGGGTAGATCCAATCGAGGGCGCCGGGTTCATAGGCGTAGAGCGCGTGACCCCCCGGCGGGAGGATGCGGGCGATCTCAGCCAGTGTGCTGCGATGCGCGCCAAAGTGATGAGCGGCCGCGAACACAAACACCAGATCAACTGAACCGGTGGCGAACGGGGTCGCATTACTCCGGCAAGCTGCGAGACCGTCGAGGCGAGCCCCGATCACGTGCTCCCACTGCGGAGCGGAGACCACCGCATCGGGCGCGATATCGGTACCGATGATCCGGGCCCGGTCACCTAACTCATGTTTGACCATGCACGACGGCCAGCACTGTCCACCACCGAGCTCAACGATCGTGGCGGCATTCTCGAACAGGTCGCGATACTTCTCGAACTTCTCGAGGAAGATGCGCGCCTCGCTCATCTTGTGCGTCAGGAGATCGAGGCCAAACACTCCTGGTCGCTCGTTCTCCGACTCGGCCCAAAACGAGATCTCTTGCTTCTCGCGTTGCTCAAGCGGGACGCGGGACGCAGACACGGTGATGACCCTACTTTCGGGCGTACGGCCTGTCAGACGACCCCGGCGCGGCCTCGATCCGCGATGGCCTTCGCAAGGTGGCGCGTCGGGGCTCGAGCCCTCAGGGTTGGGTGCGGCGGAGTTGGTCGATGACGGTGCGGGCTTCGGCGCGGGTCCGCACGAGTTCGGCTTCGAGCAACTCCACATGCGCCTCGAGTGCGAGGATCCGACGCACACCCGCGAGGCCGACGCCTTCGTTGGTCAACTCTTGGATTCGCCGAAGCAGCGCAATGTCGCGCTCGGAATACCGACGGCTACGGCCTTCGGTACGTGCGGGCTCGATGAGACCTTTGCGCTCGTAGATCCGCAACGTCTGAGGATGCACCCCAGCCAAATCGGCGGCCACCGAAATGATGTAGAGCGCGCGCTCGTCGTGGACCATCAGTGCATCTCCGCTCGCGGATCGTCGGGGAACGCACCCGCCAATGCTTCGACGGTTTCGCGTTGCGCGCGGTCCATCTTGGTGGGCACCACCACGTGGAAGGTCACAAACAAGTCACCCGCGTGCCCGTTCGATCCGGCAATGCCACGACCCTTCACCTTCTGCAGCGTGCCCGGCTGCGTACCAGCCTTCACCTTGAGGGTCACCGGCTCGCTCAGCGTGGCCACCTTCACATTCGCGCCAAGTGCGGCCTCCGCGAAGGTGATCGGCACGCTGACGGTGAGGTCGCGCGCTCCCTTGCGGCCGAAGATTTCGTGGGCCCGCACCCGAACGACGACGTAGAGGTCACCCGCAGGTCCACCGTTGCGACCGGCCGCGCCGCGCTTGGCCACCTTGATGCGCTGGCCGTCCTTGACCCCCGCAGGGATCTTGACCTTGACATCACGACGACGAACTTCGGTGCCGCCGCCGTGGCAGCGCGGACACGGTTCCACAATGACCGCGCCCCGACCATGACACACCGGGCAGATCTGGCTCGTCGAGAACATTCCCTGGTTCATCGCGATCTCACCGCGACCCCCGCACTCCGTGCACATCTGCGGTGACGTCCCGGGTGCGGCGCCGGATCCGTGGCACTCGGAACACGCGGCCTCGGCGGTGAAGGACACGCTGGTGGTGATGCCATGCACCGCATCCAAGAAGTCGAGCGTGATCTCAGATTCCAGATCGGATCCGCGCTGCGGGGAATGGCGTGCGCTCTGGCGGCCCCGGCCGGCTTGGCCTCGCCCGCCGCGATTGAATAACCCGCCCAGCAGATCTCCGAGGTCCACGTTCTCGTCGAACTGGAATCCTCCGGGCCCGGCCCCGAACCCTCCCGGCCCACCTCGTGGCCCGCCGGCGCCATAGGCCCCGGATGCAACCATCCGCCGCACTTCGTCGTACTCGGTGCGCTTCTCGGCGTTGCTCAGTACGTCGTTGGCAGCGGAGATGTCCTTGAACTTCTCCTCGGCAGTCGCGTTCCCAGGGTTCGCATCGGGGTGATACTGCTTCGCGAGCTTCCGGTACGCGCGCGTGATGTCTTTATCGGTCGCGTCTGAAGACACACCGAGCACGGCGTAGTAATCGGTTTCGAACCACTCGCGTTGCGGAGCCATCTCGGCTACTTCGCCACCTTCACCATCGCGGGCCGGATGACCCGATCTTTGAGCCGATAGCCGGTTCGCATCGTTGCGGTCACCATCGGCTCACCGTCGCCGTCTTCATGGATCACGGCTTCGTGCTCGTTGGGGTCGAACAGAGCACCGTCGGCCTCGATACGCGCCAGACCCGCGCCCTCGAGCACGGTCACCAACTGGGCGTAGACCAACTCAATGCCTTTGCGCACACCACCATCGGCTTCCTCAGGGAGCGCACCCACGGCGGCTTCGAAGCTGTCGAGCACGGGCAAGAGCTTCTCGACCAATCCCGCGCTCGCACGCTCGACGATGGCCGCTTCGCGCTTCATCGCCTGCTTGCGGTAGTTCTCGAAGTCAGCCTGGAGTTGCTGGGCGAGCGCTCGCATCTCGTTGCGCTCGCCCAACATCTTGTCCAGGTCCGACTCCACCACTTCCGCCGCAAGCGATTCCGCGTTGGCGTCTTGGGCAACCCACTCTGACGCGTCGAAAGCTTCGTGACTGGACTCCGCGTCGGGCAGCTCACCATCAGCTGCATCCGTCACGGCTTCGGCTCCTCGCTGGGCTCCTCGTCCACAATCTCGGCCTCGGCCACTTCATCGTCATTGACCGCACCCGCGCCGCCGTCGGCACCGGCACCTTCAGACTCTTGCGCGGCCGACGACGCGGCGTAGAGCCGCTGCGCGAACTCTTGGCTCGCGGCAATCAACTCCTCATGGCCGCGGCGCACGGCGTCGAGATCGGTGCCGGCCAATGCGTCCTTCAGGACTTTGAGCGCGCCTTCGATTTTCTCGCGCTCGGCAGGCTCCACCTTGTCGCCCGAGTCGACGAGGAGCTTGTCGGTCTGGAAGACGAGGTTGTCGGCGTTGTTGCGGACCTCGGCTTCCTCGCGACGAGCCTTGTCTTCCTCGGCATGCGCCTCGGCATCCTTCATCATGCGGTCAATCTCGTCCTTGCCGAGCGCGGTACCGCCCGTGATGGTCATCACCTGCTCCTTGCCCGTCCCGAGATCCTTGGCGGCCACGTGCACGATGCCGTTGGCGTCGATGTCGAACGTGACCTCCACCTGCGGGACGCCACGCGGTGCGGGCGGGATGCCCACGAGCTGGAACGTGCCCAGAGTCTTGTTGCGGTAAGCCATATCGGACTCGCCCTGCAGCACCTTGATCTCCACCGAACTCTGGTTGTCATCTGCGGTGGTGAACACCTCGGAACGCTTGGTGGGGATCGTGGTGTTGCGCTCGATGAGCTTGGTCATGATCTGACCCTTGGTCTCGATACCGAGCGACAGCGGCGTGACGTCGAGGAGCAGAACGTCCTTGACCTCGCCCTTGAGCACGCCAGCTTGGATGGCGGCGCCAACCGCCACGGCCTCATCGGGGTTGATGCCCTTGTCGCCATCCTTGCCCGTGAGTTCGCGCACGAGGTCCGGCACCGCAGGCATGCGGGTGGAACCACCGACGAGCAGCACCCGGTCGATCCCGCCCATCTCCAAGCCGGCATCGCGAATCGCTTGCTCGAACGGACCGCGACACGCCTCGAGGAGATCACGGGTGAGCTCCTGGAACTTGGAACGCGAGAGGGTGAGCTCGAGGTGCAACGGACCGTCGGCCGTCGCAGTGATGAACGGCAGGTTGATGGAGGTTTCCTGCAGCGACGACAGCTCCACCTTGGCCTTCTCGGCCGCTTCCTTCAACCGCTGGGTGGCCATCTTGTCGTTGCCGAGATCCACGCCGTGGGCGTTCTTGAACTCCGAGACCATCCAATCAATAACTCGCTGGTCCCAATCGTCGCCACCGAGGTGGGTATTGCCTGCGGTGGACTTCACCTCGAAGACGCCCTCACCGAGTTCGAGAACCGACACGTCGAACGTGCCGCCGCCGAGGTCGAAGACCAGGATCGTGACGTCGGTGTTCTTCTCCAACCCGTACGCAAGCGCGGCAGCCGTCGGTTCGTTGATGATGCGCAGGACCTCGAGCCCCGCGATCTCACCGGCCTCCTTCGTGGCCTGGCGCTCGGCATCGCCGAAGTAGGCCGGAACGGTGATCACAGCCTGGGTGACGGTGTCGCCGAGGTAGGCCTCGGCATCGCGCTTGAGCTTCTGGAGGATGCGGGCCGAGATCTCCTGGGAGTTGTAGGCCTTGCCGTCGATATCGATCGACCAGCTCGTGCCGGCGTGGCGCTTCACCGATCGGATCGTGCGATCCGGGTTGGTGATGGCCTGACGCTTGGCAACCTCACCAACCAAGACCTCGCCGGTCTTGGAGAACGCCACCACCGATGGCGTGGTGCGCGCGCCCTCGGCGTTGGGGATGACGACCGGCTCGCCTGCTTCAAGGGTCGAGACGACCGAGTTGGTGGTGCCGAGGTCGATTCCGACGGCCTTGGACATGGATTCCTCCGACTTTCAGGGGTAGGTAGTGGGGTAGTTGTTCGGACTAGCAAGAAGCTTGAGTCGAACGTTGACAACTTTCTAGCCGAGGGAAGTATTCCCGAAAGAACCGGCGGCACTTTTGTTCCGGGTCGGTGCGCGCCTAGATTCCGCCCATGTCTCGCAACGACGTCTTCATCGGGCACCTCTCCGAGGTCCCCCTCTTTTCCGCACTCTCGCGTAAGGAGCTCGGCCTCGTGGCTCGTCGAGCCGAGGACGTACGGGTGGATTCCGGGCGAGTCCTGGTGAGCGAGGGCTCGAGTGGTTCCGAGTTTTTCGTGATTCTCTCGGGGACCGCCAAGGTCTCGCGCCGAGGCCGCAAGGTGGCCACGCTCGGTCCGGGTGCGGCGTTCGGCGAACTCGCACTGCTCGACAAGGCGCCCCGCAACGCGACGGTGACCGCCGAGACCGACATGGAGCTCGTGGTACTGGGCCAGCGCGAGTTCGGCGGCATCATCGACGAGGTCCCGGGGGTGGCGCGCAAGCTGCTTACCGGCATGGCCCGTCGCCTCCGCGATGCAGACGCTCACTCCGTCCAGTAACCCACTCCACCCTTCCTCGTCGGACACCGCGGGTGGCCAAGCATTGTGCGCCGAGCCCGTTCCGGTAACTTGCGCGACGTGACGAACACCGGAGAGAACATGCGCCGCTTCGTACCGAAGCCCCATCAGCTCGTGCTTGCTATCGGCGTGCTTGCTGCGCTCGGCACGATCGCGTCGGGCATCGCGCCCGAGATCACCGGTTGGCACGACAACTCCTCGGTGGCACGCGAAGTGTTCATCAACATCCCCGCACCGCTCGAAGTCGCGTTCTACCTGGCGGTGTCCACCGGGCTTTTCCTCACCGCGTGGCTCACATCGCTACGCGTTCGGAACTACGAGCGCGGCAAGGCCGACAACCGTCGCACCAACAAGAAGAACGTGCATCGCCGATTGCGCGATTTCCGGCGCGGTGTCTGGATGCGCACGCTGCTGCGTGACCCGGCCGCCGGAATCATGCACTCGATGATCTACTTCGGATTTCTCGTGCTCTTCATCGCCACGATCCTCCTCGAGGTCGACCACCAACTTCCCGACTCGTTGAAGTTCCTGCACGGCCGCACGTACCAGGCCTACGCGTTCACCGCCGACCTGTTCGGCGTGGTCTTCCTCGTGGGCATCGGATGGGCATTCGTGCGCCGCTACGCGCAACGGCCGTACCGCATTCGCATCAAGACCAAGCCCGAGCATCTCGTGATCCTGCTCACGTTCCTCGCGATCGGGCTGACTGGGTTCGCCACTGAGGCGTTCCGCATCGCGGCACTGCGCGCCGAACTCGGCGGCGGCGCGAACTTCGAGAAGTGGAGCTTCGTCGGCTGGGGTCTCTCCTCCCTCTTCGACGGTGCTTCACGCGCCACCCTCCTCGACCTCCACCGGTGGGCGTGGAGCACGCACGTGCTCACGTTCCTTGCGTTTCTCGTGATCCTCCCCACCACCATGTTGCGCCACATGATCACCAGCCCGATGAACATGTACCTCAAGGATCGCGAGCGTCCGAAAGGCGCGATGCGTCCGATGCCGAACCTGATGGAGACGGAGCTCGAGACCTTCGGTGCCTCCACCATCGAAGACTTCACCTGGAAGCAACTCTTCGATACCGACGCGTGCACGATCTGTGGTCGGTGCACCTCGGTCTGTCCGGCTCACGCCACCGGCAAACCGCTCGACCCCCGCGAGATTGTGAACAAGGTGGGTGAGGTCATGGCGCTCACGGGCGCGCCGCCGGTGTCCCCGCCGGTGGGCATCGATTCCGAGATCACCATCACCACGAACAACCTCTTCGAACGCATCACGGCCGAAGAGTTGTGGTCCTGCACGTCGTGTAAAGCATGTGACGAGATCTGCCCGGTGAACATCGAGATCCTTGACAAGATCCTCGACATGCGTCGCTATCTCTCACTCATGGAGAGCAACTTTCCTGCCACGCTCGGGAACGTGTACCGCTCCATGGAGAACAGCGGCAACGTCTACGGCATGAACCAGGGCGAGCGCGGCGACTGGGCCGATCAGCTCGAAGGCGTGACCATCGTGGAGCCCGGAAGTTCCGACTTCGACCACGAGTACCTTTACTGGATTGGGTGCGCGGGGTCCTTCGACGATCGCAACAAGAAGACCAGCCGCGCAATGGCCAAGCTGCTCCAGCGCGCCGACATCGACTTCGCGATCCTCGGACCGAGCGAGATGTGCACCGGCGACAGTGCGCGCCGGTCCGGCAACGAGTACATCTTCCAGATGCTCGCAATGCAGAACATCGAGACGCTCGACGGGCTCGGTGTGAAGAAGATCATCACGCAGTGTCCGCACTGCTTCAACACGCTGAAGAACGAGTACCCCCAACTCGACGGTCACTACGAAGTGATCCACCACTCCGAGTTCCTGATGCAACTGATCTCGGACGGTCGCCTTTCGATGGCGGGCGCGTCGCTCGACGAGCGCGTGACCTATCACGACTCCTGTTACCTCGGGCGCCACAACGACGTCTACCTCGCGCCGCGCAACGTGATCGGTTCGCTCGCCGGTATCGACATTGTGGAGATGCCCCGCAACGGAACCCGCGGCATGTGCTGTGGTGCCGGGGGCGCGCGTATGTGGATGGAAGAGACCATCGGCAAGAAAGTGAACGTCGAGCGGACCCAAGAGGCTCTCGCCACCGGCGCCGAACGCATCGCGGTTGCCTGCCCGTTCTGTTACGTGATGATGGATGACGGCGTGAAGGGCGAGGGCCGCGACGAAGACGTGAAGGTCTCCGACATCGCCGAGGTCATCCTCGAAGCCTTGGAGCGCGAACCCTCCCTGCCCGGGCCCGTCGCCGCCGAGTTCCCCACCGGCGTCTGACCTACCTGGATCAGCTCATCCGTGCGGATGCCGGAAGCAATCGGTGGTGTGGTCGTTGACCATGCCCATCGCTTGCATGAGGGCGTACATCGTGGTGGGTCCCACGAAACGGAAGCCCCGGCGCTTGAGGTCTTTGCTGAGCGCGGTCGACGTCTCGGTGATCGTCGGGATCTCGGAGGGATGCCTCCACCGATTGACGATGGGTTCACCGTCGACGAACGACCAGAGGTACTCGGAGAAGCTGCCGATCTCGGCTTCGAGGGCAAGCAACGCCTGAGCGTTGGCGATCACCGACGTGATCTTGGCGCGGTTGCGCACGATTCGAGCGTCAAGCATGAGCTTCCCCAGCCGGTTCGGCGTGAAGCGCGCGACCTTCACCGGATCGAATCCGGCGAAGACCGAGCGGTAGCCCTCCCGCTTCTTGAGAATCGTGCGCCAGGACAGCCCGGCCTGGGCGCCCTCCAGCGACAGCTTCTCGAACAGCCGGATGCGGTCGTGCTGCGGGTTACCCCATTCGAAATCGTGATATTCGATCATCAGCGGGTCGGCGCCGGCCCATTCGCAGCGTTGCGGCGGGGTCGCCGATTGCGGCACGGGGCTACCTCTTGAAGTTGAGGTAGTACCGGCTCGGGGTGGGGCCGCGTTGGCCCTGATACTTCGAACCCTTTCCGCTACTGCCGTAAGGGTGATCGGCCGCCGTGGTCATCTCGAAGAACGAGATCTGACCGATCTTCATCCCCGGATACAGCGCGATCGGCAGGTTCGCTACGTTGCTCAACTCGAGGGTGAGATGACCGTCCCAACCCGCATCGACGAACCCGGCGGTGCTGTGAATCAGGAGGCCGAGCCGACCGAGGGAGGACTTCCCCTCGAGGCGCGCTACGAGGTCGTCGGGGAGCACCACGCGTTCCACCGTGGAACCGAGCACGAACTCTCCCGGGTGAAGGATGAACGCGTTGGCTTCCGCGACCTCGACCATCTCGGTGAGATCTTCCTGCGGTTCTTTCGGGTCGATAAACGGCGTGGTGTCGTTGCGAAAGACGCGGAAGTAACGGTCGAGTCGGAGATCGACGGACGACGGCTGCACGTCGGCGTCGTCGAGTGGGTCGACGACGACGCGCCGAGCCGCGAGCGCTTCACGAATAGAACGATCGGACAAGATCACGGGCGCTGACTTTAGCCACGCTCCGTCGTAGGATTGCGGGTCGACCACGGCGCGTGACGATCGAAAGTAGTGCACGCGAATCATTGTCGGGCGCGGAACGAGAAATCACGCGCCAGCGCTTGCGCCCGGTTCGGGTAGTTCGTCATGATCGTCCCGACGCGCGGCGGTGGACAGAACACCCCGCTGTCGGTGCAGGGAGCGGGAGGAGCAAGATGAGGACATCGATACGACGGCTCGCGCTCATCGCGGCCGTTGATTCCGGAACAACGAGCAATACCACGAAGAGTGGTTTCTGGACCGCGTTCATCGCGCGGAAGGTGGTATTTGAGTTCCAGTGCTGACTAGTATGCACCGCTTCGTAGCATTTGGGTATCCAAATTTTAGGGCCGTGGGAGGCACAGTGAAATTAATTCGTACGCGTGTGTGGGCCGTCGTGCTCGCATCCACGTTGGGTGTCGCCGCGCTCAGCACAGCAGGATCGCCGGCGCAGGCCCTCTCGACCCCACCGATCCCGGTCCTCAACTTCGATCACACAATCGCTTCCATGCCGTTCTCGGGCGCGCCAGCCAACGCCAAGGACGTCGAGGGCCTCGCCTCCGTCGAGACCGACAACTCGATGTGGGTGACCGACGACAACTCCGACAGCATGTGGGAGATCAACCCCGCGTCCGGCGCGTACAAGGCAAGGCTGCGCGGCGGCGCCACCAAGGACATCTCCGGCAACCCGCTAGTCGCCTACGCCGACTTCGCTTCGGCGACCGAGGTCGGTACCGGCCTGACGTGCGGCCAGAAGCTGGATCCGGCCATCGTCGGCGACACGGCTGCGAACGAGTGCCTCAGCCGTACCGACGACTTCGAGTCGGTCGTGTACGACGGATCGGGAGCGCTCTACGTCACCTCCGGCATCGCCCCGGGTCGGACGCTCACCGGCACTCCGGCGAACCCCGCCGTGTGGAAGCTCACCCGCGTTGGCGGCCACTTCACGCCAACCAGCTGGCAGCAGTTGCCCAACACCGAGGACGCGACCGCGGCGGGATGGCGTCCTGGTACCGGGCTCTACTTCGGCAAGGGCACGAAGCTCAAGACCTACAACTTCGACACCAACACGCTCGGCAGCACCTTCTCGATCGGGGTGAGCGACATCGTGGGCGTCACGTTCACCGACGCCAGCACGGCGTTCGTCACGACGGCGAGAGTCGACACGTCCCCCGACCGCACGACGGCGACGTCGGACTCGACGATCTACCGCTTCGACGCATCGAGCTGGACCAGGAACACGCCGTGGACGTTCCCGCTCGCCAGCATTGGAACACCCGGTGGGTCGGTCGACGACGACGGCATGATCGACGCCCGCGACCTCGCCATCGTCGGCGACAAGTTCTACGCCTCGGACGGCTACGACGGCCGCGCGAGCAGCGACCACCCGATCTACGTGTACAACCTCGGTTCGGCGCCGGCCCCCACGGCATCCTTCTTCGCAATCCCGAACACGGGGCGGGCACCATTTACCGTTTCGTTCACCGATATCAGCACACCGATCGCGCCGGCCGTCGGTGCCCCCACGAGTTGGGCCTGGGACTTCGACAACAACGGCACCACCGACAGCACCCTGCAGAACACAACGCACAACTACACGGTGGCCGGCACCTACACGGCGAAGCTGACGGCAACGAACTTGTCGGGCTTCACCTCATCCACGCAGAAGATCACGGTCCAGGCGGCAACTGCGCTGCCCGGTGGCTACACCCTCGACGGCTTCGGCGGACTCCATGCGTTCCGCGTCGGCACCGGGCCGCAACCTCCCGCAGTATCGGGAGCCACCTACTGGTCCGGCTGGGACATCGCGCGAGGTACTGCAGTGCTCGCGGATGGCACCGGCGGCTACACCCTCGATGCCTTCGGCGGACTCCATAAGTTCCGCCTCGGAACGGGTGCGAATCCGCCGTCAGTTTCGGGCAACACCTATTGGTCCGGCTGGGACATCGCCCGCGGTGTCGCCCTCCTGCCCAACAAGAAGGGTGGCTACGTGGTTGATGGCTTCGGCGGGGTTCACCCGTTTGCCCTCGGCGCCAACAGCACCCCGCCCGCACCTCGCGGCCTTCCGTACTGGGCTGGCCGGGATATGGCTCGTGGTATCACGATCATGCCCGACGGCAAAGGCGGATACGTGACCGATCGCACGGGCAGGCTCTTCCCGTTCAAGATCGGGTCGAGTGGCACCGCGCCGCCGGCCGCTAACAACGTGTTCATCACCGGGGGCGTCAGCGTCCACGGCGTGTCCGTCATCTTCGACGGCAGCGGTGGCTTCACCCTCGACGGCTTCGGCGGACTCCACGCGTTCGGCGTGGGTTTTGCTGCCAAGCCGCCGGCGGCCATCGGCGCGGCCTGGTGGCCCGGTTGGGACATCGCCCGCGACGTCGCAACGTTGCCTGACGTCTGAATCAACGAGTCAGAGAATGATCGGAGCGGCCCCGGGAAGATCCCGGGGCCGCTCCGCGTATGATCGCACCGCCGCGGGTGTAGTTCAGAGGTAGAACATCAGCTTCCCAAGCTGAGAACGCGAGTTCGATTCTCGTCACCCGCTCCACCAACACCGCATGTATCTGCATGGGATGTCGACGGGTGACTTCGCACCGGCCGTGGCAGAGTTCTTCGGTTCGGCTGCGGGCCTTTCCGCGTCGATGATCACGCGTCTCACGACCCAGTGGCAGACCGACCAACGCGCGTTCGCGGAGCGGCGACTCGATGACCGCGACTTCGTCTACGTGTGGGTCGACGGCATCCATTTCAATGTTCGTCTCGAAGAAGACCGTCGGTGTTGCCTGGTGATCGTCGGCGTCCGTGCCGATGGGACCAAGGAGCTGGTCGCGATCACCGACGGATACCGCGAATCGACCGACTCGTGGGCGGATCTGCTCCGCGATCTGAAACGACGGGGGATGCGCCCACCCGCGGTCGGTGACGGTGCGCTCGGGTTCTGGGCCGCCTTGCGCGAAGTGTTCCCGAGACGACCCGCCAACGGTGATGGGTCCACAAAGCCGCGAACGCGTTGAACGCGCTCCCGAAGTGGGCCCAACCCACCGCCCGCAAGATGCTCGCCGTTGGTGCGGCTCGCCCGGGGCATCTACGCCACTGAGGTAGGCGCCGACCCTAGCGACGTGGTCCGCCGTTCGTGGCGGGAAATCGTCGGTCGGCGGTTCCCCGATGCCGTGGTGACCGACCGCTCGGCCATCTGGGCCCAACCCCACGACGGCTACCTGTTCGTCACCTCGTCGCGGGAGGCCACCCTCGCGCTGGCGGGCCTCACCGTCGTGTCGCGCA
The DNA here is from genome assembly GCA_046598395.1 of Acidimicrobiia bacterium. Taxonomy (GTDB): domain Bacteria; phylum Actinomycetota; class Acidimicrobiia; order IMCC26256; family JAENVU01; genus JAENVU01. The sequence continues at coordinate 161,153 of JBKJIQ010000040.1, forward strand.
AAGGCCCCGGCGCCCTCGAGGGTGACATCTCCCTTGGGGCCGGCGTCCACCTCGCCTCGCGACCCCGAGCACTGCTCGACAACACCCGGCCAACGCGCAAGCGCAGCGATCGGCCACCGGCCACGCTGTCGGCCGCCGAGCTGGCGGACTGGATCGACCATCTCTGCGCCCTTGACGGCGCATCTCAAGTCAGCGCATATCGCGACACGGCCGAGGCTCTCGCCGGCACACTCGGCGCGTCGCCCGCCCGGGTCGAGACACTCAACGAGCTTGTGGGCGCCGCGCTTGGGACGCGCGAGGCGACCTCCGGGTCCGTCGCCATGAAGGCACGCGCAGCCGGCGTTCCGTTCGACCAGGGACGAACCCTCCGCTTCGAATTGCTCGCCAATCACCTACGCGGAGTGGTGACAACGCACCCGGCTCTCCCGGCCGACGTCGGCCGGCGCGCGACGCTGCCATTCTGGGAGGCCTACTTTTCGAACTTCATCGAAGGCACGGAGTTCACCCCCGACGAAGCGGAACGCATCGTCTTCGACGACGATATACCCGCTGCGCGCCCTGAGGATGCCCACGACGTTCTCGCCACTTTCCAGCTCGTCTCCGATGAGGTCGAGCTCCGTCGCCGAACGGCGTCGGGTGACGAATTCCTCGATCTCCTCCGGGCCTGGCACCGCATCATCCTCGGCGGGAGGCCCGACAAGCGACCCGGTGAGTTCAAGCGATACCCGAACCAAGCAGGCAACACGATGTTCGTTGCTCCCGACCTGGTCGAGGGCACCCTTCGGCGCGGGTACGAGATCCTCGAATCGCTCGCCACGCCGACGCAGCGGGGCACGTTCGCTGCATTCCTTGTCGCCGAAGTCCATCCTTTCGACGACGGCAACGGTCGATTGGCGCGAGCCGTGATGAACGCGGAGTACGTCGCCGGCGACGAGCAGCGGGCGGTGATCCCGACCATCTCACGGAACCACTACCTCCGTGCACTCCGGCGACTGAGCCGCCAGGACCATCCCGACCTCTTCGTCACCTACCTCGATCGCGTCCGTCGCTGGACGGCACGTATCAACTGGTCGACGCTGGCTGTCGCCCGCGAGAGCCTCGACCGAACCAACGCGTTCGCGGACGCCAACGACGCCGAGGACCGGGGACTCCAGCTCCTCGACCCCGTCACGACGGGCGCTGCGATCACAACCGGCGAACCGGCCTGACACCACGTCTGGGCACCCCGCTCCGCAAACCATCCCGCGGATATCCCGCGGACACCGACATTCGCGAGTGTTCGCCCCTATTCGGAGATGGGCTCTGACCTGGGGAAACTGTTCGTCAGCGTCCGCCGAAAACCGTTCGTACGCATTCCCAAGCTGAGAACGCTAGTTCGATTCTCGTCACCCGCTCCACGAGAGGCGCGAATCGACCATTGCGATCGTTGAAGGTGTTTGACCGGTCTGTCCGGTGTCCAGTAGCTACTGGACACTGGACACCGGCCCCAGTAGAGTGTCCGGTGTCCGGTAGCCATAGGACTTGTGGACACCCTCGGAGGTGGGCCGATGCCAAAGCTCCGTACGAAGCCTGAACAGCGGGTCGACTCGGCCATCGAGGAACTCGAGGCCCTTGCCTCTGCCAACCGGGGTGTCACGGTGGTCCGGTCCGGACCGGAACAGGTGAAGATCACCGTCGGCCGTCAAGGCTGGCCAGCCAAGGTGGTCGCTCGAGACGCGGTGTCACTTCGAGAGGCGCAGATGCTCGTCGAGACGGAAGCGCGCGGATCGAGGATCATCGTCGCCAATCAGCTGTCCGCCGAGGCGAAGGACTTCCTGGTTCTCCGGAACGACGACCTCACGAACTATTGGTGGAGCTGGCTCGATCGTCGAGGCGAACTAGCGCTCAACCACCCGAAGGCCTCCGGGATCATCCACTTCGAGAACTCGGCGATGAGCCACCGGCCGTCGCTTCCTGGCGGGTGGCGGCTCGCGGCTCCCCGATCCGACGGACCAATCCGCGGCCGTGCCGGCATCAGCTATGCAGCCGCCCTGCTCCTCCATCCCGCCACTCCACCATCGATCCGCGCCATCGCCCGCGATGCCCAGATGTCACATGGCGCCGTGGGCGAAGCATCGAAGCTGCTCCGCGAATCCGGACTCGTCTTGCCGTCCGGCGAACCGCAGATCCCCGAGCTGTTCTGGGCCCTCGCCGCAGTGTGGAGCCCAATACGCATCACCCCCGTCGCGACTCTCCCGACCCCAGAGAACGCCAACCACCTCCGAGCCGAACTCGATCACCTCGACAATCCGGGCTGGTGCCTCGGCGGCGACGAATCGGCCGCTGCATGGGGAGCACCCGTGTTCAGCGCCGCGTCGCGCCCGTGGATCTGGGTTCCTCAAGAGGGCGATGCTCGACGGACCGAGCGCGCACTCAAGCCCTCAACTTGGGACGACTGCGCCGCCGTCGTTGCCGTGCCACCCACCGCCTTGGTCTGCAGCACTCGACTTTTCGCACCGACGCCCGTGCCGCTGCCGTTCCTGCCCAGCGCCCATCCGCTGTTCCTGGCTCTCGAACTCGCCCAGGATCCTGCCCGTGGGCACGAGATCCTCGATCCATGGCACCCCGCACAGCATGAGATCCAACGTGTCTGGTGACCCGCCGCTCACCATCGTCCCCGCGACCAGTCAGCGGTTGCTCGATGCCGCGAGGCACGTTCTCGCCACACCCGGGTTGCCGCCGGTCGTGCTCATCGGCGGCTTGGCAGTGACCATGCGCGTCGGCGCGGCTGGCATTGCCCACCGAGCCACCCTCGACATCGACCTGGTGACCGTCTACGCCGAGCCCGAGCCGGAAGCCCTGGAAATCCTGGCCGCCGCGCATCACTCCGAACAGCACCCGCTGCTCGTCGACAACGTCAAGGTCGACCTCATCCCGACGAGCCCCATCGTCGACGGCGACCTCGACGGATTCTCAGACAAGGACATCCTCTTCCTGGCCGGCCACCGCTGGGCATTCGAGGGGGCCGAACCAGTCCGACTCAGCACCGCCGGGTCGCCCCCTCTCGAGATCGATGTTGCGACACCTGCGGGACTCGTCGCGGCGAAGAGCCACGCGGTCGGCTACCCAAACTCTGTGCGGCGCGCAACGAAACACGGCTCGGACCTGCTCGACCTGTTCCGCCTGATCGACCTCTACAACAACGACGGCTCCCTCACCCAAGAGTTGCGCTCAGGTCCAACCGAACTCGCCCGGATCATCGCGGACATCGCCGGGCGCGAGATCCTCATCAACCCCGCGGCCGCGGTGAGCACGATGTCCTCCGCATCACCGACTCCGATTGAGGCTGATCGCGTGACGGACGCGCTCGAAGTGTTCATCGGAGAACTTCGCGCCTAGCCCCAGGCCGACGCGCGGACGGGTGAACGATGACGGGTTGACGAACAGAACGAATCCATCCCGCGGATATCCGCTTCGCATGGCAAAGACCTGGACTTCCACAAGCGGTGGCGTCGTTGCGGAAACCGACATTCGCAGTGTCGTCGATGACGCCATGCTCCGCGAACTCTTGAGCGACTTGGAACCTCCAACCAGCGATGATGCTCCGTTCAAGTTCGTCAAACACAACCCAATCCCGTTGGGCGAATAACCGAGATCTCATTCGAGGCGTGGCTCGCGCTGTTTGCTGAGCACGAGGTCAAATTCATCGTCGTCGGGGGCTTCGCTGGCGTGCTCCACGGAGCAGGTCGCCCGACCTCGATCTTGACGTGGTGCCAGCATGGACGCATTCATGAAGGCCTCCCGGTGACGTTCGAAGCACTCCGCGCGCGCGCGCACACAATCGTCGCGTTCGACCACGCCATCACCGTCGCGTCGCTCGACGACATCATCACGTCGAAGGAATACGCGAATCGCCGCAAAGACGCCGAGGCGCTACCCGAACTGCGACGACTGCGCGACACGGAGCAGCAATGAAAGCGATCGCATGGCCCATCCATGGCGCGGCCGCCACCGTTCGCTTGGGTTCAATGCCGTCCACGAAACACTCTCATCGCCCCTGACAGTTCGCCAACGGTTGCCGCCGACCAGTTCGCGACTGTTCCCTAGCGGGTGGCGGCTCGCCGCGCATCCGGGAAAGTCGCCGTTCGGGAAAGTTCGTCGACGCGCGGCCGGCGTTGAGACCCTCCGAAGGGTTCGTGCGAGTGCGGGGCTCTCGCCCCAGGATGGGTTCCCAAGTTGAGAACGCGAGTTCGATTCTCGTCACCCGCTCCACAGGAACTGCGTCCCTCCGCGGCGGCAGTGCTCTTACGACCCGACGCGAGCCACCATCTCCGCGGTGAGTGGATTCTTGCCACTGATCCCTCCGGAGACCGTGATCGGATGAAACCTCACGAACGCTTCACGCTTGTGGAACGGCTTCGTATTTCCGCCGCGGATCGCGCTCGGGTGCGGATTCTCGCTCTTGCCGTATGCGTAAGCCCCCGCGGCGTCGGCCGACTCCCAGAACGAACAGGTTGCAATGAACGGCGGGCGGGCCAGGCCGGTTGCCCAGATCAGGCCGTCGGCCCTTGCTACCGCGGCCTCCGCCTTTGCACTCGTGCGGAAGAATCGCGGCGCCTGGCTGACCCGAAATCGGCCGAGCGTGAGCACCACAACCGGGCCCTCGTGATCGGTGGCGCGCGTCTTGGGTACCTCGGCGTCGAGACCCGGCCACGACCCGTGCGCTCGGAGCGGTGCGAGCCTCGCCGAGAAGCCCTCCGCGAGCCCGGCGACGCGAGGGTCGTGCGCCAGAAACGCGTCGAGTGCTGCTTCGTTGTCCCAGAAGCCGATCACGCCCACGCGGCCAAAGTCCGGCGACTTGCGCAGCGATCCGCTGAGCGGAGCAGTGACGCCCACCTCAATCTCACGAAGCCCCGGAATCGATCCCGGCTTCGGCGGTCGGGCCAGCCGTACGAGGGTGCTGCGGACTCCCACATTCGCGATGTTCACCGAGACAATCATCGGACATCCCTTCGACGGCGTGCCCAGTTCTACGCCGTGGCGAAGGACGCGACCACATTCAAGTCACAACGGTGGCCTGACGACTCGCACTGCTAGGCCACGAGCGAGGCAATCCCCGCGATCGACATGACGAAGCCGAGCACGGCGAACGCGATCGAGCGGCCGATCGGGGCCTGCACCAGCTCACCATCGCGGGTCTGCCCGGTGGCCGCGACTCTGCTCGCACCCTTCACCTTGGCGCTGCGAGAATCGCCCACCGTGACCCGCACCGAGGCATCCCGGCTCCGACGCACCAAGACCAGCAGGTTCGCGACCAGGAGCGCCGCGCCAAACGCGACGATGAGTTCACGCAAGACCTCGTCATAGAACGTCACATCCGGAGGCTACCGACCAGGGCGGTTCAGATTCCCGCCGGGGTTGCCTGCGGGCGGCGACGCCGAATCAAGGTCCAGACCAGCAACCCCACGAGCAGAAGCACTCCGAGCGGAACCACGGCGCCCAGCACCACAATGGTTCCGCCAATGATCGCGACCGTCACCCCGATCGCGTTGTGCCAAGCGTGCCCGATCACACTGTGCTGCGAAGCACCGGGGGGAGCGACTCCCACCGCCCGCATCGTGAGCGCGACGGTGGCAAACGCCGCCTGGTCCTCGAGCAGATTCCGTTGGCCCGTGAGCTGTTCACTTTGCTCCCGAACCCCCGAAAGTTGCTGCTGGACGGCGATGACGTCGGGGATGTTCTTCGCCTGCCGCATGAGATCTTGCAGGACGGCCTCCTGAGCCGTGAGGTTGCGCAGGCGCGCGTCGAGGTCGGTGAACTGCGCGGTCACGTCATCGCCGCGTTCGGAGCGGTTGGCGACCCGCCCGAGACCACCGAGCTTGGTCAGCGCTTCCTCGAAGCGGTCCGAGGGCAGCCGTAGGGACACCGTCGCCACCCCGCGAGATTCCTCACTGGCCTCCACGAAACCACCGAAGAACCCCGCGATCCCATTGGCCGTCGCGAACTTCGACTTCAGCATCCCGGCGCGAACCGTCAGCTCGAGGGTCGCGTGCTTGACCACGCGTGCGCCGAGCTTGGGACCTCCGGGACCGACCGGCGCAGCCGCGTCCAACTTCCCCGCCACGCTCTCACTGGTGGACGCCGGTTTGGCCTGCGCCAAGTCCCGTGCCACCCCTCCTCCGTCGGACGACTCATTCAAAAGTGCGCGGCTCCGCAGGTTCGACCCCGACTTCGCCGCCTTGGTGCCCTCGATTCCCCGCCCGTTCGAGACGAGCGCCACCAGCGCGCCGGCGCCGAGCAGCATCACGAGTCCGATTCCAATCCACCGTCGCATGGTGTCCCCCTTGGTCAGGACTTCGACGCCGACCACCCCGCATCGGTTCCCGGCTCACGAACTTCTGCGCGAACATCCCCGGGTGCGTCTGATCGTGGCCGAATGTTCCGTGACCTATGAAGGCCGCCTCGGCGCGCGCCTCGCACCTGCCAACCGGTTGATCGTGCTCAAGGCCGACGGCTCGCTCGCCGTGCATTCCGATGCTCGGGCCTACAAGCCGCTCAACTGGATGAGCCCACCCTGCACAATCCGTGTGACGAACGAGACCATCACCGCGGAGAGCCCCAAGGGGGAGCGACTCGTCGTCGCGCTTCACGTTGTTCATCACGACCACACACTCGAACTCGGTGAGGAACCCGGCCTCGAGAAGGACGGTGAGGAAGCCGAGCTTCAAGCGCTGATCGAAATGCGGGTCCAATCCCTGCGCGACGACCTGACCCTCGTACGGCGCGAGTACCCCACCGATATCGGACCGATCGACTTCCTGTGTCGGGATGGCGACGGGCGGGCGGTCGCAGTGGAGGTGAAGCGAGTGGGAGAGATCGCCGGCGTCGATCAACTCATCCGATATCAAGAGCGCCTCGATCGCGACGCCCGCCTCGCGCCGACCCGTGGCATGTTCGTGGCGACTCGGATCAAGCCACAAGCGCGCGTCTACGCCGAGAGCCGCGGCATTGAATGTGTGGAGATCGACCTCGAGGACCTCCGCACCAACGACAATCCCCGTCTTCGACTGTTTTAAGACCCCTGCCCAGAAGGAGTACCGCCGTGTTGTACCCCCGCGCCCAGATCGACGCCACCATCACCCGCTACCTCGATCTGCGGCGTCGTATCGACGCCGGCGAGGAGCAGGGTTGGACGGGGATCGCCGATTTCTTCACCGACGATTGCGTGTATATCGATCCCGCATGGGGCCGGGTCGAAGGGATCGTGGCGCTGCGGGAGTTTCTCGACGAGTCGATGCGCGGACTCGAAGACTGGAAGTTCCCGGTGGAGTACACCGCGGTCGATGGGAACACGGTGGTCGTGAAATGGACCCAGGTCTCGCCGGGCACGCGCGAGGACGGCACGCCCTATCAGCAGTCGGGCTACTCCACGCTGGTCTACGCGGGCGACGGCAAGTTCTCGTATGAGGAAGACCTCCTCAACATGACCCACGTGAACGAAGACCTCCGGGCCGCGCGCTGGCGCCCCGCGCCAGGTTTCGTGATGCCCCCCGCCAACCCGGACCGAACCTGGCAACGACCCCCCAACTCCTGAGGTCGGGGCAGTACGCGTCACCATCGCGGAGCCCCGTTCCCGTACAAAGAAACGGGGAGCCCCGTTCCTCTACGAAGAATCTTGTGCCATGTTGGCGAACTTGACGATGTGATCGAGGAACGCCAGGCGGGCCACACCGGTGGGACCGTTCCGGTGTTTTGCGATGATGATCTCCGCGACGCCGCGCTGCTCGGACTCCGGGTTGTACACGTCGTCGCGGTAGATCATGAGCACGACGTCGGCGTCCTGCTCGATCGAGCCCGACTCACGAAGGTCCGCCAGCATCGGCCGCTTGTCCTGGCGATACTCGAGCTGACGGTTGAGCTGGCTTCCCACCAACACCGGGCACTCCAACTCGCGGGCCAGGATCTTCAAACCCCGAGAGAGCTCTGACACCTCGACCTGACGGTTCTCCGACCGACGAGGGGAACTCATCAACTGGAGATAGTCGACCACCACCAGTCCGAGATCGCCATAGCGGGCCTTGATCCGACGAGCCTTGGCGCGCATCTCCATCACCGTGCAGTGCGGATTGTCGTCGAGGAACAGCGGTGCCTCGCCGAGATGGCTGATGGCGGGATTCAACCGGCTCCAGTCGGCGTCGGTGAGGTTTCCGGTTTGCAGTTTGCGAGCATCGACGCGCGCTTCGGCCGACAACATGCGCTTCGTGAGCTCGACCGCTCCCATCTCCATCGAGAAGAACAGGACCGGGCGCCGACTCTCCATCGCCACGTTGGCCGCCGCGCCGAGCATGAACGCGGTCTTCCCCGCGCCGGGACGGGCCGCGAGAATGACGAGGTTCGACGGTTGGAGACCGAGGAGTTGTTGGTCGAGATCGATATACCCGGTGGGCACACCGGTAATCACACCGTCGTTGCCGTACATCTTCTCGAGTTGGTCCACGGTCTCGGTGACCGAGTCGAACAACCGCACCAAGGATTCAGAGATCCGTTTCTCCGCCACCTCGAAGACCATCGCCTCGGCGCGATCCACCGTCTCGGTGACATCGTCGGGCGCTCCGTACGCGCTCTCCGCGATCTCACCCGAGACCGTGATCAGACGACGGAGCAGCGCGAGATCACCAACGATGCGCGCGTAGTGGCCCGCGTTCGCGGAGGCCGGGGTTGCGGCCTGAATCTGCAGCAGGAGGCCCTTACCCCCGAGCGCCTCGAGCAGATTGGCCCGGCGAAGCTCTTCGGCGACCGTGACGGGGTCGACGGGTTCGCCCTGCTCGTACAACGACCACACTGCATCGAAGATGTGACCGTGCGCGGGTTTGTAGAAATCACTCGCATCGACCCTCGCCTCGACCGCGGCGGTGATCGCGTCCCGGGAGATGAGCATTGCGCCGAGCAGCGACTCCTCGGCCTCCAGGTTATGCGGCGGTATTCGCCCGCTCGATACCGACGGCCGAACCGCCAGGTCACCTGTTTGTACCACGAGTTACCTTCTCCGCAGCCGTTGAATCCCGGGTCCATCCTCACATTGATCGCCTGTGGGGAGGAAGTGGATAACCCCATGAACTTGTGTGAATTACCTGGGGATAGAGGGGCTCCTTCATCCACAGGGGTGTGGATGAAGTCCAGTGTGCACCCAGGGTGAGACACGAAATTTCTGGGTCCGCACAGCAATCGACCCGCCGCAGAACGGCGGGTCGAGCGCGCGTACCGAACGAGAGCGCCGGCTATTCGCTGGCCACAACCTCGACCATGACCGCAACCTTCACAGTCGCGTGCAGACTGACCTGCACCTCAGCCGGGCCGAGGGCCTTGAGCGGCTCATCGAGGGTGATCTTGCGCCGGTCGATCTCCACTCCGGTGGCCGCCGCGATCGCAACCGCGATATCGGCCGCCGTGACCGAACCGAACAACTTGCCCGCCTCGCCCGCTCGCGCGGGAACGGGGACGGCAGCTGCGGTGAGCTTCAGCGCGATGGTCTGGGCCGCATCGCGCTCGCGTGAATCGCGAACCTCACGGCTGCGGCGCATGGACGCGGCCTGCTTCTCCGCACCCTTGGTTGCAAACATCGCGAGCCCGCGCGGCACCAAGTAATTCCGCGCGTAGCCGGGGGCCACCTCCAAGAGGTCGCCCTTCTTTCCCAGTTTGTCGACGTCAGAACGCAGGACGATTTTCATTCGCTGTCCTCCGCACCACCGGCGCTGACCTCGACGGCTTCCGAGGCCACCGGTGCGGACTCGACTGCACCCGTGTCACCGTCGTTCGCGTCGAGGGTGACACCCTCGGGCAACTCGTTCTCGTTCTCATTCTCGCCTTCGACCGCGGTGGGCGGCGGGGCGTCCGGCGTGGGCATCGGCGCAGTCGGGTCCAACCGATCACGATCGCGACGGCCACCGCGGCTGCGCTGGGTGACCTGGCGCACGCTGTACGGCAGCAGCGCCATCTCTCGGGCCAGGCGAATCGCCTTGGCCACCTCACGTTGCTGCTGGGTGCTGTTGCCCGTGACCCGACGAGCCCGGATCTTGGCGCGCTCGGACATGAACCGGCGAAGCAGGTTCACGTCCTTGTAGTCGACCCACTCGATCTTGTCCTGGGTCAGGATCGACACCTTCTTCTTCTGAACCCGACGTCGATCTTTCTCGGGGCTCTTGCGCCGCTGTTGTTCCCGGTCTCGTGCCATCGTTCTCTCGTTCCTCAGGCCCTAGAAGGGCTCTTCGTCGTAGCCGTGCTCGCCGCCGCCGCTTGGCGTGGGAGCACCACTCGTTGCTGCACCATCTGAACCACCGGAGGATCCTCCGCCCGGAGCATTTGATCCCCCGCTGGGACGGCCGCCGCCACCGCCGTAGTCGCCGCCACCCCCGCCTCCGCCGCCACTGCGACGCTCGGAGCGCTTCACCTCGGCCGTCGCCCAGCGCAGGCTGGGACCAATCTCGTCCGCCACGATCTCGACCACGCTCTTCTTCTCGCCCTGATCAGTGTCGTACGAGCGTTGCTCGAGGCGACCCTGGACGATGATGCGCGTGCCCTTGGCCAAGGTGTCGGAAATGTTCTCTGCCATATCGCCCCAGGCCACGATGTTGAAGAAGCTGGTGCGCTCTTCCCACTCGTTGGTCTGGCGGTTCTGCCAGCGCCGACTCACGGCTACGCCCAAACTTGCTTTGGCCTGTCCGGATGCGGTGTACCGGATCTCGGGGTCCCGGGTGAGGTTCCCCACAATGGTGATCGTGTTATCTGCCATGGTCATGTCTCCCAATGCCGCGGATGCGGCGGTTCTTCGTCGTTGCCGGGTTCGATTGCTCGCAGGCGACGACTTCCGTGCTGATCCCTAGTCTTCGTCGTCGTCACGGTTCTCGCGCGCAGTTGCCGCGAGGACCGCTTCATCGACGATGTCCGGCGTTCCACCGATCTTGCCGTAGACCTGCTCGGGGATGCGAAGGATCTTGTGACGGATGACGTCGTCAGAAAGGGAGAGCGACCGGTTCAACTCGTCCATCGCGACGGGCTCGGCCTTCGCCTGCATGACGACGTAGAAGCCTTCGAAGCGATGCTTCACTTCGTAGGCGAGCCGACGCTTGCCCCACCAGTCGATTGCGCCGCGCACGGCACCCTTGGACTCGATCAGAACGAGCGACCGTTCGACAGCAGACCGGATGGTCTCCTCTTCCAGGTCCGCGTCAAAGATAACCATGACCTCGTACGGCCTCATGGCCGATACCTCCTTCGGACCGCAGCCGACCTCTCGGCCACTGCGGGCCCCCGAGTTCGGCACTGCCCGGAGATTCCGGGCGACCGCTAAGGGGCAGGGCGGACATGGAGGAGCGCTCAGGACTCTGAGAACTCTTCCGTGAAGCGGGCCAAGCTACCAGAGCCGACCCGTGGGGACCTATCGAGGAGACCTTACCCGGGGGGTGTGACACTCATCCCGGGCGCGTCCACCGTGACGTCCACGGTGTAGAGATCCATGGCCTCATTCAGCTGATCCGTCATGTGATACGTCTCGTCGCTCGACGGGAATCGTCCCTCTCGAACATCTTCGACGAAACGGCTCACCGCTTCGGTGGCCTCGGCACCCAGCTCCGCGTACCGACGGACGAACCGCGGCCGAATCCGGTCTTCGAAACCCAGGAGGTCGTGATACACGAGCACCTGACCATCACAATGACGGCCGGCGCCAATACCGATCGTCGGCACATCCACCGCGTCGGTCACCATTCGGGCCACACCGTCGGGCACACATTCGAGCACGATCCCGAAACATCCAGCCTCCGCCAGCGCCACGGCGTCGTCCACGATTCGGCGTGCTGCGTCGAGCTGCTTGCCCTGCACCTTGAACCCACCGATCGCGTGGATCGACTGAGGGGTGAGCCCAAGGTGACCCATCACGGGGATCTCGGCATCGAGGATCGCGTTGATGGCATCGAGGCGCTTGCGCCCGCCCTCGAGCTTCACTGCGCCCGCGCCGGCACGAATCAGCGTGGCGGCATTGCACACCGTCTCCTCGCGTGACACGTGGTAGCTCATCCATGGCAGGTCACCCACAATCAACGCGTGCGGCTTGGTGCGAGCCACCGCTCCCACGTGGTGGGCCATGTCTGCGGTCGTGACCTGCAGGGTGTCGTCGTAACCGAGCACGACCATCGCCAGCGTGTCGCCGACGAGGATCATGTCGACACCGGCGCCGTCCACCACGCGTGCACTCGGCGCGTCGTAGGCAGTGACCATCACGAGCGGTGTGGCGCCACCTTTTGCCGCGACGATGTCGGGCGCGGTGAGCGAACGCGAACTGGGACGTGACGTAGGCGTAGGGGCCGTCATCTCGAAACCTCCACCGTCCAGGGCACACACGGCTCCCGGCAGTACGAGAAGCTTATGCCCGTTCCACCATGCCTGCGCCAGCCCGGGTTACGAACTCTTGCCGTGGAGTTCGCGGCGGCCGAGATGGTTCCAGCGGCAGTCGGTACACACCTCGACCACGTAGCAATCGAACTCGTCGTGCTTCTGGGCAAGTTTGTCGAGCTCGCCGGGCTGGGAAATACACCGGCCGTTCGCAGCGCGCAGCCGGTCGCCATAGACGTACAGCACGTGGAAGAGGTCCTTGCCCTTGCAGACCGGACACCGCTTCCCAACCGGCTCACCAACGTTGCGTGCTGCTCGGAGCAGCTCCGGGTGCGCATCGCAGACGTCGTGGCGGCTGACTCGGCCCAGCTTGAGATCCCGCAGGACGGCCCGGCGGGCAAGCTCGTAGTCGGTGCCTCTGACCACGCCGGTGAGTGTAGGAGAGCGCCGACCCCGCCGGGAACCCGCAACTAGGGTCCGATTGATGGGTGACGTCTTTGCGTTGGCACGGTTGTTGGGTGATGTGCGCGGCAAGCGAGTCGTGGAACTCGGTTGTGGTCAGGGCTCCCGCATCGTCGAGCTCGCCCGGGCGGGGGCATCGGTCATCACGGTGGACCCCTCAGCCGACGCAGTGCACGCCGCTCGGCGCCTCGCCGAGCACGCCGAGGTGCGCATCGAGGTGCACACGGGTGACTTCGCCGACCTCGCGTTTCTTCGGGGTGATTCCGTCGACGTTGCCTTCGCTGATGGCACCCTCGCCGGTCTCGCGGATCTAAGTCGCGTCTTCCGTCAGGTCCAGCGGGTCCTGCGCGCGGGCGCGTGGTTCGCATTCTCACTACCGCATCCAGTTTCGCTGTGTGTGGACGCCGCGCGTGAACCCGAGGGTTCGCTGCCACTGGCCCGGCCCTTCATCGGTCGCTCCTATTTCGATTCGGAGCCCGTGGACGGAAAGTTCCCCCACCCGATCGCGGAGGTGTTCGCCGCCCTCAGCCGTGTGGGGTTTCGGGTGGACACCATCCTTGAACCCGAGCCCGCGGCCGGCGTTCGCGGCCACGCGCTGATACCCGACACGATTATCTGGCGCGCTCGCAAGATCGGCAGCTAGCCGTCAAGCCCTGAGGTCGGCCCAGGCCTTCAGGCGTTCGTAGGCCACCGCTTCCTCCATCGGGCCCTCGTCGAGGCGCAGTTCGAGCAAGAAGTCGAGCGCCTCACCCACCACGCGGCCGGGACCAACCCCGAGGAACTCCATCACCTGACGGCCATCGAGCGACGGCCGGATCGCGCGCAACTCTTCCTGGGCGGCGAGCACCTCGATCCGCTCCTCGAGATCGTCCATCCGGCGTCCCAGCACCCGAGCCTTGCGCTCATTGCGCGTGGTGCAGTCGCAGCGCTGGAGCTCGTTCAGGGTCTCCAACAGATGGCCGGCGTCACGCACATACCGGCGCACGGCAGCATCGGTCCAACCCATCGCGTAGGTATGGATCCGCAGGTGCAGATACACCAGCTGCGACACATCGTTGATGACTTCGGTGGGGTACTTCAACGCCGTGAGCCGGGCCCGCGCCATTCGTTCACCTACCACCTCGTGATGATGAAAGGTGGCGCGCCCGCGCTCGAACGAACGCGTCTTGGGCTTGCCGACGTCGTGCATCAGCGCCGCCAGCCGCAGCACGAGGTCCGGGCTGGTCTTGGCCACCACAGCAATCGTGTGGGCCAACACGTCCTTGTGGTGATGGATCGGGTCTTGTTCGAGTTCCATCTCGTTGAGTTCGGGAAGGAATTCGTCGCCCAAGTGGGTCGAGGCGAGAAACCACAGTCCCGCCGACGGATCTGCAACGAGCAACAACTTGGAAAGTTCATCGCGGATCCGTTCGACGCTCACGATCGCGAGCCGGCCGCGCAGTTCCTCGACGGCTCTGACAAGTTCGGGCTCGGGGGCGAAACCGAATCGCGCGATGAACCGCGCCGCCCGTAGCATCCGCAGCGGATCGTCGTTGAACGAGATCGCGGCAGATTGCGGCGTCCGCAGCGAGCCGCGCGCCAGGTCGACCGCGCCGTCGAAGGGATCAACGAGCAGCGCATCCGGCAGCCGCAACGCCATCGCGTTGACGGTGAAATCGCGACGCGCCAGATCTCCTTCGATCGTGTCGCCAAACTCGACCTCGGGCTTGCGGCTCTCCGGCTCATAGCCATCGACGCGATAGGTGGTCACCTCACACGGCACGCCACCGATCTGCGCACCCACCGTCCCGAAACGCTTGCCCTGTAACCAGACGTAGTCCGCGATCGGTGCCAGCACGGTCTCGATCCGATCCGGCCGCGCGTCGGTGGCGAAGTCGAAATCGGTGGGCGTGGTGTCGATCAACGCGTCCCGAACGCTGCCGCCGACGAGATAGCACTCATGGCCGGCGTCCACGAGGGCGCGCGCCACGCGTTGTACGGGAGCATCGGGCGCGAGCAAGGGTGCCAACCGCGGTGGAACAGTCACACCGTCATTGTGGCCCGGGTCGTCGCGCGAACGACGACCCAAAGCGCGCGCCGGTCGCGCCGACGCGGCTACGCCGAGTGCGCCAGGGCTGCGTTCGATGCGTTCGCAGCCTCGGCCCGTTCGAACTCGTAGTGCTCCATCTTGAGCCGGAGGTCATGCGGGTTCGATGCCGTGGCCAGTGCATCGCGTCGCGAGACCGTTCCTGCGGCGAAGAGCGCCAACAGACTCTGGTCGAAGGTCTGCATGCCGTAGAACGCCCCATCGGCGATGATCTCTTCGATGTCGTGGGTCTGGCTGGCATCGGAGATCTTGTCGAAGACCCGGCCGGTTCCCACCAGGATCTCCATCGCCGGAACCCGTCCTTCGGTGTCGTTGCGCTGGACCAATCGCTGCGACACGATCCCCTTGAGCGCGCCGGCG
Source organism: Acidimicrobiia bacterium (assembly GCA_046598395.1). Classification (GTDB taxonomy): domain Bacteria; phylum Actinomycetota; class Acidimicrobiia; order IMCC26256; family JAENVU01; genus JAENVU01. Next base: position 176,427 of record JBKJIQ010000040.1, read on the forward strand.
ATCGACATGCGCACCTGCTGCTGCTGGTAGGGCGGGAAGAAGTCGATGATGCGGTTGATGCTCTCCGTCGCGCCCATCGTGTGCAGGGTGGAAAACACCAGGTGACCGGTCTCCGCCGCCGACAACGCGGCCCATACCGTTTCGGGGTCGCGCATTTCGCCAATGAGAATCACATCGGGATCCTGACGCAGCGCGCGTTTCAGGGCACCGAGAAAATCCGTGGTGTCGGAGCCGACCTCTCGCTGATTCACGATCGAGAGTTTGTCGGAGTGCAGCACTTCGATCGGGTCTTCGATCGTCACGATATGACGAGCCTGCGTCTCGTTGATGTGATCGATCATCGCGGCGAGCGTGGTGGTCTTCCCCGACCCGGTGGGACCCGTGACGAGCACCAGTCCCCGCTTCTCGTCCGCGAGGCGCCGAACGACCGGGGGCAGTCCAAGCTCCTCCATCGGAGGGATCCCCGGGAGAATGTGGCGAAGGACGAGGGCGACCGAACCGCGTTGGCGAAAGACGTTGACTCGGAACCGTCCAACACCGGCGAGCGAATACGCGAAGTCGGCTTCATTCGTGGTGAGGAACTCTTCGGCACGCGCCTTGGGCATGATCGCGAACGCGACGCGCTCGGTGTCGGCGGCCTGCGTCAGATCGGCGGCCACGGTCACCAACTCGCCGTCGAGTCGAATGTGCGGCGGCGAACCCACCTTGATGTGAACGTCGGACGCGCCGCGGTCCACAGCCTCTCGAAGTACCTGATCCAGATCGAGCAACGTCGTCGTCCTCCCACGGGGCGCGCCAATAAGCGCGTTCGCGGTGTATCGACCGAACCGGCCACGACCTGAAGTGCCCGTCTCTGGAGCTAGGCCAGCCGATCGCGCCAGAGCGCGGCGACCACGTCGATCACCCGATCCCCGGGACCGCCTACCGTGGACCCCTCATCGGGCAGTTCACGATCGGAGAGCAATTCTGGGGCTTCCCCCGCCAGCACCGGTATGGTGGCCCTGACCGAATCCCGGAGTCCGGAGACCGAGTAGCCGCCCTCGAGAAACGCGATGGTGCGGCCCGTGGGCACCGCTCGGACGAGTCGACCGACGAGCGTTCGGTAGTCCCCTGCGGTCAACGCCAACCCGGTCAGCGGATCTTTGCGATGGGCGTCGAACCCCGCGGAGATCAGGAGCCAATCCGGTTGGAAGCGGTCCAGCAACGGTTCGACCACCTGGTCCATCCCCCGCAGGTACACATCGCCGGTGGCACCCGCGGGCAGCGGAATGTTGCACGTGGTCCCCACGCCTGCTCCCACGCCGACCTCGTCGTGGCGGCCGGTGCCCGGATAGAGCGGCCATTCGTGGAACGAGATGTACAAGACGAACGGATCGGCGTAGAAGATTTCTTGGGTGCCGTTCCCATGGTGCGCGTCGATGTCGACGATCGCGACCCGAGCGTTGCGGCTCCGCAACTCTGCGGCCACAATCGCCACGTTGTTCACCAGACAGAAGCCCATGGCCTGGGTGGCGCGGGCGTGATGGCCCGGCGGACGTATGGCAAGAAACGCGCCGGATCCCCGCGGTCCTTCCGTTCCCGGCGCCGCGAGCGCGTCGATCGCGGCGAGGCCCGCTCCGGCCGCTGCGAGCACCGCGGGCCACGAGCCCGGCGAGCCAGGGGTGTCGGCATCGAAATGTCCGCCCTGCGCGCACACCGCCTCGAGGTGATCGAGGTGCACACCGGGATGCACCCGCACGAGTTCTGCTCGGGTCGCTTGGCGGGGCGCGAGGAGCACGAGATCCGAACCCAGCCCGCTGGTAGCAATTCCGGCTGCGACCGCCTCCAGCCGGGCCGGGGCCTCGGGATGACCAGGACCGGTGTCATGCTCCGCGTAAACCGGATCCGTGGCGAGCAGCAGCACGCACCAACGGTAGTCCTGGCGCCGCGGTCCGAACCCGAGCACCGAACGAACCCGCTCGGCGATCTCGACGCGTACGCTTCCCGCTCGATGCCCGAGGACACACTGCGCTGGCCCGGAGGCTGGGCTCGGCTCAGCTCGTGGCGGGGACGAGCCGATGTCGGCTACCTGTCGGTAGGCGCCGCGCATCCGCCCACCACCGACACCATCGAACGCTGCCTCCACGTGTTGCGCCGACACGGGTACGCATCGGTGGTGACCAACGCGCTCGGCCCCGCAGACACCCTCCCGTTCGTCGACTCGGGCTTCTCGGTGCATGAGCGTTTGCATCTCCTCACTCATGATCTCGAACATCTCCCCGGAGTCACCCACGAGTCGCGGCGGGGGCGCGCGAACGACCGCGCTCAGGTACTTGCGCTCGATGCTCGCGCGTTCCGACCGTTTTGGCAGTTGGACGCGGAGGCGATGACCAACGCGATTGCAGCAACCCCGGCCACTCGGTTTCGCGTCGTCGACGACGAGGAAGGAATCTCGGCCTACGCGATCACCGGTCGCGCCGGACGCCAGGGATACCTCCAACGGATCGGTGTCGACCCCGCGCAACAGGGACGCGGACTCGGTCGATCGATGGTCGCCGACGCGTTGCGCTGGTTGCGCCGCCATCGCTGTCGCGGTGCTGTCGTCAATACCCAGCTCGACAACGACGCCGCGCTCACGCTTTACCGAGCATGCGGGTTTCAAGAAATGCCGACTGGTCTCTGCGTGATGAGCCGGTCGTTGTGACCCGCGCCCGCTCGACCGCAATCGGTGCGCTGTTACTTCTGGGCGCGGCGATCACCACCGCCGCCACCCCGGCGGCGAGCGCACCCACTCCGCCGGCCACCGGGTCGATCGTGCTGCGGGGACAACCCGCGTGGTCCAGCCCCGGAGACGATGTTCCGTTCCGGCTGGCGATTCGAGCGCCGCAGCCTGGGCTCGTGGTGCAAGTGGTGGTGCACTCCGCAGTTCTGAGCCGAATCGCGTTCGAGCGCACACTCACCGGTGATCGGCTCGGCTCCCAGGTTGCGTCGCGCTCGATATCCATCGACGCCATGGCGGTGGTCGGGACCGATCGAGTCTTCACCCTCGGCCTCCAGGATCCCGCCGCGCCCCGCGATCAGACCCGGGTGGCGCTCGGAGCCACGGGCACCGGGGTCTTTCCGGTGGAGATCGACCTCCGGGATCCGGACTCGAACCGAGTACTCGATTCGTTTGTGACCGAACTCGTCGCGGTTCGGCGCCGCAGCCCCGGCGAAGTCCCCAACGAGCCCCTCCAAGTGGCTTGGGTTTGGCGCATCGCCGCGCCCCCGGCCACCACTCCGAGCGGGGCCACAGCCTCGGCGTTCACCGACGCCATCGAGCCCAACGGCAGGCTGGGCCGCATCGCGACCGGACTCGGACAAGTAGGCGACGTGCCCGTCACCTTGGTCCCGAATCCCGAAACCGTCGACGCGCTCCGCAGCGCCAGCCCTAACAGTCCGCGGGCCGCATCGGTGTTCGCCGCGCTGCGTACCGCGAGTTCCACCTCGCGGGTTTTGGCCAGTCCCTACACCACGATCGACGGCCCCGCCGTCCTGGCCGCGAACCTCGGCCCCGCGTTCGGGACCGCGATTGCACTGGGACGCGCCACCCTGGAAACCGGGCTGGCCTCGGCCGTCGATGCAACCATCTCCGCGACAGAACCACTCGACGCCGCCGCCCTGAGTCGACTGCGGAGCGACGGCGGAGCAACGCGGCTCGTTGTCGCGCCGGAGTCCCTGGCGGCCGCGGACTCCTTCGATCAGTTCACCCCGGCCCGGCCGTTCCGACTCGACACCGTTGCGGGTCCGTTCGACGCGATCGAGGTCAACACCACGGTCAGCGACCTGCTCGTGGAACGTGGGCCAGCAGCCCTGCGCGCCCAACAACTTCTTGCGGGATTGTCCGTGATCGCGCTCGAGCAGCCGAACCGCACTCGGGGAGTCGTGGTCGATACCCCCCTGCTCTGGAACCCTGATACCCAACGAGTAGTCGCGGTACTGGCCGGGCTCCGCGGCCATCCGCTGCTCCGGGGCGCCGCGCTCGTCGACCTTTTTGACGCAATCCAGCCCGCCACGACCAATCGGTCTCCCTATGTACGAACCCTGGCGGCGGTGCCCACCACCGGCACACCGGTCACCGACCGCGCCTACTCCAAGGGCCGGCGCGAGATCGATGCGCTCGCCGGAATGATCGGCGCCGAAGACCCCCTCGTCGTCAAGCTGCGCCACCAACTCGACCTCACGCTGGCCAGCCGGGTACCCGGCACCGGTCCGTCCGTTTCCAAAGCCCGCCTTCAGACCATCGACGCCTCCGTCGCCGCGGTGACCGGCGGGATTCAGCCGCTCGCGAATCGCACCGTCACGCTCACGTCCCGAAGAGCGTCGGTACCGCTCAGCATCACGAACGCCACGGATCGCACGATGACCGTCAAAGTCACGCTCGCGAGTCAGAAGCTCGAGTTCCCGAATGGCGCGAGCCAGCAGATCCGCCTCAGACCAGGGAACAAAACCACCAACTTCGAGGTCGCCGCACGCGCGTCGGGAACGTTTCCGGTCCTCGTTACCCTGAGTTCACCCGACGACGGCCTCCGACTCCAAACCGCTCGCTACACACTGCGCTCCTCCGCCGTGAGTGGGGTCGGCCTCGTGCTGACGGTCGGTGCGGGGCTGTTTCTCGCGGCGTGGTGGCTCACGCACTGGCGTCGTAGCCGTCGAGCCCCCATCAACCCGTGAACACACCAAATCCCCAGCGCCGTCTGGCGCGTGCCAGCGCGCTCATCGGAATCGGAACCCTCGCGTCTCGAGTCACGGGTTTCGTTCGCGTGGCAGCACTCGCCGCCCTCGCGTTCGGACCCCTCACCGACGTCTACAACATCGCGAACTCCACCCCGAACATCATCTATGAGCTCTTGCTCGGAGGCATTCTCACCGCCACCCTCGTGCCCCTCTTCGTGGAGTCACACGAGACCGGCGATGATCAGGCGACCGACGCGATCAATACCGTGGCGATCGCGGTTCTCCTCATCGGGACTGTCGCCGGAGTACTCGCGGCTCCGTGGATTGTCCGCGCTTACGGCACCGATGCCGCTCACCCCATGCGGGTCGTGCTCGCCACGGATCTGTTGCGTTGGTTCATGCCCCAGATGTTTTTCTACGGCATCACTGCGCTCGCCACGGCCATGCTCAACGCGCGCCGCCGGTTCGCGGCGGCCGCGTTCGCGCCGGTCCTCAACAACGTGGTGGTCATCACGATGTTGTTCGCCGTCGGTCGGGTCGTGTCAGCTCCGCCCACGGTCCGATCAGTGCTCGACGACCCGGTCCTCGTCCTGCTCCTCGGATTGGGCACCACCGCGGGCGTCATCGCGATGACGCTCGTCCTCTTGCCGGCCGTACGCCGCGCCGGGGCTACGTTTCGATGGCATTGGGCGCCGCGCCACCCGGCAGTACGAAAGCTTGCCCGGCTCTCCGGCTGGACTATGGGCTATGTCGCCGCCAACCAGATCGCGTTCTTCGTGGTGCTCGTTCTGGCGTATCAGCGCCGGGCCGACGTCTCGGTCTATCTCGCCGCGTTCACATTTTTTCAGCTGCCCCACGGCCTCTTGGCCGTCTCGATCATCACCGCGCTCGGACCCGAGATCGCCAGCCGCCACCAGGCGGACGACATCCCTGGTCTCCGAAACCATTTCACCGCGGGTCTTCGAATCCTGGTGATCATGATGATTCCGGCCGCTGTGGGTCTTGCGGTGATGGCTCGGCCTCTCATTGGTGCGCTGTTGGACCACGGAGATTTCCGCGCGTCCGCGATCACCCCAACTGCCGACACCGTCCGAGCGTTCGCGGCCGGGCTGGTGGCGTTCTCGGTGTACCTGTACGTGGTGCGCACGTTCTCGTCGATGCAGGACACTCGAACCCCGTTCTGGGTGAACGTCGCCGAGAACGGTGTGAACATCGCAACTGCATTCGCGCTCTACGAGTGGCGCGGCGTCGAAGGGCTGGCGTGGTCATGGTCCCTCGCGTACACCGTCGGCGCGATCGTCGCACTCATCGCGCTGCGCCGGCGACTCGATCGCCTCGACGGCCGAACTCTCGTGCGCACCGGTCTCAAGGTCCTCGCGGCCGTCGTCCCTGCGGGGATTGCCGGTGTCTGGCTCACCGATGTGATCGGTGCCACGACCCCTGGTCAATCGATCGTCGCGTTGGTAGTCGTAGGCCCGATCTTCTGCGCCATCTTTGTCGGCGTACTGCAGCTCCTCGGCGTCGCACTGATTCGCATGATTCGCGGCATTCTTCGACGTGACGGGCGCGACCTGAGCGTGCTCGATGCGTAACCATTCACCAACTGCGGTGGTCAGACGGCCACCATTGCAGTATCCCATGACCGATCCAATGTGGTTTCCCCGCCAATGTCCCAGGAGGTCCCGTGGTCGTTCGAATCGTCACTGACAGCGCGTGTGACCTTCCTCAAGCGCGAGCGGATGAGCTCGGCATCGAGGTCGTGCCCCTCACCATCCGATTCGGTGACGACGAGTACGTCGACCGGGTCGAACTCTCGAACGAAGAGTTCTGGCGCAAAGTCGCGACCTCCCCGGTGTTGCCTGAGACCGCGGCACCATCTCCGGGCGCGTTCGAGGAACGGTTCCGCGCGCTTGCCGCAGCCGGCGCGGACGGCATCCTCTGCATCAACCTCTCGTCTCGGCTCTCGGGCACTATGCAATCTGCGCAGGTGGCCGCGAAGGCAATGGACGGCGTCCTCCCCGTCCGGGTAATCGACTCACTTTCGGTGTCCATGGGCGTCGGTACGCAATGCACCGCCGCCGCCCGGATGGCAGCCGACGGCCTCGACCTCGACACCATCACCGCCGCAATCGAGGACCAAGCCGCGCATACCCGTATCTTCGGTGCCCTCGACACCCTCGAACACCTCCGGCGGGGCGGGCGGGTCGGCGGCGCGCAAGCAATGCTCGGCAGCGTTCTTTCCATCAAGCCGGTCATCGAAGTACGAGATGGAATCGTGGCCGAAGCCGGCAAGGTCCGCACCCGGAGCAAGAGCATCCAAGTGCTGGTCGACAAGCTCGCCGCGGCCAAGCAACCCGAGGGAGTGTTTGCGTTTCACGCCCAGGCTCCTGATATCGAGGAACTCTTGGAACGCATCAGCGCGATCGTGCCCCGCGGCGAGATCCAGCTCGGTGAGGTGGGCCCGGTGATCGGGACCCACGGCGGGCCGCGCACCATTGGCGTTGGTTGGGTCGAACGCGGCTGAGTGCCGAAGCGCCGCCGATCTGGGTTACCCGACGGGTAGCGTCCTGCCGTGGGTCAACCGCTGGCGCCCGGGCGCGTTCTCGGTGGCCGGTACCGCCTCGATGCCCAGATTGCCCGAGGCGGGATGGCCACGGTTTGGAAAGGTGAAGACCCGCTCCTTGCGCGCGCGGTTGCGGTCAAGACCCTCGATCCCGTCCTGGCCCAGGACGAGGACACCCGGACCCGGTTCCGCCGCGAGGCGGTTGCGGCCGCGGCCGTTGCCCATCCGAACATCGTGGCCACCTACGACACCGGCGAAGACGACGGCACTGCATACATCGTCATGGAACTGGTGGAGGGTGCAACGCTGCGCCAAGCCATCGATCTCCATGGCGCGCTCCCACCGGCCCGAGCCGCCGATATTGCCGCTCAGGTCGCCGACGCGCTCGCGGCCGCGCACGCTCGCGGCCTCGTGCATCGCGACGTGAAACCCAGCAACGTGCTCGTCCAGCTCGATGGGCGGGTCAAGGTCACCGACTTCGGCATCGCCAAGGCGGCAGATCACGCAGCAGACGAACTCACCCGCAGCGGCAGCGTGATGGGAACCGCGCGTTACTCGGCGCCCGAACAACTCGAAGGCCACCCGGTCGACGAACGTGCCGACGTGTATTCGCTGGGGCTCGTCCTGTACGAGATGCTGTGCGGCCACGCTCCTTTCGGCGCCGGTACCGCGGTCGCGACCGCGGTGGCGCGCCTCACCGCGCCGGCACCGCGCATCGGCGACGTACGCCCTGACCTCGCGGCGGGTCTCGCGCACGTCGTGGATCGCGCGCTCACGCGTGAGGTATCCGGTCGCTGGCCGAACGCGGCCGCCATGCGCGACGCGCTCGCTCCATTTCGTATCGCGGCGCCCGATCGCACCGCGGATGCCACCATGCCGGTGGCGATCCCGACCCGCGCGCGCGCGGCATCGAGCAGCGCCACGTCCGCACCGGTGTCGCCGATCATCACCGACGACGGCATGGGTATCGGCGGACGTCTCCTCGTGTGGTTCCTTGCCTTGGCATTGGGGGTCGGCGGTGGGTACGCCGGTTTCGCCATCGCAACCGACAAGAAGAAGTCGGCGACACCTGCCGTTCGTTCGCGCAACACCGCGCTCCCGCTCGTGGGCGTGACCGCCTTTGACCCGGAAGGGACGGACGGCGAAAACGATGCTGACGTCGGGCTCATCATCGATGGCAGCACCACCACCGCCTGGTCCACCGAGAGCTATCAGAACGCCACCACCGCACCGAAGCGCGGCGTCGGGTTCGTGCTCGACCTCGGGCGCGACTCGGCAGTCACCACCGTCGATCTCGATGCCGTCCATCCTGGTTGGAACACTCAGATCTTCGTATCGAGCACATCGCCGACCGACCTCGACGGTTGGGGTACCCAACGGGCCGAAGGCATCGATCTCACCACCCACGCGGCAATCGAACTCTCCACCGGACCCCCGGGGCGTTACGTGCTGGTGTGGCTCACCAAGCTGCCGCTCGAGGACGACGGCTTCTATCGGGTGCAGATCTCCAACGTCACCGTGCATGGCACACCCGCCTGACCCGCGCGACGACGCGGCACTCGCACGGGCGGCCTCCCACGGCGACCGCGCCGCACTCGACGCATTGCTCGCGCGGCACCTCGATCGCATTCACGCGGTGTGTCGGCGAATCTGCGGTCCGAACGACGCGCTCGACGCGACCCAAGAAGCCCTGATCAAGATCGCTCGCTCCATCAGCGGCTTCGACGGTCGCGCCGCGGTCACCACCTGGATGCATCGGATCGCGACGAACGCGGCGCTTGATGAACTTCGCCGGCGGAAGCGCCGCCCTGACCCCATCGACACCGACGACGTGATGCCCGCTCGGGTCCTGACCGCGGGGCGCGACAGTGATCCGGAACGAGTCGGCGATCGGCTCGATCTGGAAGCCGCGCTGGCGCGGATCCCCGAGGATTTTCGGGTGGCTGTGGTACTGCGCGACGTCGCCGATATGGATTACGCCGAGATTGCGGCGTCGTTATCGATCCCGATCGGCACCGTTCGATCGCGTATTGCTCGGGGACGCGCGGCACTCGCCACCGAACTCGGGAACCACAACCCCGCCGCCAACGTCCAAGGCCTCGACCATGTCTGACCAACCAAGCGACTCCGACCACGAAGAACCCGAGCACATTGGGCCCAACCCCGATGGGCCCAACCCCGATGGGCCCAACCCCGACCGGCCCGTCCAACTCGACCTCGACACGGCGATCAGCGCCGAGCTCGACGGCGAGTTTGGCGCATATGCCACCGAAATCGGCCGCAATCCGTCGGGGCTGCTCGCCGAGATCACGGCACAGCCGGGTTATGCCGACCGCCGAGCCACGTTGCAAGGCGTTCGCGATCAGCTGCGTGAGCCCGCCGCCGCGCTCGACGACGTGACCCGGCGCCGACTCCTCGCACTGGCGTCCACCGATGCGATCGTGGCCGGTGCGCCGAGCCACGCCACTCCCCATTCCCGCACGCGCCACACTGCGTCGAATCGCGGCGGGTCGACTCGCCTCACCGCGGCCGCCGCAATCTTGCTGGTAGTGCTCGGCGGTGGAGTGTTCCTCGCCACCCGCGGGCCCGATCATGCCCGCCTCGACGCCGCGAAGACGGCAGGTGGGACCATCGGTCGCGCTCGCGAGGGCGACCTCGGCGATATCGGCAATCTGAGCAACCCGTCCACATTGGACCGACTCATCGGGGGCCCGGGGGTTCCCGACAGTTCACAATCTCAGAGCAGCGCCGAACGGAGCGCGGCACCGATCCTCGGCTCCGAAAGCACCGCCGCGTCCGATGCCGACGCATCCCGGGTGAGGGGTTTCCAGCCCGACACGGCTGCGGGGGCGAATCCGAAACAGGTCCAAGCCTGCGCCAAGCAGTACGCCGCGCAGGGGACCGTCCGCTTCACGGCGTCGGGGGTCTACCAGGGCCAGCCCGCAGCCGTGCTGGGCGTGGTGGTAGGAAACTCCACCATCGTGTTCGTCGTGGCGGCAGCCGACTGCGACACCGTCTTGTTCTCGGTGTCACGCTGACCCCAGTGGTCCGCCCCCGCGGCAACGGGCGTCAACCGCAGGAGCCTCTCCGGCCCGACCTCACAGCACCGCTCGCGGGTAACGTGCCCCGCCGAGCCCGGAGGCGCACATGAGTGAGTGGACTGTCCAAGCTGCCGACACGATCGAAAAGACGATCAGTGCCGTCCGCGACCGTACGGTCGAACCGGCCAATCGGGCCGCCAACGCGATCGTCTACGGCGTCCTCGCCGTGTGCTGCGTGCTCACGGCGCTCTTGCTGATCTCCGTCGTGATCTTCCGCCTGTTGAGCTTCGTCTTTCCCGTCTGGGCCACCTGGGTGATTCTCGGCGGAATCTTCATCGCGGCGGGGTTGTTTTGCTGGACCCGTCGTGCTGGAGAATCTCGTGCCTGAGCACCATGAAGTTGTGGTCGTTGGATCCGGCCCCGCCGGGCTCACCGCCGCGGTGTATACCGCTCGGGCGAACTTGGCTCCGGTGGTGGTCGAAGGCCTCGCCGCCGGCGGCCAGCTGATGCTCACCACAGAGGTCGAGAACTACCCCGGGTTCCCCGACGGGATCATGGGTCCGGATCTCATGCTCCGCTTCCGCGAGCAGGCCGGCCGGTTCGGCACCCGTTTCATTACTGCCGACGCCGACGCGGTCGACCTTTCGGTCCGTCCGTTTCGCATCACGGTGGGTGATCTCGAGCTCACTGCGGAGTCCGTGATCATTTCTACCGGGGCTTCTGCACGAATGATCGGACTTCCGAACGAATCGCGGCTCTTGGGGCATGGTGTCTCGACTTGTGCAACCTGTGATGGTTTCTTCTTCCGCGATCATGAGATCGCGGTCGTGGGCGGTGGCGATTCCGCGTTGGAAGAAGCAACATTTCTCACCAAGTTCGCGTCCAAGGTCACGGTGATCCACCGACGCGACGAACTCCGGGCTTCCAAGATCATGCAGGACCGTGCGCTTGCCAACCCGAAGATCGAGTTTCGGTGGAACGCGGAGGTGGTCGACGCGTTCGGCGACACGAAGCTCGAGGGAGTGGCCCTGCGCGACACCGTCACCGGCGAGGAGTCATGGCTCGCCGTCACCGGCCTCTTCGTTGCTATTGGCCACACCCCGAACACCAGTCTGTTCACCGGTCAGCTCGAGCTTGACGACAACGGTTACATCGTCACCGCGCCGGACTCCACCGCCACTTCGCTCGACGGTGTCTTTGCATGCGGTGATGTCCAGGACCACACGTACCGTCAAGCGATCACCGCGTCGGGCAGCGGCTGCATGGCCGCGATCGAGACCGAGCGTTGGCTCGAAACCACGAAACATCTCGCCGCGCAATCGTGACTCGGCCCTCACCTGGACCGAGCGGTCGGGAATGGGGAGACACCCTTTCTCGGTTGGTCTGATCACTACAATCGCCAAGCCCCCGGTGCCGATGCACCACTTCTGAAAGGAAAGTTGCCGTGGCTGACAACATCCTCACGCTCTCCGACGCAACGTTTTCCGAAAGCATTGGTAGCTCCGAGCAACCCATCGTGGTGGATTTCTGGGCTGAGTGGTGTGGCCCCTGCAAGATGATCGCGCCCGCACTGGAAGAAATTGCCAGTGAGCAGGCCGGCAAGTTGACCGTAGCCAAACTCAATGTCGACGAAAATCCCGACACCGCACGCCAATACGACGTCATGAGTATCCCCACACTGCTCGTGTTCCAGGGCGGCGAACCGGTGAAGCGACTCGTCGGCGCGAAGGGCAAGGGGCAGCTCCTCCAGGATCTGTCCGAGTTCATCGGCTGAGACCGCGTTGCACGCCGTGCCCTCCGGTTCAGCGTGAGCGCGACCTCGGTCCTGCGGACCGGCGATCGCGGCGATGCCGTTCGCGATCTTCAACATCGTCTGACCGTGGCCGGTTTTGGCGTGCCGTCGGCGGAACTTTCCACCTTCGGCCCCGAAACCGAGCGGGTGGTGCGCGCCTTCCAGACCCATCGCAAGGTGCGCGTCGACGGAGTCGTCGGACCTGAGACGTGGTCGGTACTGGTCGAGAGTGGCTTCGCGCTCGGGGACCGGCTGCTCTACCAACGATCCCCGAACCTCCGCGGCGATGATGTCACCGCGTTACAACGAACCCTCAACCGACTCGGCTTCGATGCCGGCCGTGAGGATGGCATTCTTGGTCCCGAGACCGCGGGAGCGTTGCGCGAGTACCAACGGAATGCCGGGCTCAGCGTCGACGGCATCGCTGGTCCCGCCACCCTCGACGCCTTCAAACGGGTGGAGGCCATGGCCGACGGATCCGTGGCGAGTGTCCGCGAACGAGACGAACTTCGTCGTCCCGGAGGGCTGACCGGCCGGCGGATTTACGTCGCGGTTCACCCCGGTTTTGATCAAGTGGGAACCCCCCTCAGCCAGGCACTCACCCAAGCGGGCGCCGAAGTTATGGCCGATCTTTCGGGCGCGGACGACCATCAACTCGCGCAGCGCGCCAACCGCTGGCGGGCCGACCTGTTCCTGGCACTGCGACCCGGAGATCGTCCAACCTCGCAGTGCCTGTACTTCGCGTCGGGCGACTTCCAGTCAGAACGCGGACACCACGCGGCGACCATCATCGCCGAGGAACTCGCCAACACCGTCGCCTGCCTCGCGGAACAGCCCGGCGATGTCAGCGGAGTGTCCTACGCGGTTCTCAGAGAAACTCGGATGGCCGCGGTTGTCTGTGGCCTCGGTGATGCGGCCGCCGAACATCTAGCTGCAATCCTCGCCCAGTCGAGGGAGGTCGGCGCGGCAATCAGCTGTGGGGTCCGCCGGACCTTCGACGAGGCGAGCTCACCCGCCTAGCCAGTGATCTCTTTATAGATCCGCTCGAGGTCTTCGAGGTCCGAGAACTCAATCGTGATCTTGCCCCGCTTGGAACTCATCGAGACATGCACCCGCGTATCGAGATGGTCGCCGAGCAGACCTTCGAGTTCGGTCAACCCCGGAGGCCGCAGGGGATTCGTCGCTCGGGCTGCGTCGGTTTTGGGCCCCTTGGCTTCGGAGTCGCCAGACCCCTTCACCGCTTCCTCGACCGCCCGCACCGACCAACCTTCGGCGACGATGGTGGCGGCAAGTCGTTCTTGCAACGCGCGATCTGGCGTTGACAGCAGGGCACGAGCATGACCCATCGACAACGCTCCGTCGCGCACCAAACGCTGCACCGACGGTGGGAGCTGGAGTAGACGAAGCGTGTTGGTCACCGCTGTCCGGCTTTTCCCAACGCGAGTCGCCACATCTTCATGGGTCAGTGAAAAATCTTCGATCAGCTGTTGGAAGGCCGCCGCCTCCTCCAGTGCGTTCAAGTCTGACCGATGGACGTTCTCAACCAACGCCTGCTCGAGCGCGGCGACGTCGTCGCTGTCACGAATCAGTGCCGGAATGCGGGTAAGTCCCAGGCGCCGAGCAGCCCGCCAGCGGCGCTCGCCGGCGATGAGCTCGAACTCTTCACCCATGGGTCGAACGAGCACCGGTTGCAAGATCCCCACCTCGCGAACCGACTCGGTGAGGGCGTTGAGCAACTCCTCGTCGAACCGTTCTCGGGGTTGGTATTGATTCGGACGGATGGCCGCGACCTCGATCTCGCGCAACCCTCCACTGGAATCCATCGTGCCCGTGGGGATCAGAGCACCGAGTCCCTTACCCAGTCCGCCGCGTCGCGCCATGGCTCACCTCCTTGGCCAGCTCCCGGTACGCAACCGCGCCTCGAGAGGTTGGATCGAACAGGATGATCGGCTGACCAAAAGACGGCGCTTCCGAGAGACGGACCGTACGCGGAATCACCGTGAGATACACGGTCCGACCAAAATGGCTCCGGACTTCCTGTTCCACCTGGTCAGCCAGTTTGGTGCGGGCGTCGTACATCGTGAGCACGATTCCTCGGACGTCGAGCGTGGGGTTGAGGTTTGTCCGCACCAGCGCAACGTTGCGAATGAGCTGGCTCAAACCCTCCAACGCGTAGTACTCGCACTGGATCGGGACCAGCACGTCGTCGGCCGCTGCCAGACCATTCACCGTGAGGAGACCCAACGACGGCGGACAGTCGATCAGGATGTAGTCGTACTCATCGCGGATCTCGTGGAGCGCCCGGCGAAGCTTGAGTTCCCGGCTGAACGCCGGAACCAACTCGATCTCGGCACCAGCGAGGTCAATCGTTGCTGGAGCGACGAACAGGTTCTTCAAGGAAGTGGGCTCAACACAATCTTCGACGGCCGCGTCGCTCATGATCACGTCATAGATCGAGGTCACGAGTTCCCGTGCGTTCACTCCGAGACCGGTGGTCGCGTTGCCTTGAGGATCGAGATCTACGACCAGGACCCGGAAACCAGCTTCGGCAAGCGAAGCTCCGAGGTTGACGGAGGTGGTGGTCTTTCCCACCCCGCCCTTCTGATTCGCGATTGCGATGATCCGGGGGAGCTCCGAAGGAATCACCGGCTGATCCAGGTTGGGTTCGGGCTCCGACTCGGGTTCGGGTTCGGGTTCCGGTTCGCCGGATGCTGCACCAGGAGCTTCCGGCGCGTCTTCGCTCACCAGGCCCGTCGGCATATCGTCGGCCGCCGCCACGTTGGTCTCCGTCGTTGTGCTCTCCGGATCCGGGTCGGTCGGGCGCGTCTCGGACGTCATCGTCGAACCCCCGCTGGCAGCCGTCGGTCCGGCACTCGCGCTCTTTTCCCGTGTCACGGATGGGTCGTCCATCACTGGGCGGGCCTTCCCGCCAACTTGGTCGGAACGAGCAGGTGGGATCGTCGGGTCGACGGTTCCGCCGTACATGCGGCCCAGCCTGCTCCTACCCGGTGGGCGTGGGTTCTGATCGGCGCCACTTGGCGGTGGTGTGGGTTCGTGTTCCATCTCGGCCTCCGAAGGAGCCTCGTCTTTATGCCGAGTGCCAAACAGCTTTCGGCCGCGGCGCCTGGGTTCGACGGGATCCATTCGCCCCTCCTGCCCAACAGACGGTTGAGCAACGTTTCACGTGAAACATTCTCTGGGCCCCGCTCCGGATGTTTCACGTGAAACATCCGGGCTACCAAACGGGGTCCCTCAGCAAACGATTCTGGCGTCGAGGAAATTCCTCTCGGAGCGCCGAGTGCTTCTGCAGAATAACGAACGAAGCCCCCTCGCGCACGACTTGTCGCGGATTCCTCAGTCCGAGGAGTTCGAGTGGGTCCTCGGGCCAACGGCGATCCGAGTATGGCCCGGGTGGTTCGCTCACGCTCAGAACTCCGCCGGGGGAGACAAACGCCGAGCCCAGCTCCGCAGTCATCGCAGGTGCGCCAAACGATCGGGCGACCACCAAAGGAAATCGTTCCCTGAGCGCAACATCGTGGCCCAACGTCTCTGCTCGTCCCTCCGCCACCGAAACGCGGTCCCCAACACCGAGGCGACCGGCGGCAGTCCGGAGCCAAGCCGTACGACGAAGCTGGGAGTCGAGCAGGACCGCTTCGGAGTCCGCCCAGCGGAGCGCGAGAACCAAGCCGGGAATTCCCCCGCCACTTCCAAGGTCGAGAAACGATCCTGGGGCCTGATCGGCCTCGATCAGTTCGGACCAGGCTTCGGCGTGCGCAATATGACGCTCAACCGGATCCGGGCCGAGGAATCCCAGTCGGCGAGCATCTTCGAGAACGACGCTCAGTGCGTCGCCCCTCGTCACGTCGGGCGGATCACCACGTACCGCCGAGGGTCTTCCCCCTCGGAGGATGTCACCACGCCATCAACATCGTTCACGGCATCGTGGACGGTTTTACGGTCGATCGAGCCCATCGGCTCCATCGCCCGTTCCTCGCCCGTGCTGAGCACCTCGTCGACCACCGTGCGCGTGAAGGCGGCGAGCGCGGCGCGACGTTTGGCGCGGTAACCACCCACGTCGACCCGCACCCGGGCGGCGTGGCCGCCAGCCTCGCGCTGCACAACCGCTCGCGTCAGTTCCTCGATCGCAGAAAGCGTGGCGG
This sequence comes from Acidimicrobiia bacterium, assembly GCA_046598395.1. GTDB lineage: Bacteria > Actinomycetota > Acidimicrobiia > IMCC26256 > JAENVU01 > JAENVU01. Next base: position 192,678 of record JBKJIQ010000040.1, read on the forward strand.
CCTTCGGACCAACGAGCAGACCGAGTTCCGGACCCTCGACCTCGACTTCGATCGTCTCGTCGTCGATGGTGGAACTCACCGTGCCCTCGAGGCCCATCGCGCTCACGAGACCCAGGACAAAGTCCTCGGCGGCATCTGCCTGGTCTTCAACTGACACATTGCTCTCGTCCATGGCGGATGCCCCTTCATTCTGTTTCGATTGCGGTCTGGTGTGCGGCTCGTCCCTGGTGGGGTTCCGCCGCGGCTGATCCTGGTTTGATTGGCGATCCTCGCCGGGGGTCCCAGATTGGCCGCGGTCACTACCGCGTCCAGATTCCGAACTTCCCGTCCCGGAACCACCTCGCCCTCGACCTCCGCCGCCGCCCCGACTCGACGAGGCGCTCGCCGCCTCACCTTCGCCCGTTCGGCTGCCCGAACGGGCCTCGTTCTTGCGCCCTCTCCCTCGACCTCCGCCGCCGCCCCCGGGGCCATTTCGATTCCGGCCGCGCTTCTTGTCCTGGGGCTTTTCACGCGAGATCGGCTTCAGCCGTACCCGAATGCGAGCCTCGGTCCCCCCGAAGCGCCCCAAGAACCCCGACCTGGGTTCCTGGATGACCTCATGCTCGATGTCCTCCGCGTGGACACCCAGTTGGTCAAGCGCGACCTCGAGTGCCTCGGCCACGGTCTTACCGGTGGTCTGTACCCACTCCATTTATCGTTTCCGCTTTCGGTTGCTACGTGCTCCACCGGAGCCTTGCGTCGATCCGTTTCCGTTCGATGTGTCCGGCGTGTTGGTGCCCGGCTTGCCGGTCCCAGCCTTTCCCGAACTTTTCGGGTCGGGTTTGCCCTCGGGCTTCCCGCCCGACTTTCCGGACGATCTTCCGGAAGGCTTTCCGTTCGAGGAGCCATTCGACTTACCGGGACCACTTCCTCCGGGCTTATTGCCGGCTCCCGACGACCGCCCGCCTCTGGACGGTTTGTCTCCCGGCGGAGCCTCATCTGGTACTTGACCCTTCTTGGTGGGCGGACCGGCCGCCGATCCGATCGTGCGCAGGACCACTTCCTGTTGGCCGATCTGCCAAAGGTTCGAGGTCAAGAAGTAGAGGACCACTCCGGAAGGAATCCCCCAGGAGATGAACCCGAACACGATGGGGAAGACCTTGCTGATGATCGCCATCTGCGGATTGGGTGTGGTCTGGTTGCGCATTGTCTGGCGCTGCTGGAGGTACCCGGAGACGAGGACGAGGGCCACGAGGATCAAGTAGGGCCAGGCCTCACCGATTCCTGAACTCGTTGCCTTACTCGCCGACTTCGTCAGGTTCATACCGGCGAAGCTCATATGGGGCTTGCATTTGGCCGCGTTCGTAACGAAAGCGTCGCCACAAATGTCGGCGAACATCTTGGAGCCCGTCGGAATGTACTTCTGGATCTCGCGGAGCGTTTGGAACAACGCGATGAAGACCGGCATCTGCAGCACCAAGGGGAGACATCCGCCGAGCGGATTGATCTGGTTCTCCTTGTAGAACTTCATCATCTCTTCGTTGAGCTTCTGGCGGTCGTTCTTGAACTTCGCCTGGAGTTTCTTGATCTCGGGCTGCACCCGCTGCATGGCGATCATCGATTTCGCCTGCTTGGCGGTCAGCGGAAACAGGGCAAGACGCACCGCGACGGTCAAGAGGATGATCGCCACCCCGGAGTTCGGAATGACTGAATAGAAAAAGGCGAGTACTGATCCCAGTCCCTCGCGAATGCTGTCCCATACGCCTTGCATCTGCGAACTACCTTCCCAAAACCGAACTGGTGTTCGGATTGACGACGGGGTCGTACCCGCCGGGATGCCACGGGTGGCAGCGCCCGATGCGCTTCATGCCCATCCACCCGCCGCGTGGGAGGCCGTAAGCCTCAACCGCCTGCAGGGAGTATTGCGAACAACTCGGTGCAAACCGACATCGCGGCGTCGATCCCGCCATCACGCGCTGATAGACGGTGATCAACCAGATCACGGCCCGGGCTCCGAATCCACGCCGCGGATTGGCATCGACCGACCCGGTTTTCATCGAAGATCCCCGAAGCAAACCGCGAGCGAAGCCGCCAACTCGGACTGGGTCGCCACCGCGGCCCCAGGAGTGGCGCCCACCAGATAGGCCGCGCCCGGAACGAGCCCGGAGGAAATGCCCTGCAAGGACGCCCGCAACCGACGCCGAATCCGGTTTCTGATCACAGCGTTTCCAACGTGGCTACCGATTGCGAATGCAACCTGCGGGGGTCCGTCAACTGGGCACCGCACGCGTCGCACCCAGACCGCGCCATGACGGCGGGGTCGAACACGCGACAGCTCAGCGAACGTCGCACGGCGCCGAACGCGATGAATCAGGCCGAAATCCGGGCGCGGCCGCGGCCGCGACGGGCCTTCAGCACGGCACGGCCGGCGCGGGTCTGCATCCGAAGACGAAACCCGTGCTTTTTTTTGCGCTTCCGGTTGTTCGGTTGGAAGGTCCGCTTCACGCGTGGTCTCCTCGAAGAGAATTTTCGCCCCGGAAGCGAGAGAAGTAGCATCTCGGCTTAGCAGGGGAGGGGCAGAACGGCGCGAGTTTAGAGTCACGTCCCCTTCGCTCGCAATGCGGGGCCAAGAATATGGGTCCGATCCATCGAACCCGGCCGTGAATACTCGGGATCCGACGGTTCACGACTTCCCGGCCGATACCGCACTCTGATCACTCACCGCGCGAATCGGGGGATAACTCCCTCACGGGCCGCGACCGTCAGTCACGAGCCTGGGGACAACCCCACCTCACCGACCGAACTACACCGATGGTGTTATGGACTGCTCCCTTGAGAGCCCTGACCGCGTTTGCTACGGTCCCAACTCCTACCGGCCGTCTTCGGCCTCGGATCGGTGGAAATTTCTGGAGTTCGTGGAGCAATCCACGACTCGGACCAGGTCGACGGCGGAGTGCCGCGAGTCCCGAAGGTTATGGGCGCGCGAGTTCTCCACACATGTGGATGGGGCTGTGGAAATTCCTGACTGGCGAATGACAGCTGCAACACGCGTCTGGGGCTCGGCGACGACTGCGCTCCAGGCCCAACTCTCGGAAGCAACCTGGAACACGTGGTTTCGCGACGTCCGCCCGGTGGATCTTGATGGTGACCGGCTCCGCCTGGCGATCCCCAACGGGGTCATCCGAGAGCGCATCCGGTCGAGTTACAGCGGGCTCATTGCCGCGGTACTCCAAGATGTGACCGGTGATGTGATCGAACTCGAGTTCACCATCGAGTCGATACAGCGCGTCGATGAGCCCGTCACGTTGCCCGCGCGGTCTCCTGGCCGTCAGCAACCCGAGCTCGGCTCGGAGCGCTCCACCGGGGGCCGGAACGGGACCGGCGTCGGCGCGAGCCCCAGTCCCCAGCCCAGTTATCCCAGCGAACCCGCGGCGCCGTGGACCGCACTCAACCCCCGCTACACGTTCGAGCACTTTGTCATCGGAGCCTCAAATCGATTCGCCCATGCCGCGGCGTTGGCGGTGGCCGAAACTCCCGCGCGCTCGTACAACCCATTGTTCATCTACGGGCCGGCGGGATTGGGCAAGACGCACCTGTTGCACGCCATCGGGAACTACGTCAAGGACGTCCACCAGCTGAGTCGTATCCGATACGTCTCGACCGAAACGCTCATGAACGAGTTTGTCGACGCGATCCGGAACAACGCCGCGAACTCGTTTCGGCGCCGCTATCGAGAGGTCGACGTCCTCCTGGTGGACGACATCCAGTTCTTGGAGCGCTCACAACAGCTCCAAGAAGAGTTCTTCCACACCTTCAACTCACTCCACGGCGCCGGTGGTCAGATCGTGTTGTCCTCGGATCGTCCGCCGAAGCAGATCCCTCGGCTCGAAGACCGGCTCCGCACTCGCCTCGAGTGGGGTCTCATCACCGATGTGCAGCCGCCGGAGTTCGAAACCCGCCTCGCGATCCTGCGCATGAAAGCCGACTCCGAACGCCTCGAAAACATCCCCGACGAAGTCTTGGCCTTCATCGCCTCGAATATCAGCGACAACGTCCGAGAGCTCGAAGGCGCCTTGATTCGGATCGCGGCCTATTCGAGCCTGCACCGGACCACACTCGATGAAACCGTCGCGAAGCAGGTACTCGCCGATCTCTTGCCCCCGTCCCAACCTCGTGTCATCACACCTGCGCTCATCCTCGATGAAACCGCAGAAATGTTCGGCTTCACCATCGAAGACCTCTGTGGCAAGAGCCGGCGGCGACCCCTCGTCATCGCCCGTCAGATCGGCATGTACGTCTTTCGGGAACTCACCGACTTCTCCTACCCGCGCATCGCCGAGCAGTTCGGTGGTCGTGACCACACCACCGTGATCCACGCCGTCGAGAAGATCAAGGCGCTGATGACCGAGCGTCACCAGGTGTTTGACCAGGTCAACGAGCTGATGAGTCGAGTACGACTCGGTACCGGTGGATAACCCTGTGGAAGAGTGGGGATATCTCTCCTCCGCGGGGGGTAACTCGCCCAAATCCCACACTGGTGATTTCTTGACGGTGGATACCGGTGGATGAACCAGTGAGGACCCAAACTGCATCCCACCTGCGCATTGTCGGGGTCATCCACAATCCACAGGCCCTACTACCGCTACTACAAAACCAATTCTCTTCGTATCCAGGAGGTGGACAATGAAGTTCCGCTGCGAACGCGACACCCTCGCTGAAGCAATCAGTACTGCGCAACGAGCGGTGTCGTCGAGGAGCGGGGCCTTGCCTGTGCTCTCCGGAATCCATGTGACCGCAAAAGACGGGACGGTGGAACTCGTCGGTTGTGATCTCGACCTCACGATTCGGGTCACCTGTCCCGCACAGGTAGACGAGCCCGGACAAGCAGTCGTTCCCGCCAAGCTCTTCGACGGGCTTGCGACGCGACTCAAGGCGGGCACGGTGACCTTCGAGGTCGAAGGCGATGACGCTCGGATCTCTGCCGGCCCGGCACGCGCCGGGGTTCGGTTGTTGCCCGCAGATGAGTTTCCTCGGATCGGTGACCCGGAAGGAACCTCGGTCACCGTTGATGCCGAACCACTCGCAGCCGCGCTCCGCCAAGTGATTCCAGCGGCCTCGCGTGACGATGCCCGACCGATCCTCACGGGCGTGTTGATCATGGCTACCGGCACCGGGATTCGCTTCGTGGCCACCGACTCGTACCGCCTGGGTGTGCGCGATATCGAAGGCCTCGGGATGTTGAGCGAAGGCCAGAAGGTACTGGTGGGGGCGCGGGGATTGAATGAAGTCCAGCGCGTGTTCTCTTCGGGCCAAATCACGGTGACCTTGGGTGAGCGTGAGGTTCGGTTCGCGAACGAATCCCGCTCGGTCACCACTCGTCTGATCGAAGGCGAGTTCCCGAATTACGAGCAACTGATCCCCGACGGTTACCCGAACCGACTCGTAGTGTCGCGCGCCACACTCGAAGAAGCGGTTCGACTCATGCAGATCGTGGGCGAGGGTCGCGAAGGAACACCGGTGCGCCTCGCGATGAGCGCGTCGGGGCTCGAGCTTTCCGCGACCGCACAAGAGCGTGCCGACGCGATCGAGTTGATCGACGCCAAGTTCGAAGGAACCGATCTCACCGTTGCGTTCAATCCACAGTTCTTGCTCGACGGCCTGCTGGCCATCGACGGCGACGATGCGGTACTCGAGACAATGGACCCGTTGAAGCCGGCCACACTGCGCGGCTCGGAGCAACCGGACTTCATGTACTTGCTGATGCCCGTGCGCATCAGCTGAGGTGCGGCTTGGTCGGCTCTGGCTGACCGACTTCCGCTGTTACGACCACGCGGAACTCACACTCGATGTGGGATGCACCGTCGTCACCGGGAAGAACGGTCAAGGCAAGACGAGCTTGCTCGAAGCCGTCGCGTGGATTGCGACCGGTCGGTCGTTCCGCGGGGTCCCCGACCGCGCACTGGTGCGCACCGGGTGTGAGGAAGCAATCGTGCGCGTGGAGATCGAACACGTGGAACGGTCGGTCCTGATCGAGGCCGCTATTCGCACTGTGGGCCGGAATCGCATCATGGTGAACAAGCAACCGGTGACCCGTCGGCGTGACCTCGCCGAGCACCTGCGCGTCACCGTCTTCGCGCCCGACGACCTCGCGTTGGTCAAAGGCGGCCCTGCTGGTCGGCGGGACTTGTTGGACGATCTCCTGGTGGCATCCTCTCCGCGATTCGCCGCGGTCATCACCGACTACGAACGCGTGGTCAAGCAACGCAACGCGTTGCTGCGGGCAGGGATCCGGAGCGCGGAAGACGGCATCACGCGCGACGTGCTCGACGCGCGGCTGGTGAGTTCCGGGACCGCGCTGATCCAGGGTCGTCTCGACATGATTGCGCGCCTCACTCCTGCGGTCGAGCACGCGTACACATCACTCGCGGGATCCGCTCCGGGATTCGCCACCCACTACGCCGCGGAGTGGTGCGAGGAGCGGATCGCACGGGACGACGTCGAGCGCGCCTTGACCGAAGCACTCGCGCGGTTACGCAAGCGTGAAGAAGATCGCGGCACCACCTTGGTCGGTCCGCATCGCGACGATTGGGAACTGGTGTTGGGAAATCTCGACGCCCGCCATCACGCATCGCAGGGTGAGCAACGCACGCTCGCGTTGGGACTGCGCCTCGCGGGTCATCGCGTAGTGGCCGATGTGGTGGGCGCGGAGCCCCTGCTGCTCCTCGACGACGTGTTCAGTGAACTCGACCAGCTGCGGGCCACGGCCCTGGTGGAACATCTTCCGGCAACCCAGACCTTGGTCACGACCGCCGGTGCGCTCCCTGAAGCCATCCGCGCAGATGCCTGGCTGTCGGTGGACCACGGGCGGATCACATGAGCGAGCCGCGGCCGATCGGCGACGCGATGGCCCGGGTGCGCCGCGAGCTCGGTACTCCCGAGCCGAGCCAATTCGAACAGATTCGTGATTCCTGGTCGGAGCTCGTGGGCGGGTCCCTGGCCGAGCACAGTGTCCCAATGCATCTGCGGTCGGGCGTCCTGCGGATTCACGTGGATGACCCCGCCTGGGCCGGGCAGTTTCGCTACCTCTCGGACAGCCTGGTGACGGCCTTGGCCGACCGGGTCCCCGGGGCCGGCGTGCGAGAGATTTCGGTCGTGGCAGCGCGCTCGGGAGAATCCACGCGAGGACCAAAGGCCGAGGCCGAAGCAGACCCTGAAAACTGGGTCTGAAACCCCAGGTTGGTCTCAGGGGTCTGGTAAGGTACCCGAACCCTGAATTGCCGTCCTGACCAGCACTTTTACGTCTCAATCGGGCGTGGTCACGAGGCGGCTCGGGGACTTGTCCAACGGCTTCTCCGCCGGTCGGATCGCCAGCTGGTCTTCCAGCAGGGCGCCGAGGCTTCGCGGTCCAGTCAGGACGCCGACATATCGATCACGAGAGGTGCTGCGCGGGTGGCGTACGGGGCGAAAGACATCACGGTGCTCAAGGGCCTGGAGCCCGTCCGGGAGCGGCCGGGGATGTACATCGGGTCAACCGGAATATCCGGTCTGCACCATTTGGTCTACGAAGTGGTCGACAACGCGGTTGATGAGGCGATGGCGGGGTACGCAACCCGCATCGACGTCGTCTTGCTCCCTGATGGCTCGTGTCGGGTCACCGACAACGGCCGGGGTATCCCGGTGGACAATCACCCGGAATACAAGAACAAGTCGGCGGCCGAGGTGGTTCTTACGGTCTTGCACGCGGGCGGAAAGTTCGGCGGCGAGGGCTACAAGATCTCGGGGGGGCTCCACGGTGTGGGCGTCTCGGTCGTGAACGCGTTGTCATCGCGCCTCGACCTCGAGATTCACCGCGAAGGACATCGCTGGGAGATGGGGTTCGAGAAGGGTGGGCGGCCCACCGGCAAGCTCACCCAGACCGGTGAGTCGAAGAAGACCGGTACCACCGTCACGTTCTGGCCCGACGCGAAGATCTTCGAAGAGACCACCGAGTTCCGCGCGCAGACGCTGTTGGAACGGCTCCGCGAGATGGCCTTCCTGAACAAGGGACTCGAGATCCGCTTCCGGGACGAGCGCGTGGATCCGGTTACCGAACAGACCTTCCGGTTCGCCGGCGGCATCACCGATTTCGTCAAGCATCTCAACGCGGCGAAGGAACCGATCTTCAAGCGTGTCGTCGCCTTCGAGGAATCCACCGACGACTCCGAAGTCGACATCGCGATGCAGTGGAACACCGGCTACCACGAAGGCATCCACTCGTTCGCGAACAACATCGCGACCACCGAGGGCGGCATGCACGAAGAGGGCTTCAAGAAGGCCCTCACCAACGCGGTGAACAAGTACGGCCGCAACAAGAACATTCTCAAAGAGAAGGACGACAACCTTCTCGGCGAAGACATTCGCGAGGGCCTGACCGCGATCATCTCGGTGAAGTTGCGCAACCCGCAGTTCGAGGGCCAGACCAAGACCAAGCTCGGCAACACGCCGATGCGTTCGATGGTGGAGAAGGCAACGAACGAAAAGTTGGGTGAGTGGCTCGAAGAGCACCCGGCCGAGGCGAAGCAAGTGATGATCAAGGCCACCCAAGCGGCGCGATCACGAGTCGCGGCACGCGCCGCTCGTGACCTCACGCGGCGCAAGTCGCTGCTCGAGTCGTCCGCGATGCCGGGCAAACTCGCCGACTGTTCCTCGAAGGATCCGTCGCAGTGCGAACTGTTCATCGTGGAGGGTGACAGCGCGGGTGGTTCGGCAAAACGCGCTCGTAATCCGGAGTACCAAGCGATCCTGCCGATCCGAGGGAAGATCCTCAACGTCGAGCGCGCCCGCATGGACAAGATGCTCAAGAACGAGGAGATCCAGACGCTGATCACCGCGTCGGGAACGAGCATCGCTGAAGAGTTCGACCTTTCGAAACTCCGCTATCACAAGATTATCCTGATGAGTGACGCCGATGTGGACGGCTCCCACATCCGCACGTTGCTCCTCACGTTCTTCTATCGCCAGATGGGCGAGCTCGTGCGCGGAGGCCACGTGTACGTCGCGCAGCCACCACTGTTCCGCGCCGATGTGGGCAAGGAGCGCACGTACCTCAAGGACGAGTCCGCGCTCCGTAGGTTTGAAGCCGAACATCCGAACCGCAAGGTCGAAGTCAGCCGGTTCAAGGGTCTCGGCGAAATGGACTGGCAAGAGCTCGGCGCCACCACGATGAGCCGTGAATCGCGATCGTTGTTGAAGGTCTCGGTGGAAGACGCGGCGATCGCCGACGATGTGTTCGCGACCCTGATGGGCGAGAACGTGGAGTCACGCAAGGGCTTCATCCAAGAGAACGCCAAGGACGTCCGCTTCCTCGACATCTGAGTTCACCACAACTTCTTGACACCCCACGTTTGACCCGTAAACCAGGACCCGGAGGTCCCGTTGCCCGACGGTGCGCAGCCCCTCGAAATGAACATCGAACCGATCGAGATCCAAGAGGAGATGGAACGCTCCTTCTTGGATTACGCAATGTCGGTGATTACGTCGCGGGCATTGCCCGACGCGCGCGACGGTCTGAAGCCGGTGCAACGTCGAATCCTCTACGGGATGTACGAAGGGGGGCTTCGGCCGGACCGCAACCACAAGAAGTGCGCGTCGGCCGTCGGCGATGTGATGGGCAAGTACCACCCCCACGGCGACCAGTCGATTTACGACGCGCTCGCTCGTATGGCCCAGGACTTCTCGTTGCGCTACCCGCTGGTGGATGGCCACGGGAACTTCGGGTCGCCGGACCCCAACGACCGTCCGGCGGCCATGAGGTACACCGAGGCACGGCTCGCGCCGCTTGCCATGCACCTGCTCGGCGAGATCGACGAAGACACCGTCGACTTCGAAGAGACCTACGACGGCAACAACGAGCAGCCCACCGTGCTACCGGCGCGGTACCCGAACCTGCTGGTCAACGGCGGCGGTGGCATCGCGGTGGGCATGGCCACCAACATTCCGCCGCACAACCTCGGTGAGATCATCGATGCGGTCCAGCACCTGATCGACAATCCCGAGGCCACTTCCGATGACCTCATGGCGTTCGTCAAGGCGCCGGACTTCCCAACCGGCGGACTCATTCTCGGACAAGCCGGCGCACGAGACGTGTACCGGACCGGGCGTGGCTCCATCAAAATGCGCGCGGTGGCCGAGATCGATGAAGGCCGCAAGGGCGAGCAGCGAATCGTGGTGTCCGAGGTGCCGTACCAAACGTCGGTGGAAGTGATCGGTTCGAAGATCGCCGATCTCGTCAACGACCGCAAGATCGAAGGCATCCGGGATGTACGGAACGAGTCCGCCGGCGACTCCGTACGACTGGTGGTGGAACTCAAGCGCGATGCCAACTCGCAGGTGGTGCTGAACCAGCTCTACAAGCACACGCCGATGCAGTCGAACTTCGCGGTGCACATGCTCGCCCTCGTGGACGGCGTGCCGCGTCTGCTCAATCTGCGCAACGCACTCCAGGTGTACATCGACCACCAGGTCGTGGTGATCACGCGGCGTACCGAATACCGATTGCGCGAGGCGCGGGATCGTGCGCACATCGTCGAGGGTCTCGTGCGCGCGCTGGATGCGATCGATGCCATCATCGCCTTGATCCGCGCGTCGGCCGATACCGACGCCGCCCGTACCGGGTTGATGGAAACACCGTTCGAGTTCAGCGACGTGCAGGCCAAGCACATCTTGGAGATGCCGCTGCGGCGTCTGGCCCAGCTCGAACACCAGAAGTTGCTCGACGAGTACGCGGTGCTGCAAGCCAAGATCGCCGACCTCGAAAGCATTCTCGGGAGTGACCCGAAGAAGATGGCGGTGATCAAGGAGGAACTCGCAGACGTACGCAACAAGTTCTCCGAGGGTCGTCGTACGCAGGTCACGCTCGACACCGGCGACATCGCGGACCTCGACCTCATCGAGGACGAAGAAGTGGTGGTGGTGCTCTCCAACAAGGGCTACGTGAAGACCGTTGCCGCCGACGCGTTCCGCAAGCAGGGCCGCGGCGGAAAGGGTGTGCGGGGATCGAGCCTCAAGGACGAGGACTACGTGGAGCATCTGCTCACGACCACCGCTCACTCCTACCTCTTGTTCTTCTCCAACCGCGGCAAGGTGTATCGACTGCGTGCGCACGAGATCCCGATGAAGGAACGCACCGCGCGTGGCACCGCGATCGTGAACCTGCTCGCGCTCGGGCCGGAAGAGCGCGTGCAAGCAGTGATCGATACGCGGACTTACGAAGACGGTTCGTACCTGTTCTTTGCCACCCAACGCGGCCAAGTGAAGAAGACGAAGATGTCCGAGTACGACTCGTCGCTGCGCACCGGGTTGATCGCCATCAACCTCAAGCCCGACGACGAACTCGTGCGCGTGATCCAGACCACCGGCGAAGAAGACATCTTCATGGTGTCGCGCAACGGGATGACGATTCGGTTCTCCGAGACGGATGTGCGGGCCATGGGCCGCGCGGCCGCGGGTGTGCGCGGCATGAAGTTGAAGAATGCCGAAGACGCCGTGGTGTCCTGCGATGTGGCCAAAGACGATTCCGTGATGCTGTTCGTAAGCGCGAGCGGACACGGAAAGCGCACGAAGTTGGAGCGTTTCAATATCCAAGGCCGCGGTGGCCAGGGCGTGCGCGGCATGAAGGTCACCGCCAGCCGCGTCGGGGTCGTGGCGGCCTTCACGGTGGCACCCGACGATGAGATCCTCGTCTTTTCCTCGGCGGGCAATATCATTCGTACCGGCGTTCGGGATATCTCTTCGCAGGGCCGTGATGCCACCGGAGTCAAGGTGGCGGCGGTCAAAGGCGATGAGAGTGTGGTCGCCGTAGCCCTCGTGCTCGAGGGCACTGAGGAGGAGGACACCTAGCGATGGACTCGGCGGTGACAGCCACGAAAGCGACCACCGGACCCGAGTCGGGGACGAGCACTGTGGTGGCGCCGGGCGCGACCAAACCAGAGAAGTCGCGCAAGTCCAAGGCGCGAGGCGCGTCCGATTCCCCGGTGCGGCGGTCTCGGGTCGAGATGACCCGCGTCGACCTGTGGTCGGTCCTCAAGGTGTCGTTCTGCTTTTATCTAGCCGGTTTGGCGATGTTGCTCATCGCGGGCCTGGTGGTGTGGCTGCTCCTCGATGCGTCGGGTGGTATTCACAACTTCGAGCGGTTCATGGGCGACATCATGAGCGCCAAGGACTACCGCTTGGTTGCGCCCCAGATTCTTTTGGGCTCGGCCTTGATCGGCCTCGTCGTCGTCGCGCTGATGACGATCATCACGGTCATCGCCGCCGCGTTGTACAACGTGTTCTCGGATCTCGTCGGCGGGGTCGAGGTCACCCTGGTGGAGGCCTAGGAGGCAATCCACCGTCGGTGCGGCTTTGGTTGGCCACCCTGCGCGGCTCGCTTGGTAACGTTCCCCGCTTCGCGGGGCTATAGCTCAGTCGGTTAGAGCGCGTCCCTGATAAGGACGAGGTCGTAAGTTCGATTCTTACTAGCCCCACCCGCGTTTCCCCAGGTCAGTAGCAATGATGACACCCGAGGAACCCCCCGAGTTCAGTGCCTCGGAACTCTTGCGTTGGCAGGAGGCCGGGTGTCGCCTCGGCGAGTCGCCGTCGGAGTTCTACGCCGCGTTGTTCGGCCGCCTTGCCGTTGATTGTGATCGCGGCGATTCCGCCATCGCAGGTCTGCTCGCCCACGCGCCGATGACCTTGAACGCCGCGCCGCCATTGCGGCTCATGGGGGGCTTGCACCGTGGCGTGCTCACCGGTGAATTTGTCACTCTCGCGGCGGCCTGGCCCACACCCGATGGCGCTCAGCGTGGTGATGTGGAACACACGTGTGAGGAAATCCGACGTTTGGCAGCTGATCCGCCGAGATCGCTGCTCGACGCACTCACTCGTGATCCTCAGACGAACGAGGTCGGTCGGTCTGCGTGCTTGGCCGCCGGCCTGGCCCAAATCGTCGCGGAGACCGCGCTGCCAGTCCGACTCTTCGAGATCGGTGCCAGTGCGGGGTTGAATCTGCGCCTCGATCGCTACTTCTATTCGGCGGGGTCGTCGGCCTGGGGTGATCCGAACTCCCCGTTGCGTTTTGACGGAGCGCACTACGTGGGCGTCCCTCCGTTCGAAGCGGCAACGGTGATCGTGGAGCGGCGAGGCTGCGACATCCACCCACTGGACAGTGCCACCGACGCCGGCGCGACCACGCTCATGTCGTACGTGTGGCCCGACCAAACCGCGCGCATTGCGCGGCTGCGTGACGCGCTCACCGTGGCGCGCACGATGCCGGTGGTCGTGGACCGAGCGTCGGCCGACGATTGGGTGACCGAACACGTCGTCCCGCGCGTCGGGACGGTCACCGTTCTCATGCATTCCGTGATGTGGCAGTACATGCCCCCGGCCGTGCAGCAGCGGGTGACCCACGTGGTGGATGAACTCGGGGCGGTGGCGAGCGCGCACGCCCCGATCGCGGTGCTCGAAATGGAACCCATCGCGACCACCGTGGCGATGGATTTGGCGATCACGGTGTGGCCGGGCGGCGAACGCCGAGTGGTCGGTCATGGTCACGGTCACGGCCCGCCCCTCACATGGGGCGCGTAGCCCGGGCCTCGCGCCGCAGGGCGGCGTCGGTATGCTCCGGGAGTGCGGGGATTTCGGCGAGGACTCATCGTGGTGTTTGTGGCGGCAGTAGCCGGTGGGTTGATGCGGCTGCGGGGCAAAGGTGGCGTCCCACCCACCAACGGTGGTTGGCGTGAGCTCGAAGCCCCCGACTTTCGGTGAGCACCGTCCTGCTCGTCGGAGTCGGTGAGGTTGGCGGTCGGGCGGCGCGCCAACTGATTGAGACGCCCGGTGTCGATCGCCTCCTGATCGCCGATGCTCGGCCTACTCGAGCGGCCGATATCGCGGCGGCCATGGGAGACCGTTCCGAGATTGTCGATTGGCAAGCGGGCACGGATCTTCCTGCCGGGGTGGATGTGGTGGCGTGCGCAGTGCCCGGAGGTGACGACGTCACGATCGCCCGCGACGCAATCGAAGCCGGGGTGCAGTTCGTCTCGGCCTCTGATGACACGGCAACGATTCAGCGGCTGCTCGAACTCGATGACTCCGCGCGCGAACACAACGCGTCGTTGGTAGCGGGGGCCGGTCTCGCGCCGGGATTGGCCGATGTGCTGGTCCGCCTCGCGCGGGATTCGTTCGACACCGTTGACGACGTGAACATCGCGCGCTGGGGTGCAGCGGGTGAAGCGAGCGCGAGCTCGGTACGGGTGGCGCTCGCAGACCGCGGCGCGGAACTTCGCGACGGAGTGGTCACGGAACTTCGCAAGCGCGGCGGCGAAGAGCTGGTGTGGTTTCCGAACCCGGTCGATGCGCGCGCGTGCGAGCCGGTCGCGTGCGGTCTCGAACTCCTCGTGCACGCAGTCCCGGGGCTCGCGCGCGCCACCGTTCGGTTCGCGCCCGCCGAGAAACCCACTCGTTCGTGGCCGCGCCGCGCCGATCCGATGAATGCCTGGGGTGCGCTGCGCGTGGAGGTATGGGGAACGCGCGGCACTGCACGCGAAACTGTTGTCTACGGTGCGATCGAACGCGCGGCTACCGCGGCGGGCACCGTGCTCGCGCTCACCGCCGCCGCGCTCGCAGGTGCGCTGCCCGGGTTGGTCCGCCCGGTGCCGGGCGTGCGCGGTCTGGGCGGCGTGGTGGAACCCCGTCCCTTCCTCGCGGAACTGGCGCGTCGCGGGGTGAAGGTAGCGATCTTCGAAGGCGTGCCGATCGCGTAACCGTCAGCGGGGAGTTGTCGGCGCCGCGGGCTTGGCCAAAGCGGGTTTGACGCCCGGTGTTGAGTCGGGCTCACCGGGTGACGACGGCGGAACGGGCGGGTTGGTGTTCGGCGGCGCGAGGGCGCGGTCGTTGAGAGCGAGTGCCTGCAGCAGCCACTCGGCCACCGCGTCGGTGTGGCCGGTGAATCGATACATCGGAACCACGTACTGCGTGGGCGCGGAGGATTCGGAGCCGAACCACACCTGCGCGCCGAGCGCAACGTCGGTGACGTGCACGGTGATGGGGAGTTGCGTGGCGCACAGTTCGGGGCACGGCGGATTGGGACACATCTCGGCGCCGGTCCCGCAGTCGACTCCGATCGCGGGTTCGGGCGCGCCGAGCGCGACGGGGCCTCCGCCGCTGGACTCGAGGAGGTGCAGTGCGTCGGCGGGGGTACGCAACCCGTAGTCGCCCACCCGTTCGAGCGACGCGAGTTGGCCGCCCAGACTCGTGATGGCACCGTGATCGCCGACCACGACCGACCATTCGAGGCCTTCTACCGGAGTGCCTTCAACAGAACGTGTCGCGGTGACGGATCGGCTGAGAACGTACCGTTCGATCTGTGGCGCGATGCAGTCGACGGCCGGACCGCACGCGGAGCCCGATGCAATACCGACGGCACCACCATCGTTGGTGGTGAACGTCCAGTCGCCGTCGAGGACACCCATGCTGGTCAACGCATCGCGGGCGATGGTCTTGGCCGCCTCCGGGCTCGGAAGATCCGTTGCCGGCACCGGTTCCGGGGAACGAACCGTGGGCGGGTCGATGACGCACGTGACCGGATCCGTGGGGGTGGGCGCTTCGCTGACCGCGCCCGGCACGCTGGTGGTGGAAGCGGGCACCGGTCCACCGCCTGATGCACCGGATTCCGGCGGGACCGCGCATCCGCCGGAGCCGACCGAACCGGTGGATCCGCCGGACACGTCGGTCGACATCGAGACCCACGTTGCCTGGTCGGTGGTGCCCACCGAGAGCGAACCGTGTGAATCCGAAACTTCCGAACTCGTGCCGCCGCCGCCCGGGGTGACGCGGACTTCGCCGTCGATGTGCAGAAGCCGTGCCCAGGCCGAGACGCGGCCCTGATCGACCGGTTCCCCCATCACCTTCCATACGGACCCGTGGTCGGCGAGTGCGGGCAGCGTGCCGTCGACCACGTAACTCACGGTCCCCGGGGTGCTGGAAGCGTCGGCGGCGAGGCTGGACCGCGCTGCGGTTCCTTCCGTGCCGTCGCCCATCGCGGCGAGAGCAAGGCGCGGCGGCGTGGTGTCGTCCTGGTTGACCGCGATCGCAATGGCACCGGCGGCGATCACGGTTGCACTCAGTGCCGCGATCATCCGCAGCGGTCCCCGACCGCGGGGTTCGCGATCGACGGGCGTGGGTTCGGGCAATACCGATGTGGTCATGAATCTCCCTTGGCGATCCCCCGGACGTGAGTCCAACAGGTTCGATCTCGCCAGTCTGACGACTCGGGGCGGCTTACGGTTCCCGGGAACCCGAAGGAATCAAATCTCCGGGGTTTCCGGTGCGGGACCAGTCGGCTTCGATCTGATCCAAGAGGGCATCGATCGAGCGGCGATCCTCCGAAACTGGGGGGTCCTTCGCGAACATCGCGGCGTCGATCGTCGTGCCCACTCGCACCAGGTCAGCTTCGCGGTCCGGTGCGAGCGTGCCCAACGCCCGCACGAAATGCGGGGTTGTTTCCGTGGGCGCGCGGGGCCGACCGCGGCGGGTGCCCAACTGTTCGAGTCGGGCGAGGCGGGTGGATGCCCACGAACGCGAGATTGCGATTCGACGCGGACGACGGCGCATTGAACGCAGCGCGAAGACGAGTCCGATCACACCGCCGAGTATCGAGACGGCGGCCAGAACCTCGGACGGAATGTGGAGCCGTGAGCTGAGGTACGCCAGCGCGCCGGACCCGGCCGCGTCGATCTGGGAATCGCCGGCGAGCGGAACCGTGGCGGTGGGATCGAAGCCCTGCCAACCGACGCCCGGGAAATAGACCTCGGCCCAGGCATGGGCGTCGCTGCCCTTCACCTCGTAGAGCCCGGTGAACGGATTGCGCTCACCGGGTGCGTAGCCCACCGCTAGGCGGGCGGGGATGCCGAGCTCGCGCAACATGACCACGAGCGAAGTACCGATCTGTTCACAGAACCCCTTGCGGTCCACGAACAGGTATTGGTCGACGGCGTCCTTCCCTTTGGGGAGCGGCGGGATGTTGAGCGAGTACTGCGTGTGCGCAGACAGCCAGGCTTCAATCGCGTTGATCTTGTCGAAGGTGGTGGGTGAGCTGGCGGTGATTTGGCGCGCGAGGGCGCGAACCCGGTCGGTGGTGATCGGTCGTTGGGCATACTGCTGCGCAAGTTCCGGCGGAAGGTCGGTCGCAATGCTGGCCCGCAACGCGGGTGCAGTGACGAGGGTCCGTTCACTCACCACGGTGTAGACGGCCTGCGCGTCGAGCGCAACGCCGGCGCGTAACGATCCGTCGGATGTCTGGAAGATCGAACGTTCGGGGAAGTACACCCTGGTGGCGCGATTCGCCGCGAAGATCGAGTTCGGCCCGGACTGTTCGAGGTAGTACGTCTGGACGAGTTCGTCGGTGTTGAGCGCGACCTCCACCGGACCGTCGGCGGGGACTCGCGGAATCGGGATCGGTTGATCACCGCGAATGAGCTGGGGTTTGTCATTGGAGAACGTCCACACCCGGCCGTTCCATGCGTCGAAGGTCTGACCCTTCCAGAAATCGGGTGACGACGCCCGTACGCGCATCACGAGGGTGTCGTTCGGGCGGCCGCGCACGGCGGTGTCGAGCTGATTCGAGAACCCGAAGTATCCGAACGACGCCGCGGTCCCATTCCCACCCGAACCGTTCGACGATGGATCTTCGGAGCCGAGCGACGGATTGCTGAGCGCGCCGTTGGGACGACGCGCGGTGTTGTCGGGAAGTTGGGACGGGAAGGTGAGCGCACGGTTCGACCCCGCGACCGGGACCACCATGAACACGGCGAAGCCGACCGCAATGACGGTGACCAAGACCCCGAGCGGAATCAAGACGGTCGAACGGTCGAACGGACGGCGCTCGGCGCGACCCGGAAGCTCTCCGAGGCCGGGAAGCTCCTCCAGTTCGGCGCGGTAGCCGAGGACGAGACCCAACAGAGCGGCGAATGCCCAGATGGCGAGCCACGGCGCGATGGCCATGGAGATCGACAACACGCCGGCGAGCGAGACGAGCACCAGGCTGGCAACCAGGACCACCATGAGGCCGCGGCGGTTGGGGGTGTCGAGCGCGTGGAGCAACAAGAGCCAGAGGAACGATTGGGCGAGTGGAATCTGGAGCGACGCGAGGTCGGTGACGTTGCCGATCCGGCCGAGGAAGACCACAAGGATTCCGATGGCGGCAGCGGATTGCGCAACCCGCAATGCGAGCGGGCGCGTGGCGCGCACGAGGTAACCCACCGTGAACGCGATGGGGAACCCCACCACGACGGCGACCCACAGCACGCCGCTGCCGGCGCCTTCGCGGAGTGCCGCGATCGCGCCGGCCATGACCGCGATACATACGGCCACGCGGAGGGCAACCACGTCTTGGGCGTCGTTCACCGGTGACCGCCCCCGCCGAGATGGTGGACGGTGGCACCGATCGGAAACGGTCCGAGGGCGGGTGCGCCCACCACAGCATGGGCCAGGCGCCGCCCTACGTGAAGCGGAGTGGGGACCGGACCCACGCGTGGACCGTCGAGTTCGGCGGTACTGAGTTCCACCGTCGCGCCGGAGCGCAGTGCATCGTCGGCCATGCCCGCGCTGCGCGATGCCACGCCTTCCGGATCAGGACCGCGCAGATCCGCGATGATCACCACGTGGGGTCGGCGCGGGCCTTCGAGTTCGCGGATCATGATCACGCCGCTGCGCGCCGTAGCCGGCCAGTGGACCGAGCGGATGGGGTCGCCGTCCACGTACTCGCGTACGCCACGGGTGAGCTCGGTCCCACTGGCTGCCGTGGAGTCGAGTTCGGACGCGGTGTGGGTATCACCCACGACGATGGGACAGCGCGTGGATTCACGACGGGGGGCAACGCTCACGGGCACCGCAAGGTCGACGCATACCAGCCGGCGCCACCGGGCCAAGCCGAGGGGCGCAGCGGTGACCACCTCGATCCGGAGGCGGGTCACCACGCCCCGCTTGGTAGGAGTGACCACAACGGGCCCCGAACCAGGTCCGTTGACGCGCAACCACGCTGAGTCGAAGGTCATCACCCGCAACTTCACATGGCGGCCGTTGACCGTGAGTTCGATAGGGAGTGGCCGATCCACGGTGGCATCGGCGGGTGCGCTTGCCGTGATCTGGACTCGACCGAGTACGAAGGCGGGCAACATAGAACCGGTGAGGACCACCGCGATGATTCCGCAGAGCAGCACGATGTCCCAACCGGCACCGGTGGTGCGGGCCACGACGAAGAGCGCGAGACCAATGAGCTCGAGCATGACGGCAGCCTTGGGCACGATGATCGGCCGAGGGATTCCGCCCGACATCTGTGCGCGCGCGCTCACGTCACCGCGCGGCCGTCGGGCACATCGCACGGTGAATCACGGTCGGGGTACGGGGACCGTCCCGAGCACGGTGCGCATGAGCGTGCGCGCGTCCTCGAGCCGGCCCGGATCCCGCAGCACCAACCGGTGTGCGAGTACCGGTACCGCGAGCCGCGCAATGTCGTCAGGGACTACGTAGTCGCGGCCGTCGAGCACGGCGTGTGCTTGCGCGGCATGGAGGAGCGCGAGCGACGCCCGGGGGCTGGCGCCGATCGCAACGTCAACGTGGGATCGGGTGGCGTTGGAGAGGGCCACGGTGAAGTCTGCGATCTCGACCGCGCAATGCACGGTGCGTACCGCAGCGATGGCGCGCGCCAGCTCGCTCGGGTCGGTGAGCGGTGGTAGGAGCTCGAGTGCGGGCTCACCACCCGTACCGAGCAGGAGCTCGCGTTCGGTGGTGGCGTCGGGTGGTCCGATCGCGATCACGATCGTGAACCGATCGAGTTGACCTTCCACGAGGGGGAACGTCCCGGCGGTCTCGAACGGGTTCTGGGTGGCGACGAGGAAGAACGGCTGGGGAAGGGGGCGGGTCACACCGTCGACCGTGACTTGGCGTTCCTCCATTGCTTCGAGCAAGGCCGATTGCGTGCGAGGGGTGGCACGGTTGAGCTCGTCCACCAGCACCACGTTGGCGAAAAGCGGACCAGGACGGAACTCCCACTCGTTCCCGGCGAGGTGGAAGATCGAAACCCCGGTGAGCTCGGAGGGAAGGAGGTCGGGGGTGGCCTGCACGCGGCGGAAGGTCCCGCCCACGGCGCGCGCCATGGCCTTGGCGAGCAACGTCTTGCCCACGCCGGGGACGTCGTCGACGAGCACGTGACCGCCGGAGAGGAGGCCGATGAGCGAGAGGCGAACTGGCTCAGGTTTGCCCCGCAGCACGCCGCTCAAGCCGTGGTGGAGGGTCTCGGCGAGCCGGTGGGCGATCGAGAGGTCGGCATTTGGGCGCGCGTCGGTCCGCATCATCTTTTAGTTTGTCGGCTGGACCACGGCCACGCTTGACGGCCCTCGGCAGATTTGTCCGAGTTTCGCGAAATGTCATCGCCCCGTAGTGTCTGAGCCGTGACCACACCTACCGAGAACAAGGCGCTGATCGAGCGGTTCTGGAGTGATCTGGGTCGGCGGGACTTCGATGCCGTCGGCGCATACTTCACCCCCGACGGCCACTACACCGACGTACCCGCGCCCGAGGAGGGTGCGTTCGGCCCCGCGGAGGTTGCCGCCCGGTTGCGCCTCGGAATCGCACCACTGGCGAACTACGTGTTGCACGACGGCACGATCGTGGCCGACGGCGACATGGTGATCACCGAGCACAGTGAAGAGTGGTTCTGGGAGAGCGGCGAGCACGTACACCTGCCGTTCTGTTCGGTGCATGAGATCAAGGACGGCATGATCACGCGCTGGCACGACTACCTCGACCTCAACACGCTCATCTCGGCGGCCCCGCAAGCGTGGATCGAGCACATCATGGTCGGGTACAAGTAGCGCGCGTCGGCACTGAGCCGGACATGACCGTGTACGTCGCGTTGTTACGCGGAGTCAACGTGGGCGGCCATAACAAGCTGCCAATGGTGAGCCTGCGAGCGGTCGCCACCGGATGTGGCTTCGGCGATGCGCAGACCTACATCCAGAGCGGCAACGCGGTCTTCACGTCGCGCCTTGGCGCGGCGAAGGTGGCAACCACCTTGCACGATGCGATCCTCGCGGAAACGGGTGTGGATTCGCGCGTGGTGGTACGGACTGCGCCAGACCTGGCGACCGTGGTGAACGACAACCCCTTCCTCGGGCGCGGTGCCGACGAGAAGATGTTGCACGTCGTATTCCTGTACGAAGAGAGTACACCCACGGTGGACGCGGTCGACGCGCCGCGCTACGCGCCCGACGAGGTCGAGGTGATCGGTCCCCACGCCTACTTGCACACGCCGAACGGGTTGGGCCGGTCGAAGATCGCGGCCGAGCCGATGATTCACAAGCTCGGGCTTCACGGCACCACGCGCAATTGGCGCACGGTGACCACGCTGGCCGAGATGGCCGCGGCGATGGGCTGACGGTTCGGCTACGCGGCCTTCGTGAGTTCGGCGATCACGTCTTCGTCCGGGCCAGATTGGGGCATGTACCGAGCTACTGCCCCGTGCAATCGGATGTGGGTTCCGGCGGCAGAGTCCTCGAGGGTCACGATGCGCGACACGCCCACTCGCTTGACTCCCACGGTGGTCGTCGCTCGATCAAAGGTCTCGTAGACCCGCGACGGCGCATCGTCACCGCAGGTGATGACGTAGACCTTGGTGGCAGTGACGGCCACGATCAGTTGCATCGTGATGTCGTGTTCCTTGCCGTAGCTCTCGCGCCCGACCGCGCCGCCCACGAGCACGCCGAGCGGTCCCGCGAGCAATGCGCCTACGGTTTGTCCCTGAACCACCGGCTTCATTGCATCCTGAGGGCCGAATATGCCGGCGGAGAGGACGATCTCGGCGTCGCCGACCACTTGCTGAGCCGCGGCGATCAGTTCCGCTTCATCACGAGCGTTGGTCATGACGGGTTGGTCGACATGGAACTCCGGCACCTTGAGGTTTGGAAACGGTTCCGGCCCGGCGGGTCCCCTACGATGGAGGTCCCTCGGGGACGTAGCTCAGTTGGCTAGAGCACCTGCTTTGCAAGCAGGAAGTCGTGGGTTCGAGTCCCATCGTCTCCACTCCCAAAATGGCTGGTCAGAGCCCATGTGCCGATGGGCAGAAGTCGCCCAGCCCGGGCGGGTGTAGCCATTCGTGTAGCCAAACTGATCACGATGACGCACCGAGAGCCCGGTTCATGGCCTCGGCGGCACGATCGCTGTCACCCGGCATGAGGTGACCGTAGGTGTCGGCGGTAAGCCGGATCGTGGAGTGCCCGAGCGTCTCCGACACGACCTTGAGTGGCACTCCTTCGGACAGCATCAATGAGGCGGCGGCGTGACGGGCGTTGTGGAGCGGCTCCTTCTTGAGACCGACGCTTTCCAGATGGTTGTGCCATGACTTGAGCACCGTGGTCGGCTCGCAGGGTGCGCCGAGCGCCTTGGTAAACACCAAGCCGGTGTCCTCCCAAGCAGGACCGGCGACGAGCCGCTCCCGACGTTGAGCAGTGCGGCGGCGACGCAGTGCGTCCCGTGCCGTGAAGGACAAGCTGATGACCCGGCGACTCTTGGCAGACTTCGGCGGTCCCTGGACGAGCGCACCGTTGATCCGCTGGAGTGTGTTCTGGACCGACAGCTTCGCCGGGTCCGCATCGAGGTCAAGGTCAGACCACCGAAGGCCGAGGATCTCGCCCCGGCGCAGCCCGCAGGTGAGGGCGACCACGAAGACTGCCTCGTGATGCAGCCCGAGCGAGGATTTGATAATGCCCCGGATTTCCTCCACCGTGAAGGTCTTGACCTCCTTGTGCGTTGGCCGAGGTGGAGTGGCCAGCTCGGCGACATTCTGCGTGACGAGTCCCCATCGCATTGCGACCTTGAGTGCCCGGCGCAGAACCTGCCAGATGAACTCGACCGACCGATCGGAGAGGTCACTCTTCACCTTCTCCGAAATCAGCTTCTGAACGTGACTGGCGTTGAGCTTGGCTAGCGTCACGTTCCCGATCGCAGGGACGATGTGGCGATCGACGGCCCAGCGATACGCCTCGGTAGTCCTGGGACGCACGGTCGGAGTGACTACGTCTTCGAGCCACTCGGTCAAGAAGGTGCTGAGCTGCCGACGGTCATCGACGAGGGGCTTGCC